>NZ_JBJXHL010000006.1:0-185742 GCF_046159805.1 Kurthia sp. ISK08
GAGCGGGTGAGGAGAATCGAACTCCCGACAACAGCTTGGAAGGCTGTGGTTTTACCACTAAACTACACCCGCATATGGTGCGCCCGGCAGAAGTCGAATCCACAACCTTCTGATCCGTAGTCAGACGCTCTATCCAATTGAGCTACGGGCGCATAAAATAAATTATATTGTTTTAAAATGTTTTGGTGCGGTCGAGAGGACTTGAACCTCCACCGAGTTACCTCGACTAGGCCCTCAACCTAGCGCGTCTGCCATTCCGCCACGGCCGCATCTTCAAATTCGAGTTACTAGAATATCATATCAACTGAAATGTTATATGTCAATAACTTTTTAAAAGAAAATGGTGAGTCATGCAGGATTCGAACCTGCGACCCTCTGATTAAAAGTCAGATGCTCTACCAACTGAGCTAATGACTCGTGGTGAAATAAAAATGGCTGGGGTACCTGGATTCGAACCAGGGCATGACGGAATCAAAATCCGTTGCCTTACCGCTTGGCTATACCCCAATATTTAATTTGAATTTAAATGGCGGTCCGGACGGGACTCGAACCCGCGACCTCCTGCGTGACAGGCAGGCATTCTAACCAGCTGAACTACCGGACCAATATTTAAATGGTGACCCCTACGGGATTCGAACCCGTGTTACCGCCGTGAAAGGGCGGTGTCTTAACCGCTTGACCAAGGGGCCATGGCTCCGTTGGCAGGACTCGAACCTGCGACCCTCTGATTAACAGTCAGATGCTACTACCAACTGAGCTACAACGGAGTAATATGATGTCGTTCAAGTGCGTATCACCTTGTCGACTTTTACTATTATAAAGAGCTTTCTTCAAAACGTCAACTACTTTTTCAAAAAAAGTTATTTTTTTAAATAGATTCTTCCCGAACACTTGCTACAACAGTATTTTTGAGTATTTATCTTTCTCATTCTAGGATAGTTTTGATGACAGCTTTCACAAATATATAACCACTTCGATGCTGTGATTGGTCTACAATATCTTGGTGAACCTGTTTGTTGCATTAACATTTGAAAATCCATATCCCCATGTCGATACCCTTTTCCTTCTATATGTAAATGATAATGACAAAGTTCGTGTTTAATGATTCCTTCTACTTCTTCCTCTCCATACACCTCTAAATACTTTGGATTAATCTCAATATTATGTGTTTGTAATAAATAACGTCCTCCCGTTGTTCGAAGACGTTTATTAAATACAGCTTGATGTCGAAATGGTTTTTTAAAGTATGTCATTGAAACTTCTTGTACCCACAAAGTTAATTGTTCATAATTCATATTCATTTCCTCCATAAAAAATAAGAATGAATAAGCATATAGCCTTCTTCATTCTTACTCTATAGTATAACTTATTTTTCAGGCGCAATCATGGTTAATGATACGCGTCCTTTTTTCTCATCTACTTGATCTACATAGACAGTTACAATATCACCAAGTGCTACAACGTCTAAAGGATGTTTTACAAAACCTTTTTTCAATTTTGAAATATGAACTAAACCATCTTGCTTCACACCAATATCTACGAAGGCACCAAAGTCTACAACATTTCGGACAGTCCCTTGTAGCTCCATCCCTACCTTTAAGTCTTCCATTTTTAAAACGTCTTGCTTCAGTAATGGTTGCGGAAAAGCATCACGCGGGTCACGCGATGGCTTCATTAACATATCAATTACATCTTTAACCGTAATCTCTCCCACATTAAAACGCTCTGATAGTTCAGCGATTGTAAAATGTGAAATCGCTTCTTCGGCTTCTTTTGTTCCAATCTGTTTTACTGTTAGCCCTGCTACTTCTAAAATAGATTTAGCTAATGCATAACTCTCTGGATGAATCCCTGTACCGTCTAAAGGGTTTTTCGCATCTGAAATACGTAAAAAACCAATCGCCTGTTCATACGTTTTTGCACCAAGACGTGGAATCTTCTTCAATTGTGTACGTGCAGTAAATTTACCTTGTTCACTTCTTACACGCACAATGTTCTCTGCTACCGTCTTTGACAACCCAGAAATATGTTGTAATAGTGATGAAGACGCTGTATTGACATCCACACCTACTTGGTTTACAGCTGTTTCGACAACAAAATCAAGAGAAGATACTAGCTTCTTTTGTGATACATCATGTTGATACTGCCCTACTCCAACTGCCTTTGGTTCAATCTTAACCAGTTCTGCTAACGGATCTTGCAAACGACGCGCAATTGAAATCGCACTTCTTTGCTCTACTTGTAAATCAGGGAACTCGTCACGCGCTACCTCAGAAGCAGAGTACACACTTGCTCCTGCCTCATTCACAATGACATATGCCGTATTACTTGAAGCTTCTTTTAATACTTCTGCTACGAATGCTTCTGACTCACGTGATGCCGTACCATTACCAATCGCAATAATATCAATCGGATATTTATTTAATAGTTGAAGTAATGTATTTTTAGCTTCTTCTGGTTTTGCTTTAGGTGGATGTGGATAAATTACCGATAGGTCTAAAAACTTCCCTGTATCATCTACCACTGCTAATTTACAACCTGTACGATAAGCAGGATCTAAACCTAATACATATTTACCTTTCATTGGCGGTTGTAATAATAAGTTACGAAGATTTTCAGAGAAGATATGAATCGCTTGATTCTCGGCTCTCTCTGTCAATTCACTTCTTACTTCTCTTTCAATAGAAGGTGCAAGCAATCTTTTATAACTATCTGCAATTACTTCTTCTAAATACACATGTGCTGGTGACGTTTTTGGTTTTAACCATTTATTTCGCATAGCTGTATGAATCTTTACAGGTTCTACGTGTATGCCCACTTTTAAAATTTCTTCTTTTTCACCACGATTCATCGCTAAAATACGATGTGGCACTACTTTTTTAAGTGGTTCTTCATAATTATAGTAAATCTCAAAAACGCTTTTTTCATCCTGAGTAGCATCTTTTACTGTAGTGCGAATCACACCATCTTGCCATGTGATTTTTCGAATTTGTTCACGAATAGTTGGTTCATCTGCAAACTGCTCTGCTAAAATATCACAAGCTCCTTGCAAAGCATCTTCTACTGTCACTACCTCTTCAGTTATAAACTGCTCCGCATATTTAATAGGTGATTCATTTGATTGTGTAAGTAACCATTCTGCAAAAGGTTCTAGACCTTTTGCTTTTGCGACTGTCGCCTTTGTTTTTCGTTTTTGTTTGTATGGACGATATAAATCTTCTACCTTCTTCAACACAGTAGCATCACGTATTGATTTTTCAAGTTCAGGTGTTAATTTTTGCTGCTCATCTATTAATCGCACCACTTCTTCTTTTCTTTGTTCAAGTTGTTGAATGTAATGATGACGATCTTCTATATTTTTAATTTGTACTTCATCTAAAGAGCCGGTTACTTCTTTACGATAACGTGCAATAAAAGGAACTGTATTTCCTTCTTCTAATAATTCAATTACTTGATTCACTTGTTGTAGTTTAATATTTAACTCTTGTGCTATTAATTTATTCATAGTTACTCGTTCCATTTGAATCCCTCCAATATTAGTAGTGTATCAAAATACATAAAAAAAAGCCTATTCTACTTAGAATAGGCGTGCTGCGATTAAACTTGCATCATCGTTTTTTAAGGTTAAATAAGATGATTGTACTTGCTGCAATTTAATAAATTCATTCTCTAAAAGTAGGCTTCGAATATCTGTGATTTCTATCCCATCCGTATGTAATAAGAAAAAATCTCCTTTTTTATACTCTAATGCTTGCACAACAAAATGTTGAGTCCGTCCTGAAAGATAACCTCTCATCTGTCTCGGATAGATTACCTTACCTTCACTAGGTCGAAATATATAACAAGAAATGTTTCCAATACTCGCAAATTGAATATGGTTTCGTTGAAAACAAACTCGCATGACAGCAGCCACAGCGCCGCGTAACCCTAACATTTTTAAATCACTACGCCTAAGCAATTCACTTAATTCTAATTCGGGATTTTCTTCTAATTCTTTAATAACAACGGTAGCTGAAGCATTTGCTTCAGTACCGCTACCCAGACCATCTGCTATTGCTAAAATACAAATGTTTTCAAGTAATTTAACAGTCAATGCATCACCACTAATAGTAGCATCATTTTTAGCTCGAATCATCGTTGTATAATGCATAAAATTATTTCTACCTTCTGTCTGCATAATTAGACACCCCCAGAAGAAATAATTGCTTGTTGTAATTTTTTTATGGCCTTTCTTTGAAGTCGTGAAACATGCATTTGAGATATCCCCAATCTTTCACCAGCTTCTTTTTGACTTAATTGTTCTAAATAAGTTAATTGAATGATTTGCTTTTCACGTTCTGAAAGGACGCTCATTGCATCTGCTACAATCATTCTTCGATTAGTTTTTTCGTACTCTTCATCTTCTCTTCCAACTACATCGAATAATGTAACCGTACTACCATCTGAATCAGACTCGATTGAATGATCCATCGAAAGCGCTTGATAACTTCGACTCATCTCCATCGCTTCTAACACTTCTTCTTCTGTTACTTCTAATCGTTCAGCAACTTCTGAAACTTTTGGCGAACGCTGCAATTCAGTTGTTAGTAATTCAACGGTCGATTTAATTCTTGGGCCTAATTCTTTGATTCTTCTAGGAACATGAACATCCCAAGTTTTATCTCGTAAGAAACGCTTAATTTCACCAATAATCGTAGGCACCGCAAAAGCTTCGAAACTTCTTCCAAAGTCTGGATCAAAACGTCTTATTGCTCCTAGTAAACCCAGCATACCTACTTGAACAATATCATCATGATAGGAACGTCCATTGGAATATTTTCGCGCAATTGACTCTACTAAATATTGATAATGTAATACCAAATTCGTTTGTGCATCATCATCTTCATTTTCTTGATACTTTTGGATCCATTCTAATACTTGTTCCTTAGAAGCAGATTTAGAAGGTGTCCGTTTCCACATGCTCCTTCACCTGCTCTCGTGCAACATATTTTGTCATGAAAACTGTAACACCGTTGTCATTTAAGACTTTTACTTCATCCATTAAGCTTTCGATTAAAAATAAGCCGAGGCCACCTTCTCTTATAAATTCTGCATTTGTTTCTTCGTCGTAAGGTCCTACTTTTTCTCTAACTTCTTCAAAATCAAAGCTCTTACCGTAATCAGCAATCATAATTTCAATTTTATCAGTATATATAGCACAACCAACAACTACCTCACCTTGTTCTGCTTCTGGATAAGCGTGTTGAATTGCATTCGTAATTGCTTCGCTTGAAGCAATCTTAATATCTTCAATGTCATCGTAAGAAAAACCAATTCGGTTTGCTAATCCTGAAATTGCCAATCTAGTTATTCCAACATATTGAGTTTTCGATGGTACTCTCATTTCGAAATAATCAAATTCTCTCATGGTCGTTCACAGCCCCTTCTTTCTCTATATGGATTACTCCGCTAAGACCTGTAATGTCAAACAGTCTTTGTAAACGTTGAGATAGTCCTACCAAAACAAGCTTTCCTTTATTTGCTGTTACATTTTTGTAGAAAGCTACAATGACCCCTAGCCCTGTACTGTCCATATAACTTACTTCTGACAAATCCAATTCAACTAGCATATCCTCTTGAATATCAACAGCTAATAATTCTTCTCTTAAATTCGGAGCAGTGAAAGCGTCAACTTCTCCACTCACCATACTTAACACCTTATTTTCCTCTTTATTAATCTCTATTTTAAAATTCATATTTTAGCACCCCAATTTTTTATAACAGTCTATTAATACTGAATACCTTTTTTTCAAACATCTTAAACATAGGCTAATCATCTTCTTTTTTCAATACAACAAAAGTTAAGTCATCTGCAAGATTTTGGAAGTGTGATAATTTTTCAATCTCATGGAAAATAGCCTCTGCTAATTGCTGTGGTATTTTGTCTTTATGTTTAAAAATCAAATCGGTTAATTCAGACTTTTCTAAAAATCGATCGTCCACCCTACATTCAGTTACACCATCTGTCATAATAATTACCATATCGCCTTTTGCCAACTGTACACTTCTCTCTTGGTTATGAACATCAGGTAATACGCCTAATAATAGACCTTCAGACTCTAGTTCAATAAATTTACCATCTTTTGCACGATACAATAATGCAGGTTCATGTCCAGCTGAGCAATAAGTAAATGTAGATTGCACGACATCATATCGTCCATAAAACATGGAAATGAACATATTATCATCTACAGTTTTTTCTACAATGCGATTTAAAACATCCATAGCATAAGAGGGGCTGATACTCGGCTGCCCAAGTGTATCTAAACCATTCTTAACCATAGACATGCAAAGTGCAGCCGGAATACCTTTTCCTACTACATCCGCGACACCTACTCCGACAAAACGTTTGGAATCTCCTTGGTAATAGATATAATCTCCATTCATTTTCCGAGCTGGAACAGAGATACTCCCGATAGAAAGACCATCAATTGTTGGAATCGTCGTTTTTAACATTGTCTTTTGAACATTCGCAGCAAGTTCTAGTTCATGATCCATTTCTTCCTGGTTCTTCAACAAAATTTTATGTTCACGTAAAGCTAAACCATATTGAATCATAAATTCAGTTAAAAAGTCCAAAGCATTTTTCATACCATCCGTAAACTCTTCACTACCTTCATAAATTTCCGCAAGAGAATCTTTATGAATACTAATTACTTCTTCTGGTGTAATGTCTTTTTGTACCAAACGCCTACTAAAGTTTTGGCCTAAATATAAATTACGCTCAGTTTGATACTGTAAATATTGTCCTAGAAGCATTGTGTACTGTTTTTTTATTTCATTTGTCATGCACTCATCACTTCCTCATCGGAGCCATTTAATGATTCTCACAATTGTTCCTTCATTGACGGTCGTTTGAATGTCAAATTCATCCATTAATCTGCGCACACCTGGCAAACCAGCACCTAGGCCTTGAGAAGTTGAATAACCGTCTTGCATGACAAGACGAATATCTTCAATACCTGGTCCTTCATCTTGTGCAACAATTTTAATCCCTTTTGTACCGCTCATATCAATTGTTTCAATCAGTATTCGGCCTTTATCTGCATATAAATAAATATTTCGTGCTAATTCACTAATTGCAGTCGTAATACGCGCCTGGTCTACCGCGCCAAATCCAATACGCTTCGCTTCGTTTCTTCCAAGCTGACGTGCCTCAACAATATCCCACTCTGTTAATATTTCAACAAAAGATTTACTCATATCTTTCTGCCCCCCAGTGCTTTCTGGAGTTTCGTAAGACCACCTTCTAAATCAAGTGCTGTAATGACGTCTTTCAAATAAATTCCTAACTCCACCAGTGTAATAGCTATACTAGGTTGAATACCAGTAATTGTTACTTTTGCTCCCATCAAAGAGGTCATACGAATAATGTCGCCCAAAATACGAGCAATAAAGGAATCAATAAATTCAATACAACTTAAGTCAATTACAACTCCTCTAACTTTTACTTCACTCAACTTTTGTAAAAGATCCGTTTGAAATTGCATAGCTGTAGGATCATCTAATTCTGATTGAATCGATACAATTAGACAATCTTGTAATTTTAAAATTGGGATGTTCAGCACCATTAATGAATCACCTCACGAATGCATCGATTTGTCTCTTCTAGTGCTTTCTCTATTCCTTCTTGAAGTGTTCCCAATGTCGTGACATCTGATAAATTAACACCTAACTGGACAATCGTTTGCGCAATTTCAGGACGGATTCCTACTAACATACTTTTACCACCTACAATATGAATAGCATTTACGACTTCTATTAAATGATGAGCTACCACTGTATCAAGAACTAGCAAACCGGTAATATCAATTAGTACAACTTCTGATTTATTCGATACAACTGCATGTAAAACATTTTCCATAATTTGCTTTGCACGATCCCTATCAATAGCACCAATAATCGGAATGACAATTACGCGATCAAATACAGGAATAATGGGTGTAGATAGTTCCTGTAAGGCAATTTTTTGTAAATGAATAATTTTATTATAGCGTTCTTGTTCATACTTTAATAATTCTATAGATAGAGAATGAACTATTTTACGTAAATATTGCAAAATCTCCATTGACTCTGCTGGCTTTTTATCTTTTTGATTCCGCAATACATAATATGTACTCGTTTCAAAAGCCTCGATAAAGGGAAATAATTGGACAGCTGTTCTATTAAGTGTTCCTAATTCTTGGACAAATTTTTGGATATCTAAATGATTCAAAAAATTTCTGATGTATCTCATCGTTTGCTCTAGCGTCTTTTCAAATAATTCTTCTTGAAGACTACCCGTAGCCATCTCTGACTCATCAGCTCTTAATTGTTCTTGCCAAACATCTTCAACTTCTTGTAAATGCTCTTTTAAAAATCGAATCGTGGCTTTTTCCAATCAGTAACCCTCCCTATTTGTTATATATGCAATTGTATCTCAAATCTTACATTTATTCACTTTTTATTCCTTGTTTTATAAAAATCGAGAAAGCACCACTAATACTATTACCATTTTTAAGAAATTAAAAACACCAGATTTTAAAAAAACCTGATGTTTTCGCTCTATGTATAGCTTTTAAAATTTTAATAATCCCAAACTAATAGCCAAAGCATCTTCTACTTCTTTCATTAGTGGTTGATCGAGTTGTGTAATTTTGTCAGTTAAACGGGATTTATCGATTGTCCGTAGTTGTTCTAACAAAATAACTGAATCTCGCTCAAATCCGTATTTCTTTGCATCAATTTCGACATGGGTTGGTAACTTTGCTTTTTGAATTTGCGCTGTAATTGCTGCAATAATCACTGTAGGACTAAAGCGATTCCCGATATCATTTTGGATTACCAAAACTGGTCGAGTACCGCCTTGTTCTGATCCCACTACAGGTGATAAGTCAGCAAAAAAACGTCTCCACGTTTTACATTCAAATTGTCATCCTCCGCAAACGAGTCGCTCCACCATATGTTCTGCTTCATACTCTAAATGTAGACATTCACTACATATAGTTAAGTTAATTTGGGACATTTCGGTATATCCCTTAACCATAGCTTCTCGTATATCATTTTTATGAGTCATCTTTTTATATCGTTTTGTTGGTACATATAAATTTTGTTCAGATGTAATAGATTGTTGATAAGCTTGCTCGATGTTCTCTGTAACTATATTTGATGATTTCGGTAGAATCGTTTCATTTATACTGTTTTGAACCACAGCTCGCACCTCCAAAAAGTTCCCTTTTATCATATCGAAATTTTCTATGTTAGAACAATCTTATCATTCTAGCAATAGAAAAGAAAGGTCTTTTCTAAGAGTTATGCCATAAAAAAATAGATTTCTCTAAATTTATAACATTTTTTTATCATTATTTATAATAAACTCTTGGTACGCGCGCAGTCAGTATACATGCTATTTCATATGGAATTGTATGAAGACGATCTGCCCATTCTTGCATCGTAATTTGTTCTTTTTCTTGTTTACCAATTAAAACAACTTTCTCACCTACTGGGAAATGAAACGGTAATCGAATCATTAACTGATCCATACAAATTCTACCTACGATTGGTACGCGAATACCGCCTACAAGAACTTCTTGCCCTTGTAAACCACGTAATACACCATCAGCATAACCAATTGGCAAAGTAGCAATCCATTCACCGTCTTCTTGTGCTTCATAGGTTGCACCGTATCCTACGTGTTCACCCTTTTTCAATTGTTTCACGTGAACAATCTCTGTTTCAAGTTGAAGTGCTGGATGAATTGTAAAAGGTAGATGTTCTCCTACATAAGTTGAAGGTAGTAAGCCATACATAGAGATACCAAAGCGGACTGCATCAAACTCTACATGATTCTTTAATAAAGAAGCTGCTGTATTCGCTGCATGAACTAAACGAGGTTTGGTTGGTAACTGATTGACTAAGTGTATAAACACATCTTTTTGTTGGTCATAGTATGTAGAATCTTCCTCGTCTGCCGTTGCAAAGTGCGTGAAAATACCATCAAGTTCAAACTGGGGTGATGATTGAATACCGTGGTATAGTGTAAGCATCTCATGTTCATTTCGTACCCCAATACGTCCCATTCCACTGTCAATTTTCATATGTACTTTAACAGGAACGTCTAAAGTTGAAAATTGTTCACTCGCCGCTTCTAACCAATCCATTGAAAAGACTGTTAGTGTAATATGCTCTTTCGCTGCAAATGGAATAAATGAAATAGGTACCGCACCTAATACTAAAATTGGTGTTTCTGAAAACACTTCTCTAAGGTGTAAAGCTTCATCTGGCGTAGCAACTGCTAACATCGTAACGCCTGCTTCAATCGCTGCTTTTGAGACTTCTACATCTCCGTGACCATATGCATTTGCTTTTACGACTGCAATAATTTCCGCATCAGTATGTAGGTGATTTCGCAAACCTTCAATGTTTTTTTGTATAGCTGTCAGATCAACACGAGCTGTTGTTGGTCTAAAATGTGTCATGTTCATTACCTCTTTTTATTTTTTATTCATACTAAGGTAAAGAATGTATATACCAACATTCTTTGTTTACCCTACTTTTTCAGAAAATAACCATTTATTGTGAGTTTTTTTCCATTAAAACGACTTGAGCAGCAGCATATTCTTTCGAATGTGTGATACTGACGAATCCATCTACTTTTTGTTGCTTAAAATAAAGAATGGGTTGTCCTTTTTCATTCGGTAAGATTTCAATATCATGCAACTTACAATCTCGCCCTAACCCTGTACCATTCGCTTTTGAATAAGCCTCTTTCGCTGAAAAACGTCCTGCTAAAAACTCAAGTTGTCTTCTTGTTTTTAATTGCTCAAAAATAGCCATTTCGCGCTCCGTTAAAATACGCATTTTAAACTTAGGGCTTAGATCGTTTGATTTTTGAATACGTGCAATTTCAACTATATCCAAGCCAATTCCTTTAATCATCTTCGCTTCTCCCTTCTCTCTACGAACTGTTCCATGTATAATATTTATATTACACGATGAGGTGACAAAATGTTTAATCGAACTGAAAATCTTTCACTTTATATTAAAAAGTACCCCGTAATTTCTGTTTTAATCGGTATGAACTTGGTCGTATATCTACTCGGTTTGATTCCAGGTATAGGAAACAATCTATATGCTCTTGGTATCGCATATAATTATTCCATCTCTCAAGGTGAGTATTGGCGACTTATTACAGCCATGTTTTTACATGGTGGCTTCTTACACTTACTTTTCAACATGTTTGGTTTATATGTATTCGGTCCTGAGTTAGAGCAATTAGCCGGTAAGTTACGATTCTTCTCCATCTATTTCATCTCAGGTTTACTTGCAAATGTTGCAACCTATGTTGTTGAGCCACTAAACTATGCTTCACTTGGTGCAAGCGGTGCAATCTTTGGTATTTTTGGCGCTTACTTAGCATTGGTATATCACACGCGCAAAATTTTACCGCAACTAAAACAATTAATCATTCCTTTAGTTGCAATTTCTGTTATTATGACATTCGTCCAATCAAACATTAATATTACAGCTCACTTAGTTGGATTAGCTGTCGGTTTTATTTTGGGAATGTTCCAATTTACACCAAAACGTATCCGTCGTTTTAGAGAAAAATAAAAAATGAGAAGTAGCTTGTTCGCTGCTTCTCATTTTTTTATTTATTCGGTTGATACCATTTAAATAGTTGACTGATCGCTTGTAAATCAAAATGCTTCAGGTGTGCTGTAAAACCTGTCGTACTCGACATAATATGAACATGGCATGAAGCAATGTCTTTTCGCTCAGCAAAATAACTCTGTGTTACGCGCATCGATTGAATTCGATTCTTCTGCACAACAAATGTTGTTTTACTGAAATAACGATGTACAATCGTTAACTGTAAATGATTTACTGCAAAACCAGCTGTTTTATACTGCCAATATGCACGCAACAGTATAAGCGGAATCAGCACAATACTCCACATACCATATGGATAGAAGTAATAACTAACGAATCCAACTGGAATAAGTGGTACATAGATTGGATTTAATAAATAACGAATTAAAGACTTCTTTGGCACCTTTGTATACGTTGTTTCCCAAACGTACTCGGGGAATAATTCTTGTAAAATACGAATTGCATTTTTCTTTTTTATGAAAGGTAGTAGGACGACTTGATCTTCTTTTTCATCGCCTGAACCACCTGCACTATCAATAATGACACGACAGTAACCAAATAATTGACGAATTGGATTTTCGATTATACGAATTCCTTGTACACGATTCATTTGAAGTGTCGTTCTCTTTTTCTCTAAAAGCCCCTTTGATAAAAAGAGCTGTTCTTCTGTTCTTTCAAGTTTAAAACCGTAGTTCACAAAATAAGAAATGAGAATTGCTACTGCCCATGATAATAAGATAGCCCCTAATACAATTAAAATAATAAAGAGGACTCCAAAACGAACAATATTCTGCACCTCTCCGTAAATGCGCTCGTACGGAATAAAATCATTAAACTGTGAAGCAATTGCAGCGACAGCAGAGAATAAAATCCCCATACTACTCGAAGTTGTTGCTAATAAAATTAATTCCTTCGTGTTGATTTGATAGATAAACTCTTTTTCAATACGAATTTCAGCGACATCTTCGATTGTACCATCCTCAGCTACAACCACTTCTTGTTTTGCTTTTTTCATTTCAAGTTCAATTCGACTGGCTTGCTCTCGGGTAATCGCAGTCAAACTGACTTCTGCATCTGCTGAACCGCCAGCTGTTTCAACATCCACACGTACTAATTTAAAAGGTCTATGTAAAATCCCTTCTTTATAGTTCAATGTTTGAATGCGTTCAAATGGAATATACCGTTTATTTTTTACGAATAAACCATATTCGATTCGCAACTCGCCATCTTCAAACCAATAAATAAATTTACGCCATTTAATCCATGCAAATATAAAAACAATGCATAAGAAGAGAATCGCTCCTCCAAGTAAAGCAAGCGTCGGATAAAAATTCTCACCGTCTGATGGGTCTAAACTAAGCTCTAATTTCGCGCTAAATACAAAAATGACAACAGGTAATAATAATGTTTTAATCGCATTAAAAAAATTAATGGCGATTGTAATAGGGTGTAGACGCATAACTTGTTCATTAGACATCTTCTTCAGCCACCCTTGCTAATTTAGAAATTCTTCTTCGTAATTCATCTGCTTCTTCCATTTGTAAAGCAGGAATCGTATGTGTAGTTGCTGCAGTTGAAATCGAAATTTCTGCTAAATTATACTTCTTTAAAATCGGTCCTTGCACCGTATCAACATGCTGTACACGAATCATCGGTACGAGTGTTCTCTCAACTACAAACAACCCTGATTGCACTTCAATTTCTTGTTCACGCACTTCATAACGCCAGCGCTGCCAGCGAATTTTCGGAAATAAGTAAATACCACAAAAAGCTTCAATTACCCATAACCCTAAAACTGTATATGGAATCCATTTATACCATTCAAAATAATACGTTAAGAAAAAAATAAGAGCAGTAATTAATAATGCAATGCCCGAAAAAATACATGCATGAATTCGCCAAACGGTTAATCCTTTTGGATCAATTTGATATTTTAATTCATCCACCTTAGATATGCCTCCTTTTCCAAAGATTTGGAATCTACTTAATTATACGTATTATAACAAAAAGCGTTCCATTTTTTTATGTATAAAAAAACTCATGAATCGCTCGAAAGCCATTCATGAGTTGTATATGTTGATTAATCTTCGCTTGAGCGACGACGACGTTCGCCACCACGGTTATCACGACGACGATCTCCGCCACGTGAACCACCATCACGACGTTCGCTTGAAGAACGTTCACCGCGTGAACCACCGCGACGATCTCCACCGCCACTACGTGAGCCACCACGACGATCTCCACCGCGTGAACCGCCACTACGTGAACCACCACGGTATCCACCGCCGCTACGTCCACCACGTGAACCGCCACCATTTCCGCCGCCACGACGCATTGGTAATGGACGCTCTTCAGAAATTTGGATTGGTGTATCATCTGGCTCGTTCGTTAATGATTTAAGAGCTGCTGCAACTAAATCAATTGCATCATTTGTAGCTAATAAGTCTTCAGCCATACTGCGGTAACCACTCGCATTATTTTTATTAACTAACTCTTGTAATTGTTCAACAGCTAATTTCTTTTGTCCTACTAAAGCTTCATCAGCAGTAGGTGGTTTTAAAGGTGTCATACGTTTTTTCGTTGTTTCTTCAACGATACGTAAGTAACCCATTTCACGAGGTGTTACGAATGTAACTGCCATACCTGATTTACCAGCACGACCTGTACGACCAATACGGTGAACGTATGATTCTGGATCTTGTGGAATATCAAAGTTGTAAACATGTGTTACACCTGAAATATCTAAACCACGAGCTGCTACGTCTGTTGCTACTAATACATCAATTTTATTTTCTTTGAATTGACGTAATACAGAAAGACGTTTTGCTTGAGATAAGTCACCGTGAATACCTTCAGCAAGGTAACCGCGAATGCTTAATGCGTGAGATAATTCATCTACACGACGTTTTGTACGACCAAATACGATTGCAAGTTCTGGTTGGTGTACGTTTAATAAACGAGATAGAACGTCGAATTTTTCGCGTTCCTGTGCTTTTACGAAGAATTGTTCAATGTTATCCACTGTTAATTCTTTTGCTTTAATTTTTACGCTTTCTGGCTCAGTCATGAATGTATCTGCAATTTTACGAATTGCTGGAGGCATTGTTGCTGAGAATAAAAGTGTTTGGCGCTCAGCCGGTACGTTTTCAAGAATTGCATTGATATCCTCAATGAATCCCATGTTTAACATTTCGTCTGCTTCATCTAATACTAACGTTTCAACGTTTTCTAGTTTAAGCGTACGACGTTTAATGTGGTCTAAAATACGTCCTGGAGTACCTACGATAATTTGTGGTTTATTTTTTAATGCACGAATTTGGCGGCTAATGTCTTGTCCACCGTATACAGAAAGAATACGAGCACGTTTACCGTGACCAATTTTGTAGATTTCTTCTGAGCATTGGATGGCTAATTCGCGTGTAGGGGCAATTACTAATGCTTGAATTGCTTGATTTTTAGGGTCAATTTTTTCGATTAGTGGTACACCAAATGCTACTGTTTTACCAGTACCAGTTTGTGCTTGTCCGATGATATCGTTGCCTGCAATTGCTAGTGGAATTGTACCTTCTTGGATTGGTGTTGCTGATTCGAATCCCATGCGTTCTAGGGATTTTAATGTTGATTCGCTAATATTTAGTTCTGAAAAATTTGTCAAACTTCTCATTCTCCTTTTTCGTGTTTGAATTTGACAAATGGTTACATTTTCAGATGAAAACTAGGGCAAATCGAGCCTCATGTTAGGAAAATTCCTTAACTATTATATCTCTGTGGAATGCAGAGTAACTTTAGATAAAATAAAGCCCGGTCTTTGCCGAGCGGTTCAATTCTACGCTTTTTAACGGTAATATAGAATCGACCGTAATGTTCAAAAAAAAAGTACTCTCTCATCAATGTATGGAGAGTCTTCATATAAAATGTATCCATTGCTCTAATCATTCTAACACGACATAGACTTGTATGCAATCAATTACAATCAGGCATAATATTCTGATTTCTTTTATCGGCTATTATAAATTGAAATACTCGTTCAAACCACTCGTTTTGATCGTCACTATAACAAATATGATGTTCACCACTTTTTGAAAAATACATTTGCTTATCAACCGATTGAATCTGCTCATATAAAAATGATGCCGCTTCCTTTGGTACAACACCATCTTTTTCACCTTGTATAATCATCGTTGGTTGGTGAATTCGATGTAGGTACGGTAAGACTGTATGTACCACTTTTAAAAAATGTTTCATTGTTGGTACCGTCATATGACGCGTCTGGTTGATGGCAGCTTGCAAAAAACGTGCCTGTGCAGTTGTTAACTGCTTTCTTTGTTTGATCAGTTCCTTACATGTGAGAAATAATTTTTTTACATCCACAAATTTTGCTGCTGTACTTAAAAGAATTAATTTTTTCACACGGTAACGTAAAGCGAGGTAGAGTGCTAACAATCCCCCCATTGAAAAACCTACGACAATGACTTCATCCACTTGTTTTTCAAGTAGGCGATAAGCATTTTCAACATCACGAAACCAATGTTCAGAACTAACTCCTTTCAAATTGAGTGCCTCACCATGACCTGTTAATGTTACGACTGAACATGTCCATTCGGAGCGTTTTCCCATTAAATAGTCGACTAACGGTTGCACTTCTGTTGTATTCCCCGTAAATCCATGAATAAACAATATTCCTCGTTTCAAGTAGGCTCCCTCCATTAAAAAAAACGACTAATGTACTATACCCACATTAGTCGTTTTCTCACTGTATGTTATTGGAAGTGCTTTAGAATTGTCTCAAGCGCCATGCCACGAGAGCCTTTTAAAAGAATCATCGTTTTTTCATCAGCCTGTTGTTCAATTTTTTGAATAATTGGCTCATATGCTTGTTCAGACCAAACAACATCTACAGTTGGATATTGCATCTTAATTGCTTCATATAAAACTTTCATACGAGAGCCATATAAACAAATTGTTTGAATCTCATCAAAGTCAATTGATTCGATTAAATCATGATGATATTGTCCTTCTTGTTCACCAAGCTCTAACATATCACCAAGTACAACCCATTTATTTGGACGCATTTGAGTTGTAGACATGAACGTAAGTGCTGCACGAACTGAAGTTGGTGCTGCATTATACGCATCATTGATGAAGAGTAAAGGACCGCATGTTACAAGTTGCATACGCATATTTGTAAGGGATACTTGTTTTAAGGAAGTGCGAATTTGATCGTCTGTCAAACCGATTGTATGTGCTACTCCCATAACTGCTACTGTATTTTTCACTTGATGGCTACCGAGTACAGGAATCATAAACTGTCCATTTAATAAACCATGCACTTCAAACTGACTTCCTTCTTCATTCGTTTCAATTTGATCTGCGTATAAATCATTCGTGCTTTCAAAACCAAATGACGTCGTTTGTAGTCCTTGTTCTTGTGCGACTAATTCTTGTAATAATGGTTCGTCGCCGTCAAAAAATAAACGTCCATTTTCTTGTAGCCCTTGAATGATTTCAAACTTGGCTTTCGCAATACCAGCACGAGAGCCAAGTGCCTCCATATGCGCTTCACCAATATTTGTAATGATGACATGATGCGGCTTTGCAAGCTTCGTTAAAAACTCGATTTGTCCAAAACCATCCATACCCATCTCTAAAATGGCAAATTCTGTATCTTCGTCTAAAGATAAAATAGTAAGAGGCATACCTAATTGATTATTAAAGTTACCCTCTGTTTTTTGAACTTTATAATACGGCATAAGCGTCCCAGCAAGTAAGTCCTTTGTTGAAGTCTTACCATTGGAACCTGTAATACCAATAAAAGTTGCTTGATGTTCTGCACGATACGCTTTCGCCATCTGCTGTAACGCTTCTTCTGCATCATCTACTAAAATAACAGGAATATTCGTCGGCATATTTGGTTCATCTTTTTGCCAAAGTGTCGCCGCTGCACCTGCTTCAATTGCTTGTTGAATATACTGATGCCCGTTCGTTTTTTCACCTTTAAAAGGAATGAATAAATCTCCTGGTTGTAAGGTACGTGTATTAATCGACACACCTGTAATCCATTCCTGTTGACCATTCACAGCCTCTTGTTGTAACCAGTTAGCTACTTGTTGAACTGTTTTTTTCATTTTACTTCCGCCACCTTATTGAAAATGAAGTTGTTGTTTCTCTTCAAAACGCTCAATTCCAAGTGTGATTAGCGCTTCAATTAATTCTGGATATGAAAGACCTGTATTTTTCCACAGAATCGGATACATACTTACAGGTGTAAAACCTGGTAATGTATTCACTTCGTTAATCAATACTTCATCATCTGCTGTTACAAAGAAATCGGCACGTACTAAACCACTTCCGTCCAATACTTTAAAGGCACGTTTTGCCATGTCCGTCATTTTTTGCTCAACTACTTCTGAAACAGGTGCTGGAATTAATAATTCTGTACTACTATCTTTATATTTTGAATCATAGTCATAGAAATCAGTTAAAGGCTTGATTTCACCTGGAACAGATACTTTTGGTTCATCATTTCCTAGAACGGCCATTTCTACTTCACGTGCAACCACGCCTGTTTCGATAATGACTTTACGATCATATTTGAAAGCTACATCGATTGCCTCAATTAATTCTTGTTGATTTGAAGCTTTATTAACACCGACACTTGAACCCAGATTAGCTGGTTTTACAAACATTGGATACGTTAATTTTTCTTCCATCTCTTTTACAAGTGCTTGCTGTGATTTTTGCCATTCTTTACGAATAAAATACACATAAGGAACTTGTTTAAGACCTGCAATTTCAAATAGTTGCTTCATAACAACTTTATCCATCCCAGCAGATGAAGCAAGTACACCACACCCCACATAAGGAATGTTTAATACTTCTAAAAATCCTTGTACTGTGCCATCTTCTCCGTATGTACCATGTAGTAGTGGGAATACAATATCAAAAGGTCGCTCTTGTTGTGATAGTAAGAAACTTGAGATGTCATGTGGTTGCGCATCTTTTCCTTGATTGAATTGTAATGCTTCTACTGTTTCTACAGGTGCTGTTAAATAAGCGCCTTTCACCCATTCACCTTCACGCGTAATATAAATTGGCACGATTTCGTACTGATCATAATTTAGCGCTTGTGTCACCGCTTTTGCTGTTGATAAAGACACCTCATGCTCTGCTGATTGACCACCGTATAAAAGACCCAATTTTTTCTTCATTTTGACTTCCTCCATATACTCCATTATTTTCTTTTTATTTGGAATCTGAAAATCTTTGAACTTTACAAGACGTATTCTATTTTAGAAGGTTGCACGAATGAACCTTTTAACATATACCCAAATTTCAAGCTTTCAAAATAACATTTCTATCATAGCACTCTCAACATTTATTGGGGCAGAAAAACGTAAAAAGTTATCCTTCTTCATATTTTTTTCACCAAAAAAGCATCCCGAGTCGTTCAAGACGTTGGAATGCTCTAGGCTAATTAGTGAATATTTGCTTGAATCGTTGTTGTTGCATCATGTTTTAAAATAGCATTTAAATCATCCCAAATTTCATCTGGGAATTGAATGTCTGCTACATTACGAACTTCTAAAACATAGGCCACTTTTGGTTTCTCAACACGATACAATGATAGTAATATACCATCTTTTGCATCTTCTCTAATTTGTTCATAGTCTGTCGCCGTATAATGTGGGATACGTGAGAGTGGCTTTCTTCTCCAAAATGAAAGTGAACGTTCTTTCATCTGAATCAAATGATTGAACCATCTTGTTACAATTTGTGAGACTTCTTCTAAATCGCGCACATATACTTTTGTAAACTTCTCGCTTTTTGATTCTAAATAAACAAATCGATTTTGTAGCTGATGATAAAATGGTGAACGAATCGGCTCTTTTTTATGCCCAATGTATAATAATTCTGCTTGCTCTTGTGGTGTTAAAAGATTTAACTTTTTCTCATCGGAAAAATCGATCCAACACAAGTCGCTTTTTTTATCACTCATTTGCTTGGAAAATTTTGTTAGCTCATTCTGTTCAACAAAAGCTAATCGCGTATGCATATTAAAAGAACCTTCTTCTGCATTTTGAATATTTTTTAAAAGCAGCAGATTTCCAAGCTGATCGACTGAAAAAATGAAATCTTGTAAATTCAACCCACTAAAAATAACGAATTGATTCAATTCATTCGTATGTATATATAAATGTCTCATATAATCATCTGCAGTGCGTATTTTTTTCGACAAGTCAATCACCTCTCTCCCCATTATCTATTATAAAATGAAATACGAAAATATGAAACATTTGTGATCTGTTTTCGTCACATCTTTGGTATGAAGCGTGTTACAATAATAAGCGTTATTGTACGCCAAAAGTTATTTTACATTTTTCGTTTGAATTGTTATAAGTTGTGGAATTTTAAGGTAGATACATATTCTTTTCAACTTTGGAGTTTAATATAAGTTAGGAGTTTGCTCAATGAAAATAAAAGTGGACGGGAAAATTTTGACGCTTTTAATTGTACTCTGCGCAATCAGTTGTACATTTATTTATACAGCCGTTGCAGGCTCAAACCAGTACGGCGACCCAAAAAGTTTTGTTATTAAACAGCTTGTTTTTTATGTAGTCGGTATTATTGTCATGATTGTGATTGCCCAAACCGATATTAATAAGTTAAAAACACTCGGTGTTGGTATGTATATCTTCACATTTGTGATGTTGCTACTATTAATTGTAGCACCTGAAAGTATCGCAAAACCAATTAATAATGCAAAGTCTTGGTATCAAATTCCATTCGTCGGGACATTTCAGCCATCTGAATTTTTAAAGTTCGCCTTACTCATTTTGACGGCTTACATTATTGTGAAACATACGGAACGATATCCCGTAAAATCAATCAAACATGATTTCTTATTACTCGGCAAAATCGGTTTGCTTGTATTACCACCATCATTAATTGTCTATCAACAGCCAGATACTGGGATGATTATGTTATACTTTGCGATGATTTTCCCAATGCTGTTTTTCTCAAATATCTCGAAGAAAATTCTATTCCCAGTTTTAGCAGTTCCGATTGCGATTGTTTCAGTTGTTGCCTATATCTATATCTTTATGAATGATTTTTTCCAAAATAACCTTTTGACAAAATTATCTCCTCACCAACAGTCACGTATTCGTGGCTGGCTTGATCCTTTTAGTTATGGTGACTCTGCTTATCAAACACAAAAAGGGATTTTAGCAATTGGTTCTGGACAAGAATTTGGTAAAGGTTTATCAGGTAATAATGTTTATATACCTGAAAAACATACCGATTTTATTTTTGCTAATATTGGCGAAGAAGTCGGTTTCATCGGTGCTTCATTCGTATTGATCGTTTTATTCTTATTACTTTATCGATTTGTACAAATTGCCTTATCAAATAAGTCACAATATACATCGTTATTAACTGCAGGAATTATCAGCTTGCTGACATTCCAAATTTTCCAGAATGTCGGGATGACGATGGGGGTTCTTCCTGTAACAGGTATTACACTACCTTTCCTAAGTTATGGTGGTAGCTCACTCGTATCCAATATGTTACTCGTAGGTATTATGGCTGCTATTCAAAATGATAATGGTGATTACATGTTTACGACAAAAGAAGATTAATTAAAAACCTGTGCACGATTCACACTTCAAATGTGAACGTCACAGGTTTTTTTCATAATAAAAAACCAGCTACCCTTTTTTAAAGAAGGATACCTGATTGATTGTTTCATATGTACAAACTAAGTTGAAGTGCCTTGCACCACATCAAATTAGTTATGTGTTTGTGGTTTGTTTTTTGGCGGCGCGAGTGCTTTAAGTAATTCTAGACGAGATTTCGTTGCAGTTGCCTTCACACCAATTTTGGATAAGTTAGAAATAATTTTCGTTACATCTACTTCTCTCTTCATACTCTTACACCTCTCCTTGCTGTCATGAATTAAAACGATTTTCAAGAAAATAAGTTTCATACTTGACGGTTTTTTATTTGCTTTTTTCTTACATCTATCATATCATCTTTTGTCATTAAATTGTTTATCAATATTGTTACATCTTAATTTTTTACAAGAAATTTACAATTTTATTTCACAAAAAATTTGAATACAAATTATACTTACCACTATTTTATCTTATACTTACCACTATTTTATCTACTTTAAACTTTTAATTTCACTTTCTTGCATACCCCTATAGCGTATGTTATGTTATATATATCGTAACTCACCGGAATAGTCTTTCTATTTTACATACCCCCATTAGGTATGTTAAAGTATAACCATACAAATGAACGTAAAGGAGCGATGCTTTATGACAACTGTTCCTGAGTGTCACACAAATAATGAAGAGCGTAAAAGCCACCACCCAGAACATGTTAAGAAAAATCTGGTGACGCGATTGAATCGTATTGAAGGTCAAATTCGTGGAATTAAGGGTATGGTAGAAAAAGATGTATATTGTGACGATATCATCACACAACTCTCAGCAACACAATCTGCACTAAACTCTGTTGCAAAAGTATTATTTGAAGGACATTTAAAAGGTTGTGTCAAAGATCGCCTACAAAATGGTGACGAAGAAATACTAGACGAATTAGTCGTTACGATGCAAAAATTAATGAAAAAATAAGGAGTGCTTGAATATGACAGAAGAAATGCAATTACATGTTGAAGGAATGTCTTGTGGACATTGCGTAAAAGCAGTTGAAAGTAGTGTAGGTGCCATTGATGGTGTCGAAACTGTACGCGTTACATTGGATCAAGGATTAGTTGAAGTAACGTATAACCCTAGACAAGCCTCTGTAGAAGATATGAAGGCTGCAATTGAAGAAGAAGGATACACTGTAAAATAATTTATATTGGGTTGTCTTATATTAAGACAGCCCATTCCTTACAGAAAAATATACCCCATATAGGTATAAAAGGAGCTGGACATAATGAGTAAATCAAATGAAATTAATCTCGATATTCAAGGAATGACCTGTGCAGCTTGTGCCAACCGGATTGAGCGTGGATTAAATAAGATGGATGGTATCGAAGCTAATATTAACTTGGCACTCGAAACAGGTAAAGTAGTTATCCATAACGATATGAGCGCTGAAGATGTCATTCAGAAAATCCAATCACTGGGCTATGACGCTGTTGTTCATCAAGATGAACAAGAAGGTACAGACTATAAGCAAAAAGAAATCAAACGTAAAACAACACAACTCATTGTCTCCATTATTTTCTCTTTACCACTTTTATGGACAATGGTCGCACATTTTTCTTTTACATCCCACCTATATGTACCTGAACTATTTATGAATCCTTATGTACAATGGGGACTTGCAACAGTTGTTCAGTTTGGTATCGGCTGGCAATTCTATAAAGGAGCATACTTTGCACTCCGTAATAAGAGCGCCAATATGGACGTATTAATCGTCCTCGGAACTTCTGCTGCTTACTTTTACAGCGTATATGTTGTTCTGCGAAATGAAGCAGCCATTGAACAAGGACAAATGCTCGATTTATACTTTGAAACGAGTGCTGTATTAATTACATTAATACTCCTTGGAAAAGTATTTGAAGCGCGTGCAAAAGGTCATTCTTCTGACGCAATCAAAAAATTACTCAACTTACAACCTAAAACAGCCTTCATTGAAAAAGACGGCGAGCTACTCGAAGTACCTGCAAAAGAAGTCCAAGTAGGCGATATTTTAGTCATTCGCCCCGGTGCATCTATCCCCGTAGACGGTGAAGTAGTATCAGGTTCATCTGCTGTAGACGAATCCATGTTAACAGGTGAAAGTTTACCTGTAGATAAAACCAGTGGTTCCAATGTATTTGCTGCTACTGTTAACAGTAATGGTACACTTCGTATTAAAGCAACGAATACAGGTAATAAAACGGTGTTATCAAATATTATCAAAATCGTAGAAGAAGCGCAGGGTTCAAAAGCGCCTATTCAACGTCTTGCTGATCAAATCTCAGGGATTTTTGTTCCGATTGTGATCGGGATTGCTGTTTTAACATTCATCATTACGTACTGGGTTGTCGATACAAGCTTTATTACAGCTCTTGAACATACCATTGCGGTACTCGTTATTGCTTGTCCATGTGCACTTGGTCTCGCAACACCGACATCCATTATGGCTGGTTCAGGGCGTGCGGCTGAAATGGGTGTTCTTTTCAAAACTGCCGAAGCTCTGGAACAAACTCGTACAATTGATACAATCGTTTTCGATAAAACAGGAACCATTACAAAAGGACAACCTGTTGTTACAAACTTCTATGTGAATCGCTCACATGATGAGGAAGAAGTAATGCAGCTGATTGCTTCTGCTGAAAAAGCATCTGAACATCCTTTAGCACAAGCGATTGTGCACTATGTCGAAGAAACAATGAAAGTTCAAGCTGCAACGGATTTCCAAGCCATTTCAGGTCATGGTATTGAAGCAACAATTGAAGGCAAACAAGTAATTGTCGGAAACCAACGTCTACTTGAAAATCGTATGATTACAATTCACGATATTGAAAATTTCGATGAACAAGGAAAAACGATTATGTACGGTGCAATTAACGGACAACATGTAGCCACGATTGCTGTAGCAGATGAAGTAAAAGAAACTTCAAAACAAGCAATGGCTGAATTGCATGCTTTAGGTATTAAAACCGTTATGCTAACAGGTGACAGAGAAGCTGTTGCACAAGCAATTGCTAAAGAAGTTGGCATTGATGAAGTCGTATCAGATGTATTACCAGCTGGTAAAGCAAATGAAATCAAACGACTTCAAAAAGACGGAAAAGTTGCAATGGTTGGCGATGGTATTAACGATGCGCCTGCTCTTGCAACGGCAGATATCGGGATTGCGATGGGAACAGGAACAGACGTAGCAATTGAAGCCGCTGACATTACAATTATGCAAGGTGACTTAATGCGTGTTGTACAAGCTGTTAAAATGAGTCGTGCCACTGTTCGAAACATTAAACAGAACCTCTTCTGGGCACTCGCTTATAACTCAATTGGAATTCCAATTGCCGCAATCGGCTTACTAGCTCCATGGGTTGCAGGTGCTGCCATGGCATTTAGTTCTGTATCTGTTGTACTCAATGCCCTTCGCTTACAACGTACAAAAGTATAAACACTCTTAAGGAGAAGCTGACACATCGTCGCTTCTCTTTTTTATGCTCTTTACTGTTTTAAGTTACTTGATTACGTGTATAGGTAAAGAATGGATTATTTTTATCTATTCCTCTTTAATCTACTAGGCATATTTGATTTTTTTAGTATAGTATAGAGTGTACAAAATGAAAGAAAGGAGGACATACTATGAATAAATCATTAATGCTTCTCTTATCCGTTCAATTCCTCGTATATGTTGGATTTGGGCTTGTTATTCCTGTTCTACCACTTGTAGTAACCGAACAAGGATTTAGCGATATTCATGTGGGTGGCCTATTAACTGTCTATTCTCTCGCTAGCTTCTTCACGGCACCTATTTGGGGAAGTCTCTCTGATAAAATGGGACGAAAAAGACTTATTCTCATCGGGTTATTCGGCTTCAGTATGAGCTTCTTAATTTTTGCAATCTTCTCTGATTCATTAATCATGATGTATGTATCTCGTATTATCGGTGGTTTATTCTCTGGCGCACTTTATACATCGGTGACTGGATTTATCGGTGACTCATCTTCAGATGAAAATCGTAATATGTATATGGGCTTCATGGGGATGTCGATTGGTTTAGGCTTCATTTTCGGTCCAGCAATTGGTGGATTACTTGGTGCAATTAGTATTAATATGCCATTCTATGTATCATCTATTTTATTACTTATTTTATTAGTTTATGCATCGCTTGTGTTAAAAGACCCACCGCGTAAAGGTGAAGCCGAAAAACGTGCAATCATTCCAAAAGGAGCTTCAACTCTTTTAAAATATCGTGTACGTTATCTATTCTTCTTCTCATTCATGGTGACATTCTTATTAGCAGGTGTTGAATCAACACTTCAACTATTCCAAATTGATAAGATTAATATTACATCGGCTCAACTTGGCTCACTATTCTTATTTAGTGGATTAGTCGACTTTGCGATCCAAGGCGGTGTCGTTCGTAAAATCAAAGATGGTTCCGAATGGATTTTCATCATTATTGCACAAGTCGTAACCGCAGTTGGACTCGCTATGTTCCCATTCACAAGTAGTTTAGCATTCGCTGGTTTTGCACTCTGTGTATTTACAGCAGGTAACGCACTAGCTCGTACATTAACTACTTCGCTTGCTTCAAAAGAATCTGGTGGTAAGTATGGTACAGCCGCTGGTTTAAGCTACTCAATGGATAACTTAGGTCGAATTATCGGTCCAATGTTCTTTACATGGGTATTTACAATGCAAATCAACTTACCTTATATCATTGCGGCTTCACTCGGTCTATTATCAATCTTTGTCATCTTAACATTCAAAGCAAGTAAAAAGACATTACGTGAACCACAAGTGAAGGTTGAAAAAACTTAACTAAAAAAACAGGCTCGGTATATTGTATCTCACAATACATGCCGAGCCTATTTATTTATCACAATAAAAAGCACACCTATTTGTATGATAGATGTGCTCTCTTTATTAAACTTCTGCTAAGTTTTGAGGTTCTTTTGAGTTGAATGTATCTTTGTCTAATTCACCTGTTGCACGAGCTGATGTTACACCAGCAACCATTGAACCACTTACGTTTAACGCAGTACGTCCCATATCGATTAATGGCTCTACTGTAATTAATACACCTGCTAAAGCAACTGGTAAGTTCATTGCTGAAAGTACGATAATTGCTGCAAATGTTGCACCACCACCAACACCTGCTACACCAAATGAACTGATAGCTACAACTAAAATTAATGTAAAGATGAAACTTGGTTCAAGTGGATTAATACCGACAGTTGGTGCAATCATAACTGCAAGCATCGCTGGATAAACACCCGCACAACCATTTTGACCAATTGATACACCAAATGATGCCGCAAAGTTCGCAATTGCATCTGGCACCCCTAAACGTTTCGTTTGAGTTTGGATATTTAAAGGTAAAGTACCTGCACTCGAACGTGATGTGAATGCAAAGATTAATGTTGTTGAAACCTTCTTCACATACGTAATCGGGCTAACACCTGTTAAGCTAATGATGATTAAATGAATAACAAACATTGCAATTAATGCTGCATAGGAAGCGATGACGAATTTCCCCATGTTGTAAATCGCACCGAAATCAGAAGTAGCAACTGTTGAAGTCATAATTGCTAAAATACCGAATGGAGTTAAACGTAAAACGATTTTTACAACATTCATTACTAATGCATAAATCGCTTCAATTCCTGTTTTAATTAAATCAGCTGTTTTTGCATCCTTACGACGTACACCTAGATAAGCAAAGCCTAAAAACGCTGCAAAAATAACGACTGCAATTGTTGAAGTTGGACGAGCGCCTGTTAAGTCTAAGAATGGGTTTGTAGGTAACAGATCAAGAATTTGTTGTGGTAAAGTACGGTCGCCCATTTCCTCTGTTTTTTGAACAATTTGTTCACCACGTTGTTGTTCTGCACTACCATTCATTAATGAACTTGCATCTAAATTAAAACTTGCTGCTGACGCAATACCTACTGCTGCTGCAATACCTGTTGTTGCAACAAGTGTAATTAAAATAATGGATGCCATCTTACCAAAATTCTTACCGACAATTACTTTCGTGAATGCCGCAACAATTGAGATAAATACTAATGGCATTGCAACCATTTGTAGTAATTTCACATAACCTGAACCGATAATGTTAAACCAATCGGTTGATTGAACCAAAATATCTGATGTAGCACCATATGTAAAATGTAATGCTAAACCATATAAAATCCCTAGTCCCAAACCTGTAAATACACGTTTAGAAAAAGATACCTTCTTTTTATTCATAACGACTAATAAACTAATAAGACCAATTAAAATAACAACATTTAATATTGTTAAAAAGATACTCATGGATGTTCCTCCTCTTTGACAAAAGATATTCTTTCGTTGCTTTTCACATAATAATATAACAATACCTATCGGTCAAGTATGTTTTATTCGTAAATATAATATTACTTCTTTCCAATGAAGGAATAAGATATACTTATAAGGAAAAATTAGGAGGGAGAAATCATGTTAATTAGCGATACAACTCATCTCATTTCATATATCGTTTCGGTGACATTATTTTTCAATATCATACTTGCTCTTGCTATTATCTTTTTGGAAAGACGCGAATCATCTTCGATTTGGGCATGGCTTCTCGTACTTTTCTTTATTCCCATTGTCGGGTTTATTTTATATTTACTACTTGGACGTAAACTGACAAGACGACGTATGTTTAGATGGAGTGGACGTAAAAAGATTGGTATCGAAACATTAGTTGACTATCAAATTGAATCGATTAAAGAAGGTAGTTTTGAATATAAATTATCTGAAACAGCTTCAAAATATAAAGAACTTATCTACATGAACTTGTTATCAAATCACGCTGTTTTAACACAAGATAATCACATTCATATCTTCGATGATGGACAAGATAAATTCGATCGTCTTTTAGAAGATATTGCTGAAGCTAAACATCATATCCATATTCAATACTACATTTTTAGATTAGATCGACTAGGCACACGCATTTTAGATGCACTCATTGAAAAAGCGAGGCAAGGTGTACAAGTGAGAGTCCTCTATGATGAAATGGGATCACGCGGTGTGCATAAAAAAGATTTTAAAGCTTTAATTGAACAAGGAGGAGAAGTAGAAGTATTCTTCCCGTCTGTTCTTCCTTTAATCAACCCACGTATGAACTATCGTAACCACAGAAAAATTGTTGTAATTGATGGAAAAGTTGGTTATATCGGTGGCTTTAACGTAGGTGATGAATATCTAGGTTTAAAAGAGAAATTTGGTTACTGGCGTGATACGCATCTACGTATTAATGGCAGCTCTGTTCAACCATTACAAACACGTTTTTTACTTGATTGGAATCAAGCATCTGATCGTAAAAATTTAGAGTATGAAGATAGTTTCTTCCCAACATTTTATCGTCAAGGGAATACAGCTATTCAAATCGTATCATCTGGACCTGACTCAGATTGGGAGGCAATTAAAAACGGTTATATTAAATTAATTAATATGGCTAAAAAATATGTATATATTCAAACACCTTATTTCATTCCCGATGATGCTTTTATTAACGCTGTACGCATTGCTTGTCTATCTGGAATTGATGTACGCATTATGATTCCAAATAAACCAGATCACATTTTTGTTTACTGGGCAACTTACTATTATGTTGGTTTATTAATTGAAGCTGGCGCAAAAGTATATGTTTATGAAAATGGCTTTTTACACACAAAAATGGTCGTAATTGATGACGAAGCAGCTTCTGTCGGAACGGCAAATATTGATTCACGAAGCTTTAAATTAAACTTTGAAGCAAATGCGTTTATCTATGATACCGATGTAGCACATCAACTGGCTGAACTATTTGAACGCGATATTTTATATTCTTCTGAGCTAACACCTGAAAAATATAAAAATCGTTCAACCATCATTAAACTGAAAGAATCTATTTCTCGATTGCTATCACCTATTTTATAACGAAAAAGAACTCCTGTATGACTTGTTTATAATCATACAAGAGTTCTTTTTTATTATCCTTTTGCACCGAGATATTCTTCTAATGTCGAGTTATTCTCATAAATTTCTGTCGCTATTTTTTCACCTACATAGCGGAAATGCCACGATTCATGTTTATACCCTGTGACTTTTTCTTTTCCTTTTGGATAACGCATAATAAAACCATATTTATGTGCATTTTTAGCTAACCATTTACCTGCTTCTGTTTCACCAAAACGGTCATCCGCATAGTCTCCTGGCTTTCCTACCTCACCGATATCAAAGGCTAAGCCTGTTTGATGTTCGGAAAACCCTGGACGCGCACTATACGTATCTGCAGCCTCTTTTCCATCTCTTTTCACATAGCCATCATATAAAACTTTTTGACGATCGTATGAGCGATATGTGCTAAATGCATCAAATGTATATCCTGCTTTTTTAGCCGCTTTATTTAATTGTTCAAATGCTTTTCGAGCTTCTTTACTTTCACCTGGCGCAAAATTTTGAGGCATTGGATATACTTTGTTCGCAATTAAAACACCTTTTACATAGTGTTCTTTTTTAGGTGTTTTTTGATTAATAATATAACCACCTGCATCTCTTTTCTCTTGTTCTTTTTCAGTGTTAGTCGTTTGCTGTGATGTTTGTTCTTTTTTGGGTTCGTTCGATTGCTCTTTTTGCTCACTACAAGCTGCTAATAGAATGCTACTACTTAGTAAAAGTGTTGCAGTCCATGTAAATGTTTTTAATCGCATCACTTTTCCTCCTTTATTCTCTGTTCCTTTTATCTTCACTAAAAATGCAGCATCTCATCAAGAGATCCTGCACTTTTCATTACTTGATTGATTCAATTGTAAGACGTTACTTACATAAAAAGGTTCACAAATAGAATACCTGCTGAAGCAATACCGAAGAAAATCGATAAATTGCGCATCCAGCGTGATTCTTTTTCAAAACCTTTTGAAGCCATATCTTTTGCACGCACTGCATTTGTTAATGTAAACATAAGTGTAATACAAAATACTGCCCAGTTGAAATTTTGTTTAATTAGTAAGAATACCGCTAATACACTCGTAATTAAAACGGCGATTCCCATAATTCTTTTCGACACGTTTATTTTCCTCCTCTAATAAAAAAGGCTGTCCTCTTTTACATGCAACTGAGAATCACAGATGGATTTTCAATTGTATTATGTAAATAGAGAGACTGCCTTTGTCTAAGCTCAACACTTATTTTTTCTTTTTCTTCTGTTGTTTCGCAGCACGCTCTGCTGGTGTTAATTTACGTTTTTCAGCGGGAGCTTCTGGTTCAGATTCAACTGTACCACCGAATAGCTTTTTCTTTGGTGCAGGTTCTTGACCTTCTGGTACTGCTGGTGGATATAGCTTACGTCCAATGATTGTTTGAAGTACAAGTAGTGCACCACTAACAGACCAATATAGAGGTAAAGCAGCCATACTTGTGAACGAAATGAACATGATCATAATCGGTGAGATGTACATCATAAGCTTCATTTGTTTCTTTTGTTGCTCTGGAATTGTCCATAGAGATACTTGTGCTTGGAAGAAGTATACAGCACCCGCGATTAATGTCATCGCAATATCCGGATCGCCCAGTTTGAACCATAAGAAGTGATGCGATTGTACATCTGCAGAATAACGAATTGCATAGTACAGACCCATGATAATCGGCATTTGAATAATCATTGGTAAACAACCCATGTTTAATGGATTTACACCATGCTTCTTATATAGTCCCATCATTTCTTGTTGTAGAGCCATTTGCTCTTCTTTAGACTTCGCTTGCTTTAATTTCTTTTGAATATCGTCCATTTCAGGCTTTAACTTGTCCATTTTTTCTTTCATACCTTGTTGATTCTTATAGTTACGAATCATGAATGGCATTAAAATAAGACGTACTAAAACTGTGATAATAATGATGGCACCACCATAACCACCATCTAGAACTGTATTACCAAAGAAATCAATTAAAAACTCCATCGGCTTTACGAATGTGCTATAGAAGAAGCCTTCTTGGTTCTCTACTGCTTCACATCCCGCTAAAATAAACGGCGCTAAACCGAGGATTGAAATTAATCCTAGTTTCTTTTTCACTATTTTCACCTACATCAATTTTTTCACTACTGTGAAGTATACAGTATGTTAGTACAATTAATCAAATCAAAGAAAGGTACATTTAAGACATTTTATAAAATTCTTTCTGGTAGTTGAAAACGGAAATACTCATGATCAACTTGATCGCGGAAATGTTTTGGTGTTAACCCAACATATTTTTTGAAAATTCGCGTGTAATAACTTTGGTTACAGAAGTGGAATTGCTCAGAAATGTTTGAAATACTTTTGTTCGTATGACGCAAGTAATACTGTGATTCTTCCACACGACGTACATTTAAATATTCAACTAATGTAATGCCCACATGTTCCTTAAAAATTCGAGATAAATGTGATGTACTGATTGAGAAATGAAGTGCAATATCTTCAACTGATAAGTCAGTCTCTACTTCGTCATCTATGTACATAATTACTTTGTTTACAGTTTGATGCTTATAAGAAGGCTGTTTTCTTTCTGAAATTACATAAATGTAAAATTCAATTAAGTCATCTGCGAACTGTAAAAATTCAGCATCGTTCATTCTTTCATCAATCATCTCTACGCATGCTGCGTTAAATGCAAATGCTTTTTTAAATGGAGCTTGATTCTCTACTAATTTGCGTGTTACCACAGAAGATAAAACAACGAAGTAGTGTCGAATTGCTCGGAAAAAGTGCTTGCCTGAACGCTCTGAAAGAATATCAATTAGCTTGCCTAGTGTTTCTTTTGCAGCTTCTTCTTCTAATTGATAAATTTCTCTTACTAATTGCGCTTCAATATCAAAGAATTTGTCGATACCATCGTAGCGATTCATCGTTTCAATTTCTTGAAAGTATCGCTTTGAAATAGCTTCTGAAATCGAATATTGGTGTTGTAGCATAAGCTTCCCCATCTTTCTAAAATTACGCATTTTGTAATAACCCACTTTATACTATATAACGAAAATAGTAATATGAAAATAGTTTTAACCCTATTCACACAAAAAATGTAAAAAAATATAAATTGAGCCTTTATACTTACTTTCCTTACACACAAAATACCTGTTTTTTATAAAAATTATACATTAATATTAATTAAAGGGAAAGACCACGTTCCTGTTTTTTATGATAAATTTTGCATTTTTTTCACAGATATATACTATTTTTTTCGACTGTAATTCCATAAAATGAAGCTATTTATCGTTCAATTTTATCATATAACTACTTTTTTCAGGTTGTTTTATTTTCTTTTCTTAAATTTACCTCATTGATGTAGTAAAATGTTATAATAGTGTGTAAAATAAGATTATGAGAAGACAAGGAAAGAAACGAGGTATGAATTAATGGATCCAAGATCAATTGAGGAATTGATAGAGGTTATTAAGGAGTTTTTCCCGGACAATACATCAATTGTTGTTTCAGACACAAAAGAGTATCTTTATTACCAACCAAGTAAAAAGATTGATTTAAAAATCAAGCCGGGTGACCCAATTCCAGAAGGTTCGGCAACACATAAAGCACTAGATTATGGTCAAAAAATTAATTCATTTATTGAACCAGATATCTTTGGTGTTCCTTATTACGGTATGTCAATTCCACTTATGGAAGAAGGCGAGCCAAAAGGTGCAATTACAGCGGTATTCCCACAAAAGCCATCACCATTCTTAACAAATTATATTACAGTCAAAATTGATGATTGCTGGTACCCTGTAAAACACAATGAAGTGATCTACTTAGAAACACAACTTCGCAAAACTTTCGTTAAGACGATGTCTAAAGAAGGTTACCACCGTTTAAATTTAAGTGATTTAGAATTATTCTTATCGCCAGATACCTTTATTCGATGCCATCGCTCATATATCGTTAACATTGATTTCATCGATGAAATCCAACCAGACTCACATTCAACATTTTTATTAATCATGAAAGACGGCACAAGAATACCTGTCAGCCAACGCTATGCAAGTTACTTCCGTCGCTCTTTAGGTTTTTAGTTTATATGTAAATCCAAAGTATGCTTTTAATAGCTACTTTGGATTTTTTCTTTTTTATACCATATTTCATTTGTTATTGTATTGTTAAAACTATATTGTAGAAATATTCTATTTTCTATTTTCAGCAAATATTTTCCCTATTAATCATTTTTTAAACCCTTTCATGCATTAAAGAACTATATGTGACAATTTAGTGATAAAATTTTTTTGAACTAAATTTTCCAAAAAAATAATATTTATTCTAGATAGAAAAGGGGAGTTTTTCATGGTTGCAAAAGTTGAAGAAAGATTACGCGCCACAGCACTTGCTCATAAAGTAATGTCTGCTGAAGAAGCGGCTCGTATTATTACAGATGGTATGACTCTTGGTTTAAGTGGCTTCACTCGTGCTGGAGATGCTAAAGCTATTCCAATGGCATTAGTTGATCGTGCAAATGCTGGTGAAAAATTTAAAGTAAACGTATTCACAGGTGCTTCATTAGGTTCAGATATTGATGCTTTAATGTCAGACGCTGGAATCGTTAATAAACGTCTTCCATTCCAATTAGACCGCACAATGCGCAGTCATATCAATAAGCAAGATATGTATTTTGTGGACCAACATTTATCAGTAACAGCTGAATACTTACGTCAAAATGCTATCGATGCAATTGATGTTGCTGTAGTAGAAGCTGTCGCAATTACTGAAGATGGTATGTTAATCCCAACAACTTCTGTTGGTAACTCACCAATCTATGTTCAAACAGCTAAAAAAGTTATCATTGAGTTAAACTTGGCTTCATATGAACAATTAGAAGGTATTCATGATATTTATGTACCAGAAGCACAGGGCGAACGTGGACCGATTCCACTTGTAAACGCTTCAGATCGCATTGGTACAATCGGTATTCCATTAGACTTTGATAAAGTAGCTGCAATCGTATTAACAGATCAAGTAGATACACCAACTACAATGACTGCAATTGACGATGAAACACAACAAATCGCAGATCATATTATCGACTTCTTCCGTAAAGAAGTAAAAGAAGGTCGTCTAACAGAAACTCTTGCACCATTACAATCAGGTGTTGGTTCTGTAGCAAATGCTGTTCTTGGCGGTATGGCAAACTCAGAATTCAAAGACTTAGAAGTTTATTCAGAAGTACTACAAGACTCTGTATTCGATTTAATCGATGCTGGTAAAGTAAAATTCGCTTCTGGTTGTGCAACTTCTCTTACAGCTGAAAAATTGGACGCTGTATTTGGTAACTTAGAACGTTATAAAGATAAACTTTGCTTACGTCCACAAGAGATTTCAAACCATCCTGAATTAGTTCGTCGTATGGGTTTAATCGCGATGAATACAGCACTTGAGTTTGATATTTATGGTAACGTAAACTCTACACACGTAGCAGGTAACAAAATGATGAATGGTATCGGTGGTTCTGGTGACTTCGCTCGTGCTGCACGTACGTCCATCTTCATTACAAAATCATATGCTAAAGAAGGCAAAATCTCATCAGTTGTACCATTCGTTTCACACGTTGACCACAACGAACATGATGTAGATGTTGTTGTAACTGAACAAGGTTTAGCTGATTTACGTGGTTTAGCTCCACGCGAACGCGCTGAACTAATTATCGAAAAATGTGTACACCCTGATTACAAACCAGCGTTACGCGCTTACTTAGAAGAAGCGAATACACGCGGCGGGCATACACCTCACGTACTTGAAAAAGCATTCTCATTCCATACGAACCTAGCTCAATATGGTCAAATGCTTCCTCCTGTACATGCTTAATTTATGATACAAAAAAGGAATCACGTCGCTATGAGGACGTGATTCCTTTTCTTTTACACAATTATTTCTTTTCTTGTTCTTCATTTTGGTATTGAACAGAAGTTAAACCACCTTCTGCTACCATTTCATTTTCTTCAATTTTGTAGTCTTTTTCAGGATTACCAGTAATGCTATCATCATAGTGTGTTGCATGTACAACTTTTTCATCATTATGACGCTCTTCACCTGTTTTATCTTTATTGGCATTTACGTACTCATTTACTTTATCTTTTGTGCTGTTGAAAGCAGCTAATGCTTTTTCACGATTTTCTGGTTTCTTTAAGTATGCATAAGCTCCTGCTGCTAAACTTGCTAATAATAATGTTTTCTTTTTACTCATAATAAATTCCTCCCAGTTAAGTTCATTAAAACTATTATACCCGAAACAACTTTTCCTCAACCTAACATTTACTATTTTCTATATTACATTTAAGTGACCTAATATTTCAAATGATACAAATTCTATTTTTTTTGAAATAAATTGTTTACATTACCTATATTTTGTATGTATAATATATAAGGATTCTAGAGTTAGTGAACACTAACTTTTATGTAGAGAGAATTAGAATCTCGTCAATAATCTGTTCGCTCGTCTTAGTTGTTGAACGGATTTTTCGATTTTAACTTCATCTAGAGGGGGTAGCGGAAACTACTCTCTTTTTTTATGACGTATTTGCTCATTTGAGGTGATTCAATATGTATGAACCAAAGAGTACAAAAGGAAATCTAACGAAACAACGTATTTTACATATCGCGCGCAGTCTATTTTATCGTCAAGGCTACGACTGTACATCAACAGCACAAATTGCAAAGCAGGCTGATATTTCGGAAGCTGCTATGTATAAATATTTTAAAAATAAACATGATTTATTATTAGCTACTGTTCAACCAAGTGTTTTATTTAATCGTACAAAAGAAGAACTTATTTCTTTGCCGAATGATGAATTAATTCAACTATGGACTTCTGATTTACTTGAAAAGATTTTTGCTAACCGTCCACAATTTACAATTTTATTTACGGAAGCGGTTCGCCACCCTGAGCTATCAGAACAATATACAACGAGTTTATATGAATTAACACATGGAGATCATGAAATTTTAAGGCGAATGAAACAAGGTCGAATAATGGAAATCGATTTGAAGTTATTACAAGTTGGTATTATCGGTGCAACATTGTCGATGGTACAACATACCTTTATTTATAAGCCTGAAACTGAATTCACACATGTGCCAGAGCATATTAAGAAAAATATCTTTCAACTCATTCAAGGTGAGCTGTTAAAAAAAGAACAGGAGAAATTGCAGTAATCTGCACTTCTCCTGTTCTTTTTCTTATTGCATAGGTGGTAATGTTTGATCGGTTGGCTTTGGTTTACGTACAAAGCACATAATTGCTGCGATATAATATAAAATTGATGTAATACTAATCAATCCTGATAGTACACCTGCTGCGATTAATAGACCACCTGTTGCGTTCATGCTTTTATTCTTCATTAGATAAACAAACGCGATAATACCTAAAACAACTGAAATCACTAATAATGCGACAATCACCCAACCAAATGTATTAACGAACGGTTGAATGACATCAATAGCTTCTTGCATCTCCTCAACAGTTATTTGTTCTTGCCCTGTCTGATTTTGTTCGACTACAATTTCTTCAACCGTATTTGGATCATCAAAAGCAACCCCCATACCGAAGATAATAACAGACATTAAACCTATTCCTAGTAAACTACAAATAATAGCTGCCATCGTTAATACTTTCTCTACAGTTCTTTTCATATTCTCATCCTTTCAATTTTTTATTCTACACATTATTGGGTTAATTTCAAATAATTTCATAAAAAGAAACCATCTTCCCATGTAAATCTACGGAAAAGATGGCTTTTGGTTTCATGCTTTTGATACTTTTATGTCATCATATGTGTTCGAACGCTCAAAAGCTGCGACAACATATGAACAAACTGGCTCCATTTTATAATGATTTTTACGCGCGTAGTTCGCTGCAGTATCTAATAATTGTTTGGCAACACCTTGCCCTCGAAGCGAATCATCTACGAATGTATGATCCATCACCATAACATCACCTAATTGCGTCCACGTAATTTCAGCAACATTTTCTCCATTGACTTCATGGATATAAGCACCTTGATTTCCGTCTTGTTTTAAACTAAATTCCATTTCATCAACCTCCTTTTCCATAGTTTACCACAATTTATTGAATTTTAAGTGGATGAAGACTCGCTTCTATTTCTGTACGTTTCGGTTCTAAAAATGGTGGAAGTGCTAATTTATTTCCCATTTCATCTAATGGTTCATCTGCATCAAAACCTGGTTCATCTGTTGCTAGTTCAAACAGAATGCCGTTTGGATCACGATAATACATTGAACGGAAATAGTAACGGTCTACTTTTCCAGATGTTACATAACCAAGTTCATCAAATTTTTTAACCCATTCATCATATTCCTCAAAATTGTTTACTCTAAACGCAACGTGATGCACACTGCCTCTACCTGGTCTTTCCATCGGTAAATCGAGTCTTTGTTCAATATGCACTTCTCCTGCTGGTCCTCCAAGACCTGTTGAAAATACTAAGATGTTCGGTTGGTTTGGCACAAGTGATGGATAGCTTCCGATATATTCAAAACCAAGTACTTTTGTTAAAACACGTTCTGTCGCCTGTGTATTACGCAGTGTCAATGTCACACCACCTAATCCAACAATCGCATATTCAAGTGGAATATCATCCACTTTCCAAGGCTCTCCATATGGAATGCCCGAACCGTCATCTACAACAAGTAAAAAACGCGCCAAGTCTTCGTCTCGAAACGGCAATACTTTACGTCCAAAACGTTCTTCAATTTCTCCGTGTTCAACACCAAGCTCATCGAAGCGTTGAACCCAAAATGCGAGTGCTTCTTCTGATTTCACACGAAATGCTGTGCTATTAATACTCGATACACCTTCATGTGTTCTACCTGCCATTGGGATATCGAAGTATGTCATATCTGTACCTGGTGTTCCAACTGCATCCGCATAAAATAAATGATATGAAGATGTATTATCCTGATTTACGGTTTTTTTAACTAGGCGCATTCCTAAAATACGTGTGAAAAAATCGTGATTTCGTTCGATATGTGAAGTAATAGAAGATACGTGGTGAATACCACCTAATTGTAATGTCATATAAAACACTCCTTTTAAAAATTATCTTGAATTCGAGATATTTATTGCATTTATCTTAACATGCTTTATTTTAAATTGCAAAATAAAAAGCAATTGATGTTTTTAGCTCTACATCAATTGCTTTTATCTAATTAGTTAAACCAACCTTTTACTGTATCTACAAGGTTTTGGAAGAAGTTCTTCACACTCGCCCAGAAACCAGTATCACTATTAATATCATTTTTGATATTGTCTAGTTTATCTTTGATTGTGTTATTTAAGTCATCTAGTTGTGAAGACCATTTACTAAAGTCGATGTCTAATTTACTGATTTTATCCATTAAATCAACTAGCATTTGACGATCTTGGTCGCTTAGTTGAATGTTTAATGTGCTTAGTTTATCATCGACAATTTGAGCTACTTCTTCTTTTGTAGCTGGCTTTTGTTTTGCAATTTCTTGCTTAATTTCTGTTAGTAACTGACTTACTTTTTCATCTGAAACATTTGAATTTTTTGCTAAACCTGTTGCTACATTTAACTCTTGGTTTGCTACATCTGTACGGTCTTTATCGAGCTTTTTACCTGTTGTTGATTCATATGCTTTATAAATACCTGCTAATGCAGAATGTCCTGTTACAGGTTTTGGTGCCGCTACATCTACTTTTGCATTATCTACACCTGCAGTTAACATTGCATTGGCATACATATCAGACGTTACTTCTGTAATATCATCTGGTGTGACAATATTAATCGCTAAGCCTTTGCCTTTATCTTGTGGCGTGATTTTTGCTGATGAGTATAATCTTGCGCGTGGATTACCATCTTGAATATACTTCGCAATATCCGCTCCTGTAACAGTGATTTCTTCTGTTTCCTCATCTGCTGCTACATTTAAACTTTTCTTCACTTTTTCTTTTTCATCTGCTGTTAATGAATCACCATATACAGCGATTGGTACACCTAGTTTTTCATTTACTGCATCTTTATTCGTTTGTGTAGCTGTACTAGCTAAACTAATTGTTGGTGCTGCAATAGACGTTGTTGCCAGACCAATAGCTGCTACAACTGCGATTACTTGCTTTTTCATGTATTCTTACACTCCTTTACAAATTCTTCTGCTTCTTTCGCGCTATACAATAATACGAAAAAATAAGGGAAAGGTTTCTTTATTCATTTATAACATCTTTTTTATACAATTGAGTATGAAAAAAAAAGGAGGATACCTACGCATAAAGCTACGGCTCCTCCTGTTAAAATGAGAGGGGAGTTGGAATGACTTCGAATAGAAGTTATTTTAGAATAGTCCATCCATCTTCTTGAACAATTCTTCCTGCTTTCATTAATGTACCTAATGCACGTTTGAAAGCTCCTTTACTCATGTTAAACATCTCTTTAATTTCTTCAGGTGAGGATTTATCACCGAATGGCATTTTACCGCCTGCTTCTTGAAGGTAGGCAAAAATTTGATCTGCATCTTCTGATAAACGCTCATATACACGTGGTAACATGGAAGCGTTCACTGTACCGTCTTCTTTTACTTCAATCACGCGAACGGTTACGTCAGCACCTAGTCTTGGTTCTGCTTTACGCTCTGATTCATGAACAAAAATACGGTATGGTACATCAACACCAATTAAAAATGTACCTACAGGTAATAAACGATATGGTCTTGCTACAATATTTTGATTGAATAATGATGGGTCTGCGTCTTCATAAAGCTCTAAAAAACGATCTTCATTAATTAAACGACCAAATAGTCCACCATTACGATCAACACGTAATGTCACATATAGATGATCGCCTGGCTCTGGCCATAATTCACGAAGTGTTGGTAGATCTTCTGCTGGAACGAATACTTCACGCGAAGTACCGATATCGATTTTTGCACCATCATGTTCACTTACATGTAATACTTTTGCAAAACCATATTCATCTTTTAAGATATGCGGGATTGCTGTTGTTGCAGCTAAGTCGCCACGACGGTCAGCATATAAGAATACTTCAACATGATCATTCAATTGAAGTTCTTCTTCTACATCTGATGCATTTAACGGAATATCTACCTCATCATTCGTTAAAATATATTTTGAATCTAAAATTTCCTTTACGACTAATTTTGTAACGTCGCCTACTTGTAATTGTGTCACTTTATGACTCCTTTCGCACTAAAGAACGGGTTTTGTTGTTAATCTTCTTGTTGATTCCTAACAACTTCAAGCTTTTGAAGAAACTCGGGATTTTCTTCTAGCACTTGAATCAGATCTGCTATTCGATCAATTGAATTCCAACTTAAATGATGCTCGATTCCTTCCACATCATGATAAATCAGCTCCTCATTCACACCAATGAGACGCAATAACTTTTCTAATAAGCTATGGCGATCGACTAATCTCTTTCCTAGCTTCGTACCTTTTGAAGTTAAAGTTAAACCACGATAACGCTCGTACACTAAATAGCCATCCTTATCTAACTTCTGAACCATCTTTGTAACAGAAGAAGGAAGCACTGATAGAGCTTCTGCGATATCCGATACACGTGCATAGCCCTTCTGATCAATTAATAAATAAATCTGTTCGATGTGATCTTCCATACTAGGTGTCGGCATCTAGTTCCCTCTCTTTCAATGTCTTATCCTTCTATCTTACTACATGGAAACATAAAACGTAACTACTTCAAGAGAAAGGTCAATTATTTGTACTAATCAGAACTTTTTTTGAAATCAATGAGAAGAACTTTCATCAATTTTAGCGTAAACACAGGTATCACGAAGGTGAAGACCACTTGCATCTAAACAATCATTTCGTAAAATACCTTCTAGTTCGTATCCCGTTCTTTCTGCAACAGCACGACTACGAACATTATCTCGATCACAGCGAATTTCAATTCGTTTCGCACTTAATTCTTCGAAAGCAAACTCTGTAATACGTTTGACTGCTTCCGTCATATATCCATTCCCTTCAAAACGGTCATCAATCCAATAACCAATCTCAAATTTCGGAATTTCCCAATCAATTCGATGTAGCCCTGAACTTCCAACAAACTCTCCTGTTTCTTTTAAAAATACGTGGAGGCGTAAATCTTTTCGTGCTAAGAAATTCGCATTTGCTTCACGTAATGTTGCACGTACTTCTTCACGTATAGCTTCTTTTTGAGCCCATGGCATATAGGCTTTTAAAGAACGCGCAGAACGCTTTTGTGCTTCAAATACAGCATCTGTATCATCTAATTCTGGCATGCGAATCATTAAGCGCTCTGACTCAAAGCTCGATTCAAAGTCCCAATTAATTTGAGGCTTTGGACGTTCCTCTGTTACGTCATCCCAGCAAACTGGCGTTTTTACACCCGATAAAAAATCTTCGCGTGTAATACCATATGTGATTGCATCGTAGTATTCACCTTCTTTTGGTACGTACCATGCCTTTCTAAAATGCGCTTCCTTCACAAAGCCTACACGTTCAAATGTTTTACGCATTGCAACATTATCTTGACGTGTATGACCTTCTAAACGAATTTTACCAGGTAATTTAAAAACATATTCTGAAACTAATCGAAGTGCTTGTAGACCATAACCTTGTTCACGATACTTTTCTGCAATTCTTAAATCGAAAATTGGAATTTCATCTTGTAAATCATAGAGTTGAACAATACCTACTTTTTCACCATCTGTATTCTCTACCCAAAACGTCTTCACATCGTCTGACTCATAGCCGCCTTCTTCAATCGCCTTTTCAATTAATTCTCTCCCTGGATGAGAATTCACGTGATAAGGCCATACATTCGTTGTTAAAAATTGAATCAATGGTTCTTGTTCTTCAATCGTCCATTCCTTTAATTCCATTGTATTTCCCTCTTTTTTCTATTTTATATGAATCATTTTTATTTTATACAGGTTCGAATAAAGTCATTTCTTCGAATGTATTGAGTATATTAAAATCTAGCATATTATTCAATTTTTCATATACATTTAAAAAGCTCTACTACATGTCAAGGTCATGTAATAGAGCTTTTATTTATACAATTCTTCCACCTAAGTACAGCCCTATTAAAAAGAAGATAAAGCTTACAATAAGTGTACTTCCCGTATAAACTATCGCAGTTATATATTTTTTCTGTTGTGCTAAACGAACAAAATCAAAGGCAAAAGTAGAGAATGTCGTATAACCACCTAATATACCTAACGTAATAAACGCGAAGACAATTTGACTTTGTATGTTATAAATAATCATGAATCCCATAATCAAACTACCAATAACATTTACAATAAATGTAGCTATATAAAAAGGGCTTTGATATTTTTCGAAAATAAGAACTGTTACGTAACGAAGAATTGCTCCAATCCCTCCACCTAGTGCAATCCATAAAATCATACTATCCGTTCTCCCCTCTTACGCAGGAGTAAAAAGCCTATGAATGCAGCTAGAAAGCAACTAATTGTTATTCCAATTGCATAGAGACTTGCGTAGAAAGGATTTACTTCAAAATAAGTAAACCATTCTGCTGAAAAAGATGAAAAAGTAGTAAATGACCCTAGTATGCCCGTTGTCCAAAATACTTTCCAAACGGGTGCGAACTTTTGTAAATAGTATGCTTGTAAAGCCCCCATCGAAAAGCTGCCTACAATATTCACAATCCACAATACTGCCTCAGCAGGTGACCATAGAATAACAAAGTAGCGAAGGGTTGCTCCAACAGCTCCTCCTAAAAATACCGCTAAGAAGTTCATTCGCTTTCCTTTAACTGAAGTAATACTGGGCAATGATCACTCCCTAAAATGTCATCATGAATTTCAGCTTTTTGAATCGTATGAGCAATTCGGTTCGACACAATAAAGTAATCAATACGCCAACCGATATTGCGATCACGCGCTTTATTCATATAAGACCACCAACTATATTTACCTTCTTCTTCAGGATAAAGGTAACGGAATGTATCTGTAAAACCCGCTTCGAGTAAAGCGGTCATCGCTTGTCGCTCTTCCATTGTAAATCCAGCATTACCTACATTTGTTTTTGGATTTTTTAAATCAATGGCTTCATGTGCCACGTTCAAATCTCCACAGTAAATGACAGGCTTTTTCGCATCTAATTGTTGCAAATAATTTTTTAATTCCACTTCCCACTCCATACGTCCAGAAAGACGAGATAAGTCACGTTTAGTATTGGGTGTATATACATTCACCAGATAAAATTTTTCATATTCAAGCGTAATAATCCTACCTTCTTCTTCACTTGTTTGTTCCCCCACACCATAATGTACAGAAAGCGGCTTATGCTTAGTAAAGATGGCTGTACCAGAATAGCCTTTTCGCTCAGCATAGTTCCAGTATTGATAATAGCCTGGTAAATCTAATTCAATTTGACCTTCTTGGCATTTTGATTCTTGAATACAAAAGAAATCTGCCTCGACAGCTTGAAAGTATTCCATAAATCCTTTCTTAACAACTGCTCGAATACCATTTACATTCCACGATACGAATTTCATATATGATTTCCTCCCGTTTCCTATGTAAAAAAGCTCCTATGAAAGCTCGTTTCCTTATAAGGTTCCGAACTTTCTAGTAGCTTTTTAAAATTATTTAGGTTGTGCTACATCCTCACCAACAATACGCACTTCTGTTTCTAAATCTACACCGAATTTTTCTTTCACAACTTGTTGAACCATTTCAATTGTCTTGATATAGTCGGTTGCTGTTGCATTGCCTTTATTAATGATAAATCCTGCGTGTTTTGTTGAAACTTCTGCACCACCAACACCTTTTCCTTGTAAGCCACTATCTTGAATTAACTTACCAGCAAACATGCCTGGAGGGCGTTTGAATACACTTCCTGCTGAAGGATATTCTAACGGTTGTTTTGATGTACGTTTATGCGTTAAATCTGCAATTGTTGCATCAATTTGTTCTTTATTGCCTTTTTGTAATTCAAAAACAGAAGAAAGTGCATAGAAGCCTTTTGATTGGATCACACTTTTACGATAGCCTAATTCTAATTCTTCTTTCGACAGAACAACTACATCGCCTTCATGTGTTAAAACTTTACAACTTTTAATGACATCATTAATTTCGCCACCATATGCGCCTGCGTTCATCGCCATCGCACCGCCAACTGAACCTGGAATACCACATGAGAATTCCAAACCTGTTAGTGATTCTGCTGCTGCTGCTTTTGATACATCAATAATAAGCGCACCTGATTGTGCATATACAGTTGTACCTTCAATATGGATTTGATTTAGTTTTGAAAGGTTTAGTACGATTCCACGCATTCCACCATCACGAATGACCATGTTCGATCCATTTCCTAATAAGAAAATAGGGATATTATTTTTGCGTGCATATTTTACAACTGCACCTGCCTGCTCTTCTGTAGTCGCCATGACAAATACATCCGCAGGCCCTCCTAATTTTGTCATTGTATATTTATTTAAAGGTTCATCAATTTTAATATGCTGAGGGTCAACAATTGCTTCTAGTTCTTTTGCCCATTGTAATTTCATAGTTGAAACATACATTCCTTTCTCGAATAAGTTCATTTAAAACGTGAATATACATTAGACATTCTACCTGTATTTATTCATTAAAGCCACTCTTTCGACCATTTTTCAATCGCACGAATTGTGCTTTCTAAACTCATACCTTTATCTGTTAATTGATATTCTACGCGAATGGGTATTTCTGTATGAACATGACGTTCAACAATCCCTTCTTTCTCTAATTCCTTTAAACGTTCAGATAGTAAACGCCCACTAATTGGTAAACTCGATTGTATTTGATTAAAACGTCTTGGACCATCTAATAAATCATACAAAATTAAACCGACCCAACGCTTCCCAATCAAATCCATCGCTTTGGATAATCGAGGACATAATTCTTTTTGTGTCATCTTCTTCACCTCGTACTTTCTATTGTACAGATTTCTTGTGTGTGTGACTAATTGTAATAATGATCTGTGCGAAAATGAACAAATCTTTATGTTTCAGTATAAGGATAAGGGGAAAAAGTGAGTGTAGAAGATTTGTGAAGAAACGTCGCAAAACATCTTCCATTACCTCGAATGTTTTTATCTCGAATTAAAAACTCTTGAATTCGAGATAAAAATGCGTTATGATGTATTCAATACCAAATAATAAACAATTCTAGGAGGATTTATAATGACAAAACAAGTATTTAAAGTAGATGGCGCACACTCAAACTTAGGTTTCGAAGTCAAACATATGATGATTGCAAAAGTACGTGGTTCATTCGATACATTCACTGCAGACTTAAAATTAGATCCAGAAGATTTAACAGATGCTGAAATCAAATTCACAATCGACGTGGCAAGCATTGATTCACGTAACGAAGATCGCGATACGCACTTACGTTCTGAAGACTTCTTAGATGCTGAAAAATATCCACAAATGACATTTGTTGCGACAGATATCAAAAAAACAGATGATGCAGAATACGACCTAACAGGTGATTTCACAATTCGTGACGTAACTAAACCTGTTACATTTAAAGTAGAATATGCTGGTCGCGGACGTAACCCATGGGGTGCAGAAGTTGTAGCATTCGAAGCAAACACAAAAATTAACCGTAAAGACTTTGGCTTAACATGGAACTCAACTTTAGAAACAGGTGGCGTACTTGTTGGTGAAGAAATTAAAATCCATGTTGAAATTGAAGCAAATCCTTTAGACTAAACTCAAAAGAAAAAGTATATAATCTAAATCGAGAGACATTGTGCCCATTGGTGCGATGTCTCTCGATTTATTTTTAAAATAAATAAAAAAGAGTCACACACGAATGTACGACTCTGATTATATGAATTAAGCGTTCACTGTTACGTTCGCTAATTTTTGTGCTGCTGCTTTTACTGCTTCGAAACCAGCTGCTTTGATTTCTTCAGCTTTTGCAGGCATTGCGTTATGACCCTCGATGATTACTTCATCAATGATTTCCATACCGAATACGCCGCCAACTACTGCTTTGATGTAGTTTACTGCCATTTCCATACCAGCTGTTTCTGGAGTTGAGTAGATACCGCCACGAGCATTTAAGATGATCGCTTTTTTATCTGTTAATAATGATACTAAGTTACCGTTCTCGTCATATTTGAATGAGAATCCAGCAGCATATACGTAATCGATGAATGTTTGTAATTTAGCTGGGATTGTTAAGTTCCAAAGTGGGAAAGCAAATACAACTACATCTGCGTTTGTTACTGCTTCACGTGCTTTTGTTTGAGCAGCCATTACAGCAGCTTCTACTTCGTTTAATTCTTCGCCTTGTGCTAATTTACCGTAAGCGTTGAATACGTCTTGACCGAAGTATGGAGTATCTTCTTCATATACATCGTAAGTTGTTACATTTACGTTGTCTAAACCTTTTACAGACTCCATGAATACTTCATACATTTTACTTGAAACGCCTTCTGTTGAAGGACGATTATTTGCTTTTACTACTAATACGTTTGTCAAAATAATCTCTCCTATTTATATAATCAATTTTATTATTGTCTCGATTTCGAGATAAATTAATCATACAGAAAATCGTTTTTTAAGTCAATCAAAAAACCTACGACTTTCGACTGAAAATCGTAGGCAAATCTTTATTAAAGTTCACATTGTCCGTCTTTACATACACCAGATCCACCTGAACCCATCATTTTTAACCCTGGACGTAAGCCTTCTTCTTCGGCAACTTGTTTAATTGCTTGTTCAAATACAGAAGTTGGTTGTGCTCCTGATACAGCATATTTTTCATTTAGTACGAAGAATGGAACACCTTGTACACCAATCTCACGTGCTTGTTGGATATCTGCAAGTACTTCTGCTGCAAATTGATCATCTGTAAGTAAATCACGTACAGCTGCTTCCTCTAGCCCTACTTCTGTTGCAAGTGATACTAAGACATCTGTATTCCCAATCTTCATACCTTCTTCAAAGTAAGCTTTTAGTAAGCGTTCTGTCATCTCTTTTTCAAGACCATGCTCGCCTGCAAATTTTGATAGACGATGTGCTTTAAATGTATTTGCAGGAGTCATTTTATCAAAGTCATAATGTAAGCCGACTTCTTTTGCACGAGCTGCAATACCTTCTGTTTGTGCTTTTGCTTGTTCTTCAGAAGAACCAAATTTACGCGCTAGTGCTGTATACATCGATTCGTCTGATTCTGCTGGTGTTGTTGGATCTAATTGATATGCTTTAAATTCCACATCAATTTTCCCTTCAAAACCTGTATTTTTAATCGCTTTTTCTAATTCTCTTTTGCCAATGTAACAGAATGGGCATACATAATCTGACCATACTTCGATTTTCATTCCAATCACCTCTCATCCATTCTATAAGGAAAAGGAATCGAAAAGCAATTTATCAGCTCATACCCTAATAGGTATTTAAAGAACTAAAAAAATACGCACTTACTATTAAAGCAAATGCGCGTATTTTTTATTATTGAAACACTTCTGTTAATGTTGGAACGATTTGTTTTTTACGTGATACTATACCTTTTAGCTCAATTTGATTATTCACTAAAATCGTACCAAATGCTTCAGCTGAACGTGTTGCTAAATAACCTGCTGGTACTGCAACTGAATTATTATTTAAAATATCTGTTACAACGAAGAAGAATAAGTCTAACCCTTTTTCTGCAACTTCTTTATTTAATAGTAATTCAAGTTCTGCTTGGCGACTTAATACATCATTTACGTCTACAGCATTTACTTGTGCAATGATGACTTTACTTGAACCCATCTCAAATTCTTTTGCATCAAGTGATAATAAATCTTCTAGTGATTTATCTGATAAGTCTGCGCCTGCTTTTAACATTGCTAGACCATATTCTTCTAAGTTAACACCTGCTTTAGCAGCTAATTCTGTCGCTGCTTTCACATCTTGTGGCGTGCAAGTAGGTGATTTTAATAATAATGTATCCGATACGATAGCAGATAGCATTAAACCCGCATAGTTTGCTGGAACTTCTACATCATTCTCTTTGAACATTTTGTTTAAAATCGTTGCTGTACAACCAACTGGCTCTGCGCGGTAGTAAAGTGGGTTCGCTGTTTCAAAGTTTGCAATACGGTGATGATCGATTACTTCGCTAATTGTTACATCTTGAATATCTTCAGCAGATTGTTGGAATTCGTTGTGGTCTACTAGGATCACTTCTGCTGCTTCAGGTGCAACTTTTTCAACAAGGCGTGGTGCATCGAAACCGAATTTTTCTAAAGCGAATGCCGTTTCATTGTTTACTTCACCTAAACGTACTGCTTCTGCATCTACACCTAGTTGTTGTTTTAAGTAAGCATAAACTAATGCAGATGTAATCGTATCTGTATCTGGATTTTTATGCCCGAAAACTAAAATTTTGCTCATATTCTAAATTCCTCCTAAAGAAATGTACTTACTTATTTAATCCTATGTATTTTACCATATTTATAAATGAAAAAAAATGAAATGAAACGCCGAAACTAAAAATTCGTTTACTTACTATTTCACCTTTAACTCTTTTGAAAATCGTTATTTTTTAACAATTTTTTGTCTATTATATTATATATAGTCCGATTAGCATCTAATAAATCGTTAATTATGATATTATTTTGATATAAACGAAATGAAAAAGAGGTCGAACTATGGAACATGCAATCGAAAAGAAATACATTCCTTTAGCCAACTATTTTCATGTATTAAAAGAACCGGTGATTCAACTTTCTTTTTCTGAAATAGAAACGATTATTGGACAAAAGTTGCCAAATGCAGCTTATTTAAATAGGAGCTGGTGGACAAAAACAAAACCACCCTTACAACATTTTTTAGCGTGGACAGAAAAAAACTACTTCGTTTCAAAAATACAGCTTGGTTTTTATGTACAATTTGAACGCTCTGCTCAACAAGTACAACAAAACAAAACAACAAATGACGCAACATGCACATATATTATTCGCCAAGCTGAGCTAAATGATGTACGCAATTTAACGCGTTTTATGCATCGTTTAAAAGAATTAGAGCCGATGAATCACTATGATTTCTTACAAGCTCCTGATACTTTATCCGCTTTACGTAAAAGAATTTCGCATTGGAATATTAAAAATGCCGGACAATTTTTTGTGGCAGTTGTTGACGGACATATTCGTGGTGTTGCACAAGTCTGGCGACATATCTCACAAGGATTCCAACATCGTGCCATGACATCAATTCAACTCATGCCAGAATATCAAAAAGCCGAAATTGCACATGACTTACTTTGTGCAGTAGAAGAATGGGCAAAAGAACAAGAGATTGATCGATTAGATGCATCTGTATTAGATGGTAATCATCATACACTGACGTATTATAAAAGTAGACAATTTGAAGTTGAGGGTACAAGATTACATGCAATTCACGTGAATGGACAATTTTATGATGAAATTTTCTTAGGTAAAATGTTAACACAACCGCCTACGCACACAGAGACCACAAAAGAAGAAGTTTACGCATAAAGCAAAAGTAGCGAATGGGCTGAAAACCACTCGCTACTTTTATTATTTGCATATTAAATATTCTGTTGTAAATCGTTCATAAGCATCTAGATTTACATCATATCCAATACCTGCTTTTTCAGGTAAATGAATAACACCCTTCTCTACAACAACTTCAGGAATAATCAAATCTTCTTCGAAATAGTGACGAGAACCCGAAGTATCAGCTGGTAATGTGAAATCTGTTAATGTCGCAATCGCAACACTATGCGCACGCCCAATACCTGCTTCTAGCATACCGCCACCCCACATCTTAATACCCTCTTTACTCGCTTCTTCATGAATTAATCTAGCTTCTTCAATACCACCAACACGCGCAATTTTAATATTAAAGATTCGTCCAGCATCGAGGGCAATAGCTGTTTTTGCATCTTTCAAACTACAAATGCTCTCATCTAAACAAATCGGTGTTTTTAATTCTTTTTGTAACGTCGCATGCTCTATTAAATCGTCTGCTCCAAGTGGTTGCTCAATCATCAATAGATTATAGGCATCTAGTTCTTTTAATAAAGGAAGATCTTCTAATGTGTAGGCTGAATTCGCATCAACCATAAGCGGTACATCTGGATAGCGCGCGCGAATCGTTTTGACTAATTCAACATCGTTATCTGGCTTAATTTTCACTTTAATTCGTTTCGCACCATTTTGTAATGCCTGCTCTATTTTTTCATATAGTTGCTCGCTTGTCGGTTGTAATCCAATACTTACGCCTACTTCTACTTCATTTCGGATACCGCCAATTACCTGATACAGTGGTTTATTCATTCGTTTGGCATAGACATCCCAAATCGCTGTTTCAATAGCTGCCTTTGCCATTGGATTACGGCGATAAACCGATAAAAGTTCACGTACTTCACTGGGATGCTGAAAATCTACATGGAGTAATCTCGGTATATAAAAATCTCGCAACATATGCCAACAGCTTTCGACTGTTTCTTCTGTGTACCACGGAATTTCAAAGGCATCCCCCTCACCGTAACCACAGAAACCTTGATCATCATAAGCCTCTACTATAATAAATACTTTATCTTGTACCGTACCAAAGCTTGTCGTAAAAGGGTGCTTCATTCGCATTTTCATTTTTCGTAAAACAACTTTTTCAATTTTCATGTTCGTTTATCACCCTAACACTGGTGCTGATTGCTGTCTTGCTTGCTCTAATGCTGTCATAACAGCGCGTGATAGAATATCTACACCGACAATTAATTGGTCATGATTAAATGTCATATGTGGATGATGAAGTCCTGGTACTAATCCACAACCAAGACCAAGCATAGCCGCTTTAATATGAGGACGACGTTTTGTATAGAAATGGAAGTCCTCTCCTCCTGGTGTGATGATTTCTTCACCTAAATGATCTTCACCTACTGCTTCAATAATCGACTTTTTCAAAATATCTCTCGCTTCGTCACTTACCTCTGCAGCAGCGATATCTAATAACACTTTTTGTTCGATATGCGCTTCGTACATTTCTGATACGGCACGAATACTTCGGCTAATCCCTTCACCTAACTGTTCCATTGCAGCATTTGTTTGCGCACGTGCATCCATCGTTAAAATGGCTTTACCTGGAATAACATTCCCTGCCTCACCACCTGCTTGGAAGCGTGTCACTTTAACAGACCAAGGAATTGTTGTATCCACATGGATCGACTTCAAAGCGTCTACTAAACTACTACCAATCTCAATCGCATTTTTTCCAAGATGAGGACGAGCAGCATGTGCCTCTTCACCATAAATTTCACACGATACTTGGCGTGATGCACCATGATGAAGTGCTGGACTAAATTCACCATCTTTTAATTCTTGGATTGGGCGAACATGTACACCGAATAAATAATCTACATCATCCATTAGCCCTGTATCAATGACCGATAACGCACCCTGCCCTTTTTCTTCCGCAGGTTGGAAGATGACGCGAATTGTACCGCCTTCGTCCATTGAAAATTGATTTTTATCAATTAATTCTTGAATAAATAAACAAGCACCAATAGCCATTGTCATATGTCCATCATGCCCACATGAATGATTCGCACGGAATTCGCCGTTTACTTCTTGCCATAGCGCATCCATGTCTGTTCTTAGAGCGACAACCGGACTGCCACTACCAAACTCAACATATAAACCTGGAATACGTTCAAAAAGATGTACTTTAAACCCATGACCTTCTAGTAAATTTGCAATATATTTGGTTGTATTTATTTCACTCCAACTTTTTTCTGGATTCTCATGCAAATGTGAAAATACTTCATCTAGTGTTGGCTTTAATGTCTTTAACAAGTCACTATTCATTTTAATCCCCATCCTTTTCTACTTACATACATTATATAATCAATCGGTCCGTTATAATGAAACTAAATGAATTTTTAAGGAGTGCGTTTTCATGCAAAAAACAATACAAGAAATTTTAGAGTTCCGAAAAGAGCGCGGTTGGCACCTTAATCAAGATGCACGTGCTTTAGCTATCTCAATTTCACTTGAGGCAAATGAATTATTAGAGCCTTTTCAATGGAAGACAGGTGAAGAAGCAACTGCTACGTATCACCAAGCAATTAAAGAAGAACTAGCTGATGTATTCATTTACTTAGTTGCTCTCGCTGATCACATGGATATTGATTTACAACAGGCTGTTTCTGAAAAACTAGCCAAAAATCTCATTAAATATCCAGTACCCGAAAAATAATGTGTTTAACTTATTAATATTATGATAATGGAATATTTCAATAATTAACATCATAAACACTCTGTTTTTATTAAAATAAAAAAGTGTAGTGATTTTTAAATGCATCACTACACTTCTTTATTAATCAATTTCCATTTGTTTCGTTTCTTTTCCTAAGAAGATAATTGCAATAATGGCAATGACAATCGCAATCGTGAAAATTGTAAAAATACTACTAATATCCACGCTTCTCGCTGTTAACACCCCAACTAATAGCGGTCCGAAAATTCCACCTAAACGACCTACAGAAGCGGCCATACCTGAACCTGTCCCACGAATAATTGTTGGATAATTTTCAGGCGTATAAGCGTACAATGCACCCCATGCTCCTAAATTGAAGAAAGATAGGAACATACCTGATACTAGTAGCATCGCTGTCGTGTCTGCAAAACCGAATGTTAAAGCACTTACTGCTGTACCAAGTAAGTAAAGTGATAACACAAATTTACGCCCTACTTTTTCAATAATCCAAGCTGCTGTAAAATAACCTGGTAATTGTGCAAGTGTCATAATCAGTACATATTCAAATGATTGAATCATGCTGAATCCTTTCATGACCATAACACTTGGTAGCCATAAGAACATACCGTAATAAGAGAAGACCACCATGAACCAGACAATCCATAGCATGAGTGTACTCTTTGCATATTCTTTCTTCCAAACAGACTGTATATTTTTCCAAATAGATTGTCTTTTTGTTTTATTCGCCTCATATTTTGGTGAATCAGGTAAACTAATACGTAAATAAATCGCATAGAATGCTGGAATCGCTGTTAAGATTAATGCCACGCGCCATCCGTATGTCGGGATGACAAAATACGAGATAATCGCTGCAAGTAGCCAACCACCTGCCCAGAAGCTCTCTAAAAGAACGACTACACGTCCACGCTCTTTTGGTGCGACACTTTCAGAAACTAATGTTGAAGCTACTGGTAATTCCCCGCCGAGCCCCATTCCTACGAAGAATCGTAGTACCATGAAAGCTGCTAGCGTTGTTGTAGCAGCTGATAGACCACTTGCTACAGAAAAAATAACGAGCGTCCACATGAATACAGATTTTCGTCCAAAACGATCTGCCATCAAACCAAATGCGAGTGCACCAACAGCCATACCAATCGAGTTGATACTACCAATCCAGCCCATCTCTGTCGGCGTTAAATTCCACTCTACTGCTAAAGCTGCAATAACGAATGATAAAATTCCTACGTCTAATGCATCAAAGAGCCAGCCAACTCCTGCAATTGCTAATAATTTATTTCGTGTAATCGGCTTCTTTTTGCCTTTTGTCATTGTTGTCACGTAAAACCCTCCAACTGTCTTGTCACTAGAATATACATACTATAACCTTTTTCATTTATTGTGACAATCCCTTTACAAATTCAAATTGTTCCGAAAATTTCTAAAGAACTATAGATATAAATGCAAAAATAAGTTAAAATGTCTTTTATAGAAAAACAGTTGTCTTTTCAAGATGAACAACTGTAATTGAAGAACGTACAAAAAAGGAGCGCATTTATATGTGGAAAGGCTTAATTGAACAATACAAAGAATATTTACCCGTAACTGACAAAACACCAGCATTAACTTTACATGAAGGGAATACACCTTTAATCCGTTTAAACGCATTATCAGAAGAATTAGGAATCGATCTTCACGTAAAATATGAAGGATTAAATCCAACAGGTTCGTTCAAAGACCGCGGTATGGTAATGGCTGTAGCCAAGGCTGTAGAAGATGGTAGTAAGTGCGTCATCTGTGCTTCAACAGGGAACACATCAGCGGCAGCAGCAGCATATGCAGCACGCGCTGGTATTCAATCGCTTGTTGTAATTCCAAAAGGAAAAGTAGCAGCAGGTAAATTAGCTCAGGCATATATGTACGGTGCAAAAATTATCGAAATCGACGGCAACTTCGACGAAGCATTACAAGCAGTACGTGATATTTCTGAAACAACAGACGTAGCACTTGTAAACTCTGTAAATCCTTATCGTTTAGAAGGTCAAAAAACAGCTGCTTTTGAAATTTGCGACCAATTAGGTGCTGCACCTGATATTTTAGCAATTCCTGTAGGTAACGCAGGTAACATTAGCGCTTACTGGAAAGGCTTTAAAGAATATAACCAGAAAAAAGGTACAACACTTCCAAAAATGTTCGGTTTCGAAGCTGAAGGTGCTGCAGCGATTGTACAAGGCGCGCCAATTGCAAAACCTGAAACAATTGCAACAGCGATTCGTATCGGTAACCCTGCAAGCTGGAAATTAGCTGAAGCAGCACGCGATGAATCACATGGTAAAATTGGTGCTGTAACAGACGAAGAAATTTTAAATGCATACCGTTTAATCGCTGCAAAAGAAGGTATTTTTGCTGAGCCAGGTTCAGCTGCTTCTGTGGCAGGTGTTATTCAATCGGTTGCAAATGGTTCAATTCCAAAAGGCAGTAAAGTCGTAGCCATTTTAACAGGTAACGGTTTAAAAGACCCTGATACAGCTGTTTCTGCGTCAACAATTAGCATGGTTTCTTTACCAAATAACGAAGAAAAAATCCGCGAATACATCGAGGGTGTTCTATGAGTAAAATGTGGTCCATCTCCGTTCCTGGAAGTACGGCAAATCTTGGACCGGGATTTGATTCGGTTGGACTCGCATTAGGTCTTTACTTAAAACTAGACGTTACATTACAAAATGAGTGGCAGTTTGTACACCATTCATCTCATTTACCAGTTGAAATGATCGTGGAAGATCACCTTGTTTATCAAGTGGCGCAACAAGTAGCGCAAAAATTTAATGTACAACTACCAGCTTGTAAAGTGGACATGTATAGTGAATTACCACTTGCACGTGGTTTAGGTAGTAGTGCTTCTGCGATTGTCGCTGCAATCGAACTTGTCAATGTCGTATGTGATTTACAATTAGATGAACAAGCAAAATGTGCATTATCTTCTGAGATTGAAGGTCATCCAGATAACGCTGCTGCTTCTGTATGTGGTGGATTAGTTGTAGGGGCGACATTACCAAATGGCGAACTCCACTTAGTTAATGAAAAACAAGTAGATGCTGCTTTCGCTGTCTTTATTCCAAATGTCGAATTAAAAACAGCCGAGGCTCGTAAAGCGCTCCCTACTACATATGAAAAAGGATATGCAGTACATGCAAGTGCATATAGTAACCTACTTGTCGCAGCTCTTTTAAAACAAGACTACGCATTAGCTGGACAATTTATGGAAGCAGATTTATTCCATGAACCGTTCCGCGCTCATTTAATTCCAAATTACGAAACAATTCGTACATTAGCACGCGATCACGGAGCATTCGGTACTTCTATTAGTGGTGCAGGTCCTACGATGATTTCATTAATTGACTCGTCTAAAGTAGATGCATTCGTTGAAAAGATGCAACAGTACTTACCTGACTATACAATCAAAGCAGCACATGTTGACACACAAGGTGTGCAAGTGACCGTTCAAAACAGATAGATAAAATGATTCATTACAAAAAGGTAGGAGTCCTATAAAATGGCTTCTACCTTTTATTTTTTATAGTTGTGTGAAATGATATAAATGTTCGCTCACAAATGCTTCAAATTGTTTCGCAACTTGTGGAATGTAGCGGTCTTTCATCGTCGCAATCCCAATTCGACGCTCGCAAACTACATCGGTTACATGCAACCTTTTAATTTGATAGCCATCAATTCTCTGTAAATCAGGTAACAACCCCACCCCAAAACCTGCTTCTACAAAACTTGCGACCGTATGAAATTCTTCCCCTTCAAATACGATATCAGGAGAAATACCAACCTGTTCAAAAACATGATTCTGAATTTGTCGCAAGGAGTTTCCTTCCTTAATCGTTACAAAAGGATCTTCTGCTAAATCTTGTAATCGAACCGTATCTTGTTTGGCAAAACGGTGGTGTAAAGGAACAATCACATATACTTCTTCTCGCCATAGTTCCCGCCAATCAATCGGAATATCCATTTCTAAATAGGGAATTAGGCAAAGATCACATAGACCTTTATTTAAGTGTTGTACAAGCGGTAGCGAGTTCCTTTGAACAAATTCAAAATTCGTTTCCGGATACTCTTTTTGAAATGCCTGAACAGCTCTTGAAACTAATCTCGTCCCCATCGAGTGTGTAAAACCAATCGCAACTGTGCCAGAATTCGGTGCAACCAAATCACGTATTTCCTGTTTAGCTTCGTCTAATATTTGAGTGATTGGTTCGGTTCTTTCTAAAAATAGAGCGCCATAACGATTCAAACGGATCGCACGTCCTACTCGTTCAAATAGCGGTGCCCCTACTTCATGTTCAAGTTGTGAAATTGCCTTACTGAGCGCTGGTTGCGATATATTCAAAACATCCGCTGCACGCGTCATATGTTCTAAACGTGCAACCGTCTGAAAATACTTTAACTGTTGTAAATCCATATCCCCCACCCCTTCCATTCATAACCAAATCGAATGAATTCAATCAATATAATAGATTGTTATTATGAATTGTAACTCATTATAATAAAAAGAAACAACAATTTCGGAGGTTGCTATCGTGGAATACATTGAAAAAGGATCACGCGCTTTTCGTTTTACCACATTCGCTTTATTTGCGGGTGCTTTTAGTACGTACGCCAATCTTTACATGACGCAACCTGTTCTTCCCATGATTGCTGATACATTTAATATCTCACCAGCAACAGCTTCTCTCTCGCTCTCTTTAACAACTGTTGCACTCGCTATTTGTATGTTAATTGTCGGCTCTGTTTCTGAAGCATGGGGACGAAAAAATTTAATGACTTTCTCAATGGTAGCTGTAGCCATTTTATCAATCGCAATTGCCTTTGCCCCTTCTTTTGGTGCACTACTCACATTACGTATTATCCAAGGCGCTGTGTTCGCTGGTCTCCCTGCGATCGCCATGGCTTATTTAGGAGAAGAAATTGAGCCAAAAAGCTTAGGCATTGCGATGGGTCTTTACGTGAGTGGTAGCTCAATTGGTGGCCTTGCAGGACGCGTTATGATGGGGGCTGTCAGTGATATCTATGATTGGCATATCGCGATGCTCTCCATCGGTGTTTTAAGTTTAATCCTAGCTGTCGCATTCTATCTTTTACTGCCAAAATCGAAACATTTCGTCCCTGCAAAATTAGCCTTTAAACCTTTAGCACATTCTATGTTTGAACACTTAAAAGATCCAGGTCTACTTCTGTTGTTTAGTCTTGGTTTTGTTTTAATGGGTTCATTCGTAACGCTTTATAATTATATTAGCTTTTTACTAATCGCCCCTCCCTATAACCTAAGTCAGACACTTGTAGGCAGTATCTTCGTTGTCTATTTAGTGGGGACATTCAGTTCTACATGGATGGGAAAATTAGCAGATCGACATGGTCAATTCGCGATGATTTTATTAGCGATTCTACTTATGCTAAGTGGCGCTGTTTTAACTCTTTTCAGTAGTCTACTCTTTATTTTAATTGGTATTGCATTATTCACATTCGGCTTTTTCGGTGGACATGCGATTGCGAGTAGTTGGGTAAGTGCACGTGCTTCACATGATAAGGCACAAGCTTCATCGCTTTATTTATTCTTTTATTACGTCGGTTCCAGTGTTGGTGGAACAATCGGTGGCTTCTTCTGGCTATCATTCGGTTGGTTCGGTGTTGTTTGTTTCGTAAGTGGTATTTTAATCCTTGGTGTCGGATTAACATTCGCCTTACACAAATACATTCTATTTGAACAACGCGAAAAGCGTGTAGCTCTAAAACGATTAGCACATAAAAAAAGCACATAAAGAAAAGGTGAATCGCTCTCACAAACGATTCACCTTTTTTCTACTTTTCAAGTTGTTTAAATACTCGTTTTCGACGCTCGTACCATAATAAAGCAAGTGCAAATACCGTATATCCCAGCGCCCAACCACTCACTACATCTGATAAATAATGTCGAGACTCGGCAACACGTGATAAACCGATACAAATCGCAACGACAGTCGCAATACTCATCGCGATAACTTTGGTCTTTTTCGTTTGATATTCTGTCGTAATATAAGCCACTGTTAACAGATAAAGTAATCCCGTCATTGCATGTCCTGAAGGAAAACTAAAACTTGTCAATTGTTCTAAAATGTATGGTCGATCTCGTTTAATAAGACCTTTCACAAATAAATTCACGAGATTGCCACCTGCAATCGTAATTAATACAAAAATCATACCACGAAAGTTTTGTGCTTTAACCCATAGCCAGATTAACAAGAGAACCGCGACGATGACAACAAATATCGGTTCACCAATATAGTGGAACGGAATTAAAAACTCATTCCCCTTTAATAAATGACTTCCCCACTCATCAAAGTCATATACCCAAACTGATTTTAAATTAAATGCGAAAATAAGGAATACAATAAATGTGAGAATTCCTAAAATATATTTCACCGAAAAACACTTCCTTTTCTTTTCTCGTTACTATTTAACCACCTTTTATTCCAAAATATATTTTTCAGATTATTCTTTACATTATACTGGAGGAAAAGGAGGAATTCATTATGCATTATCATACGATTATTATCGGTGCAGGTTCCATGGGAATGCCGACAAGTTACTTTTCTGCAAAAAATGGTTACAAAACGTTACTAATTGATACATATGAACCACCTCATACATTTGGAACACATCATGGGGATACACGTATTATTCGTTATGCCTATGGCGAGGGAGCTCAGTATGTACCTCTTGCGCTTCGTGCTGCTACATTATTTACAGAAGCTGAACATCTCACAAAAAGAAAACTTTTAGAAGAAGTTGGGGTATTGAATATTGGAAAAGAAGATACCGATTTCATGCAAAATGTATTTAAAAGTGCGGAACGTTTTCAATTACCGATCGAGAAACTTTCGACAAGTGACATCGAAAAGAGATGGACAGGTATAAATTTAGTACACAATGAAATTGGGGCTTACGAGCCGAATGCTGGGTTTTTACATGTAGAGGAATGTATTCGTGCCTATAAAGACTTGGCGGCTCAAGAAGGCGCTGTATTTGCTTTTAACGAAAAGGTCGTATCCATTACAGAAGGAGATGGGCATGTAGAAGTTAAAACGAATAAAAGTTGCTATACCGCAGACTATCTCATTGTAACGGCAGGTGCTTTCGTAAAAGAATTGATGTCTTCTATTCATTTACCCCTTCCTGTCACAATTTTGCGCAAAACTTTTGCATGGTACGATTCAGATGAACGATTTTCAGAACAAAACTTTCCTTGCTTTAGTTTTGAATTAGAAAATGCAACTTACTATGGATTTCCAAGTGTGAATGGTATGGGTCTTAAAATTGGACGACATGATGGAGGCGTCGCTATCAATCCAAATAATGACAGAGACGATTTTAGCCTTTCAGACCAAGAAGAATTAGATGAATTCTTACATGAATATATGCCGAGTATTCAAAATTTGAAGTTCGGTAAAACATGTATGTACGATATGACACCGGATGAAGACTTCATTATTGACTATTTCCCAGGAAATGACCGAATTGTTTTAGCGAGTGGCTTTAGTGGACATGGCTTTAAATTCGCGAGTGCTATTGGAGAATTACTTGTGGATATGACGAATAAAAAAGATGTAAACTTTGACTTATCTCTCTTCTCTTTAGAGAGATTTAAAAATTCATAACATAAAAAGGGTAATCGCTTTATATCGCGATTACCCTTTTCTCATCATTATTATTTTAATGCTGCTGAAGCATCTGTTACCATTTGTGATACTGATTCGATACCGCCACCTGCTAAGTACCAAGTTTCAGCATTTAGGTAAACAATTTTACCGTTTTTATAAGCATTTGTTTTCTTAATTAATTCGTTCTCTAAATCTTTTTTAACTGAAGATTTTTCGCCGATTGCTGAATCACGGTCGATTACGAATAATACATCTGGATTTTTCTCATAAACATATTCTGAAGTAACTGTTTGACCATGTGTTGATACTTCAATTTTCTTGTCTGTTTGACCAAAGCCAAATACATCATGAATTAAACCAAAACGAGAACCTGCACCGTATGCACTTAAGCTACCTTGTGTACCTAATACGATTAATGCTTTTTCATTTGCTTTTGTTGCTTTTTCATTTAATTCTTTAATTTGATCATCTACTTTTGCTAATTCTGTTTTTACAGCGTCTTCTTTATTGAAGATTTTACCTGCTAATTCAGTGTTTGCTTTGAATGAATCCATGTAGTTTGTTGTATCAATACCTACATATACAGTTGGAGCGATTTCGTTAAATTCTTTGAATTGAGAAGCTTGACGACCTGAGATAAAGATGACATCTGGATTTAATTCAGCGATTTTTTCAAAATCAGGCTCTTTTAATCCACCAACATTTGCATATTTTGAATCTTTATATTGTTTTAAGTAAGCAGGAATGTTTTGTTGTGGTACACCTACTACGCGATCTGATAATCCTAAAGCATCCAATGTATCTAAATAACCCATATCAAATACGACAACTTTTTTAGCGTCTTTTGGTACGTTTACAGTTTCTTTTACTGTGTTTGTTGATTTACCATCTTCACTTGTTACACCGAAGTTATTTTCGATTTTAATTGTATCATCATTTGAAGCTGCGTTTGATTTTTCATCCTTTGTTGAAGAACCACATGCTGCTAAAGCTAATACTAAACACATTAATACGGCTGCGAATACCCATTTTCTCATGATTAAAAATCTCCTTTTATTTTGAATTAAAGTACACACAAATACGACAATCATTCATTTCTTGAATTGGAATGTCCATATCATAAATCTCTTTCAATGAAGCGGTGTTAATAATATCTTCTGTCGGACCATCTTTAACGATTCGTCCATCTTTTAAAGCGACAATGCGGTCTGAGTAAACAGATGCAAAGTTAATATCATGTAAAACAATGACAACTGTTTTACCAAGTTCATCGACTAATTTACGAAGAATTTTCATAATTTGAACGGAATGTTTCATGTCTAAGTTATTAAGTGGTTCATCTAATAGCACGTATTCTGTATCTTGTGCAATAACCATTGCGATAAAAGCACGTTGGCGCTGACCACCTGATAACTCATCTAAAAATGAATGTTGCATATCTTCTAAGTTCATATAAGCAATCGCTTTGTCTACCATTTCCTCATCCTCTTGATTCAAGCGACCACGCGAATAAGGAAATCTACCGAAGGCAACAAGTTCACGAATGGTTAAGCGAACATTCATGAAGTTCGATTGCTTTAAAATCGAAACACGTTTTGCGAATTCATTTGATTTAAATGATTTTACATCTGAAGCATCTAACAATACTTCACCTGAATCGGCATTCATCAAGCGACTCACCATTGAAAGTAATGTCGATTTACCTGCACCATTTGGTCCGATAAAAGATGTGATTTTTCCTGGTTGGATATCAACCGTTACCGCATCAACTACCTTTTTCTTACCGAACATTTTTGAAATATCTTTTACTGAGATCATGATGCACGACTTCCTTTCAATAATAAGTAGATAAAGTAAATACCACCGACAAAGTTAATGATGACACTTAGCGTTGTCGAGAATGTAAAGATTCTTTCTACAATAAACTGACCACCAATTAAAGCAAATAAGCTGAAGAGGATCGCCCCTGTGATTAATACAGAGTGTTTATATGTATGGAAGAATTGATACGATAAGTTGGCAACAATCAAACCAAAGAATGTAATTGGACCAACAAGAGCTGTCGATGTAGCAATTAAGATTGCTGATAGAACTAGCATTGTTTTCACAACGCCATCGTAATTCACACCCAAGTTACGAGCATGGTCACGACCAAGAGAAAGTACATCGAGTTCACCCATCTTCGTCCAACCATATGCAATCGTTAGTACAACAATTACAAGTGATAGCCAAACTAAGTTTTGATTGACGTTGTTGAAGCTCGCAAACATCTTATCTTGTACATTCATAAATTCATTTGGATCAATTAGTACTTGAAGGAATGTTGATAGACTTCCGAGTAAAGTCCCAATGATAATCCCAACAAGTAATAAGAAGTAAATAGGCTGCCCTTCTTTTCTAAACATAAAGCGGTAAAGTATTAATGCGAATGCAATCATACCAATCATCGAGATAAAGAAGTTCAATGTTTGATTTAATACGAAAATACTTGCTGAACCGAATAAGAAAATAATAACGGTTTGCAGCAACATGTACATCGAATCGAGTCCCATAATACTTGGTGTTAAAATACGATTATGTGTAATCGTCTGGAATGTAACGGTTGCATATGCAATCGCTACACCCGTAATCGCCATCGCTAATACTTTGATTAAGCGACGTGGAAATGCATAATGATAACTACCATTCAAGTTATAAAACACATATAAAGCTGCTGAGATTAATACTAAAACGGCAAGAATCGTAAGTTTTAATTTATTGTTGCGCATATGCTCGCCCCCTCATTAATAGATAAAGGAAGATGGCACTACCGATAACGCCTACCATGAGACTGATTGAGATTTCATATGGATAGATGAGCACTCGACCTAAAATGTCACAAATGAGTAGGAAAATCGCACCGAGTAAAGCAGTATGCGGCAATGTTTTCGCTAAGTTATCGCCTTTGAAAATCGAGACGATATTTGGAATGATTAATCCAACGAATGGAATCACACCAACTGTTAATACAACAGATGTTGAAATAAGTGCCACTAACACTAAACCAAAGTTTACAATACGTTTGTATTTAATCCCTAAGTTTTTAGCAAAGTCTTCTCCCATTCCTGCAACTGTAAAACGGTTGGCATAAAAATAGGCAATGATGAGAATCGGAACACTTATGTAAAGAAGTTCATAACGACCTTTCAGAATCGTTGAGAAATCCCCTTGTAGCCAAGTTGATAAGTTTTGAATAATATTCATCTTATACGCAAAGAATGTCGTAATTGAATTTAGAATATTACCAAACATCATCCCGATTAAAGGAATAAAAATGGCGTCTTTAAATTTGATTCGATTTAAAATTTGCATGAATAATAGCGTGCCGGCTAGCGCGAATACAAAAGCAACGACCATTCTCTCAAGTAGGGTTGCATTTACAAAAATCATCATGGATACTAAAATACCAAGTTTGGTTGCATCGAGCGTACCAGCAGTAGTTGGTGATACGAACTTATTACGGCTCAAGCTTTGCATGATTAAACCTGCAATACTCATCCCTACACCTGCTAAGATGATCGCTACAAGTCTTGGTACACGACTAATCAAAAAGATTTGTGTCTCTTCTGAACCGAAGTCCAGTAAGTCCATTGGTGATATGCGACTCACTCCTACAAATAATGAAAGAAGTGATAACAATATAAGCGCTATAAAAAGATATCTTTTCTTCATTGTAATCCCCAATGTCGTTATTTATTTGAGTAGATGAAATGATAATGACTATCATTTACTCACTTCTACATTATAGCATGTTGATAATCATTTTCAATGACTAAATGATAAGTATTATCAGTTAATCCGTTTACAAATGATATATTCATACGATAAAAACCACTGTAAATCCTTACAATATAAGGATTCTTCAATACTATAATTTATTTCTGTTTACAGTAAAATTACATGAAAAGACACACTTTCGACACATTTCAATTGTGTACAATCAAAAAAGGAACCGTATCAATGAGATACGATTCCTTTTATAATAGAAAGAACTTATTTAATTGAGCCCATCTTACGTGAAATCCATGGACTTAACATTAACATAATTAAGAATAGAACAATGGCTGCTCCACCTAAGAAACCGAAGTATTGTACTTCAGATACTTTATCAAACACTTTTGCAAATTGTGCATTTAGTGCTTGTGCTGCTGTACTTGTTAAGAACCATAATGCCATTGTTTGTGCAGCAAAGGCTTCTGGTGCTAATTTAGTTGTTGCTGATAAACCAACAGGTGACATTAATAACTCACCAAATACAACTAATAAGAATGATGCAACTAACCAGAATGGACTTACTAATGTTTGACCATCAGATAGAACCGCTGGGATAATCATAATTAAGAATGATGCACCTGCAAAGAATAATGAGAATGAGAATTTGATTGGTGTCGATGGTTGACGTTTACCTAATTTCACCCATAAAGCTGCAAAAATTGGTGCAAAGATGATAATGAATAGTGGGTTCAATGATTGGAACCAAGCTGGTGCAATCTCAAATGAACCGATTGTTAAATCTGTACGACCTTCTGCATAACGCGCTAAAATTGTTGAGCCTTGCTCTTGAATAATCCAGAACATAACACCTGTAATGAATAACGGAATATATGCAAGTAAGTGCGATTTTTCTTCTGCTTTTGTTTTCTTCGATGTAAACATCCAAATGAATACAGTGATTGGTGCTAATAAACCAACTACTGTGAAGAAGTTTACAGCATTACTAATTGAAATCCAGCCAAAGAATCCAGCAATCGCTAATAAAATTGCTGCAACAACTAAGACAACAATTGAATTTTTAATTAATTTCGCACGTTCTTCTTCATTTAATGGATTTGTCGGTTTTGCTCCAGCCATACCCAAGTTTTTCTTCTCTGTAATTTTATACATGACAAGACCTAAGAACATACCGATTGCAGCAATACTAAAACCTGCATGATAGTTATAGTTCTTTTGAACAGCACCTACAACTAATGGCGCTAGGAATGAACCCAAGTTAATCCCCATGTAGAAAATACTGAAACCAGCGTCACGACGGTTGTCGCCTGGCTCGTAAATGTCACCTACAACTGATGATACGTTTGGTTTTAATAGACCTGTACCTAAAATAATAAATACCATTGAGATGAATAATAATGTAATACCGCCTGGTAATGCTAAACAGATATGACCAAGCATAATCAGTACCCCACCCCAGAAGATGGTTCTACGTGATCCTAAAATACGGTCGGCAACCCAACCACCGATGATACCAGACATGTAAACCAATGAACCATAGATTGACATGATTGATGTAGCGGTTGTTTTATCAATACCTAAACCGCCATTTGCTACTGTATCGTACATGAAGTAAAGTAAGATGGCTCTCATACCATAGTAAGAGAAGCGCTCCCAAAACTCTGTAAAGAACAGTGTGAAAAGACCTTTCGGGTGACCGAAGAAGCCTCTTTGTGGAACTGACTTCGCAATTTGCTCTTTTGTTTCCATATAAACTCCTACTTTCAATTTCTTAAATAGTCAAATAATTTAATCAATATCTTTTTTTGAAAAGAGTATGTCCATTATACACACACAAAAATAACTTGTCAAAATTTAGAAAATTCTCATTTTTCAATAAAAAAGACTTAATTTTTACGTTAAAAACGCTTTATTAACAACAAACGTCATAAAATTTAAGTCTTTTCTTGTATTTCCATCATATACACTTTTTTCTATCTGTCCTCTCTAAAAATACACATCCATATAAAAAAGCATTCCATAGAGGAAATATACCCCACTATAGAACGCTTCTAACTTTATTCTGTTATGATAAATGGCTTTAGTTTCGGTTCATGTTCTAAACGAACTTCCACTTTTAAATGCGTACCATCCTCTTCATAAGCTGTTTCTTTAATGCTCGCCTTTTCATTTAAAAATGAAACTAAATCGCCGCGATCATATGGAATACATACGCGAAGTGTGACATAGTCTGAGAAAACTTCTGAACGAATCATACCGATTAATTCATCTAGTCCTTTACCATCACGAGCCGATAACCAAATGCGATTCTGATTCACATATGGATACGTAATTTCTGTACAATCTGCTTTATTATAAACATAAATCGTCGGTACACCCTCTACGCCAACTGCTTGTAATGTTTTATTCGTTACTTCCATCATATATTCATGATCTTCATTCGAGACATCCACTACATGTAATAGTAAATCTGCATCGCGTGCTTCTTCAAGTGTCGAGCGGAATGCTTTTACCAAATGGTGAGGTAGTTTACTAACAAAACCAACTGTATCGGTTAGTAAAAACTTTTTACGGTCTTCTAATTCAATTTGACGTACTGAAGTCTCTAGTGTAGCGAATAACATGTCTTTTTCAAAAACTTGTTTATGCTCTTCATCACTCGTACGCGCTAGCAGTTGATTCATAATCGTTGATTTCCCTGCATTTGTATAACCAACAAGTGATACAACCGGAATATTATTTTTACGGCGTTGTTTGCGCTGTGTTTCACGTTGTTCTTTTACAACTTCTAAATCGCGACGAAGTTTTGTAATTTGCTCCTCGATTTTACGACGATCAAGCTCTAACTTCGTTTCACCAGCACCGCGGTTCGCAAAACCACCGCCAGTCGCACCACCTTGACGTGATAATGAGTTATACATACCGACTAGACGTGGTAGCATATATTGTAACTGTGCAATCTCAACTTGCATCTGTGCCTCTTTTGTTTTTGCTCGACGCGCAAAAATATCTAGAATTAGCATCGTGCGGTCAATAACTTTACAATCTAAGTCTTTTTCTAAATTACGAATTTGTGCTGGTGACAATTCGTCATCGAAAATAACTAAGTTAGCGTCCATTGCTTCATATAAACTACGTACCTCATCAATTTTCCCCGTACCAACGTAATGCGAAGCTGTCACACGCTCTAAATTTTGCGTGATCACACCGACTACCTCTACATTTAATGCCTCTGCTAAATTCGCTAATTCTTCCATTGAATATTCAAAGTGTGGGTCGTGACGTAAATTCACACCAACTAATATCGCTTTTTCTATAATTTGATCCAAAAAACTTCCTCCTTCATCTACTATACGGGCAAATTACATCTACCCTTTTTTGACAAAATAAAAAAAGGACAGAGCAAACATACGCTTACTCCCTCCTTTTAAATTGATGACTAATCGAATAGAAGACGTAATTCGCCGTATATGATGTATTTAATTGCATGTTGCATCATTCAATCGAATACGAATTACCATTTCGAAAAGCCTCCCGTCCTAAAAAGTTAATTTTATCCTATCATACTGCTATTCAATTGTCCAAGCCTTCACAACTTCAATCGTATGTAGGCGTTCTTTTTCATCTGCTGATTCCACGAATTCAAAAATTGTATTATCAAGTCGTAATGTATGATCCTTTGTTGGCAATGATAATAAGCGCGCCCATTGCGTTAGTTTTTGTTCAACATCATGTACATGGAAGATACATTTTTTAATCGTCAATTCTTCGTTATCTGGTTTTAACGTACCATCTTCACGCAACGTTTCAAGACGTTCTTCCATTCCTTGCTCCCATTCAATGAAGAACGGATATGGTAACGCATTTCCCACTTTTTGATCAATGAAAAGCATTTTCCAACGACGAATTTCTCCGCTCGCTGTTTTACGTTCAGATGGCAATACTCCACTTGTTTTATAGCCCATCTTTTTAAAGTAGCGATCCATCTTCTCTAAATTCTCAGAACGTAAACAAATTGAAGCAAATCCTTCACGTCCATCTACATCAAATAGTAATTGTTCGATTAACGGATGACGACTTTCTTTTGCTTTAGTTTCATTTTCGACTGATAGCCATTCAATGTAACTTGACTTCGTATAAAATAACGCATTATGTGTTCCCCATTGTAGATGTTGTCCGCCTACAACAGGATGAATGCCTGATATCAATTCATTCGCTGCTACTTCTTCAGGACTTTTCTTCGTAAAATAAACGACATGATCTAATTCAAACATACGAGCACCCCTTATTTTTTAAAAAGACCGTAGCCCACTAAAATATGGAACTACGGTTTGTTAGTTTGATTATACCCTATTTATCGCGGCGTAATATCTCTTTTGTCTCTTCAAATTCACGTTCAATCTCTGGATTTGGTTTATATGTCATCAGACTGACAATAATCACAACAACGAATGCCGAGAAGAAACCTGGTACGATTTCATAAAGCATTCCATGCAGTTCTTTATTTTGTCCCCATACATAAGCAACAACTGCTCCGACAACCATACCTGATAGAGCACCCCAACGTGTGATTTTCTTCCAGAATAATGTTAAAAGAATGACTGGACCGAATGCTGAACCGAAGCCAGCCCATGCAAATGCAACTAATTCTAAAATTGTATTATCTTGATCCCATGCACCCCATAACGCAAATAATGATACAACTAATACAGCTAGTCGTCCCATAAATACATAGTGCTTATCTGACGCACTTTTATTAAATACTGCTTTGTAGATATCTTCAACTAATGCTGAAGATGTAACGATTAATTGAGAGGCAATCGTACTCATAATCGCAGCTAGAATTGCGGCTAACATAATACCTGCTACAAATGGATGGAATAGAATTTGTCCTAACGCGATAAATACCGTTTCAGGATTTTTCAATGTCAAACCATGTTGTTGATAGTAAGCAATACCGACTAATGCTGTCGTCATCGCACCGAATAAACTTAATATCATCCAGCCGATACCAATGCGACGCGCTTGCTTTGTTTCTTTTACACTTGAAATCGCCATAAAGCGCACGATGATGTGTGGTTGACCGAAGTAACCTAATCCCCAAGCTAATGAAGAAATGACACCTGCTGTCGTAGCAGTCGCAAAGAAGTTTAAGTAATCTGGATTAACCTCTTTAATCGATGTTACTGTTTCACCAATGCCTCCTGTTACAAATACACCGACAATTGGTACGGTAACTAGAGCTAAAAACATAATTAAACCTTGAATAAAGTCTGTATAACTTACGGCTAAAAATCCACCGAATAATGTATAAGCAACTACGACACCTGCTACTAGTAATAAACCTGAATGATAGCTATAACCGAATGAACTTTCAAAGAATACACCGCCGGATACCATACCTGACGATACATAAAATGTAAAGAATACTAAAATAATAAGTCCTGAAGCAATACGTAATAATTTAGATGAATCTTTTAGACGGTTATCTAAGTAACTCGGAATCGTAATCGAGTTATTCGATACTTGTGTATATACACGTAGACGTGGTGCAACTAATAACCAGTTCAAATATGCACCGACTGTTAAACCTACTGCAATCTAGCCTTCTACTAATCCAGAAGCATATACCGCCCCTGGTAACCCCATTAATAACCAACCTGACATATCAGATGCCCCTGCACTTAGTGCTGTTACAGCAGGTCCAAGTGAACGACCACCTAACATATAATCTGTTAAGTTACTCGTCTTTTTAAACGAGTACCAGCCAATTGCAAGCATTGCAACCATATAAAGAATAATCGCCAATAATTGATATGTATTATCTGTCATATCATTTCCCACTTATGTAAGAATTAGGTTTCCCTTTGTATAATAACCATTAAATGGGTATTATTGTGATGTATAAAAATCATACCATAGGGAACATAAAATGTATATTATACGTACAAAATTTCTCGTTCAAACGTATAAATAACTATTTTAAAGAAACATTTCAGTTTTTCTATATTGACTATCTAATGAACTATGCTAAAATTTAGCTTATACTTCAATGCGTTGAAGCAAAAAAGTATAACATGACACATTTACATAGATTTTTAAAGGAGGTCACACTATGTTTCGTATTCAAGCTAAAATCGCTCCTTCTGTATTAGAAGCCCTCCTTCTAATTTTAGGAATTATTGCGATTATGAGTGTATCCATTATTAAATTTGGTGCACTTCCACATATTCCGATTTTAATTTCCATTTTGTTATTACTTATTTATGGTGCATTTAAACGGATTTCATTTAAAGATTTAGAACTCGGCATGATGGACGGTGCGCGTGCGGGATTAGGCGCTATTTTTATTTTCTTCTTTATCGGAATTTTGATTAGCGCACTGATGATGGGAGGTACAATTCCTTCATTAATCTACGTCGGTTTCTTAACAATCTCACCACACTTCTTTTTCGCGATTGTCTTTTTAATTGCTTGTGTAGTCGGTGTAGCAGTCGGTAGTTCACTGACAACAACCGCTACAGTCGGTGTAGCATTCATCGGTATGGCTTCTGCTATGGATTTATCATTAGCGATTACAGCAGGTGCTATTGTCTCAGGTGCTTTCTTCGGAGATAAGATGTCACCATTATCTGATACAACGAACTTGTCATCTTCTATTATGCAAGTTGATTTATTTGATCATATTAAAAATATGGCTTGGACTACTATTCCAGCCCTTGTTATTTCAACCATTTTGTTTGCAATTTTGTCGCCAACGAAAGAATTAAAACAGACGGAAGCAATCGACCAATTCAAAGAAGCATTATTAAAAACAGATTTAATTCATTGGTATGCTTTTATCCCTGTCGCACTACTTGTCATCATGGCATTTAAAAAAGTACCTGCCATTCCAACATTAGCGATTACATCATTCGTTGCAATTATTATTGGGCTGTTTATTCATCCTTATACAGCTACTGAAGTGATGTCTATTCTATACGATGGCTTCAAATCTACTACAGGTTTAAAAGAGATTGATTCCTTACTAACACGTGGTGGTTTAGTCAGTATGTTCTCAACAATCGGTTTAGTATTACTTGCGCTATCAATGGGTGGATTACTCTTCACACTAGGTATTATTCAAGCGATTCTGTTAAAAGTTGAACATTTATTACGTCGTCCACGCTCAGTAATTGCTGGAGCTGCTGGTACAGCGATCGGTATTAATACATTGATTGGTGAACAATATTTATCAATTTTATTAACAAGTGAAGCATTCCAAGATCAATTTAAAAAAGCAGGACTTCATAGTAAAAACTTAGCACGTGTAGTAGAAGATGCTGGTACGGTTGTAAATCCACTCGTTCCATGGAGTGTTTGCGGTATTTTTATTACAACTGTTTTAGCTGTTCCAACAACTGAATACTTCCCATTCGCTTTCTTCTGCTTATTATCACCGATTTTAACCGTTCTATTCGGTTTTACAGGCAAAACATTAACGTATTTAAAGTCAGACGAATCATAATCGACTGTCATACTCCTTCTATTGAAAATGTGTTAAACTTACCCATAGTTTAAACGCATATAAAGTAGAAGGAGTTTTTATATGGAATTTCAAGAAATGTTAGAGCGTGTAACGACTTTACTAACAACCGAACAACTTATTTCTGCAACGATTAGTCAACCGCGTCAAAAATCAAATGAAGTAAAGCGCGTAAAGTTAAAACCGATTGCACTCAAAGGAATTTATCACATTCAATTCGAATATCAATACGAACGTATTTTAAAACATGAGAATGTGACACTAGACCAAGTAGCTGAAAAAGTCAAACAACTATTTGAAGATTTCAGACAGCTACAAGGTGAGTTCAAAGAAGAAGCGATTCAAATTCAATTATCAAAGAAGAATAAAGTTCTTTTTAAAACGAATAACCAACAAAGTACAAAACAAGTGAACCTATCACATAACCGTAAAAAACAATATATTTTAGATCCTGATGTCCCACATCCATTCCTCATACGACTTGGTGTGCAAACAGAAGATGGCAAAGTCAAAAAACAAAAATACGATAAGTTCAAGCAAATTAATCGCTTTATTGAATTTATCGATGATTCACTTGAACACTTACCAAAAGACCGCACAATTCGTATTTTAGATTTCGGTTCAGGTAAATCCTATCTGACATTCGCGCTATATCACTATTTACACGAAATGAAAGGACTCGACTTACGTGTGACAGGTCTCGACCTTAAAAAAGAAGTCATTGAACATTGTGCTGAGATTGCACGCGATCTTCAATACGACCAGCTTGAATTTTTAGTTGGTGATATTAATGACTACAATGATGAGAATGCAGTCGATATGGTCGTTACGCTTCATGCATGTGATGTTGCAACAGATATGGCATTATCGCGCGCGGTCAAATGGAATGCAAACGTCATTCTAAGTGTCCCTTGTTGCCAACATGAGCTGAACCGACAACTCGACGCTTCTCCACTCGATATCATGTTGCAACATGGTTTAGTGAAAGAACGCTTTGCTGCACTTGCCACAGACTCCATTCGAGCTGAAATTCTTCAACTTGTAGGTTATGAAGCGCAATTACTAGAATTTATCGATATGGAAAACACGCCTAAAAATATTCTCATTCGCGCTTATAAAACAGGTAAAAAACCGACCGAAGAACAACGTTCGCGTTACGATGCTTTCACGCAATTTTTACATGCAAAACCTTTCTTAGAAAATGAATTAAAAGATTATTTATAAACGACTCGCACACCTATTTTCCAAGCGAAAATATGGTGTGTTTTTTCTATTTCACACACGCTTTCTTCCTATTTATTTATTTTGAAAGGATTTTCGAAAAACTTCTATAATTCTTCACTTTTTCGTGATACACTTTTTGAGAAATTTCTTAAAACATTCTTCTCTCTTTTTATTTATTGAAAAAGTATTGACTTTCAACTGATAATGATTATCATTGTTAGTAATAAATAACGAATCGAAAGAAGGATCATAATGAAATCAAAATCAATTTTAGCTACTATTCTTTTAGCAGGAACAGTATTAACAGCAGCATGCGGAAACACAGAAGATGCAAAAAAAGAGGATGCAACAGCTAAAACAGCTGAGCAACCTAAAACAGAGCAAGTTCAACTTGATCAAGAAGTTGCTGCTTACAAAGAATTTGCAATTGATCAATTAGACAAATTCACATCTTCTACTGAAGATTTTGTAAACGCTGTAAAAGCTGGTGATATGAAAAAAGCAAAAGAAATTTATCCAGTAGCTCGTATGTATTTTGAACGTTCAGAGCCAATTGCTGAAAGCTTTGGCGATTTAGATCCACGTATTGATGCACGTCTAGCTGATGTAAAAGATGAAGGTAAGGGCGAGGAAGATTGGTCTGGTTACCACAAGTTAGAGCGCGCATTATGGGTAGAAAAAACAACTAAAGGCTATGAAAAAGTTGCAGATCAACTATTAGCCGATTCAAAAGAATTACGCGCACGTGTTGAAACAGTTGAAGTAACACCAAAACTAATGGTCAACGGTGCGGTTGATTTATTAAATGAAGTATCAACATCAAAAATTACAGGTGAAGAAGAAATCTATTCTCATACTGACTTATATGACTTTAAAGCCAATATCGAAGGTGCAGAAAAAATCTTTACAATCTTAGAAAAGAAAATTCAAGATAAAGACCCTGCACTTGCTGAAAATCTAACAAAACAATTTAAAAACGTAAACGATTTATTAGCAAAACATGAAACAAAAGATGGTGGTTTTGTATCTTACACAAAATTGAAAAAAGAAGATACACAAGCTCTTTCTCTAGCTGTTAATCAACTTGGCGAGCCATTAGCTCAAATGGGAACAATCTTGGAGTGATTTAAATGACCGAAGAAAAAAAAGATAATTTGTTTGAAAAGAAAATCTCACGTCGTCAAATGTTAAAAATGACTGGCGTGGGCGCAGCAGGTGTAGCCATCGGTGCTTCAGGTATGGGTGGTATTCTCTCTGCATTTGGTAGAAATAATGCAGTTGAAGAAGACAAGACAAACGTAAAAAATAAAGTAAAATTTTATGGAAAAAATCAATCAGGTATTATGACGCCTTCACAAACAAATATTTATTTTGCTTCGTTAACTGTTCTTGTGAAAACAAAAGCAGAATTAGCCCAATTATTTAAAGATTGGACACCTGCTGCTGTAAAACTAATGAATGGCGAAACAGTTGGTGATGTCACAAACATCATGGTACCTCCTGCAGATACAGGTGAAGCGGTTGGTCTTGATGCGAAGAACCTAACACTGACATTCGGTGTAGGTCCATCGCTATTTAAAAAATTCGATTTTGGTGATCAAAAACCAAAAGAATTAAAAGACTTACCACACTTCCCAAAAGATCAGTTACAAGAAGAATATTCTGGTGGCGATATTTGCATTCAAGCATGTGCAGATGATCCACAAGTAGCCTTCCATGCAGTGCGTAACTTAATTCGTATCGCAACAGGTCGAGTTTCACTAAAATGGTCGCAAGCTGGATTCAATGCCATTCCAATGAAGAATGGCAAACCTGAAACACCACGTAATCTATTTGCATTCAAAGATGGTACAGAAAACCCACGTGACGCGGCAGATGCAGATCGTGTTGTATTTATCCAATCAGGTGAATCAAAATCATGGCTTACAGGTGGTACATACCTTGTGGCACGTAAAGTTCAAATGCACTTAGAAACATGGGATCGTACAGCACTTGATGAACAAGAAGCAACATTTGGACGTCATCGTGATACAGGGGCGCCACTTGGTAAAACAAGTGAATTCGAAGCGATGGAAATTGATCGCAAAGATAAAAATGGTGAAAATGTAGTCCCTGAAACATCACATGTCTTTTTAGCAAAGAAAGCAAATGTGCGCTTATTACGTCGTTCTTATTCATATGCTTCTGGTGTTATGGACTCAACGGGGACACATGATGCAGGCTTATTATTCATTTCGTTCCAAAAAGATCCGAATCAGTTCATTAAGATTCAAAATAGTTTAGGTCGTATGGATAAAATGAATGAATATATTACCCATCGAGGCAGTGCTCTATTCGCTTGCTTCCCTGGTGTGAAAAAAGGGAGTTTTATCGGTGAAGCACTTTTTAACACGCTTTAGTTCAATCTTATTAATCTTTTTATTACTAGCAGGCTCTTACACAAAGCCTGCTTTTGCAGAACCCGCTAATAACTATAGTCATCTATTTATTTCAATTAGTGATGCCATCACGAATTCGAAACAAGGAAATGATGAAAAAGCAAAAGAAGCCATTGCCACATTCAAAAAAGACTGGGAAGCTTCTAATCGTAAAGATTCAAAAGCAGCAACTGAGGTAAATAATGCGCTTGCTGCTGCTGAAAAAGCGAAAAATAAAGAAGAACGTCTCGCTGCATTAACAGCTCTTTCAACAGGGATTGCAAATCTTGAAACAGAAGAAAATCCCGTAGATGAAAAATCAGAGCGCCAAGACGTATTAATGGCGATGACACCTGCTCTAAATCAATTAGAACGTGCGATTCAATCCAAGAATGTCGAAACTGCCTTAACAGGTTATAAAACATTCAATGCTTTTTGGACAAAAAATGAAAAACCAGTTCGTCAATTTGATATGACGGCATATGGTGAGATTGAAGTACAAATGTCGCTACTTCGCTTAGAATTAGAAGGTGACAATCCAAACTTTGATTCACTACAAAATACATTTAATACATTAAAACAAGACGTAACAGACTTTGCGAATGGTAAAGAAGTTGGTGCTGTAAAAAAAGGCTATTCACTTAAAACCTTAACTGATTTAATTGATGAAGCAAATGATTACATAAACCAAAAAGAATACTCAAAAGCTTCTGCTACGATTACAGAATTCATTAAAGTATGGCCAAATGTCGAAAGTGATATTAGTACAAAAAATGCAGGTCTGTACACAAAAATCGAAAGTGATATGCCCATCATTGCTGGTAAACTAACAAAATCATCGGTGGATGCAGATGCACTAAAAAAACAATTAACAGACTTTAAACAACAAATCCAATTAGTTGATGGTGATCAAAACTATACGATGTGGGATGCTGCATTAATTCTTCTACGCGAAGGTTTGGAAGCACTATTAATTATTTTAGCGCTCGTTGCATTCTTAAAAAAATCAAATCAAGAACATATGGCAAAATGGATTTATATTGGAGCTGGCGTTGGTGTGGGGTTAAGCGCAGTGGCAGCCATCTTAATGTCTACACTATTCAATTCTGATTCTATTGCCTCAAGTCGTGAAATGATTGAAGGTTATGTTGGACTTGCAGCAGCTGCTATGATGATTGGTGTCGGTGTATGGATGCACAGTAAATCAAATGTCAAAGCATGGAACGCTTATATTTCAAAACAAATGAACCATGCTATGTCGAAACAATCGGTATTCGCCATGGCAGCAATTAGTTTCTTATCGGTATTCCGAGAAGGTGCCGAAACATTAATTTTCTATGCAGGAATCGCACCAAAAATGGCCACAAGTCAATTCGCTCTTGGTATTGCTGTAGCCATCGCAATTCTAGCAGTAGTCGCATTCTTCTTATTAAAAGTGAGTGCGAAAATTCCTGTACACCGTTTCTTCGCTGTAGCGACTGTACTAATCTACTTACTCGCATTTAAAATTATCGGTGTAAGTATTCATACACTTCAATTAACAGACCGTATGAGTACGAACATCATTTCAGGTTTACCTGTCTATCCGAATATCGGGTTCTATCCGACGTGGGAAACCATCATTGGACAACTTATTTTAATCGTACTGGTGATTGGTACAATCATCTATAAACGAAAAAATGAAAAGTAATATAAAAAATGAGATTCTTAATTGAATCTCATTTTTTTAATGCATATTTTTGTTCTATATAGGCGTTTAAATCATTCATTTGGCTCGTAGCTGGATGTGTTCTCGTCACACAATAAAAAAGACGATGATACGTATAATGTTCATCATATGGAATGCCTGGTACAAGCGAATCTTTCGATAAAATAGTGAGACCTTCTCCCTGCTTTAATAATTCTACAATTAAGGCATTTGAATTCACTTTTAAAATCGGTAAATGGACGTTTTGTTCTTCTAAAAAGCGTTGATTGTAATAATAAATACCCGACTCCGACTCTCTCATCAACCATTGTGTTGCGTCCTTTTTCCCTGCTAACACTAACTCATCTTCAAAGATTGGAAAACGCCGAAATGTTTCATGCATAAGCGGTTTTTCAATTAAGCCAATATGCGCCTCATGTTGTTCCATCTGCTTCATGACATCATCTGAATTCATCTGCTTCAATTCAAAAATAATATTCGGAAAAGCATCTTGTAAATCACGATATATACGCGGCATATAATTCGTCGCACATGTATTAGAACATGCAATAACACATACTTCCTTCTTCTCTTTAATATGCTGTAGTTGCTCCAATACGTGATCCCATTCGTCACGCAAATTTAATAACTGGCGATATAAATAGTCTGCTTCTTCTGTCGGAATCACTTCTTTCGGACCTTGTCGAATAAATAGCGTAACATGTAGTTCTTCTTCAAGCTTTTTCAGTTGGACAGAAACTGTTGGTTGCGAAATGAACAATGTATTCGCGACTTCTGAAAAATTGCGTAATTTATATGCCTGCATAAAAATCGTAAAACGCTGAAACATATTTTCCACCCCTATTATTAATTTTTATAATAATTATGATTTTAATAATTTATTTTTATTATAATACATTTCGTTTTATAATATAGGTATCAACTAAGAAAGAGATGATTCGATGTCATTCATCAAAAAAATTCCGATTCCAATGGCTGGTCTAATTTTAGCGATTGTATCACTTGGAAACTTCATGTTACAACGTCAATTCGACGTAGTGGGTCATATCTTCGTATGGATTGCTATTCTACTAATTGCATTCCTTACACTACGCGTTGTAATGGACTTCCAATCAATTAAACAAGAATTAAAAAATCCGATGATTGCAGCTGTTGCACCGACGTTCACAATGGCAACATTCGGTATCGCTGCATACATTCATCAATTTGAAAGTTTTGTCTTATTAGCTAATGTCTTATGGTATGGTGCGATTGTATTACATCTTGGCTTTATGGCACACTTTACCTATCATTTTGTGATTAAACATGACTTAACTTTACAAAGTTTATACCCTAGTTGGTTCATCACATATATCGGTATTGGTGTTATTACATTTACATCACCAACATTCAATTTATTAATCGGTCAAATCTTTTTCGTACTAGCGATTATTAATTACGTCGTACTCGTACCAATGATGATTTACCGTTTAATTAAAACACATTATAATGAACCAGCTGCTATGCCACTTCTAACGATTCTAACTGCACCTACATCATTATGTTTAGCCGGCTATTTAGCAATCACAGATGCGCCGAATACAGCAATTGTAGCTAGTAGTTTAATTGTTAGTCAGATTCTATTCTTTGTCGTATTGTATTTCTTACACAATATTTTCAAACTTGCTTTCTATCCAAGCTTTGCAGCATTCACATTCCCGCTTGTGATTACAGGGATTGCAGCAACACTTGCACATGATGTTCTACAATGGCCTTACTTCCAATTTGTCGCTTATACAGAAGTGGCTCTAGCTATTGTTATTACAGGTATTGTGTTGGTACGCTACCTTGCTTTCTTATTCATTCAAAAGAAAGAAGCACCTGTTGCAAAGACGGTTAAAAAAGAAGTCGAAATTTAATAAAAAAAACATCGCTTTCAGACGCGATGTTTTTTTTATTAAATACTACTTGGTACAGTTACTTTCACTATGTTTTGTAGTTGTTGTAATGTATTCTGTTGCATCATTTTGCACTATTTCTTTCTCACAAAACTGTTGTACTTCTTTGCCCTTTTTCGCTACACCATAGTAGTACGTTATATTCGGTTCATCTTTAAAAACTACTTGATACTGTCCTTGATAAAAACCGTCATGTGAAGCTTCTTTTGGTTCTACATAAACTTGTTCACGTAAATCTTTTTCTGTGTAACCTTGCTGTTCTAAATGATTCGGGACATGTTTTTCTACTATGTATTTTGTATAAGGGTTGCCATTATTCAACACAAAAATAAATAGCAGTGGTACAACAATGACACAAATTCCGATTATAATTGCTAACGTATAAAATAACTTTTTCATATAAATCCCCTCCTTTTCTATAAAATAACATATTTATATAAAAAGAAACGCATAGATGAAAAGAATCGTGCTTTTCACCTATACGCTTTTTTAGTTATTTAATCATCTTACTTGGAACAACCCATTCGTTGAATTGTTCTTCTGTTAATAGACCACTTTGGATCGCTGCTTCTTTTAAAGTTAAGCCTTCTTTGTGCGCTAACTTCGCAATTTTCGCTGCATTTTCATAGCCAATATGAGGGTTTAAAGCTGTTACAAGCATTAGTGAATTGTTTAAGAAATGTTCTAGCTTATCTTCATTCGCCGTAATCCCTACTAAACAATGCTCATTAAAGCTACGAATTGCATCTGATAATAGTTCAACAGACTGCATGAAGTTGTGTAAAATCACTGGCTTAAAGACATTCAATTCAAAGTTACCTTGTGAAGCCGCAAAGCCAATTGTTACATCATTCCCCATTACTTGTACGGCTACCATTGTGACAGCTTCACATTGAGTTGGGTTGACTTTACCTGGCATGATTGAAGAACCTGGTTCATTTTCTGGAATCGAGATTTCACCAAAACCTGAACGTGGACCAGACGCTAACCAACGTACATCATTCGCAATTTTCATTAAGTCTGCTGCTAATGCTTTCATCGCACCATGTGTCGTTGTAATTTGATCATGTGATGTAAGTGCATGGAATTTATTTGGAGAAGGAACAAAATCAAGACCTGTTTGTTTTGAAATTTCAGCAACTACTTTTTCATCGAATCCTTCTGGTGCATTTAATCCCGTACCAACTGCTGTACCGCCAATCGCTAATTCGCGCATATGTTGTGCAGCTTCTCGAATCATCTTTTCAGACGCTTCAACCATATACAACCAACCACTTACTTCTTGTCCTAATGTAAGAGGTGTCGCATCTTGTAGATGTGTACGACCGATTTTAATTAAGTGCATAAATTCTTCTGATTTCGCTTGTAGTGTTGCTTTAATTTGCGCTAAAGCAGGTAATAAATTATGTTCAACAGCTAGAGAAGTTGCGATATGCATCGCTGTTGGGAAAGAGTCATTTGAAGATTGAGATTTATTAACATCATCATTTGGATGTAGACGTTCTTCTACACCTTTTTCAGCTAGATATTCATTACCGATATGTGCAATGACTTCATTCACATTCATGTTCGTCTGTGTACCTGAACCTGTTTGATAAATAACAAGTGGGAATTGGTCGTCATATTTACCTGCAATGATTTCATCTGCTGCAAAAGTGATAGCTTCAGCTTTCGCTTCTGAAAGTGTTCCTAAATCAACACAAACTTTTGCGACTGATTTTTTCAAAATCGCATATGCATGTATAAAAGTAATTGGCATGCGGTCTGAACCGATGCGGAAATTTTCTGTACTTCTTTGCGTTTGAGCGCCCCATTTACTATTTGCTGGGACTTTGATTTCTCCCATAGAATCATGTTCAATACGATATTCCATATTGTTCATCTCCATTTCTTCAATCTATACTACTCTTTTATCATAACGCTTTTAAGATGTTTTATCTTGCCATTTGCTTGAAGTAAGTCGAAATGGAACGCGAACTAGTTTTTAACTTACTTTTTGTAACCTTTATAGATTTTTGCCTACTTTTATATAAATTCTTCCTATTTAAATAAACAACTGTTTCTTGAATACGCACCACATCAATCTATAAGCCGTATTTCCCTAAATATGTATGTTACAAGATTGTAAATTTTATTAAGATTAATTGCTTTTTTTATACGGTATTCGTTTTGAATTTGTTATTATTATAGTTGCGTTTAAAAACTTATATGGTTGTTTCAAACTAGGAGGATTTACATGTTCAGCTCAAAAAAAGAAGATCCATTCTTTGCCGCACTTTATCAAATTGCTGAAAACCTAAATGCTGCATCACACTATGCAGACGATTTTCGCATCACAAGCATCGCTGATTTAAAGGAACTTAGCGTTACACTAAAAAAATACGAAACAGATGGTGATAAACTGATTCATCAGTTAATCCAAATGTTAAATAAATCATTTATGACGCCAATCGAACGTGAAGATATTTTAGAGTTAGCCGTTCGTATGGATGATATTTTAGATGGAATTGAAGGATGTATTGCACACTTTGAGATGTTCTCGTTAACAGAAGTAGATGACTATATGCGTGATTTCTTAAAGTACATCACACTTAGCACAGATGAAATTGTCGCTGCGATGAAACATTTATTAAATCGTAAATTGTTAAACATGCGTGAACACGCAATTGTTATTAAAGACTACGAACGTAAATGTGACGAGGTATTACGTACATCAATCAAACAATTATTCTCACATGAAAAAGATCCAATTCGTATTACACAATTCAAAGATATTTACGAACAACTTGAAGAAGTAGCTGACTACTGCCAAAACGTAGCCAATGCGATGGATACAATTATCATGCGTAACGCATAGGAGATGTCGAAATGGATACTGTATTTCTATTAACAATCGTCGTCGTCATCGCTGCACTTACGTTCGACTTTATCAATGGCTTTCATGATACTGCAAATGCCATTGCTACAGCCGTTTCTACGCGTGCATTATCGCCTAGAGTGGCTGTAACAATGGCTGCTATAATGAACTTTATCGGTGCAATCACTTTTACAGGTGTGGCAACTGCAATCGCTAAAGACATTGTAGACCCATTTGCTTTAAATCATGGTGTCGTTATCATTTTAGCAGCATTAATTTCCGCGATTATTTGGAACTTGGCAACGTGGTACTTCGGTATCCCTTCTAGTTCATCGCATGCTTTAATTGGCTCACTTGCAGGTGCTGCCGTCATCGCTGGTGGTATGGGCGTTATTAATTTTGAAGGTTTCCTTACAATTATTAAGGCGTTAATTCTATCACCATTCATGGCAATTATTTTAGGATTTTTAATGATGTCTCTATTCAAGGTCATCTTTAAAAATCGTAACTTATATCGCTCAAATAAACGTTTCCGTCATGTACAGATTGCGACTGCTGCACTTCAGTCTTTCTCACACGGAACAAATGATGCACAAAAATCAATGGGGATTATCGCTCTTGCCTTAATGTCTGGTGGCTATTTATCAGCAGATGCTGGCGTACCAATGTGGGTACGAATTGCTGCAGCAACTGCGATGGGTCTTGGTACATCAATTGGTGGTTATAAAATCATCAAAACAGTTGGTGGTAAAATCATGAAGATTCGTCCAGTAAACGGCGTAGCAGCTGATTTATCTTCTGCTTTAATCATTTTCGGTGCAACACAAATTCATTTACCTGTTTCGACAACACATGTCATCTCATCTTCTATTATGGGTGTAGGTGCAGCGCAAAATGTCAAAGGCGTTAAATGGGGTGTGGCGCGAAATATCGTCATTACATGGATTATTACACTGCCAATTTCAGCAGCACTTGGTGCATTAATCTTCCTATTTTTCAATCTATTCTTATAAAAGTCTACTCACAAAGAAATTGCGCGATGGCGTGATTTCTTTTTTTATTGCGAGCACTCGACTTATTTTGTTCCGTACTTTTTCTGTTTACCAAATAATTCTCGAAAATACATCTATTCCTTTTAATCTTCTAAAACGGTAAAAAAGTGATTTCTTTTATTCGTATTCCTTTTTGAAATTTTGTAAACTGAAAACAAAGTATGTTAGAAAGGGTGTCACCATGGTTCGCTACTCACAATTTATTACGAAACATGCGAAAAGCATTGTCGCTCTCTGGGTGATTTTCATCGTCATCAGTGCTTTCTTCGCAGTCAAAATCCCCGATTATTTAAAGGGTGACGGCTTCAAAGTAGATGCTGAGCATCAAGCTGTCATGAAAGAACTAAACAAAAATTTTGATGTACCTGCCGATTCTATTCTTGTTGTTTTTAACGATGTATCTGATAAGAAAATTAAAAGTACATTGGATGAATTAAAAAAAGAAGAGCCTGAAATTGACTCCATCATTTCACCGCTCAAAGAAAAAGATCAATATTCTAAAAACCTGTCGTATGCAGTTTTAAACTTTGATGAAAGTTCTCAAGATTTAGGTCCTGTCGTAGAACATATTCGTAATCTCACAAAAGATGATAAAAATATTGAATATACAGGTGGTCCTGTCATTTCAAAAGATATGAATGAAGCGAGTCAAAAAGACTTAATGCAAGCAGAATTAATCGGTTTACCAATCGCAGTCATTGTTCTACTATTAGCATTCGGTTCTGTTGTCGCTTCGATTCTTCCTATTTTAATCGGGATTTCTACGATTATCGTGACATTCTTTGCAATGGTAATTATCGGTGATTCTGTTTCGCTATCCGTCTACATTTTAAATATTATTCCGATGCTCGGACTCGCCTTAAGTATTGACTTCTCGCTACTCTTCATTAATCGTTATCGAGAAGAAAGACAACGGACATCTGTCGAGCATGCTGTTCAAATCGCGATTCAAACAGCGGGTAAATCCATTATCTTCTCTGCTATTTGTGTCATGATTGGTCTAGCCGCGATTAGTGTTATTCGCGTCGAACTATTTGAAAATATCGCATTAGGTGGTTCAGTTGTTGTATTCTTCGCTGTTTTTACAGCTCTGACATTATCTCCAGCAATTTTAACACTACTAGGTGATCGTCTAAACAAGTGGACAATTATTCGTGTAAAACCAACTGCTACATCACGTTGGCATGCTTTCGCTTCAACAGTTATGAAGCGACCTGTACTCGTTGTCATCGCATCACTTGCAGTACTTGTACTTATGATGATTCCGATTAAGGATATTAAATTAACAATTCCACAAATTGATGCACTACCGAAAACATATGATGCACGTGTCGCATATGAAAAATTAGATAAAGAGTTTAAATTAGATAACCAATCAATGGTTTATGCCTTAGTTGAACGTAAAGATGGCTGGGATAACGATGGTGGTCGTAAAGAGATTCTTTCACTTCAGAAAAAACTTGAGAAAGACTCACTCGTAAAAGATGTAAAAACTGCATTCACAACAGCAGATATTAAAACGGTAAAAGAATGGAATCAAGCTAGTCAAATCCCACAGGTGAAAACGAATCTAGAAAAAGCACAGGATGCTTTTATCCACAAAGATCAATTAATGATTCCTATTACATTAAATGTGGCGGGTGATTCTTCTGAAGCACAACAATGGGCGCGCGATTGGTCAAAACCAAACTTTAAATTAGCCGGTGCGCCGAAATATAATCAAGAAATCTTCGATGAAATTTCAGATCATGTTGTTGAAGCAGGTCTCATTATTATCGTGACGACGTTCATTATTCTTTTAATCGCTTTCCGCTCGATTATTATCCCTTTAAAAGCGATTGTTATGAATATCTTTGGACTAACTGCTGCATTCGGTTTACTCGTATATATCTTCCAGTACGGTCACTTTGGATTAGATGCAGGTAGTATTGTTTTAATCATTCCGGTCATTACATTCTGTCTTGTATTCGGATTGAGTATGGACTATGAAGTATTTTTAATCTCTCGTATTCAAGAAGAATATGAAAAAGGAAGTAGTAACACGAAAGCTACAATTGATGGTTTAACGCAAACAAGTAAAATCATCACATCTGCAGCACTCATTATGATTGTACTAACGGGCTCATTCGCATTTACAGATATCATGCCTGTAAAACAAATTGGTGTTGCGATTGCGATTGCCATCGCAATTGATGCAACGATTATCCGTCTTCTTCTAGTACCAAGTTTAATGAAGCTATTCGGTGATTGGAACTGGTGGTTACCATTCCGTAAAAATAAAAGAAATGCAAAATAATTAAAACGAGCCTGGGATAAAACATGTCATCTTCTCTTTTTAGAGTTCGCAACGAAAAACTGGAACCGCGCCACAGCGCGATTCCAGTTTTTCTTATGCTCATGTGGAATGTGTTTTTTACACTTATGTCCCAGGCTCGTTTATTTATTGAATCATTTTAAAAAGAACGCTCTACCCATTCTTTTGCAGCCTGTACTTCATCCATTGTTAATTGATGACCATATTGATGCCAATACATTTTTACATCTGCTCCTGCGTCCTCTAAATAGTCTTTTAAGCCCGTTGATTGCTCAATTGGACACATCTGGTCGTTTTCTCCTGCTGTAATGAATACACGCAACCCTGTAAGGTCTGGTAGTGTCACATCTTCACGTGGAATCATTGGATGATGTAAAATTGCGCCTTTTACGACTTTTCCTACTTGGAAAAATAAGTTCGCAGCAATATTCGCCCCATTTGAATAGCCAATCGCAATGACATTGTCACGATCAAAATCATACTCTTTCGCTGCTTCATCAATAAATGCTGCTAATTCTTTTGTACGTAGTTCTAAATTATCTAAATCAAAAACACCCATTCCTAGACGTTTAAAAAAGCGTGGCATACCATTCTCTACTTCGCTGCCTCGTACACCAAGTAATGATGCTTCTGGATTCATCTCTCGTCCTAAACCAAGTAAATCTTTTTCATTACCACCTGTTCCATGCAGTAATAAAAATGTTGGGGCTTGTTCATTTGAGCCTTTTATAAATACATGTTCCATTTAAATCCCCCTCTTCATAATTATCTCGAATTCAAGATAATTATATAAAAAAAGAGCAAGTTCGTCAATGAACTCGCTCCTTCTTCTATTATTTCTCTTTTTTAAAGCCTTCTTCACGTAGATACTGTTCTGCATCTTCCTTCGTTCCAAAGCTTTCTTCTAAATTGAATGCATGATACACATTCCAAAATGGTTCTTCATGCACAAGAAGTAATTGGTCATTTTTATGGTTCTTCCAACTTTCTTCAATGACAACTTCTTCTTTCGGTTCATCTACTTCTGATAAATACATAATTGCATCTTCGATTACTTCAACTAATTGTGTTTCATCAAAGTCACGAATGTTCACAAGACCACGATCATCTGCATCATAAGCAAGTAAATCCCCTACATAGACAAAGCCATTACCATTCGGGTGTAACTTCTCTACAACAATTTTCTTCTCGTAGCGACTACCTTCAAAATGATAGTTCAAGCGATTCATTGAAATCGGTTTTTCCGTTAATTCTGGAAAGCGACGGATAATCTCTTTTTTTTCTTCAAATGTTAGCATAATAAACTCCTTTAAAATCAGTTGTTATTAAGTATAACACTCCTTATATTTCTTTGGTGACGGCTTTCCGAATTTCTAATCGACGCGCATAAATATTTTTGATAATTGCCTTCATAACTGCATAGAACGGTACACCTAACAGAATACCGAGGAAACCAGCGATATTTCCTGCTGCTAAAATAATCGTAATAACTGTTAATGGATGAATATCTAATGTTTTCCCCATCACATTCGGCGTAATCAAGTTACCATCAATTTGTTGCGCAACGAGTGTCACAACACATACCCATAATGCTTGAATTGGACTATCCAGAAAACCAATTACAAGTGCCGGAATAAAGGCAATCCATGGTCCAATGAATGGAATGATATTCATAAAGAATGCGAAAATCACTAATAATAATGCATAGTCTAAACCAATGATTAAATAACCAATGAACATCATCAGCGCAAGTAAGAAACTAATTAATAACTGACCTTGAATGTAGCTACGTAGCACTTCATTCACATCTGCAATCGTCTTCTTAACCCACTCACGACGACTACCTGTAAACAAATTATAAATACGCGGTGCAAATTTCTCATGATCTTTTAGCATATAGCCAAAGAAGAATGGAATTAAAATCAGAACAAATGCCCAGGCAACGACTTTTGAAATCACATCAAGTACAAATTTACTCGTTGATAGTGCATAATCCTTAATTCCATTAATCGCTCCATCAATCGATTTTTGAACTTGTTCTGGTAAATGCTCACGTTGGTTCACGACATATTTCGACCACTTTGTTACTTCGTCGATAAATCCAGGTAATGCAGCTAAGAAGTTATTCAGCTGAGTAGCAATTAATGGCCATACATATGATACAAAGATTGCCACTAATCCAATCAGTAGTAAGAAGATACTGAGAATACTCGACCAACGCGGGAATTTCTTTTTCTCTAAAAAACGTTGTAGCGGTTCCGTAATGTAGAACAAAACCCCACCAATTAATAAAGGTGTAAAAATCGCACTTAGAATAACAGCGATTGGATAGAAGATATGTTTAATCTCCATAAAATACTTAATAATTAATAATGTTAAAAGGAGTCCAATACCTGCTTGGAACCACACTTTTTTCGTCAACGTACATCACTCCATTTCTTGTACATATTATAGAATATTTCCACAGAATAGGAAAATCTAACACGAAATAAAAATGAGAAATCGCATCGCGTACGATTTCTCATCTCATTTATTTATAATTTTGTATCGTCAACATTATCTAAATAAGCTTTAATCGCTACTACAACATCTTCTAAACATCCTGCTTCAAATGGAGACGTTAAATGAGCTGCCTCAACTAACTTTGTGAAAGATTTTGAACCACCTAAGCGACACAGTGCTAAATAATCTTTCCACGCTGCTTGATAATCCTCTCGTGAGCGTTTCCAGAATTGGAATGCACATACTTGCGCCAATGTGTAATCGATGTAATAGAACGGACTTGCAAAAATATGACCTTGACGTTGCCAGAAGCCACCCTTCTCTAAATATGCATCGCCATCATAATCACGATGTGGTAAATATTTCTTCTCGATTTCGCGCCATGCAGCTTTACGCTCGTCAGGTGTCATCTCTGGATTCTCATACACAACATGTTGGAATTCATCGACAGATACACCATATGGCAAGAACATTAAACCACTCTCAAGATGTGAGAATTTATATTTCTCTGTGTCTTCTTTGAAGAATAGCTCCATCCAAGGCCATGTGAAGAATTCCATACTCATCGAATGGATTTCTGCTGATTCAAAAGTCGGCCACAAATATTCAGGCACGCCAATATGACGACTTGAATATACTTGGAATGCATGACCTGCTTCATGTGTTAAAACATCAATATCTCCTGATGTTCCATTAAAGTTAGAGAAAATAAATGGTGACTCATAATCTTCGATGAATGTACAATAGCCGCCACCTTGCTTTCCTTTTTTCGCAACTAGATCCATTAAGTTACGGTCTTGCATATAACGGAAGAATTCATTCGTTTGCGGTGACAGTTCTTTATACATTTGCGCGCCCTGTGCAACAATCCACTCAGCATCACCTTTTGGCGTAGGATTTCCTGTTGCATATGTGAATGCTTCATCACAGAATTTTAATGTATCAACGCCAATTCTTTTACGCTGACGCTCACGTAATTCTGTCACATATGGTACAACAACATCTCGAATTTGGTCGCGGTATCCCTTTACCATCTCTGCATTATAATCGACGCGGTTCATACGAACATAGCCTAACTCCACATAGTTTTTATAGCCTAACTTAATCGCCTGTGCATGACGATTCTTTACTAATTCATCATAGATGCGATCAAACTCTGCTTCATGTTTTGCGAAGAATGATGAACTGGCATCGCGTGCTGCTTTACGTGTTGCACGATCTTTTGATTCAGCGAATGGCGCTAGTTGTGCCAATGTATATGTCTCACCTTGGAACTCAATTTGAGCCGAAGCAATTAAGTTTGAATACTCTGTACTTAGTTTATTTTCTTGTTGCATCAATTCAATCACTTCTTTTGAAAAACCTTTTAGTTCATAATCTGCTAAAGAAAAGAGTTGTGAACCATACTTCTCTTCTAATTCTTTACGGAATTTTGAATTGACTAACGCTTCATAACAAGCTGTTTTCACTTCTTGTAGAATTGGACCGTTTTCATCTAAAAATTCACGCTCTTTACGGTAATATGTATCATTCGTGTCGATTGAAGAACGAATATACGCGATATTATCCATTGTTCCGTAGCGATTGCGAATAACATTCATTTCATCCAGTACTTGTTCCTGTTCTTCTACTGTTGAAGCTTCTTTAAACTTTGTTACAAGATGCATTAAATCTTTTTTCATCTCTTCAATATCTGGTCGTGCATATTGATACTCATCAAATGTAATTGTCATGTATGTCCCTCTTTTCTATTCTTTTCGATTTTCGAAATATTTATTATATTATTCAATAAATTTTGGAAAATTGCAACGAATTGTAGCGCTTATTCTTCCTATATTTAAAAATAAAGGTTAAGAACTTATATTTTCCTCAGATTTATGCTAATCTATTTCTATGCCCAATTTTTAAAGTGAGGTGCTAGACATTGGTAGGTCGTAACGATCCATGTCCATGTGGCAGTGGTAAAAAATATAAGAAGTGTCACGGTAAGAATGCTGATGGCAATCTTATGAACTTAGTAAATGATGAATTGAATCGTCTAGAGCGTACATTCATCCAAGAGGTTAATCCTGCTTCAAACTACAAAATGAATCAACGTTATCAACAATTGCTAGGAGAACTTTCTTCTGTTTTCCCTGATTTTTTAATCAATGCAATTAACATTGAAACATCTGTATATATTGAAGAACCAGCGCAATGGCAAGCATTCATTGCAAACCAAAGTGAAACAACAATGCGTCAGCAAGTAAAAGAGATTATCCAAAATTGGCATAATCCTCGTTTCATTTTGGCACACGTTGAATCATATGATGAAAAAGTGATTACACTTTTAGATGAAGTTGATGGCAAGACATATCAAATCCCTGCAACTTCTGAAGGTAATACACCAGGCGAATGGTTATTCGGTATCGCATTACCAGACCCTCGTCTAGGTGAAAATGGCTTACTTGTGAAGAGTTCTGCTTTATTCATTCCTAAGAATGACGAAGTAACAAAGAACGCTTTATTAGAAAAGCTAAAAGCAGGTATTACAGATTCATACGAACTGTATAAAGTATTCGGTGAAAGCAATTCGCCAATGGTAGAAGAAGAAGCAACGGAAGTTGTAGAAACAGAAGCTGTTGTAGAAGAAGCTCCGAAAAAAGAAGTGGCTGTAGCAGACGAAGAATCATCTGTTCAAACACTTGCTGAAAAATACTTAGCTGAATATAACTTAGAAGCAGCTGCTTTCTTAGAAAAACTTCAACAGTTCTTAGATTCAGAAACAGTGAAGGCGAAGAAACCAGAAACAGTTGCAGCAAGTGCGATTTTAGCTGGACAAGCAACGAACATGATTCCAGAGGGCGGCTTGTCAAAAGTAAAAGATGTTGCTGAATATTATGGTGTTTCTGCTTCATCACTTTCTAAATACCGTAAGCAAATTACAGAGTTTTTAGAAGCTTAATCAAAAAAGAGAGTTCGTTCCGTAAAGGATCGACTCTCTTTTTTTAACGCCATAATTTTACTTTTTGTAAGATAAGACCTGCGCGTTCTCTCGCGCGTGCAGTAAATTCAATTGTTTTCGGTGTAGGAGCAGCTACTACATCTACATTAAAACCAAAATGTTTTGCAATCATTTGTGCGCGTGCTAAGTGGAAGTCATTTGTAATCAGTGTAATTTTTTCTTGATTAAGTGGAATGAATTGAGATGAGAATTTAATATTTTCATAGGTGGAAGTTGATTTCTTTTCTACAATTAAGCGATGCTCTTCAATCCCTTGCTCGATTAAATAGTCACGCATGACAACTGCCTCTGCCTCGTCTTCATCATCGCCTTGACCACCAGAAACAATGAGTTGTACATGTGGATATTGTTTAGCGTATTCTGCTGCTGCATCTAAACGATTTTTTAAGGACTTTGACGGAACTGCACCTGGGTTCACTTTTGCACCTAATACGATAGCATAGTTACTTTTACCATCTGCTTTTGGTTTAGTACCTTTATTCATTATATAATCCGTACCAAGCCAAAAGATTACGCCTGATGCTATACAGCTCAACAAAGTTATCTTTTTCCAACCCATGAAAATCACTCCTATTCTATAGAATATAGAACGCTCCAATCAATTGTATGTTGCGTAATATAAAAAAAGAGGAACCACTTTCAAATATCGTGATTCCCCATTCTATATTAGGCTTGTTCTACATTATGATACACTTGTTGGACATCTTCTAGTTCTTCTAATGCATCAATCATTTTTTCAAACTGAGCCATCGACGCTTCGTCTAATTGAACTTCTGTTTGTGGAAGCATTGAAATTTCAGCAACTGTGAATTCTTCAATACCTTCTGCTTTTAACGCTTCATCTACACGCGCAAAATCAGTTGGTTCTGCATATACAATCGTTACATCGCCTTCTTCAAAAACATCACGTACATCGATGTCTGCCATGATGAATACTTCAAGTAATTCATCTGCTGTTTTACCTTCTACACCAAATACAGCTGTTTTATTGAACATATAATCAACAGAACCTTTAACACCCATATTCCCACCGTTTTTACCGAATGCTGCACGAACGTCTGAAGCTGTACGGTTTACGTTGTTTGTTAAGGCATCAACAATTACCATTGAACCATTTGGACCAAAACCTTCGTAGCGTAGTTCGTCATAAACTTCGTCTACATTTCCTTTTGCTTTATCAATCGCACGATCAATAATATGTTTTGGTACACTATATGTTTTTGCACGCTCTAAAACGATTTTTAAAGCGCCATTTGATACTGGATCTGGTTCGCCTGATTTAGCTGCTACATAGATTTCACGACCAAATTTAGCATTAATTCGACTAGTATCTTTATCTTTTGCGGCTTTCTTTTCCTTAATGTTATTCCACTTACGTCCCATTAAAATTCACTCTCTTTCAAAATTAGAATACCTAAATTGTCGACGGGTGGGCAGTTATACTGTCGCCCGACATGGACGAGCCATTAATTTACTGTAGTATTATACACCAAATTCATTCAATTGCCTATTTATCATTGTTAACAAATAAAGAGCTAATTCACTTCACTCACATGAAATCAATTAACTCTCTTTTTTATGCCTTCATTATTTCATCATATAAACGCTGATTTGCTTCCATACACAATTGATAGGTTTCTTCAAAATCACCCGTGTAATAAGGGTCTGGTACATCTTTTGGTTCGTCTATAACATCTAAGTAGCGCATGATTTTTGCATGGGTCTTACCGATTATTCGTTTCGTCTGTTCGATATTATCATGATCCATACAAACAATGTAATCGAATTTTTGCCCATCTTCTTGTACAAGAGGTCTGCTGACCATTCCATCTGTTGAAATAGCGTGTTCTTTTAACTTTTGACGCGTCCCTCGATGTGGTGGTTCTCCTTCATGCCAACCACTTGTACCTGCTGAATCAATCACCCATCCATCCAGCTCACCTTTTTGTTGAACCATCGCTCGAAAAGTAGCTTCAGCCATCGGTGAGCGACAAATATTCCCTAGACAAACAAATAAAATACGATGTTTCATATTCTACGAACTCCTTAATTCCAAGGGAAGAATTTGAACAGTACAACGCCACTAACAGCTGACTTTTTAATAAAGCCATAATCACGACTGTCACTACTATTTTGGCGGTTATCACCCATTACGAAATAAGAGTTATCTGGCACTTTCACATCGCCTGTTACATCTTTCATCGTAAAGTCTTCTGTGAAGTTTAATCCATCCGCTTGATATTCTTTTACATGATCTTGCTCATAATCTTCTTTGTATTTTTTACCGTTAATAAATAATTCATCATTTTTGAATTCGATATTATCACCTGGTAAACCAATTACACGCTTGATATAGTAATCATCTTCCACTGGTGACTTAAATACAATGACATCAAAACGCTTAATTTTACTTACCTTACTAATAATTACACGATCATTATCATGATATGTGTTCTCCATTGATTCACCTTTTACTGTTACAGGTGCAAATAAGAAATAACGTACACCCACTGCAATTAAAATCGCAATTAGAATTGGCCAAACCCATGACATAACCTCTTTACCCTTACTTGTCTTCTTCTTTTCCTGTTCCATTTCATCACCTTAATTCTGTTATTTCGTTCTTCTAATTATGACATTTTCTCACATTCATAATCAATATATACCCCTATTTCCTATAAAAAAGACTATTCAAACGATGAATTTGTTCCGCTTGAATAGTCATGAGTTTATTATTTTAATTCTTCTAAGTGCTGTGCTGTAATGCCAAGCACTGCATAAACCTTTTGTAATGTCGTTTCACGCACCTTTGTATCGCCACGCTCAATTCGACTTACTGTTTTTTGTGTAACATTTGCACGCTCAGCAAGCTGTGACTGTGTTAGTCCTACTGTCATACGTTGTTTGAAAATAATTTGGCTTCTTTTCTCAGCCATTTTCTCTAATGCCGTTTTTTCAACCACTACATTACTTTCTTGTTCATATAACTCTACTGATACCATTACACTACACCCCTATTTTGTTTTATTTGTTGTCATTTCTCCATTCCATATGTTTCGCTCGGCTCATTTGAAATCCCCTGTATTCAAATATCACTTGCTGTCTTGTCTAATGTTGTCTTGCAATTGTGTCAGTAACTCCCCAAGTTGCTGCTCTAACAGTTGCGTATATGCTTCTCTGCCTTCTTTTCCTTTTGCATTGACATAAATAGGTTCACCATAAATGATGTAACCCTTCTTTTTAGAAAATACTTCTTTTGGTGTGTTCGGTCCTATGTATGCAGCTGGAATAATTGGCGCTTTGCTCAGCTGTGCAATCGTAATTGCACCTTGTTTCAAATTAGAAGCCTCTGCATTTCGTGTTCCACTCGGAAAAATCCCGACAATCTCACCATCTTTAATTAGTTTCATTGGGACTTTTACGACACTTGGTCCTGGATTATCACGATCTACAGGAAAAGCATGCATTTTTGTAATGAACCACCCTAATGCTTTTTGATCGAACAGTTGCTTTTTGGCCATAAAATGAATGGGTTTCGGGTAGATAGAAATTCCAAGATTCAACATATCAATCCAGCCACTATGTGTACATGCAAGCACATAACCACCATCAGTTGGTAAATTATTTCTACCGTACACCTTCACCTTATTGAATATGCCTAAAAACCATCGAACTAAAAATCCTACAACGCGATACATAATACTCTCCTTCATACGTAAACAATCTAATCGTTTATTATTAAAAAATTTATATCTTTTTACTAGTATAAACGATTCTAAATATAAAGTGCGAATGTATCAGTGAATCTGTTATCTATTTCCCCTTAATTCCATTGTAAAATAAAATGGAAAAAATGTGTACTGAATGTACAAAAAAATTTAAAATTGTTATTCAATTCAAAATCTTTATGACACATTTTCGATAAATATTAATAAAAGTTGTTATATCAATGATTATACAGCTTATGAAAACGGTAACAACATTCACTTTTTTGTAAGAAACGATTATTTTGTCCTTCTGGAGTGGAATATGTCGAGTTTTTCATTACTATCTATTTAACTCCCTACTATTTACATCATAAATTTTTACCAAAAGGAATACAAGTATTTTGCTATTTTTTACAATAAAAGGGTAACCATATACGCTACGGTTACCCTTTTTTCTCCATATTATGCATAAAGTAAAATGAATTTTACGTCTTTATTTTTTTCTAACTTTCATCTGTTTGACTAAAAATCCACCACTTAAATTACTTGGCTCGTAAGAAATGATGAATGCTTTCGGCCACATTTCTAAAACGGTATTTCGTAATTTTTTTTCATTTTTACGTTTCGCAATAACCGTCATACAAATTTTTTGACCGTCTTTTCCATCTGCTAACCAAGATGTAACCCCATAACCTTTTGAGCGTAATTCATGAACAATTTCAGCATCTTCTAAATTGATAATAATCTCAAATAAAATATAACCTAGCGCTAGTTTACCTTCGATTAAACTACCAATATAAACACCTAATCCCCAACCTAGACAGTATGCAGCCATATTCCAAGGATTATCTAAATTATCAAGCACCATTGTCAAACCCATTAAGTAAATAAAGACTTCTAAAACAGATAAAATAGAGGCTGCTTTTGGATATCCTTTAATAACGAGAATCAGGCGCAATGTTGTCATGGTCATATAAGCTACGTTAATCACAATAATAAGGATAATCGTATCGAGCATAAAAAGCCCTCCTAACCAATATACGAATTGTTTTAACTGATTCCCTTAATTTCCCTTAGAAAACATATCACAATTTAGTGCGCTTTGGTTCTTGAATACGGTCTAATTTTTTTAACGTGATATATAAAATCAGTACACCGACAAGATTACAAATTGTACCCAGACTAAATATAGTCCAAAATACTGTAGCTTCTAAATTGCGCGTAAAGGCAAATGTAATACTTAAAGAGCCTATGACGACAAGTGAAATAATCCATACAAATTGTTTAAACATGGATCACACTCCTTTATGCTGTTAGTTTTCTATAAGATGCATTTCAATTTTTCGACTCGCCCGACTTCTTTTCTTTGTTAATAATGCCTTTGCAGATTTCCGAAACTCGACATATTCACCGAATTGTATATATTCTACCCGAAAACCAGCTTCTAACCAAGCAGCAGACTGCACATATGTACCACTTCTTGTATTTCCCCACCATGCTTGATACTTATATGCAGACTGTGGAAGCGAGGTTTGTAGGATTTCTTCAATTTTTTTAAAACTTAAAATTACTTGTTCCTTTTCTTGTTGTTGTAAAAATTCATGGAGTGGAAAATATTTTCCGTTTCCTTTCATTCTATAACGTCCTTTCTATATTAGGGTTCGATTTTATAATTCTAACATAAAATGAAAAGAATATTCTAAAAATTCTAAATTAACGGAAAAGAAACGTTTTACTTACAGAAAAAGGACTTCAATTGAATGAAGTCCTAATTACACATCTATTTTTTCTTCTTTTTCTCTTTTTCTTGTTCTTCTTTTAAGAACATATTATAGAGTGGTTTGAGTGAGTTTGCATCTAAGTCAATATCACGCTCATAGGCATATTTTACAGCATAGCCGAGCGAGATCGTCATCGTAGCTGCAACCGACCCAGCTGCAACTGAACCAGCTCCAGGAATCAACTTCACAACCTGACGGAAGATGGTTCGGCCAACACTTCCGACAACAGTCGCAATAATCATCTCTTTTGCGCGATCTTTTGTAATCGGCTTATTATATAATTTCGCTAATTTAATCATCATCGCTACTTGTAATGCAGTTAAAGGTCCAAAGTCTGCTCCTGGTAGAGGAATTGCACCGATTGCAGCAGCAGAAGCCCCAGAAGCTAAAATCCACTTTTTCGCAGTAGATGACTTATCTGCCATGTGTGTTGCCATCAGCACGTCCTTTTTTCCTTTTTCTAAAATACGCAAAATTTGGTTTTGTAACATCGACATGTTCTCACCTGTACGTGAAGAAATCGGAACGACTGGATAGTTATAAGCTGTATTGTCTTGAATATATTTGACTAACTCGCCTACATCTTCAGCGGCATCAATCTTATTTAAGACAATTAAAATATCTTGGTTCACTTCTCGAATTTGTTTTAACGTTTGTAATTCATAATCTGACAGCACCGTTCCAGCAGCATTTAAAAAGAATAAAACAACATCTGCTTCTTTAAAAAACTTCAATGTTTGTTGTGAATTTTCGCTGTTCACATCTTGTAACCCAGGTGTATCCACAAAAACAATTTTGTCATGTAGTGCATATTTTTCAATCGACACTGTCTCACCTGGTTTTGCACCTACACGCGCTACTTCCCCATCCATTAGACGATTAATTGTTGAAGATTTTCCTGCATTGACATCACCAATCATCGCAATTAAAATCTCTTGATCCAATTGTTTATTAATTTCGGCTGACTGCTCCGCAAAAATTTTATCGAATTGCTCATCTGAAAAAGGTTGTTTTTCCATGTATTGCTCACTCCTTTTATAATGCCGAGCTATGTGACTGACTAGTTCTTACAAATTAAATACCCGCATACTCGGCTAATTCACGTTCATATTTATTTAATGACGATGCTGAAACATCAAAATACTCCGCAATCGCTTTTACCGTTGTATCGATTTTTTCGAAATAACCATGGTCATTACCGAAACGAATTGCGCCTGCTGCAATTGCGACTGGTTTACGCGCTTTTGGTTGTTTTTCAACAACAAAGTCTTGCGTCAGTTGTAGAATACGCTCTGCGTCGCGTCCCTGTTCTTCTAAGTATGCCATGATTCGATCGAAAACTTCTGTTTCAAAATCTGTAAATTCATTACCTTCAAAACCATTCTCAACAAGTTTCTTCCATAATTCCATTGAATCGCCCATTGTTTTTTCTTTAAAGAACTGTTCAAAAATCGCTGTATGATCGACTGGGAAGAAAATCATACTCGAAATCGCTAAATGACGCTGTTCATCAATTGGCAATATGAAGCAAAATACATGAACATTCTCTGGAATAGGACGTTCACCTTCGCGTCTTAGTTGCACAAGAGCCTTTGTATCGCTCTGTTCAACAATCATATAGTTGTCTTTTACTTCTTTAATTTTTCCGATTAATAAAGACGGGTGTGACCACTTCTCTAAGCGTTCTTTTAAAGCTGGGCGAATCGTATCTTTTAATACTTTTTCTAAATAGCCTGTCCAAATATCTAAGCGTTCTTCAAAGAAGAAATAGTCAATGGCAATTGCTTCTACTAATTCGATATCGAGTTTGTCACCCAGTGCTTCATTCCATTTTGCGCCTACCGCATGATATGCTTCAAAATCTTGTTTTTTTGGATATAACTCATAGAAATTTTGAAGTACACGCTCCATTTCTTCGTCTACAACAACGTCTACTGTTACTGCCTCTTTATTCGCACAACACTTTTTATATTTTTTTCCACTACCACATGGGCATGGATCATTACGTCCAATCATTTTTCCTACTCCTTTTAAAAAAACTTTTACTGTAACACTATAACACCTTTAGAAACATTCCGCTAAACAGTGAAATTCACCTTAAAGTATGCTATTTTTTTAATATGAAAAAATATATTCCGTTACTTTTATTAATCGTTATTATTTTCATTTCATCTAGTCAAAGTTATGAGCAACAATCTATCGTACCAGCCTTACAACAACTCTTACCAAATCAACCGTTCTACAACTTCTTATCACTATTTAAAATTCCCTATTGGGGAATTACAGTGTCTGTTGAAGAACGTGGTTACTATTACTTCATTGAATTTTTAGTACGAAAAGCTGCACATATGTTATCTTTCGGTGCGATGGCAATCGCCATCTATATCGCGTTATTCCCAAGAAAATATCGCTATGTATATGCGCTTATCATCACATTCATCCTCGCCTTAGCAGATGAATTCCATCAGTACTTCACAGATGGTCGCACAGCTACCATGTCAGATGTGTGGTTAGATACATCCGGTGGATTTTTACTACTGACATTATTTGTTCTTATTCTAGCGTTGATTCGTAAATGGAAATCAAAACGATAAAACACATCCTTTCGTATATGGAAGGATGTGTTTTATCGTTTAGAGTAGAAGTGTCATCAAATATTCATCATAATACTCTTGTCCTTTTTTCATAGACTTCTTTTCAATGCCTACTACTTCAAAACCTAATTTTTTATAGAGTGAAAATGCTGGTTCATTCGTTGTCACAACACTTAAATTCAACTTCTCAATATCAGGATCTTCTTTAGAATCATCAATGATTTTTTGAATTAACGCGACACCTGCACCTGTACCTCGTGCTTTTCCAGATACATACACTGCGCCAATTTGCGCACGATGCGACATTTTAATCATTTTCTCTTTTTGCAATGTAGCTGCACCAACTAACTCCCCATCTAAAAAAGCACCATAAAACTGCTCGGCACTCGAGCGTGTCACTTCACGTACGAGGTCAATTGGATTTTCAATTGCTACTGCTTCCTCATAAGACATCGCAAAAGCTTCTGGGACTTCTTGTAATGCTTCTTTTCGAAGCGCCCAGTAAGCATGTGCATCATCTTCTACTAATTTTCGTATTTCTAGCATGATTTTAGCTCCTTTAGCGATTTAAACATCGCAAAGTTTTCGACAGATTACCTTCCATCCTTTACCCACAGCTAAACCATTCTAAAACACTTTCTTTTATAAAGAACCAACCAATATATCGACATCAATTGTAATTTCATCTAACTGTAAGTCTTCGATTTTCTTCTCTTGATGCCAACCCATCGGTGTCATATGCGCAAGTAATGGGACAAGTTCTGTGGATATCTTTTTTGTCGTTGTCACGCGGAAGATATCCACATGTGGAAAACTCTCTTTAAATCGTTCAACTGTTTGACTGTTCGAGTAATCCTCTTTCTCGGATGTCGCATAGAATTGTTTTCGTAACTCTTTTAAATAACCGCTCTGTGGAACGACTTTAATCACTTTGCCATTCGGCTGTAATAAACGCTTAAATTCCTCATAGTTCGCAGGCGATAAAATATTTAAAATGACGTCGAATTTCTTCGATGCATAGGGGCTTTTCGCTAAATCTCCTACAACCCATAAAATATCGGTATAGTTCTTTGCAGCCGCCACGATTCCTTCTTTTGAAAGGTCAATACCTGTCGCAATCATTTCGTGTTCACATTGTTCTTTTAATTTATAAAGATGCGTTCCTTCACCACAACCTGTATCTAATACCGTCATCACTTCAGGTAAGTTCGTCAGCTGTTGTAAAATCACATCATATACATCCGCATATAACATGGCATCAAGCACTTGTTTACGCGCTTCAAATAATTTTTGATCGTACATTGATTGAACTGGATGCGTTAGTAAATTAACATAACCTTGTTTTGCTAAATCAAAGCTATGACCATTTTTGCATACAAGTGTTTTTTCCTCTTGTATGTGAAATGCTTGCTCACAATGTGGGCAGCGAAATAGCTGTGCATTCTTTTGAAGCCACTGTGCGCTCATTTGTTTTTTAGATAACATTCTTCACATTCCTCTCAAAAAAAGAAGCAGAAAACGCGTATTCGTCTTCCGCAACTTTTGTTATTTTATAAGATATTCAATGATTAAACCAATTGATAATAAGAAACCAAAGAATGTATTTGTTAAAGCAGTTGATTTCATCGCCAAACCTTGTTTCATCGGGATGCCTTCGCCTTCTTTAAAGTTCTTAATTGCTGCAATTGGTTTTGGCACACTAATGAAGACTAATAGTAACCACGGACTAACAACACCGAATACGACTAAACCGACAATCCACGCATACGATACGATGAACGAAATCGCCAGCAACTGAATCGCTTTTTCACGTCCTAGTAGAATCGCAAGTGTTTTACGACCACCAATTGTATCTTCTTTAATATCACGAATATTATTCGACATATTAATACCACCAACTAAAATACCCAGTGGTACAGATACTAAAAAGCTCGTCATACTCACGTCACCTGTTTGGATGAAGTAAGCAATAAGAATAAAGCCAATTCCCATACTCAGTCCTGCAAAAAGTTCACCAAATGGTGTGTAAGCAATCGGCATTGGACCACCTGTGTACAAGTAGCCGATTAACATACCAATAATTCCGATGACCACAAGCCACCAACTAGAATTCATACAAATATAAATTCCGATTAATACGGATAGACCGTATAAGATTAAAGCGAATGCCAATACAGAAGATGGCTTTGTACCATGTCGTACGAGCGCACCACCAATCCCTACTGAATCAACAGTATCTAAACCTCTTTTAAAATCATAATATTCATTAAATAAATTCGTCGCAATTTGTAAAAACAAACCGCAGACAAGCATTGCCGTAAATAAAAGCCAATTGATTGGACCATCATTAAGCGCGAGCATTGTCCCTAAAATAACAGGTGCAAAAGTTGCTGTTAATGTGTGTGGACGTGTTAATTGCCACATCAATTTTAGCGTGCTAATATCTTCAATCGGCTGATTTGTTTGTTTCGCCATAACTTACTTCCTTTCGTACTTTCTATAACTCTATTATTCTACATGATTTTTCGTTTGATTGCTAAAGTTGAATTTCAACAAAAAGTTTGATACAGTAAAGGCAACTAAAGCGTACAGAAGGATTTCTAGGGTTCCGTAAACAAATTTGTTTAGACTGGTCCGAGAGAAATCTCGCATCAATTTGATGTGCCACGGAAGGACAAAAGCCTGGGAGTTTCACTGCATGATGCAGTCAAGCTCTCAGGTTTTTTTATGTACATAGAAGGAGGAATTTATAATGAAGCACTGGGCAGTTGTTGTTTTTGCTGCTGTACTCGAAACTTGTTGGGTTATTGGTTTAAAACACGCAGATACTTGGTGGGAATGGTTACTTACCATTGCCGCACTCGTTTACACATTCAAATTATTATTAAATGCAGGTGATCACCTACCTATCGGAACAGTTTATGCTGTCTTTGTCGGATTAGGTACAGCTGGAACCGTACTAAGCGATATCGTTCTCTTTGATGCACCAATCGAATTTATGAAAATTGCATTAATCGGTGTATTACTAATCGGTGTGATCGGACTCAAAATGGTAACACCCGACCATACAGAAGGAGGTCAATCATAATGGCATGGATTGCGCTTATTTTAGCAGGTTTTTGTGAAATTTTTGGCGTTGCCATGATGAATCGCTGGCAACTTTATCGTAATTGGCAAACGATTGTAGCACTGATTATTGGTTTTGGTATTAGTTTAGCCTTACTCTCTTATGCAATGGAAACAATCCCTATGGGAACTGCGTATGCTGTTTGGACGGGTATTGGCGCTGCTGGTGGTGCACTTGTCGGTATGATTTTCTTCAAAGAATCGAAAGACTGGCGTCGCATTGTATTTATTACACTCATTTTAGCTGCTGCTATCGGTTTAAAATTATTTTCTTAGCGTTTATAATGAGAACACTTATGAAGTTTGAAGGGGTGTTTTAACATGGAGATTTTTAAAATTACAGATGCAGCAGATTTAGAAAAAGCATTCTCAATTCGAAAAGAAGTATTTGTAGAAGAACAGCATGTACCAATTGAAGAAGAAATTGATGCCTATGACACATTAGACGGTGAATGTGAACATGTTCTATTAACAAAAGACGGTCAAGCTGTCGGTACAGGTCGCGTTCGTTTAGTAGACGACTACGGAAAAATCCAACGTGTTGCCATTCGATTAACAGAGCGTAAACACGGCTACGGTAAGGTCATCATTCAAAAGCTAGAAGAACTTGCAGCAGCACGTGGTGCAACTAAAGCAAAATTAGATGCACAAGTTCACGCTATTGGTTTTTACGAAAAGTTAGGCTACACTGTTCAATCTGACGTATTTATGGATGCTGGAATTGAGCATGTACTCATGACAAAATCGCTACATTAAAAAAAGAAGTCGTTTCTGTTTAGGAAGCGACTTCTTTTGTTATATTTTCTTTTTTCGGTGGTTTTATCACTGTATAAATAATCCCTCCAAAGATGAACAGCATACCGAGAATCTGCGTCATCGTTGGTCGGAAATCTAAAATCCAAATATCGAGTAAAATAGCGACTAATGGATCGACAAATACAAGTGCAGATACGAGTAATGTGGATAAGTTACGAATACTATTAAAGAATAAGTAATACACAAAACCTGTATGAATAAAGCCTGTTCCTAAAATATACAACCAGTTACTCGTCGTTAATCCATGAAATACATCAAACTGCACCGTTGGGAATAAGATGACAATCCCAACTATCGTTTGAACAAACGTTAGTGCATATGTAGATAAATGCTTTACCCCTCGCCCCACAAACATCGTCATCGCATAGCAAATAGCCGATAACATCGCATAGATGAAGCCCTCATTCCATAGTAAATGAAGCGAACCAACTTGTTGTACCCCTACGATTAAGATACTACCTAAAAAGCATACGACAATGGCTAAAATTGCCGGAATCGTTAGACGCTCTTTTAAAAAGATTCCGCCCAAAATCAGGACAAAAATCGGCGCTAAATTATAAATCGAAATCGCGAGCGAGATCTCCATTTCATTGAATGCTTTAAATAAAAACACCCAGTTAAATACGAGAAACACACCGCAAATTATCGTTTGAATAACTTCTTTTCGTGACCACTGTTCTGTTTTATAACTCTTCGTTATAAGCCATAAACCACCTAAAAACAATGTCGCACAAATACACCGCACAAATACCAATTCTTCTGCTGGAATACCTGTTTGAATCGTAAAAAAACCAACCGAACCGAAAATTGCCATCGAGATTGTTAGCTGAATGGCTGCTTGCATATTCATGTTGTCCCCTTCTCTCTATTCAGGAATATTCTGACTATTATACCATGAAAAAAGAGTAAAAAGCAGAATGCCTTTTACTCTCTAGATAATCGGAACCCACAACTCAACGGATTCCTCACCTGTTTCCTTATTATATGCGTATTGCTCTAAAATCGGTGCCTTTCGAAAACGAAAATAATCCGCTTGACGAATCCGATGAAAGAAAGCAAAAGCATCATACTTTTCATTTGTACTCGTCGCAATCACATAACGCCCTGACGAGATGACAACATCTTCTGCATTCTCGAGTGGAATCGTTGAAGCACCTACAATTCCTGCATAATAAGCTGCGACGCTTAATTCCTCATGTTCTTTGGGAAAGAATACACCATACGTCACTCTCGGTACACGATGTTGTATTTTTAAAGCTTGGTTTAACTTCTTTCGTATCTCCATAATCGATGCTTGCGTTACCACATTCGTACGAAAACCGCGAATTCTAAACCCTACCTGTTCCTCTATCCGTACATACATAACGTCTACTCCCTTGGCCTTAAACTATCCATTTAAAACAATTCGTTTCCCTTTTCAACCATTTTAAAACATTATTTCTTTAAACGGAATGGAACAGTAATTAAAATAACATTTCTCTTATAAAGTAAATAGGTACGAATTAATAAACTTGATTGATTATGCAACATATTATGCCAGCCTTTTTTTACAATGAATTGTGGCACAATAACGGAAACATAATAATTTTTTTCACGTGCTTTTTTCTCCACTTTATCAATAAATTTTGTCAGTGGATTCACTAAACTACGATATGGTGAATACAGTGTAACTAAACGAATGTCTGGTTGCCACTTCTTCCATTTCGCTTCAAATGCCTTTAAATCTTCCTTATCGAAAGAAACATACACTGCTACAATCATATCGGGATTCAATGTTTTTGCATAGTTTAATGAATTACGCACCATCTTTGTAATGCCTGAAACCGGAATAATCATGACGTTCCCGTTCATCTCTGGTAACACTTCATCTGTTAACTTCAGTTGTGGACCAATACTATCATAGTGCGATTTTATACGATGGAAGATGATGACCATAGCCGGAACAAAAATGAGAATCGGCCATACATATCCGAATTTAGTAACAAAGAAAATGGCTGCGACAGTAAATGAGATAATCGCTCCCACTGTATTGATTGTCAGTTTCCCTTGCCAGCCTTTTGGGCGTTCTCGTAACCATTTTCGCATCATTCCTGCCTGTGCCAGTGTAAATGGAATAAATACACCTGTCGCATAGAGTGGAATAAGACTCTCTGTTTTACCCCCAAATAAAATAATTAAGACAATCGCGCCAATCCCTAGTAAGACAATCCCATTGGAATAACCTAAACGGTCACCACGTACTTGGAACATGCGTGGGATATAGCCATCTTTTGAAAGATTAACAGCGAGTAATGGAAAAGCTGAGAAACCTGTATTAGCAGCCAATATCAAAATTAACGCTGTCATTCCTTGAATAATGAAGTAGAAAATCCCTCTACCTACACTTTCCTGTGCAATTTGAGATACAACTGTCTGATGTCCATTCGGAGTTACACCGTAATAGTACGCTAGAAACACAATTCCTGAAAAAAGAAGAGCGAGTAAACCACCCATTGCTAACAATGTTTTTGTCGCATTGACAGGCTCAGGCTTTTTAAAATTTGGAATCGCATTAGAGATTGCTTCAACACCTGTTAAAGCCGAACTACCAGAAGCAAAAGCTTTTAGTAATAAAAAAAGTGTAACCCCAGCAACTGGTGTTCCAATTGCTGTATGATTCGTTGTCGGTACTTCACCATTTAGAATACGATAAATACCTACGCCAATTAAAATGAATAAAGATAAAACAAACAGATACACTGGATAAGCTAAAATCGTCGCTGATTCCGTTACACCTCGTAAATTTAAAATCGTTAAGATGATGACGAATACTACTGCCATCTCGACATTATAATTATGAAGCGCTGGAAAAGCTGATGTAATTGCATCTGCTCCTGCTGAAACACTTACTGCAACGGTTAAAATATAATCAACAAGTAAGGCGCCACCTGCGACTAAACCTGCATTCTTCCCTATATTTTCTTTTGAGACGACATATGCGCCACCACCATGTGGATAAGCATGAATCACTTGTCTGTATGAAAAAATCAGTGCGACCAATAAAACAATTACACCGACAGCGATTGGAATGGAGTACCAAAATGCAGCTGCACCAACAGCCATTAATACGATGAGAATTTGCTCTGGTCCATACGCGACAGACGACAATGCATCTGAAGATAAAATCGCAAGTGCCTTTGTTTTACTTAATCTTTGATCCATCAACTCAGTTGACTTTAATGGGCGACCAATCACATATCTTTTCCATAAACCCATTTTTTACACTTCTCCTTCATATGTTTCAAACTCCATGATTCGCTAAAAAGAATATAAAAAAGCCTACAGGCACGAGAAATAGACCTGTAGACAAGTAATTTTTTGCCTAACAAGTTTCCATCTCTTCTCTGTAACGCTTACGAGGTTAGCTGTCGGATTCGGGCTGAGAGTAGCCCTACCTTTTTCAAAAGGATTCACCCCAAGGAATACATTTTCCTGTTTATGTGGTTCCCCCGCGTTTTTTAACTTCAGCGATTTAGAAATTTGAAACTTTTTAAATTGTGTTGTAATAATACTCCCACTTACGTCATTTGTAAATATTTAAGTTGAATTTTTTTCGTAAATTCTTAGCGCTCGATTTGCATAGTGCATCATGAGTAAGAATAAAGTAAGGGCAATTCCTACGAATAAAAATTTTGCGTCAATAAAATCAAATAATGCACCGAATAATAAAGAGCCTATCGGTCCCATGCCGACAGAGACCGTTTCAATCAGTCCAAATACACGTCCACGATAATGATCTTCTACCGAACGCTGAATAAGTACGCCAATCGGGGTATTCGAGCAAATATTCATTGCGGATATACTGAATAAAACCATCATATAAAAAACAAAAGTTAGCTCTTTTGAAAAATCGAAAAAGAGTGGAATTGCGATACTTCCAATGAACATACAAGCGAGAATAACTGCACGTCGAATGAAAATAAGTGGTCTTCGTAAATCACTACGAACAGATAAATAAATGGACGCAATCAACATTCCAACAGCACCTGCTCCTTGTATAATCCCTACATTCGTAGAAGGCATTTTTAATTGCTCTACAAGGATAAAAACAATGCCTACACTAATTGCTGAATTGAAGAAGTTTAACCAAATATTCATCCATAAAAGAGACTTCACAAGTGGTTTTTCTTTTAAATACTTTACCCCTTCTTTCATACTTTGTAGCATGCTTTCTTTTTCACGTTTTTGATGTTGTTCAAATAATGTAAAATCCATTGTGGCTTCTAAAATTAACGCGATAAAATAAGCGACTGCCATCGAAATTAAGAATACTTGCATCGAGACAAAACCATATAACATCCCCCCGATAACAGGTCCACCAATCCCGCCGATTGAATAGGAAATTTGATTAAATGATAACGCTTTTTGTAGACGCTTTTTCCCCACCATATTAGGGATCGCACTTGAAAATGCTACGCCATTAAATGCACCAATCGTTGAGAAAATAGCGGTAATTGTATAAATTGCAACAACAGATAAACCAAATAGCCATGTATGTATAATTAATAAAACAACAGATAACGTAATACCTGTCATACTCGCGACAACAATTCGTTTTTTCGGAAAACGATCCGCGACATATCCTGCAAATGGTGCCGCTAATGCACGCGGTACAACATTAAATACGATATTCGTTGCGAATGATAATGCCGAGCCTGTAATCGATAAAATATAGAGACTAATACCAAAGCTGAATACCGTAAAACCAAGAGATGTAAGCATTTTACTAATAAAAAAAGTAATTAAATTACGCGTTGCACGCCTTTCAATTTGAAAATCCACAGATGTCCTCCTTTATTTCGGTTATCGTAACATTTTACCAGATACAGTCATTCTGTAAAGAGGATTTAGTTGGCAGACACACACTTTCCGTATTATATTGACACTATAGATGAAAAAAGGAGTTTTAAATATGACGACTATTTTAATTGTCGATGATGACTCGCGCATTGTAGAACTAGTGGAAACACACCTACTCGAAAAAGGCTATCAAACAATCAAAGCTGCAAATGGTATGGACGCATTGGATCAACTAAAAAAACATAGCTGTGACTTGGCAATTGTTGATGTCATGATGCCTTTCATGGACGGTTTACAACTCACAAAAGAGATTCGAAAAAAATACAATATCCCGATTTTATTATTAACAGCGAAAGACCAAATTACGGATAAAGAAGCAGGTTATGAAGCAGGTACAGACGATTATCTCGTCAAACCATTCGAACCACTCGAACTATTATTCCGCGTTAAAGCACTTCTTCGTCGCTATGATGTACAAGAAGATACATTACTTCGCATCGGAAATATTACGGTGAATACAAACACATTTGAAGTAACAGTTGACCAACGTTCACTGTTCTTACCGCCGAAAGAATTTGATTTACTTGTTTATTTTATTCAGCATAAAAAACAAATTTTAAGTCGTGACCAATTAATTGAGCAAGTATGGGGCGCTGATTTTTCAGGAGATGAGCGTACAGTTGATGTACATGTAAAACGTCTGCGCGAACATTTTAAAGAGATTTCGCCATTCGTTCAAATTAAGACGATTCGCGGCGTTGGTTACATGTTGGAGGAAACAGAATGAAATCGCTCTATACAAAATTCGTCGTTTATACAGTAGCGATTATGATTGGTAGCGGTGTTATTGCCTTTCTCATTTCAAATGGTTATTATCAACAAAAGCTAAAACCAGTAAATGATGCAAAGAATACACGAATCGCACTCGATATTGCAGAATTTGCAGATCGTCATCCAGATATGAACTTAACCGAATATCTCGAAAATACAGCAGCAGTTGGCTATCAATTCTACCTCGTAAAACCGAATCTAAAAGGTGAATTTTTCGGCTCAGATTTCCGTGAAAAAAATCTAAGTAAAAAAGAAATCGAATCAGTTTTAGACGGTAATATCTTTCATGGTATTCAAAACTTCCCTCAATCCACCTTTGTTACAGGGTTCTTTGCGAATGAATTGCAAAACTCGATTGGTGTTCCTTTAAAGCATGACGGCAAAAACTATGCACTCTTTATTCGCCCTGATATTAAACTACTCTTCGGCGAAATGCATATTCTCTTTGGTATTCTCTTTGTTCTCACGATTGCACTTAGTATTGTTTTTGTATTCATTAGCACAAAATATTTAGTGAAGCCGATTCGCACATTAACATCTGCAACACAACAACTCGCTAATGGTAAATTTGATGTAGCATTGAATGTGACACACCGCGATGAAATTGGACAGCTTGCAAAAAGCTTTACACATATGGCAGAACAACTTGAAAAAAATGAAACCACACGTAAAGAATTCATCTCCAATGTGTCGCATGATATTCAATCACCATTATCTAATATCAAAGGCTATACGAACTTATTAGAAAAAGAAGATTTACCAGAAGAACAAAAGAAACAATATATTCAAATCATTAACCGTGAGATTACACGACTATCTGAACTAACGAAACAACTTCTTCTTCTCACATCGCTCGATCAAAATAAATCAATGATTCAACCAACTGAAGTTGATATTGCGCAGCAAATTCGTTCACTCATCAGACAGTACCAATGGCAAATTGGCGAAAAAGGATTAATGGTCGGTTACACACTCCCTTCTTCTTGCGTCATTGAAGGCGATGCAACTTTCCTAAATACCATTTTCGATAACCTTTTAACGAATGCGATTAAATATAATGAAGAAGGTGGGCAGATTGATGTTTCGCTTCGTGAAACAGACTCGCGTGTTATTCTACAATTTAAAGACACTGGAATTGGTATGACAAAAGAACAGCAAGAACGTATTTTTGACCGTTTTTATCGTGCAGATACTTCACGCACACATACTGTTACAGGAACAGGACTAGGTATGGCAATTGTGAAATCAATGGTACAACTACATCATGGCTCTATTTCAATTGATAGTGAGTTAGATGAGGGTACAGTCTTTACTATTTCATTACCAAAACAACTAAAATAATCAAAGAAGAAATCGCTTCATCGAGCGGTTTCTTTTTATATTCCATTTTTTACCTCCATTTATTCATATTCTATTCATATTCCGAACGTATAGTAAGAGTATCAAGAAAAACGGGAGGAAAAAATTATGTTTTCACTATCACTAAAAGAAATTAAATTCTTTAAATTACGTTATATCCTCATCGGGTTTATTTTATTCTTCGTTGCAGCACTTGTATTTATCATCAGTGGCTTAGCGAATGGCTTAGCGAATGATAATGCTTCATCTATGAAAAATATGAATGCTGTTTCGTATTACGTTTCAAAAGACTCCGATAATCGAATGGATCGTTCACGCTTTACAGCTACTGACGTTGAAAAAATAAAAACGAACGATGCACAACCTTTAGGTATTCAAATGATGACATTAAAGGATAAAGAATCAAAAGAAAAATTAGACGTTACATTAATGGGAATTAACCCTAGTCAATTCTTAATGCCAAATGTTGTAGATGGCAAAACCATTTCAAACACATCAAATAATGATGTCGTTGTTGATAAGACATTAGAAAAACAAGGCGCAAAAATTGGTGACAAACTATATGCGGAAAACTCAAAAACAACATTAACAATCGTCGGTTTTACAGAAGACCAAACATATAGTCATACACCAACAGTGATTATGAATACAGACACATGGTATAAAATCTTCGGTGGCAAAGAGAATGCTGGATTTAATGCAATTGCCCTAAAAAATGATAATGCCACAACAAAAGCAGATGTGAAAAATGCAGTTGCTGACGGTAAATTCGTTCCAAAACAAGACCTAATCGATACAATCCCTGGTTATAGTGCTGAACAAAGCTCATTAATGATGATGCTTGCGTTCTTAATTGTCATTGCGGTATTCGTACTTGGTGCGTTCTTCTACATCATGACAATTCAAAAAGTAAATCAATTCGGGATTTTAAAAGCGATTGGCGCAAAAAACAAATTCTTAATCGGTTCAACAATGCTACAAGTACTTGTATTATCTGTTGTCAGCATTGGCTTAGCAATTGGCTTCGCATTCGTTTTACAACAAATCATGCCGAACGGAATTCCATTCGTCTTTGACTTTGCGTTAATTCTAAAATTCGGTGGCGCATTACTTGTTGTTTCACTATTAGGTGCTTTATTCTCAACAACAAGTATTGTGAAAGCCGATCCACTACAAGCAATGGGGAGAGCTGAATAATGAATACACCATTACAACTTGTCAATATTCAAAAACATTTTAAAGATGGCGATAACGAAATCGAGATTTTAAAAGACTTAAACTTGAGCGTAGAAAAAGGCGAGTTTGTCGCAGTTGTCGGTCCATCAGGTTCAGGGAAAAGTACGGTATTATCCATCGCAGGTGCTTTACAAAGTGCCGATGGTGGTGAAGTCGTAATCAACGGTCGCGATATTAACCAATATAGCGATAAAGATAAATCGGACGTGCGTTTAAAATCAATCGGCTACATTTTCCAAGCAGCTAATCTTGTACCATTTTTAAATGTGTACGATCAATTAAAGCTTGTGACTGAACTTGCAGGTGATTGGAATGACGAAACGAAAAAACGTGCAGATGATTTACTAGAATCAGTTGGTTTAGCAAATAAAGCGAAAAAGACAGTTCAACATTTATCAGGCGGTGAAAAACAGCGTGTTGCAATTGCACGTGCTTTCATGAACGACCCTGACATCATCCTTGCCGACGAACCAACTGCGGCACTTGATGCCAATCGTAGTAAAGAGATTGTTGAATTAATCGCTAAAGAAGTTCACGATAAAAATAAAGCAGCCATCATGGTAACACATGATGAATCTGTCCTTCACTACTGCGATAAAATTTATGAAGTTCACGACAAAAAATTAAGATTGCGTAAATAACAAAAAGAGCCGAATCCATTATTTCAAAATGGGTTCAGCTCTTTTTTCATTCTTGTAAAACATGTTCATCGATTTGTTTCAAGTGATAGTAGATGCCTTGTTGTTCAATTAAATCTGCATGTGTACCTACTTCTGCAATACGTCCCTCATCCATTACAAGAATCTGGTCCATCTGTTCCAACCCTTGTAGGCGGTGGCTAATCATGACAACCGTTTTCCCTTTCGTTTTTTGAATGAGTTTATGATGCAAACGTTTGGTTGTTGCAGGGTCAAGTGCAGAAAATGGCTCATCTAGTAACCAAACAGATGTATTTTTCAGCCACATGCGACCTAGTGCAAGTCGCTGCTTCTCCCCACCTGATAGGTTTTCGCCATGCTCTAACACTTGCATGTTTAAATCAAAATCAAGTTCCATCTCTTTTAATACATAGTCTAATTCTTCGTCTGTAGCAATTGGTTTTGCGATACGTAAATTATCACGAATTGTACCATAGAAGAAGTGATTTTGTTGTAACAATACCGTTGTCTTCTTCCATAAATCTTCGGATTGAATTTCTTCAAGCGGTTGTCCTGCAATTCGAATTTGCCCACTTGTTGGGTTATAGAGGTCGAGCATCAATTGGAAAATAGTCGATTTACCAGAGCCACTCGCGCCGACAATCGCTGTTCGCGAACCTTGTAAAGCCATAAATTGAATGTGTTGTAATGTGTCTTCAGCTTGCCCTTCGTATCGAAAAGATACATCTTGAAAAGCAATTGAAAATGGTTGCTTTTTAATAAATGTACCAACATCTGTTTCTTTACCAAAGTCCTCTTGTTCAATCATTTGTAAACGGGTCATCGCTTGATCCGACTCTTTCTCAAATGTAGGAACGAGTGCCATTGGAATCGCTAAATCAAACACCGTCAATGTAATTAACACGAGCATCGCTAAATATAAACCATTCAATGAACCTGTTGTCACAAAGTATGCACCAATCACGAGTACCGAAGCGACAGTCAGCATGGATACGAATGCATTGAGTGCTTGGTCACGAATAAGTGCCTTACTCTCCTTATGCTGTTCCTCTGCATAGGCATCCGCAATCGCTGCTACTTCATCCATTTGTTCATGTAATGTATGACTAATCGTTAAATCTCGATAGCCATATAAAACTTCCGTCATCTCCGTTGAAAGTGCCGCACGCTTTTCTAGCTTATGTTGCCCTATTTTTTCATGTCTTTTCGTTCGCAGCGTTGGAATAACAACTGCAGTTAAAATGAGACTGACTAGAATAACGAGCGCAATCCATACCGAGTAAAACATCGTAAAGAAAATCGTACAAATAAAGACAATTGCCAAAACAATCGGTGGATAAAATACTCGTAAAAAGAAATTTTGAAGTGACTCTACATCGCTGACAATACGCGATAGTAAATCACCACTACGATATTTTGTAAAGATACGTGGTGCTAGTCGTTCGAGTTGGTCATAAAAGGTCATACGAATATTACTCAATATTCTCAACGTACCTTCATGTGAGACAACTCGTTCAAAATAGCGACTTACTGATTTCGTAAAACCAAATAACTTTAAACAAGCTGCTAAAATTAAAATAACGTAAAGTGGTGGTTTTAAAGAGGCTTCCGAAATGATATATCCACTCATCGCAAATAGCCCTGCAGCTGTAATACCACCAATACTTCCTAAAAGAATGGAGATGAGAACAGCTTTTCTTTCTTGCATGACTAAATTAACAAGTACCTTCATGTCGCTCGCCCCCTACCATTTCACGATAAATCGCACTCTTTTGAAGTAATTCCTGATGTGTACCTGTCTGTTCAATTGTTCCATTATGAACGAGTAGAATTTGATCTGCTTGTTGAATCGTATGCAAACGATGCGCCACTGTAATGACGGTTCGTGTTTGTGCTAATTCATCCATTACACGCTGTAATAATTGTTCTGTTTGCACATCTAAGCCCATCGTCGGCTCGTCAAAGAAGACAATTGTACATTGTTTATAGAAAGCACGCGCAATCGCTAGGCGCTGCTTCTCCCCGCCCGACATACCGCGACCTGCTTCGCCTACTGCTGTATGCATACCATTCGGTAATGTCGCAATCCAATCGCCTAATTGAGCCTGTTCAATTGCTCGCTGAATGGCTACTTCATCACAAGCACCTTTCTTCATTTGAATATTTTCTGCAATCGTTCCCGTAAATAAATACGGATGTTGTGAAATATAGGCAATCTGCTCAAACCAAGCATCTTTCGAGACTTCTTGGCGCAGCTTCCCATCGATTTTCACATGACCTTCTGTTACTTCATATACACCAGCTAGAATGTTTAGAAGCGTCGTCTTACCCTGTCCTGTGGGTCCTACAATCGCTGTTCGACTATTCGGAGGGACTTTCACATTCAGTTGTTCTAATTTGAACGCATCACCATATTGAAAAGCACCCTGTTCAATCGCAATACTTGGTTGTTGTTCAAGTGACTGTGTCCCCCATTTCACTGGCTCGATTGGACGCTCTAATTCCTCTTCTAAAATTTCAGCTGCAGCCATAGAACCACGCCCTGAATGGAATGCACTACCTAAGTCTTTAATCGCATTATAAAACTCAGGGGCAATCGCTAAAATGAAAAATGCAGGGGCAAATGTCATCGTTTCAAATGTAATCATTTGATACGCAATTTCGATGGCAACTAGTCCAATTCCAAGTGTTACAACTAATTCAATGAAAAATGTCGAAGCAAACGCCACTTTTAAAATACTCATCGTTGATGTTTGAAAAGCACGATTATTCTCAGCTAATTCTTCTCGTTGTTGCTTCCCTTGACCAAATAATTTTAATGTTTGTAGTCCTTGTACTAAATCTAAAAACTTTCCTGAAAAAAAGGTCAGCTCTTTTAATTGTCGTTCTGATTTTTTCTGCGTTTGTAAACCAACAATAATATACGCAACTGGAATAAGTGGCGCTGTACATAAAAGAATCAACCCGCTATAAATATGTGTCATAAATACGGCTATTAATAAGATGAACGGTACAAGCATCGACTGGATCACTTGTGGCACATAATCGCGGTAATAACTTTCTAACTGGTCAATCATCTCAATTAACATTGTGACTTTGCTACCGGTCTGTCCTTTGACGGATATCTGAAGCGGGTCTTGTTGCCACTTTTTAAGCAGTGACTGGCGGACACGTTTTTTCACATTCGTTGATAGACGGACACCTAATTGGCGATTTACACTCGTACAAATAACACGAATAATAATCGCACCCATTAATACTGCTATATAAGGAAATGTCGCTGAAAAAGCAGACTTTTTAATAAACACTTCATTGACAACTTGAACAATTGCATAAGACTGCGCAATAATTGCTAACCCTATACAAATAGAAAAAATAGCATTCCCTACTAAAACACCTTTTTGTCTCATTGCCCATTTTTGTAGCCATATCATGAAATTGCACCTTCTCTCTTAATTCCACTATAGAAGAATTTATTATGCTTTTCTTGTTCCAATACCCTTTTCTAGACAGAATTACTTTTTCATTCACAAAAATTACATCGCTTCTTCACAAACGTGAAAAGTTTTTGAAGTTTCGTCATAATTTTTAGAATGAGAGGTGAATGATTCGATTCCACAACCCAATGTCCCGTTCCGCCGAACCAATGTCTCGTTTTGTTGAGCGAATGTCTCTTTCTACAAACCAATGTCCCATTCCACACTCCAATGTCCCATTTCTCCGAGCGAATGTCCCGTTCCGCCGACCCAATATCCCCTTTCGCTCACAATAAAAAACCAGCATAATGCAAACATTATACTGGTCCGTTACAGGGCTTATTCATGCCATGTGTACGTATAGAGTTGTTTTTTCTCTTGGATTGCTAAGAAATAGTCCTTACCATCGTTTTTCGCACGATAATATGCATAATCTCCTACTTCAATTGTTGGTTCATGATCTTGTAAAGATTTTTTCATATCACTCGTCAAACCTGTATCAATTGCATCCTCTTTAAACTTATTTAATAGCTTTTGATAATAAGCTTGGTTCTCTGTCGTAACTTCTTCCATCTCTGTATTCGTCATAGAGGGTATTTTATCGTATTCATATAATGTAACCCATTGCCCACTTCCTGCTTGGGCTAATTCATGCGCTAGAATGGGTGATTCCGCAGTTGGTGGTGGAATCGTCACGCCCCATTCTTGTTTATATGCATCTACAACAACTTTCGGATCCATACCGCCTTTTCCAGTCAAAATGTATAGAGAAGCTGTAACCAAAATAATAAAGAGTAAGATAAAATAATATTTCTTTTTCATGTAGAATCTCCCATAGTAAGTGATATAGTAAGATTATCAAAAAATAGCGTTCTATACGAATGAATACTGTAAAATATGCAAATTTAATGTGCGACCTACCATGCGAAGTTCAGTATCGGTATAGCCTTGTTTTATATACAAAGTACGCGCACGTTCATTTCCTTCATCCAGTGTTAAAATAATACGTTTAATATGTGTAAAATTCTTTTGCACATAGCTTGGAATTTTTTCAAGAATTTTTGTCGCATAGCCATGTCCTTCATAACGAACATCTGTTGAAAAAGAACGTAATAAAATATCATGTTCGATACCTAAAAAAATCGAGAGGGCCTTTCCCCTCATGCAAAACAAAAAATGTTACAAATAAATCCTCATCCATCGCCAAAATAGAGTGCCTCTCGCAGTCTTCTATTTTTATAACTTCACGTGGTGAGGCAGTGTAAAGCAGTTGATCTTCTGTTAGTAAATAGTTTTGAATACGTGGCTCATCTTCAACCGTAAATTTTTTAAAATACATACATTCATCCCCTTTTCTTCATTTTACAGAAAGAACGCTTGTTCGTAAATTTTAAACTATAAAAAGAGGTACTACATTTATGGAAATCATCACAACTCAATTAATCTTCATCGCGATTTTCATTTTGATGATTCACTCAATTGAAACACTCGCTTATGCAGTTCGCTTATCTGGCGCGCGAGTTGGCTTACTTGCCTCGGCACTCTCATTATTTAATATTCTTGTGATGGTGTCACGTATGGCAAATATGGCGCAACAACCATTCACAGGAAACTTACTCGATGAAGCACCTCAAGATGACGGTTCTTTTTTAGAGACACAATTTCGCTTCATTATCGGCGCTTCAACAGTTGGCACACTTGTAGGTATTCTTCTACTTCCAACATTTATCGCGGTATTCTCACGAGCAATCATCCATTTAACAGAGGTTAATGGTTCAGTTGGCTCTTTGTTTAAAAAAGGATTTACAGAAGGTTACTTTCGCCGCAGTTTAAACTATATTCGCTTACCCAAACGAAAAGACTGGCAAGAGATTGAATGGAAGGATGCACCGTATCGCCTATTCTTTATTAATATTTTTATTACAGCCATCTATACGATTGGTGTCTTATCTGCTTTATATGCGGCGCTCTTAATGCCCAGTCATAGTGCAACTGCTACAATGGCATCTGGACTGATTAATGGTGTAGCAACAATCCTTTTAATTATTTTTATTGACCCAAAGATTTCTGTCATGGCGGACAGTGTAATCCGAGGAAAAGGTCGTTATAATCAACTGAAAACAGCAAGCATTTTTATGATTACATCAAGATTAATCGGTACTCTAGTAGCTCAATTATTATTTATTCCTGGGGCAAAATATATCGCTTGGTTCACAACACTCCTCTAGGAAAGGACATATATTGTCTATTTCAAACGTAAATTTAGTTGTATTTTTCAATAAATCTGATAAAATACGAATGGTCATTTGAAAGGGGTGTCAGCCATTGACTTGGGAGATTTTTAGTGTCGTCGGAACGATTGCTTTTGCAATATCTGGTGCAATTATCGCTATGGAAGAAGAATATGATATTTTCGGCGTTTACTTACTAGGAATCGTCACAGCTTTTGGTGGTGGTGCAATCCGTAACGCATTACTTGATATTCCTGTTTCTGCACTTTGGGAACAAACTTCATTATTCCAAATTGCGCTTGTATCTATAACACTCGTCTTTTTATTTCCCCATAAAAGTATCGCGCATTGGAATCGATGGGGGAATTATTTTGATGCGGTTGGTCTATCTGCATTTGCTATTCAAGGTGCCTTATATGCCGTCCACCTAAATCTACCTGTAGCAGCGGCTATCGTAGCAGGTATTTTAACAGGTTCTGGCGGTGGGATTATTCGTGATTTACTAGCAGGGCGTAAACCACTTGTTTTAAAACAAGAAGTATATGCGGTCTGGGCTGGAATCGCTGGTTTAATTATTGGACTTGAGTGGGTAAAAGCCGATTGGGCGCTCTACACATTATTTGTCGTTATCACGATTTTAAGAATCATTTCATATATTTATAAATGGACATTACCATTTAAATCGTTAAAACCAACGATTGTAAAATAAAAAGCTAGGTTGTTTTCGATGAATAATCGAACAACCTAGCTTTTATTGTATAATTTGCTGCCAACAAATCACTTTTTCTTCAAAAGATTTGACGTTTTTACCTGGAACGGGACTTGTTGAAGGCATAAGCATATATGAAACTTGCTCTGAAAAAGTATGTTTAAAATACTTCAAAAAAACACGTTCTGCTTTCCCGCCATTAAAAACAATACGTTCAACATTCGGATAACGAACAAGCAACTGTTCAAAATCATTTGGCACTTCTTGTTTAATAGCTGAATCTAGACTTCCTATACGCTCACAAGAAGCAATCGCATCCCATAATCCAATCTGATTGTCTAATAACCATGCAATCTTTTTATCATATGTAGATGGTACATCTTGCTGTAAAATACGCGACATAATTCCCCAAAAATGATTTCGTTCATTTCCGTAATACTGTTGCTTCTCAAGAGAAATTTTTCCTGGCATCGAACCAACAATTAATACTTTCGTCTGTTCGTCAATAACAGGTGCTAGTACATTATTAATTTTAGCCATTAAAAGCTTGTTTTAGCTTTTCAAATTGTTCTTGAAGAACTTCTAAATCTGGTTTCGATGCTTTTTGATCCGCCTTCACATTAATTTCATAACGTAATTTTGAATAATGTTCATCAAATTTTGCAACAGCTTGTTGGAAATCTTTTAATGGTTGGAATGATTCAAATTCCGGATCCATAAATGTATACACTTGGAATGAATGTACACTCGCACTAAAATGTGAATAGTTTTCCATGCCTTTTTTGCCTGTTGGCTCACCTTTTTGAAGCGCTACTGCATTGTCGATGATACTTTTAGCCGCATCAATTAATAATTGTGTATTAGTTGAATCCATATGTTACCCAACTACCTTTCTTTTAATCAAATTGACTTCTCTTACCAATTGTAGCATATCGACGCAAATTTTTTATATGTAAAACACTTGATTAAATTTGAACATTACAGCCCCTTTCAACTAATATATCCAGCCAAGGTGGAACATCTTCAATTGGATTATCACGTAAGTCAAGTTCCTGTAAATTCGTTAGTTGTAATAGCTCAGATGGAACCTCTGTTACTTGATTGCCTCGCATATTTAATACTTTCAAAGCCTGACATTTAAACATCTTACCAGGGAATCTTTTTAATTGATTCGCTTGTAAATCGAGTACTTCTAAGCTTGAAAAACTTGGCGTAAAATCCTGTATCTCAGCAATTTGATTATATCCTGCATAAAATTCTTTTAGATGAACAAGTGTATAAAATGAACGTGGAATTGTCATAATTTGATTATGGTCGATTGATAAATGTGTTAATTGAATAAGCATACCAATCTCTTCAGGGATTTGAACAAATTGGTTGTGTGAAATATTTAAAGATTTTAGTTTATGTAAATTCCCAATCGTACTTGGCAATTCTTTCATTTGATTGTATTCAACGTGTAATGCTCCCGATAAATTTTGTAATAACCCTACCTCTGCTGGCATCTCTTCAATTTGATTATGGGATAGATTCAATTCTTCCAATTCAGTTTGTAAAAATAATTCATTTGGAAAACAAGTTAATTGTTGTTCAGATAAATCGACACATGTCATTTGACCTTCTGCATTAGAAAACATCTATTTAAAACCTCCTATCCTTTATTTTTATACAATCTTAGTATGCTAGTTATATCGTCATATTTATTTCATTATATAGTATAAAAGGTCTTTAATTATATAAAAAAATGGATATTATTGAAATGTAAGCATAACATCTCTATTAAAAATATAAACAAAACGTTATTGAATCTGTCTTTCCACTATGTATTTGTTAGAAATCAATATTTTTATTATTATACTAATAATATGATTTACCCAAATTATGTTATAAAAAAACCTCGAATACACTAATGTACTCGAGATTTTAAGATTACTTTTTTTGTTTTTGAATATAGATAACTAAACTTAACACACTAATTAAAATAATGATTAAATGTAGTGCTAATAAAAGTCCGCTTGTTTGTTCTGATATTGGTAACAATACCGTTAAAATACCGATACCTAATAAAAAATAGGCACTATTCGTTGCGACTTGTAATAGTGATTTTTTTATTTGAGTTACTTGCATACCAATAAGCATTTGCAAATTTTTAGTGCGCCATAAATAAATAGCTAATAAAATAAGTGCCGTTCCAATAACGGTTGTTGGCACAAAGTCCATCGCCTTCATATTCTTCATTCCTTACCTCGGTTGAATTGTCCATAGCCCACAACAATGAGCATATTTCTTAAATTGTACCTTGGCAAATGTCGAAATGATAGGTAAAAGCTTTGTCACGATAAAATAATATTCGCTATCATCCCACTCATCAATATGCTGTTTACGACATTTACTCTGTAAAAAGTGTGTTTCAAAGCTAATGTCGCCAATATAGACGACACCACCTTCATTTAGATGTGTCAATAATTCACGCAACAGCCTAACTTTGTCGTCATCTGTTAAGTGATGCATCGCATAGGTACTGATAATAACATCGAATTTTTGATTCGTAATCAACTTCGATGTATGGTGTAAATCGCCTTCGATAAAAGTCGCTTTTGGCATTTTATCGCGTGCAATGTTCAACATCTCTTCCGAAAAATCAATACCTGTAATATGATGTCCTGCATCATATAAACGTTTCGTTAGTTTACCTGTTCCAACGCCTAAATCGACAATATTTTGTACACCTTTTGCACAAACTTTTTCGTATAAAGCTTCCATCATTGGTTCATACCCCGCAAAAGGATATGCCTCTTGTTCATCACTTAATTTAACTGTTTGATCATAGCTTGAAGCCCATAAATCAAAACCTTTATTATCCAACATCAATGTAGAACTCCTCCAGATTATTCCGGAGAATTTACATGTGTAAACCCTCCTTATTTGCTGTAATTGTTTTCATTGATTTAATCATGTCCAACACTCCTTCATTTTTTCTTTTTTTATTTAAGCTTCATCCCATTCATCAAAATACAATGCCATATGGTACTCATCAATATATTGATGATTTGGCATCTTTAAAATATCTTTTTCCATACCGATAATTTCAAAACCAAAAGATGTATACACACCTTTTGCAATTTGATTTTTCACATTAACTTTGAGATGAATTTGCTCACAACGTAATTCTTTTGCACGCATAATCGCTGCGGCAATAATTGGCTTACTAATGCCCTCTCCTTGATAATCTTGATGCACATAAATTCCTTTTAAAGAAGCGATATGACGCAATTTCAGCCTTGTATTTGTCTTTAACGTGACCATTCCTACAAGTTGTTCTTTCTCAAATGCGCCAAACACAATATGGTTTTGATTATTTAGAAAATTTTCAAAATAATGAGGTTCATATGTTACTTCTTCTTCATAAGATGCGGCAAACGCGGTTGGAGAGTGTTCAAGTGCTTGTAATCGTAATTCTCGATAGATCTGTGTATCTTCTTTCGTTAACACGCGAATACGCACAAAAGACCCTCCTTTATTTTTTGATATTATACCACATTTTAGCAATTACAAGCCATTATGACCCAAAATGAAAAATGAGCTATAACGAGTCGGGTAACTCGTTATAGCTCATTTAGATTCAAAAAGTGTAAGCGATTTTTTTGGAGAAAAGTGGCTTACCTTTTTGTTTCCAATATCTATTTTACTAAACATATGCAATAAAAACTAGATATAACTTTGTATAGGATGTAACCCTTTATCCTCGATTTAAAGCATTTTCTTCTAAAGCTACTATTTTAGAATTATTCACTATTGCTTGATTGGATTTACTTTGTAAAAATACGCTCATATTGGAATTCTTTTGTTGCTTCATCTCGTGTAATTAAGAAGACATCTGGATTCGTCATCTTCTGCCAATCTTCAAAGCTAAACTGATCATTAATTGTTTGTAAGAACATCGAGATTAAATTACCATGACTGACAACGACTGCTGCTTCTTCAGGTCGTTCAATTAACTCGTTCATCACTTCTACAATGCGCGCTTGTGCTGCACGACCTGATTCGCCACCCTCAAATTCTAAATCCATCTCTACAAAGCCTCTTTGCATCCATGTCAGCCAATCATCCACTTTTAATGTGCTAAATACACGCTCTGTTAAACGCTTTTCTTCATGAATAGGTAAATCACGTGATGCAGCAATTGGTTCAGCTGTCTGAACTGCTCGGTCATATGTACTCGCCATAATTAAATCGATGGGATACTCTTCAAAAAATGGAATTAAGTCTTGTGCTTGTTGACGTCCTTCTTCTGTTAATTGTGCTTTAGGCTGTTGACCATCCGCTTTACAATGACGTACTAGGTAGATTTTTTCCATAGAATCTCCTTCTTTCTAATTGATTGTCTCATTATACAAAAAGTGTGCCCGAATGAATAGTTATAACCTTTCATTCGGACACACATCTTAGCGTATAAAAAGCCACCATATAATATACAGCGGTAGTAAAAATCCTAAACTATATAAAACAATGCTTTTCCACATACACTTTAATTTATTAACCCATAACTGCATAGAAAACTTCCTTCATTCATTTTCTATAGTATAGTAAAAATCATTAGAAAATGCGATTAAAGTAGATTACGAATACCTAATATGAATTCATAAAGGAAATACAATGCGAAACCAATTAGAAGAATACCTGCAACAATAGAGACGTTTCGAATCACTTTGCGACTCATTGCCCGTCTTGAAATCGATACAATCGCTAATAGACCGACATCATGTAAAAGAATACCTGTTAAAATACCGAGCCCTGCAAAACCGAATTCATGGACACTATATGACTTTGCGAGCACTGCACCAAATACAGATACCCAAAAGACTAAGTTTCCTGGCGATACAGCTACTAAAATTCCGTTTTTATATGTACGCCAAAAAGACTGATTCGGTTTTTCTCCTGCTAAACTAATTCCTTGATCTGCATTTTTAATCGAATCATACGCTAAATAAAATAAAAAAGCGGCGCCAACAATCCATAGTGGTAATTGAACAAATGGAAGTGCTAAAAATGAAGCTAATCCAAAATACAGTGCAATAATTAATGCGGCATCAATCGTCATGCCGCCAAGTCCAACTGCCCATCCATGAATAAAACCATTTTTCAAACCTTGTTTTGTCATTTCAACAGTCATGGCTCCGATAGGTAAAGCAATTGTAAATCCAACAATTAAATAAGAAATATATGTTTCCATAACTTTACCAACTCCTTACTTGATTATAAGGAGAATAAGTGTGAATATCAATACATAAATAAGAATATTTATACTTACAAGATATAAAAAAAGCAACTCTCCTAAGAGAGTTGCTTTTTACGGACAAACTTTAAAAATTAAAGTTTAGTTACGTTAGTAGCTTGTGGTCCGCGGTTACCTTCTTCAACTTCGAATTCAACTTTTTGACCTTCGTCTAAAGTTTTGAAACCGTCGCCTTGGATAGCTGAGAAATGTACGAATACGTCGTTTCCACCTTCAACTTCGATGAAACCGAAACCTTTTTCTGCATTAAACCATTTAACTGTACCTTGTGTCATTATGAATGACCTCCTATTAATGAATTCAATAATAGATTGTTCAACCGAGAATAAAAATACACCTGCTAGAGTGACCGCATTATACAGTCTTCCAAACAGGTGAATGTATTGTATACGCTGAGCCAATTTCATTATTAATAACAGTATAACCTATTTTGTCCGATTTGTCTAAAAAAGACTATCCAATCATTAAAAATTTTCTGCTTTTTTATACAAAAATCTTTACTTAATCAAGGTTCCTTGATGGAAAAACAATTTCCAATCTTTCTCTTTTTTACGCCAAATCGAACTTCTTAAAGCTTGCTGTTTTGTTAAAATATTTGTTGTTTTATATGTTACTAGAATGACACTTTCATCTACAAAACGTTCTTCATAATCTTCTACACGGAAAAAACGTTCTGTTGGTGGTGATTCCTTACCGATGGCATTTAGCTGATCTTGTTTTGTGTATTGTGTGCCGATTGTGCCAAATTCGATAAAGTCTTCATCCATCATTTGATCAAACTCATCATACACATAATCTTGCAATCTCATCTCTAAGTCATATATTTGCATCATAAGCATCTCCCCTATACTTCACAATACACTTTACTTATACCCCTTTATCCATGAATTAAAATTGTCATTTGTATTTGATTAATTTATACAGTAACAGGGAATGTAGAATAGGGATGAAAAATCACTTTAAAGGAGCGTTTTAAATGAATTTTAAAAATGTTACGGTTGCTGGTAGTGGTGTTTTAGGAAGTCAAATTGCTTTCCAAACTGCTTTTAAAGGCTTTAACGTAAGTGTTTATGATATTAATGAAGGAGCGATTAAATCCGCACAGGAACGCGCTCAAAAGCTTGCTGAGACATATAAACACGAAGTTGCAAGACATCCTTCAGAGGTAGACGATGCCCTCGCTCGACTTTCTTTCTATACAGATTTAGGTGAGGCTGTAAAAGATGCTGATTTAGTTATTGAAGCTGTTCCAGAACGAATTGATATTAAAACAAGTTTTTATGAACAATTAGCAAAAGTAGCACCTGAAAAAACCATCTTTGCAACGAACTCTTCTACAATGATTCCAAGTCAATTCCGCGATGCAACAGGACGACCTGAAAAATTCCTAGCACTGCACTTCGCAAACGAAATTTGGAAAAATAATACGGCTGAAATCATGGAACATGATGGAACAGATTCAAAATACGTAACAGAAGTAATTGATTTTGCTCGTGCGATTGGCATGGTTCCACTGCATATTTTAAAAGAACAGCATGGCTATATTTTAAATTCATTACTTATACCATTACTTAATGCTGCACAGGCATTGTACGCAAACGGTATTGCTGAACCACAGACCATTGATAAAACGTGGATGATTGCGACTGGTTCACCAAGAGGGCCATTTGCTATTTTAGATGTAGTTGGCTTGCAAACCGCTTACAACATCGTATCTGCAAGTGCAGATAAAAATCCGATTGCTGGAAAAATTGCTGACATTTTAAAACATGACTTTATTGATAAAGGAAAGATGGGTGTTGCGACAGGCGAAGGGTTCTATAAATACCCAAACCCTGCTTATGCCGATCCAAACTTCTTAAAATAATTCGCTCAACAAAGGAGAAATTTCGCTATGACGAGATTTCTCCTTTTTAATTTGTATAATTTCATTTGATTACGCATACTTAGAGTATTCATATATGTAGAAAGGGTTAAATAAATGGCTGAAAAAGAAAAAATCTCAAAGAAAAATTTTAAAAAGTTCGTTCAACTCGTTAAAAGTACCAATCCGCCAAAACTTCTAATCGTGATTGCGCTTATATTAACACTCTCCACAACTGCTGTATCGTTGATGGTTCCGCTATTCACGAAGAACCTCGTAAATGACTTTACGATTGACGATTTGAATAAGACAACCATCGCCTTATTAGTCGTTGCAATTCTTGTACAAGCATTATCAGGTGGGTTCTCCATCTACATTTTAAATCGCATTGGACAAAGTGTTGTCGCTGGCATGCGTGACCGTCTATGGAAGAAGTTATTGGTTCTACCCATTAATTATTTTGACGAAAATCCTTCTGGTGAAACAGTAAGTCGCATGACGAATGATACGACCGTCGTTAAAACACTTATCTCAGAACATCTTGCCAACTTCTTATCAGGTATCATCTCGATTATTGGTGCAATGATTGTCCTGTTCATTTTAGATTGGCGCATGACAACTGCGATGTTTATCGCCATTCCGTTAGCTGCCGCCATTCTAATTCCGCTTGGTCGTAAAATGTACAAAATCTCAAAGAATACGCAGCTTGAAACAAGTAAATTCACAGCACTTTTAACACAGGTACTCTCTGAGATTCGTCTTGTGAAATCTTCAAACTCTGAGAAAATTGAATACAATAACGGAGCAACAGGTATTCGTAACTTATTCAATTACGGTTTAAAAGAAGCAAAAGTATATGCTTTTATTGGACCGATTATTAACTTAGTTATGATGATTTTATTAGTTGTATTACTCGGTTATGGTGGTATGCGTGTATCTTCTGGGGCGCTATCAGCAGGTGCATTAGTAGCTTTCATCATGTACCTCTTCCAAATCATTATGCCAATGGCACAAATTGCAGAGTTCTTTACGCAATTCCAAAAAGCTTCAGGTGCAACCGAACGTATTATTGAAATTTTAGAAGTTGAAGATGAAAAAGATGGTTATGAAGAAGTTCAAAAAGTTGATGAAGCGATTCAGATTGAGCGTTTATCTTATAACTATCCAGATAAAGAACCTGTATTAAAAAACCTAAACTTTACGATTCCGCCGAATCAAGTAACCGCAATTGTCGGTCCGAGTGGTAGTGGTAAAACGACCTTCTTCTCTCTTATTGAACGTTTTTACCAACCACAAGAGGGAGCGATTCTTCTTGGTAATCAAGATATTCAAAACTTCTCTCTACTATCTTGGCGTAAGCAGATTGGCTATGTGTCACAAGAAAGTCCGATTATCGCAGGGACCATTCGCGACAATATCATATATGGATTAGAACGAGAAGTATCAGACGAAGAAATCAATCGCGTTATTAAAATGGCCTATGCCGATCAGTTTATTGAAAACTTAGAAGGTGGCATTTTAACCGAAGTAGGTGAACGTGGCATGAAGTTGTCTGGTGGACAGCGCCAACGTATCGCCATTGCACGTGCGTTCTTGCGTAACCCGCAAATTCTAATGTTAGATGAAGCAACATCGAGTTTAGATAGTAAATCCGAACAAGTTGTACAACGTGCGTTAGAGGAGCTCATGAAGGGGCGTACAACAATTGTGATCGCTCATCGCCTCTCAACCGTTATTCATTCCGATCAAATTGTCTTCCTAGAACAAGGTGAGATTACAGGGATTGGTACACATCAAGAACTTTATGCAACACATGCACTCTATAAAGAATTCTCTGACCAACAACTAAAAGGTTTACAAGCCTAATCAAAAAGAAGAATCGTTCCTCACGTGAAGGGGCGATTCTTCTTTTAATATTTAAGATTGTACTGCATAGCTTTCAACCTGTGCTTGAACTTTTTTCTTCATATGAACAACAGGCATTTGGTGTCCTAATAAATTCGTCGTTTCAAATGTAGATTCAATGTGCATACCATAAGATTCATAGAGATGAACATTACGTGATTCATTCGCGCGAACGTCGCAAGCAATCCATTGTACAGATTGTTGTTTTGCGATATTTTCTAAATGGGCAACTAGCTTTTTCGCATATCCTTTTCCACGTTGAGTTGGTAAAACACTCACACGAGAAAAAGTGAGTGTACCTTCTTTTATCTCATAGCGTGCCATCGCCACAGGACCTTCATTATTCAATCCAACAATTGCTTTTTGACCACGAGCTAACGCTTTTTTAACATCACGCTCTGTTTCCATGATGGCGCTTGATGGCGGATTCATATACTCTTTAAATGCTTCATGCATGAGCTCTACGATTAATTCCTCATTTTCTGTATGCACAATAATCATCTCTACACATCCTTTAACGAATTTTTATTCATTATTATACATAAAAATTCTATAAAAATGCAAGAACTATGATTTATTTCTTCCAGTGAAGTTGTTGTAAAAAGTGTAAAAAGTCTTCATACATTGTTTTAGCATCTTTTCCATATGTCATTAAATGTCCTGCTTGTTCATAACATTTTACAACTTTTTGTGTTGAACCGATCTGCTCGGCTACATAATTAGCTGTCTCTTCATATAACGCATCATCTTGTCCACCATATGCTAAATAGATGGGTACTTCGATTTGCGCTATATATTGCATTTGTTGTTCAATCATCTCAATAAAGGCTGGTATAATCTCCATCGGATGTGCTTTTAAAGCTTGTCGTGCCGCTTCTTTTTCTTCATCTGTACCTTCTTCATATTGTTGATGTTGTTTTGCATAATAGACCACTCTTTTTCGCAAGGTCACTTCATCACGCGTCATCGGTAGTGACATTGTAACAATTGCAAGTGGGTTTAATTCATGTGCTACTTTTAATGTGAGTACAGCTCCTAAAGATAGCCCCATCACAACAATCTCCTCATATCCCTCATCTTCTAGAAACTCATACGCTGATTGAACATCCTCCCACCAAGTAGATGGACCATACTGTAGTAATGTATCTGCCTTTTGGCCATGCCCCGTATACATCGGTGCATGAACCGTATATCCTTCTCTATTTAAAAACTTCCCAAGTTGTCGCATATCAATCGTCGATCCCGTAAATGAATGAAGTAGTAAAATCGCTTTACTACCGCCTTGAAAATAAAATGATTCCGGTGCTTTATATTTCATAAGTCCCTCCTGTTAGGTTTAAATATTAAAAATAATTTGCATATCTTCTATTTTTTTAATAGACTAGAATACGTCAGTTTTTTAGAAAAGAAGGTGATTTTGTGGAAGACGCGTTGCATTATTTCGTCATTTCTACAACCGCAGGCTACTATGCACAATCTGGATTTGTAGCAGATATTGAAGAAGCACAAGCTTTTTGTTCTGAAATCGAAGCCGAAAGAGCTGCTCAAATTATTAAAGGTACAGTCTGCTCGCAATCTGTATCTTACGACGAACTTGAACAATCTTTTTTAGAACTCTCAGCACAATACGATATACTTTATACATTAGATGAGCAGCAAGCCATCCAAAGCATTTGCGTGGAGCTTCAAGCAATCTAAGTCTCTGGTCTTAGACAAAGTTACAGTCTGAGACCTTTTTGTTTTCCTTTCTTTCTTTTTATAATAATAAATATAGAAAGAAAAAGGAGGCTTAACATGAAAACCGTTTTGAAGCAGTTAGGTATTTTCTCTTTTGCTGTATCGATGATGTTCGGAATTACATACTTACTCACAGGTGACCGATTCATGCCCTTCATTCCATCTGAACACTTCTATGCAGTAGCACATACAGCAGAAGAACAACAGCGCGTCAGTGGTCATTACGTATATGAAACCTACGCTGTAAATACAGCAGGTAAAAAACAATTCCTTGCATTCCAAACAGAACGTCCACTTCCAGAAGGTACATATGTGAAACTCTACGTAAAAGGCAATTATATCAAACTCATACAAGAAACTACCGCAGAAAGTATTCCATCAACAATACGGAATTCACTCCATTAAAAAATATTCTAACGTCACATGGACGCTAGAATATTTTTTATTTGACTATTTTTTCTTTTAGCGCGATTTTTCGATATGCGACTCGCGGTTCTTTCACTTTCTTTTGATAGTTGGCAATTGTTACACCGAGCATGATAAATACTGCACCAATATAACCCGTCATGCCCATTACTTCTTGTAAGAATAAGAAGGCAAAGAAAGCAGAGAAGATCGGTTCAAGTGAAAAGAAAAAGCCTGTATTTTCAGGTGTTGTATATTTCTGTGCAATGGGCTGCATAACAAAACCATATGCTGAACAGATGAACGCTAAACCCAAAATCGAAATCCAAGAACCCGATGTCGTCGGTAGAGCGGGTGTTTCAAATGTGAACGCAATAATAATGGCATATAACGAACAAAAGCCTAATTGATAAATTCCTAATTGCAGTACATCGACCTTACGCGCAAACTGATTCGTCACAAGAATATGAATGGCATAACACAACGCACCAATTAAACAATAAATAGCACCAAGCTGAATAGAGAAGCCATCTTTTAATGTTAAAAATGCTAGTCCCATCATGACCACCACAACACCGATCATAATTTGCTTCGCTGGTAGTCGCTTCGTTAAAAAGATTTGCAAGATTGGTACAAGTACAACCGTTGTACTCGTTAAAAATCCTGCTGTCGAAGCATCTGTATATTTCGTTCCTAATAATAATCCTAAAAATACACCGTATAATAATGCACCAACAATCGCACTGTACTTAATCGTTTGCCATGATACGCGAACCATCTTCTTCGCGAATAATAACCACATGAAGATGAATGCGATGATACTACGCATTGCGACGATTGTAAAAGAAGGCATTCCATCATCTGCGGCTACTTTCATAAATAAATAAGACGTTCCCCACGCCATCGAAACTGTAATTAATAATAAGTTTGCTTGTTTCTGTGTCATTCCATCACTTCCTTATTTTTTCTTTTTCTTAGATTATCACCGTTGTTTACATTAATAAAACGAATATTTATAATAGTAATATTAGTTTTACTAATGTATAGGAGATGATGAAATGAATATTTATGAGTCCTTCGTTAAAATTGTTGAGCTCGGTAGTTTTACAAAAGCTGCTGAAGCGCTTGGTTACACACAATCAGCAATTAGTCAGATGGTGAATAATCTTGAAAAAGAACTCGATACAACGCTGATCATTCGTTCTCGCAAAGGAATTTCTCTCACACCAGATGGTGAGGAAATGCTACCTTTTATTAAAAATATTTGTCATGCACATAGTGAATTAAAAGAAAAACATCAAGAAATGCAAGGTTTGGAACGTGGTCTCATACGGATCGGTACATTTTCAAGTGTTTCGACGAATTGGATTCCAACCCTATTACATGACTTTAAACAACTGTATCCAGGTGTTCACTTCGAGTTACAACAAGGTGAATATACAAGTATTTCAAAATGGATCTATGAAGGGACCGTCGATTTTGGTTTTGTGAATCCTGCTGCTGTATCGAATTTAACGACTATTCCATTAGCACAGGATGAGGTCTTAGCTGTGCTACCTTACGGACATGAACTTGCTGACCATGATGAAGTACATATTCATGACTTAACAAAAGACCCTTTTATTCAAATTGACGAAGGAGATTTTAGTGAACCACAACACTATTTTGAGAAGGCAAATCTTACACCGAACACACAATTTAAAGTGTATGACGACTACACAATCATGGCGATGGTCGAACAACAACTCGGTATTTCCATGTTACCGAAACTCGTATTAAGCCGCTGCCCTTATCATATTTTGACGAAACGCATCTCGCCACCTGTTGTCCGTACAATTAGTCTCGCTTATAAAAATAAAAAAGTGCTCCCAATCGCAAGTCGCTATTTCATCGACTTTATTACGGAACACTTCTCAAAAAAACAGGAAACACGCATATAAAGCGCATTTCCTGTTTTTATTTAAATATCACTATGTGTTTCTACGCTCGTTAGTTTATTGAAAAACGGGTAGAATTGATCTTTTTCAGGTGTTTTACGCATCGCAATCGCACTGCGTGGATGTTCATTGAATAATCCAGTCAAAGCGTAGGCTGTATTATATCCCCACTCTACTTCCTTACTAAGCGGTACAAAACGATCATCAATTAATTTTAAAAGTGGTTTCATATCATAACGTGAAGCGGTTAAGTGACCCACTACTAATTCTGTTTGACAGTTCCCTGCGCCGCGTCCCATACCGTAAACCGATGTATCTAAAAATTCAACACCTAGCTCAATGCCTTCTAATGTATTAGCAAAAGCCATCTGTAAGTTATTATGCGTATGAATTCCTAAACGTTTTGACGGTGCATGCTCTTTGAAAAGCTTCACTAAGTAAGCAATGTCTTTCGGGAAAAGGCTCCCGAATGAGTCGACAACATATAGTACATCGACAACACTATGTTCAATTTTCTCTAGTGCTTCAACTAAATGTGAATTAATTGAATTCGATACAGCCATAATATTTAATGATGTTTCATAACCTAGGTTATGGAATTGATTAATTAAATCAAGTCCTTTATCAATGTCTTTTAAGTAACAAGCGACACGAATCATATCGAATGGACTTTCAGAGCGTGGTGCACATTCGCTTGGATCTACGCGACCGATATCAACGATTGCTGATAGCTTCGTATTTTTCTTTTCTGGGATTACCTCACGAATGAAATCATCATCACAGAAACGCCAAGGGCCACAACCATCTGCATCTAATAACTTAGGTGAGTTTTTATAACCAATCTCCATATAATCGACACCTGCATTATTTAATGCTTCGTATGTATCACGCACGAAGTCTACACTAAAATCCCAATTGTTTACGAGACCACCGTCACGAATTGTACAGTCTAAAATTTTCACTTGATTTGAGTTCATTGTCATCACCTGTCCTATCTACGAAATAAAGTTGATTATAACACATATCTGAATTTTTAGAATATTAAATTTCTCAAAAATGATAATTTTTTATTTTTATATAAAATAAAGCTGTTCTATAAATCAAATACAAATTTATAGAACAGCTACTTCCCTTGTCCAAATCGTTAAAGGCCCGATCGCTGACCAACCACCACGCATAGCAGCAGCCAATCGTTCATCTGCTTCATACCCCACAATGGGTTGTTTCGGAAAAAAGTTAGCCAAGACAGCAGGAATATCTTGAAATACATGGTCTACGCCAAATACATTAAAAATCCCGATAATCCCATGGCTTTGATAAGCTGAAAAACCGCCATATCCTTCTTTATGAAATACTAAAACATGAGGATCATCAATAATTGATGGCTGTAACATACCTTCTAAATTAGCCGCCACAAGCCAATTTTGAAATGCTTCTTCATTTCGAACCCACTTCCACTCACTACAATATGGTACAACAGAAGATGACGTCATCCACTGTGCTTTAAAGAGTTTCGTGAATCCTGGAATTTGTAAGGTTGCATAACTATCCATAATCGTCGATACGCGGTCTAGAATTTTTTCCACAGTCGCTTCTCTCGTCTCTGTAATCATCTCTGGATAATAACTCGGTACATATTGATCCGCAATCCATACGTTATCCATACAGGCTGTTGTAATATCATGTGTTGCGCAAACAGCTTTCCACCAAGCAATCTGGTTTAAAACTGCTTTTCTTAATAGCTTTTCTGGCATTTGGATCACCTCTAAACTATTAGTACCCTTTATTAAATGTTTCATTCTAATTTGATAGAATTTGTTCCCCTGTTAATTCAAATACATCCTGACAACTCGCACATACCGTAGGATTTTCAGAACTAATAATGAGCGTGACACCTTCTGCTTTTACAGAACGCAGACACTGTATGAATTTTTCTAGCTGCGCTTCTGTTAATGCTTTTTCAGGTTCTTCTATTAACAAAATAGACGGTGCATGTAAGCATGCGCGAATAAGCGCCATACATTTAATTTGAAAAGCATCTAGATGTACTGCTTTCTTCCCTAGTAATTCATGAATACCAATAAGCTTGCTTAGCTGATCTAAACGCTGCTTTCTCGCTCCTGGCAACTTATTAGTACCTGTTTGAAAAAAGAACGGTAGCTGAATATTCTCAAGTACGGTTTCATCTTTTAAAAATTCGTCTTGCGCAGGTAGATAGCCCATCTTCGTTTGTCTCAACACAGCTAAGTCGCCCACATCTTTTGTTTCATTTTGGTGGTACTCTAAGCGATATGTCCCGTTCGTCAAGAGGCGGAAACAACCAATTGTCTGTAGTAATTCATTTCGATAAGCGCCTGTAATCGCTAGTGAAGCTCCCTTTTCAACGACTAAATTCACTTTTTGAAAATACGGTTCTACCGCTGCATATTTTAATTGAATTTTAGACATGCTCTTGCTCCATTTCTATCGTTGTTTTCCGTAATACACGCCATAAAATACCGCCACCAATCATGGCACCTAGAACGAGATATAACACGAGTGGAATAATGGCGAATTGTGAAATCACCATAAACGGTATGGCTGGAAGAATGAGTGCAATCCCTAGTAAAATCCCCACTTCAATTCGAATATACTTTCGAATTTCACGTTCTGCCATACCACTCGTCATCAGAATACGGAACAACTGCTTCGTCCCTTCATTTCTACGCTTTTGAATACGCTGTACAGCTATAAACATACCCACTAAAGCAATCAAAAATAATCCATAAACGAGTACAGGGTTTGCTTTTAAAATCTTATTATAGATATTAACTGTTATTCCACCTGCGCCACCAATTGTAAATGACCAGAAATCTGATTGCTGTGATACTTCAAGCATGATATCGCGAATACCAATCTTAGATGCATTCGTTACGAGCATTGTATTTGCAGATGCGATCAATGATTCTTTTGCGAATACATTGTCTTCGCTTGGTGTTTGACGATATTGCTGTGACGGAACTAACACTTGATGCCCTGCTGACATTTGAGGTAATGCTGTTGTCACAATCGTTTGTTCACTCTTTAAAAAGCCGATGATTTTCGCTTGAATATCTTGACCATGAATACGCATGCGAAGTGAATCACCAATATCATACAACTGATAATAGTCACTTCCTAACACAACGGGCATAACTTCTTTGTCATCATAATCCTTAAAATCTTCTTGTTTAAAAAATGTCCCTGCATCCATCTCTAACTTATTTAACTTTTGTGCAGCTGCATTCACTTGAAGTCCATAAACAGGTATATACTGTCCATCTGCTTTTGCATTTTCAGGTGTAAATGCTTCATCACCGGAAAATTTCTGGATGAATACAGGAATCGGTGAAGCTGTATAAACGGTTAGTTGCTTATTATTTTGTAATGCTTGATTGAAGCGTTCCAATTGCTCAATTGTTGGTTCTTCTCCAATGAGTGTAAGATTGTAATTGTTTTGCCCTACAAATGTGGTTCCACCTTTTGCAGGTTCACTTTTATATGCTGTATGCAAAATCGTAAAATAGACAATTGAAAAACATAGCAGTGCGGCTGCCATAAGGATTAAATTCCATTTACGATTACGTTTATGCAAAATGTATAAAGCTCTCACTTATTTGTCCACCTTTATCTTTGTTAAATAAACACTTATAACAATTCTATACATAGGCAGCCAATCGGCGCAATGAAAAGCAATAAGTTTTAAAAACTTATTATAAAAAAACAAGGTATGTCTGATTAAACACACCTTGTCTTCATGCCATTATTTTTTTACAATTACCGCATAAATGAGTCCGATGATAGCACCTACCACAGCAGGAGCAGCCCACCCTAAACCGATATCATATAACGGTAAGTAATGCGAGTAGAATGTCTCAATTGATTCTAACACTTGTAATTTCGCACCAGGTACACTTTCAACCAATGCTTTGTAACCATCAATCACACTCACGAAGAATGTTAGGAACATCGACATCGCATATACACTTTGACGTGCTTTGAATAGCGGCGAGAACATCGTTAATAGAATTAAAACAATCGCTAATGGATATAAGAACATTAATACCGGAACAGCATATGTAATGATATTACTTAAACCAAAGTTCGCAATTAAGAATGATACAAACGTTAAAATGAATACAAACCACTTATAGCTGATGGCTGGAATAACTTCATGGAAGAATTCACTACATGATGTAATTAAGCCAATACTTGTTTTTAAACAAGCTAAGATAATGATAATCGCTAGTAAAATCCCACCGAATGAACCGAAGAAGTGTTTCGCAACAGCCGCAAAAATTAAGCCGCCATTTTCAAATGTTCCAACAGCGCCAACACTTGTACCGCCCATGTATGTGATAAAGCCATAAATAATCATCATTAAAGCCATTGCGAAAATTCCTGATTTCCAAGTTGCCATCGCAATATCTTTCGTACTTGTAATACCACGACTCTTAATCGCATTAATTACGACGATACCAAACGCAAGTGATGCTAATGCATCCATCGTATTGTATCCGCCTTTAAAACCTGTCATAAAGGCTTGATTCACATAGTCACCTACTGGCTTTTCAAAACTCCCCATCGGATTAACGACACTGACAATAATTAAGATGAATAAGAACACTAAGAATGCAGGTGTTAAATATTTACCGATATAATCCATTACTTTCGCTGGATTTAGTGAGAAGTAATATACAACTAAAAAGAATACAAAACTAAAAATTCCTAAAAATAATGATACTTGATCTGGATTTAAGAATGGTTCTAACCCTACTGTGAACGATACAGTCGCTGTACGCGGAATCGCAAAGAATGGTCCAATCGTTAAATATAGTACAACTGAGAATACAAGACCGAATAGTGGATGCACTCGATTCCCTAAGTCTCGTAAACCATCACTTCCTGATAAACCAATTGCTAGAATTCCCATGAACGGCAAACCGATTGCTGTAACTAGGAAACCAATTAAAGCCCACCAGAATTGCGTACCAGCCATCTGTCCAAGTTCGATTGGGAAAATTAAGTTCCCTGCTCCGAAGAACATACCGAATAACATCGTACCGATGATGGCGTATGTTGAAAATGGTACTTTTGTTTGCATATTTTTCCTCCTTATGACTTAAATCGTCTATTTAATATTGTAATTAGAGTATATTAACAATTTACTACAGACAATACAAGATGAACAGAGAATAAAGAGAAAGAATAAACGAAAAATAGATAATTTTGTATAATTTTTAGACTATTTTGTATTTTTGAGTATGAAAAAGTGTCGCTTTTTTGTATGAGCGACACTTTTCGTTTTATATTCGATTAACCAACTAACTCATTTTTCACTTGTTCATATGCTTGCCAAATCATTGTGGCATCTGTCGTAGATTGTGAAGCAAGTTGTTCAGCTGTTTCTTGTAAAGATTGTGTATCATGTCCTGCAAGCTTCATCATGACTTGTTGTTTAAATTGTTCTACATAAGATTCCATACGTAATTCCTCCTCTATTGAATCATTTATTCATAGTGGCAGAATTACGTATTGTTCGTAGTACAGCACAAAAAAACAGTGGGATGATTTAGACATCTCCATCGGTTTTTCGTCGTACTGTGAGTATGTAATCCATATTGTGTTCTCATACTCAAACACCTCCTATCCGCGTAGGTTTTTGGTTGTACTCGAAGATTGGCAGGTCTCCTGGCTCGTATTCAATGCACTTTTCACCTTCCCATCTCATAAGACAGTGGTTTATCGAAAAGCACTCCTACTTACAGTTGCGGGACAGCGACGGACTTTCACCGTTCTTCCCTTTTAAACAAGTGCCATACACTTGTACCAACTTCTATTATTCCGTTTGACTTTATTATACAAGAAAAGAAAACAGGGTGGGACAAAACATGGCATTTTTCTTTTTTAGCGTTCGCAACGAAAAACCGGAACCGTGCTACAGCGCGATTCCAGTTTTTCTTATGCTCATATAGGATGTGTTTTTTGCCCTTATGTCCCAGCCTGTTTTCACGTTCTATTTAAATTCTTTCGTATAATGCCAATATTCATCATCTCGTTGCATACCGATATCTTCATATAGTTTTTGAGCAGCTACATTATCTGGATGTGTCTCAAGCGTGATGTACGCTGCACCCATTTGTTCACAAAATACAAATGCTTCCTCCATCAAGGCCCTCGCCGCACCTAACTTTCGGTGAGACTCCTCAACGAATAAATCGTTTAAAATATATGCGCGTTTTAATGCAAGTGATGAAAAACTTGGATAGAGTTGCGTAAATCCAATTGCTTTTCCTTCATGTTCTGCATATAAAATGATGGCATCCTCGTTTGTTAAACGCTTTTTAATAAAAGTCACCACTTCTTGTTCTTCAAATTGGCGACCATAAAACTGTAAGTATCCTTGAAATAATGGCACAACCTTTTCTAGATCCGCTTTCGTTGCATATTGAATTTCCACATCATCCACCCCTTTTCCTTATTGTACCAAAATGCAGCTTTTTTAAAATAAAAAAAGAACCGCAATATGCGATTCCCTTTCAACTTCTTAATTCGTAGACTTTCGTGTTGCTTTTAAGATTGAACGTACTGCTAAAACGAGACCTGCTGTAAAGGCGACAAAAATAATGGACGCTGTCATACAAAAACCTCCTTTGTCAAAAAAAGAACCGTATATGCACGATTCTTTCTGTTTTTAAACTTATTGTTGTTTTTCAATCCATAATGCAAACGCATCATTCGTTTCTGCTTGACGTTCAACGTGTGCTGTTGGGTCATGTGTTTCTAACACTTCATTCACACCAACTGCTACAATATCATCACCTTTGACAATGATGGCACCGAAAGGCTTTCCACCATTCACTGTATTCTCATATGCTAGTTCAATTGTTTTTTGCATCTACTGTTCTTTTGTCATCTGTGTACCTCCGAATTTGCCTATTTCGCTCTCATATTATATGAAAAAAACATTTATTTAGACAATCGCTATATGTTTACTTCGAATCACTTTTTAACGATAGAACAAATTAACCCATCACCGATTGGTAGTAGTACTGAAAATAGATGTGGGTGCTGTGATACATATTCATTATATTCACGCATAATACGTGTACGTTCTTGTAAATGTTCAGGTAAAGAATCTTTAACCGTTTCGTCTGCTACGCCACCTAGCACCAACACGTTATCCATAACAATAACTGCACCATCTTCTGCAATATCTACGCAAGCATCTAAATAATGTTTATAACGCTCTTTATCCGCGTCAATAAGGAAGAAATCAAATGTTTCTTGGTCTTCTTTTAACTGCTTCAAAGATGTTAACGCATCTCCAATACGATAGTCTACAACTTCACCATATCCTGCGCGCATGAGGTTTTCTTTCGCTAGTTTCGCATATTCTGGCTCTAATTCTAATGATAGAAGTGTGCCACCTTCTGCTAAACCTCGCGCAATACAGAGCCCACTATAGCCACCTAGAGCACCTATTTCTAATGCTTTTTTAGATTGCTTTAATGTCGCAAGAAGCGTTAGCCATTTTCCTGTCGCATTTGAAACCGAGATATTTCTCATCCCATGATCTTCAATTGTTTTTAAAATATGTTGTAAATGCTCATCTTCATTTCCAAAGTACCTATCTGCGTATTTATTTACTTGTTCCATCATTCGCTTTCCCCCTTCTCTATTTCAGAGCGTTCCACTTGAAAGACATTTTTAAACTCCTCAATAATCATTTCAACTGCTTTCAATTCGCCCTCAATCACTGGTCGACTGTTCGCAAATTCTTCTCGCTGTAGCTGACCCTTTAATGTCTCTTGTTTCACATAGAGCATCTCCAAAAAGCCAAGTGCGCGTTTACGACGAAATGTTTGCGTACGTTGTTCTTCTCCACCATGATGATCTCGATCATTTGGTTTTTCTCCCCGACGATATTCTCGCATTTTCATCTTTGAATAACCCCTTTCTAAAATTGAAAGTGTTGTTCTTTACTTATTCAATCGACACGTCCACACCGTATTGGCGCATGTTTAATGTGCGAGCGATGCCTTGTGAAGCAAAGTTATCCCATGTTGTACTATAGAGTGCGACGCGTCCTTGGCGTTGCACATCTCTTGCCCACGCTTGTGCCACTGCTGCACCGTATCCTTTTCCTCTTGATTTAGGGTGTGTGTAGACGCTTGCTTCAGCTGCTACTGCACTTTGTCTAGCTGTACAACAAATTGATGCAATACGATCTAATTCCATGACTACATAACAAGGTTGCTTCATATCAAAATTCATATAAGTGAATAGGAAATCGTCTTTTAATAGCTCTTTATGTTGCTCTGTTACGTGTAAAACCTTAGGCGAGATTTCTTCAATTGTAGGAAACACATAGGTTGGTCCCATACGGAATTCATGTAAATCTGCACGATTCATTAATTGATGAATTAAATCAACGAGTAAATCTTCATCTGCATCTTGAATCGTATTTTCTAAACGCTTTTTAAATACTTCATCTACTCGCGACGAAAAGCGCATCTGCTTCCCATCTCTTGTTACACCAATATGAACTGTCGGTGCTGGTTCAAATGGTGGTTCATTCATTACCGTTAATGCGCCTGCTTCATTTTGTTGGTACAGTACATCTAAATGTAACTGCATTAAATCTTCATCACGCACGTTCATCACTCCCTTTTGGATTTATGAAATGGCTTGTTTAATATGCGCTAAATGGTGATTGCCATGCCATGCATATAAACCAATAGCTTGCTTTACTTGAATCGCTTCTCCATTTGGATAGACGAATTTCTTTTGCAATTGTTCTTCCGTCAATGAGCGTAAAAAGTGTAACCAGCGTTGATGAAGCGAAGCAATTAATTGTAATGATACTTCCACAGGTAATGTATAGTCTGCTAACTCAGCCCATAACTGTTCTTCATATGTTGAAATCGTCGGATTATTTTCTGTCACTGCTAGCTTCATACGAATATAACTATTCATATGACTATCCGCAATATGATGCACCACTTGCTTTACCGTCCAACTACCCTCACGATATGTTTTTTGTAATTGATCCTCTTCTAAATGCATAACCGTTTGATTTAATAAACGTGGTAGTGCTTCCATTTCGTATAGCCAAGCTGTTAATTTCGCACCGTCCACTTCTTCTGGTACATCAAAGCGACCAATCGGATAACGTTCATCCATACTTTCTCATCCCCTTTGTATAAAATAAAAAGTACGTCCTATTTATATAGTAACGTACTTTTCAAATATATTTCCATTCACAAAAGAAAAACTTTTTCTACTCATCTAATATTTATTTGTATTGACGATTTCATATAATCTCCTATGCCACAAATATTTTTGTACAGAATATTGTACAAAAATATATTATCACCTATAATAAAAGTACCATCTGATTCGCAAAAGGAGGCAATAAAAATGGCAATCCATGCATATACAGTAAGTGATTTTCGCGAAAATCTAAAAGCGATTACCGATGATGTGTTTGATTATAATGAAACGGTTATTATTACACGCCCTAAAAAAAGAAATGTCGTAATGATTTCTGAAGCTGAGTATAACTCGTGGCAAGAAACACTTCATTTATTAGGAACAACTGCCAATCAAGAAGCTCTTACTACTTCTTTAAAACAACTAGATCATCAAAATACGCATATACTAACACCTGAAGATTGGGCAAACCTGAAATTGCAAGATGATGACACAGACGAATGAAAAAATTAAATCTAGAATTTTCGCAGCAGGCTTGGCAAGAATATGTATCTTGGCAAAGCGAAGATAAAAAAACATTAAAACGTATTAACAAATTAATCGATGCTATTTTACGCGAACCATTCGAAGGGATTGGAAAGCCTGAACCCTTAAAATTCGGTCTCTCAGGTGCATGGTCACGTCGAATAGATGATACGAATCGACTCGTCTATATTGTGACGATTGATAAAATTCAAATTGTACAAGTTAAATATCATTACTAATATGAAGAGAGTCTGGAGCATAAGTGCAAAAAAACACATCCCACATGAGCATAAGAAAAACTGGAATCGCGCTGTAGCGCAGTTCCAGTTTTTCGTTTCGAACGCTAAAAAGAGATCTCTTCTTATTTTTCTAATGATGGTGTCCTCCACCGCCATTTGAAGATGGTGTATTCGATTGTAATGCATCTGTATCTTTTTTCGATAGTTTCCCAACTAATAAACGTTGTGTTGGTGAGATGGTTTCTGTTTTTGTTCCTGCGTGAATCTGTACATAGTATAGTCCTGGTTTTTTAAAGTCGAATGGGAACGTAAATGTCCCGTCTTTCTCCTCTAAAGCAGCTGTCATATCTAATGTCACCGAGCGATCTACATTCCAAATCGAGATATGTGTAAACTGAAGATCTTTCGCAGATTGACCATCTTGTAATAGTTTAAAGTGAATCGTATGCTCTCCCTCTTTTTCATACGCTTCTTTCGATAAAAATTGAACTTCTAACGGTTGTTCTTTTTTATATAGTGTATTTGCATCGGAACGTGTTTCACAGCCTGCTAGCACGAAAATCAATGCGAAAACGACTACATACATGAGTTTTGATTTTATCATTTCGTGCCTCCTATGCATTAAAGAATTTTTTCAGTTTTGCTACGCGACGAATTACTAAAAAGTCGAGTAAGAAAATCACAATAAGTGATAAACCAACTAATGGGAAGATGATTCCTAATACGACTAATAGGATGTAAAAACCATAGGCATGACGTGCGCTACCTGATTTTGGTGCACCTAATTGATGGCTCGGTTTTCGTTTCCACCATAAATAAATACCGCTACATACTACTAACACAATGCCAATACAGATAAGCACACTAATTAATTGATTGATAAGTCCAAACTGTGTTCCTTTATGAAGTGTAATACCGAGTGCAATCGCCTTACCCATCCAACCATAGTTGTCATAACGATAATCAGTTAATACCGCACCTGTATACTGATCTAAATGCATTGTTACTTCATCTTGTGCTTTATTCGGGAAAGCAGAGATTGTGTACACACCTTCTGCTGTTTGCGGTATGACAATTTTATAGCCTTCTGGTACACCACGTTTTTCAGCATTTTCTTCAATTGTTGTAAGTGATACACGTTCATAATTTGGAATTACGGTTGACTTAGGAACTTCTAATGTTTCTGCTGCCCACGGTACTTTTGTTAAATCTTTCGTCTGTGTCACAGAACCAGGGGGATTACCTGTCCAAATACTTGGTGGATACCCCTGTCCTGTGTTCGTTACGATGGATTGGAAGTTTGTACCCCAAAAGCCCGACCACGGTAACCCTGTTGCGATTAAAAAGGCAATACCCACTGTTAACCAAACGGCTGGAACTGCATGCAAGTCGCGACGCAATGCACGTCCACCTTTATTAAAACGAATAAGGAATGTACCGCCTTTTTCTTTTTTTGATTTACGAGGGAACCATAAATAAACCCCTGTAATGATTAAAACAATGACCCAACAAGTTACGAGTTCAACCAGACGGTCACCCCATGTTCCCACCATTAATTCACCATGTAATTCTTCAATTCGATCCATAATACGATCATGGTTATCTAATTTTTTAATCACTTCACCATTGTAAGGATTTAAAAAGACTGTATACGTGGCATCACCTTCTGCCAAACCGACTTCGCTTGAACGTGTAGGCGAACTACTTGGTTTGAAAGATGTGACTGTTCCTTCTGGGTATTGTTTTTGGACGACAGCTACCTGTGCATCTGCATCCATCTTTGTACTTTCTTCTTTCACTTCATAATACGAATGATAAAGTGCTTGTTCAATCTGTGGTTTAAATAAATATGTACCGCCTGTAATCGCTAAAACAATTAAGAAAGGCGCAACAAAAATTCCTGCGTAAAAATGCCATCGCCAAATTGTTTTATACAGTTCTGTTGTCTTCTTTTTCATTCATGTAATCTTCCTTCCTTTTTTCGATTTGTTTAATATACCAAGAAAATGTGAAATAACAATGAAACAATGTATTTAAATGAGGGGGATTTTTTTGTGAAAAGAATGATGACAACAATTATTTGTACAAGCCTATTTTTAACAGCTTGTAGTAGTGAAAAAGAGAGCGAGAAATCTTCAGAAAATACTACCTTTAAAAAAGCCGTGGAACAAGGAAAGCTCGCTTTAGCAAAAGGTGATGTGGAAGATGCTTTGGCATCATTTGAACTCGCAGAAAATGAAAATCCACAAGATGCCAATACGAAAAAATATGTAGAACAGCTACAACAAGTGAACCATGTGGATGACTTAATAGAGGAAAAAGAATATGAATGTCAAAAAAGCCAATCAAACGATGGAGAAATATACGCTATTTTCCCTTGTCCAAAAAGAATTATCTGATTTAAAGAAAACAGCTGAATCAAAACAAAAGGAAATAAAAAAAGAAACGACCAAAACAAATACAACACCTAAAACCCAAACAACCACAACACAAACGACACCTCAAAAAGAGAATCTATATGCGAGTTACATGAATAAGGCAACTCTCATCGGGCAGAATTTCGATGAAGCAGCATACGCAATAGACGGTGAACGTCAAGATAGCTTTGACCCTATGTTAAAAGCGTTTGATACAAGTTATAAGCAGTGGGATGCTCTATTAAATGAAATTTATGGCACATTAAAATCATGTCTATCTTCATCCGAATTCACTGTGCTACGTGATATACAGCGTAATTGGATTAAAGAACGTGATTATAATGCTGGTAGCGCATCTGCTTATAGCGAATATGCACCAGAGATTGCCTATACAGAATCTTTAGCTGCTTCAACAAGAGAACGCTGTTATGCACTTCTTGAACAATACCGCGAAACATTACGCTAACCAATCACAAGCCACTTCAAACAATCTAAAGTGGCTCTTTTTTATGAAAACGCTTCGAATAAGAATAAATTGTGACAACCGTAAAAAACACTTCCATTTTTCTAAAAATCATGTAGAATAACTTATAACAAGTTTTGTTATACAACAACAACAACTTGTAATATAACAAAGAATGGAGAATGACCATGTGGGTTGTAACAATTTTCAATAATATTCATGATATTCGTATGTTTGAGTACACAAATAAGAATGCTGCTACAGAAAAGCTAAAAGGATGCAACAACGCTATTTTATCTTATACAAAATAAAATCATGAGGTTAAAAAAATGAATCAAATGCTTTATGAACCCTTACCTTCTATCTCGCACAATTAGATAGAAGGTCTTTTTTTCGTTTGAATGCATAGAAGTAAAACGTAAAACACATACATTTCATACCATTACAGTTCTATTCTCTTTTACAGTAAAAAATAATATATGGATGAAATTGGATAAAAAAACATATATAATTGAACTAGTAATTATAGAAAGGACTTTTTAACATGAAAAAATTCGTTATATTTTTAGGCATTGTGATTTTAATTGGGCTATCTATTTTTGGATACATCGAAACTAAAAAGTATCTGGTTAAAAATGATGTTCATACATATCTATTAAAGGAAAAAAATATAAAAGAAGCTGACATTGAAGTATTAGATCCATTCGTAGCTAACTTAGACGGAGATAAAAATTGGCTAGTTTATGTAAAAATCAAAAATGATCCTAAAAAATATTACTATTATAAAAACAGTGATACAGACCGTATTCTTTTAGAATCGGCTGAGTAAGAATAAGGAGACAATAAATTGAAAATCATCGGTCTTTTAATACTAGGTATACTATTAAGCTTATTTTTAGTCACATTTTTAGAGGATATCGGCTTACTAATGCTTGCTGGGTTAGGCCTTGGTAGTTTGTTTGTCATCATCTATCAATTAGAAAGAAACTACAAAAATAACCAATAGAAAAACGATTTAGTCGAAGCTGACTAAATCGTTTTTCTATTATTCCTCTTTAAATAATTCTTCTAACATCTTTTCACGATTTCTCAAAAAGTATGTGGAGATTTGTACATGTGATGTTTCTTCATAAGCTACTTCATGAATCGTTTCATCAAATTCATAAATTTTTGCGTTGGGGTATCCCAGTAAAATTGGTGAATGTGTCGCTATAATAAATTGTACATTCTGTTCTTTCTCTAGATCATGTAAAATCCGCAGTAATGTCAGCTGCTTTGCTGGAGACAATGCAGCTTCAGGCTCGTCCAATAAATAGATTGCCTTTTCACGAAAACGATGTTGAAAGAGAGACAAAAAAGATTCGCCATGCGATTGGTGATGCAATGACTTTCCCCCGTAAGATTTAAAACCATCCTCATCCACTTCGTCAATGTGAGATGCAAATTGATAAAATGTTTCCGCTCTTAAAAAGAAACCATCTATCACTTTGGGCATCCAAGATAGACGTAAGTAATCACCTAAATGTGATTCACTCGCATGTACATTATAAGCTCTTACATTTTGTCGACTTCCTCCAGCTGTATGAAAGCCAATTTGATCGGCAATAGCTTCAAGTAAAGTTGATTTACCTGAACCATTCTCACCTACAAAAAACGTAACAGTTTGATTAAGCGATAAAGTATCTAAATGGTGAATCGTCGGAATCGAGAACGGATATACAGAAAAATCTTGTACTTCTTCTCTCTTTAAACGACAGCTTTTTAAAAACATCACATGACTCCCTCTTCTTATTTCATCGGAACCCAACCCGGGCGACTTTTAATAATTTCAAACATCGTCGTTGGTAAAACAGGTGGATTTTTCGTATCAAGTGCTGTTTCCACTTGTTCACCACGTTGAATTTTCTCTACCCAATGTGGTTCAATTAATAATTCACGACCAATTGCGAGTAAGTCTGCACCGATATGTGATGCATTCTCTAAATCTTTTTTACTGTAAATTGAACCTACTGCAATTAGCGGTAGTCTGCCTGCGATTGTTTCTTGAAGTGCTTCTACACGTGTAGTCGCTGTACCACTATAGCGACGTGGCTCTGAATCAAACTGCATTTGTGAGACATGTAAGTAGTTAAGTGGTTGGTCTGCTAGAACATCTACTAATTCTAGTGTCTGATCCATTGTAATACCATCTTCTTCAGGCTCTTCTGGAGAGAAGCGGTAACCAACGATAAATGCGTCATTTGCATATTTTTCTTTTGCTTGTTGTACAGCTTGTACGACTTCTAAAATAAATTTCATACGGTCTTCACCATACACATCTGTACGCTTATTCGTGAAGCCACTGAAGAATTGTTGTAATAGGTATGTGTTTGCACCATGAATTTCGACACCATCAAAGCCTGCTTCAATCGCACGTCTTGTCGCTTCATGGAAGTCACGTACAATTTGTTGTACTTCTTCTGTCGTTAAAGCACGTGGTGTTGGTTGTCCGTCACTTGTAATATCCGTTGCGCCTACCACTTCTGGTACTTCATTCGCCGGACTTTGACGACCTGCGTGGAAAATTTGCAAAATTGCTTTTGCGCCTCCACTTTGAATTGTTTTCGCTAAACGACGTAAACTTTCAATATAACGATCTTCATGCGCTGAGAATTGTCCTGGGAATCCCTTACCATGCTCTGATACATAGGCAACAGCTGTAATAACAGCACTTACGCCACCAGAACGTTCTTTATAGTAAGCAATCTCCTCATCTGAAACAGTACCATCTGGATTACCAGAATATGTTGTCATAGGGGCCATAACTAGGCGATTTTTTAATCTCACACCATTATTTAAAGTAATTGGTTCAAAAGCATTCATACAAAAATTCCCTCCTCATATCTATGAGAAAATTATGAACGTGTTACATCGAAATTTCAAAAAATATGCTTATCATTTTAGTTGGGATTATGAATGGCTACAGCGTTAATTCCAAAAACACATAAGGGTCTTGTCGAACTACTCGACCAAATTTCACATCTAATGCCTGTTGAAAACAGGGTCCATCGATAACTGTCGTATGAAATTCACCTTGTTCACCACATGGGTCAATTCCTCGCTCAATCAATTCATTCATGAACTCAATCGACAACTCACGCCCTAAATCCGATGCCTTCATTCCGAGTGACTCATTTATCGTGACAATAATGGCACGATATCCTCTTTCTACAACTTCTTTTACAATGGATTTACGTTCTTCTTGCCATAATGGCATAGCGAGCTGTAATCCTGCTCGCGCTGCCACTTGTTCATGCCAGAGACCATGCTCTAGTAAATCTATATCTCCTGTCACAAGTACTTCTGCTCCTGCTTCTTTTGCTGTTTTTAACGCTTCTACAAAAGCTTCTTCGTAAGTTGTCCAACTTGCTGATACTTCAAAAACAGGAAGACCTATTGCTTTTGCCTGCGCGCGTACAAGCTCTGAACCTGTCGCATGTGAACGTGAACGCTCTCCTTGTTCCTCCATCATAACGAGTAAGCCTATTACTTCTCCTTGCTTCATCGCCCATTCAAGTGCGAGTGTACTATCCTTACCACCACTATAAGACACGATACTCTTTTTGTTAGCGGCATTCTGTTTCCATGTATTCATATGCTTCATTCCTTTGGTAATGTAATCGTAAAGCAGCTTCCCACATTCACTGTACTCGTTACTTGAATCGTTCCACCATGTTGCTCAACAATCTCTTTTGCAATCGCTAACCCAAGACCTTCACCACCAGTAGAACGCGCGCGGTCTGTATCAACACGATAAAATCGTCTAAAGATATAAGGTAACTTCTCCTGTTCAATTCCTCTACCTTCATCAATCACTTCAAGCTTTGTGCCATATGCTTTAATCGTAATCTTCGAACTATCGTCACTATAACGAATGGCATTTTGTACGAGATTCATGACAACTTGTTGCATCTTCATAACATCCATCTGTTGTGATTGTGCTGACTGTAGTACATAATTCATCTCACGTTTTTCCCCTAGCACTTCTAAAACAGGCATTAAATCTTCTACTAACTCATTAAAACTAATCATTTCTAACTGTAAGGGTTCTTGGCGATCTAAACGTGATAATTGTAGTAGTCTCTCAATCAAAGCACTCATTCTTTCTGTTTGAAGATGAATTTGCGTAACAGAATCTTCTACTTGTTGTACATTTTCAAAATTCGAACGAAGAAGTACCTCTGTAAAACCACGAATCGATGTAAGTGGCGTTTTTAATTCATGTGACGCATCGGACACGAACTGCTCTAATACTTTCTTCGTCTCCTTCTCTTTTTCAAAGGCTTGTTGTACACGTTGTTGCATCTTTTGAATCGCCTTTTCTAATTGCTCTACCTCAATTGGTGCCTGTTTAACTGATACTGCTTTTCCCATTTGATCGATGGTTAATTCACGCACTTGCTCAGATAATTCATCTAATGGGCGCAATGTACGACGTAAGATTTTCTGATATAGCCAAAAAACAATCGTAAAAATAATCGCAACAACTACTGTATAAATAATTAATTGTGTGAACATAATTTCATTTTCTTCATGTGTTGGGAAAGAAACTTTGAGTGTTTGACCTGCTACTTCTCTTTCGATTGTACGTGATGTGACTTTATCATCGTCATCTCCACGAAATGAACGAATTACTTCTCCATCCCATTCAATGCGAGCATTTAAAAATTGCTTTTCGAGTAACTCACGTGATTCGGGTGTTAATTCACCATTTCTTATGTCTAATTGTTTACTCGCCATTTTCACATTATCTTGTTGTTGGTATTCTACAGAATATTTAAAAATCCCAATTTGTAAAATACCGAGTATCACATATAAAATAGCAAAAATAATCGATGTTCGAACAAGTAATTGTTTTTTCATTCGGTCACATCCAATTTATAACCGAAGCCCCTCAATGTTTGAATCACTTGATGTTCAGGGTCTTGTAGCTTTTGACGAAGCGTTTTTATATACGCTTCAACGACGTTCTCATTCCCGTAATAATCGTACCCCCATACAGCATTCAAAATCGCTTCTTTTGATAGCACTTTGTTTTTATGTTGAATAAAATAGCGTAATAATTTGTACTCGGTACGCGTTAATGTGAGTATCTCTCCTTGATACGTGATTTGTTTTTGTTCATCATCAATTGAAAAAATACCTGTTGGTTGTTCTTCATATTGTGGTGTATTGCGCAGTCGTGCTTGTACACGCGCAATCAGTTCTTCAAAGCTAAATGGTTTTACCATATAATCATCTGCACCTGCATTTAACCCCGTTACACGGTCGGTCACTTCTCCTTTTGCAGAAAGTAAAATAACTTGGCAGTTTATATATTTTTTCAAACTACGACATACTTCATACCCATCCATACCAGGCATCATAATATCAACAATGGCAACATCTGGTTTCCATTTCTCTGCTAATTGAATGCCTGTCACTCCTTCAGAAGCAGTGATTACTTCATATCCTTCAGCTTCAAGCCCCATCTTCAAAAATTGTGTAATACTTTCCTCATCATCAATGGCTAAAATTCGTGTCATATCCCCATTCTCCTTTTTTCAGCTAATTTTCAGCTACCCTTCATTTGAAATACAGCATCCTTTTCTATACTTGGTTTAACAGAAAGGATGATTCGTATGAATGCTAAATGGCTATCATTTCTTATATTTCTTTTACCACTTCCATTAATCTTTTGGCAAATTACAACACAAGATCATGGATTCGCTTTTTGGAACGTTGTCACCGTATCATTCGGTGCAATCGCATATAGTTACCTGTGCTTCATCTTATTCTTAGGTACACGTCCAAGATGGATTAAATATGAAGTAGCACAAAAATTCCATCGTGTTTTACCAATTCTTGCAATCGCAGCGATTCTTCTTCATAGCCAAACAGAAGACTTTGTAAATAATCCACATGGTTTACATGGTGCTGGTGGCTATGGTGAACTATCACAAAATGTATTTCTAATCATGGGTGGATTGAGTATCTTATTCTTAGCAACAAAATGGTTACGTTATACACCTTCTATTGTACAGAAATTCATGAAGATGTTCTCCTTTATCCATTATGACTGGATGAAGTGGGTACATCACTTACAAATCTTCGGGATTATCTTTATGGCTATTCACGTAATTCTAGTGAATATCGCTTACAATACACCGATGACAGCTGTCCCTTATATTGTGTACTTCGGAGTGGCACTTGTATTCTATATCCCATTCCTACTAAAAAAATTCGCAAGACGCAATGCAACCGTAGCATCTGTTACAGCTTTAAGCTCTGTAATGTATGAATTAAAACTACACATGAACAGTAAAAAACATGCACAACTTGGACAAGCAGCATGGATTCGCATCAATGGTATGGAACATCCATTCACGATTGCAGATGTGAATGACGATGAAGTAACCATCATCTTTAAAAAGGTTGGACCATTTACAAAGAAAATGGCACAATTACAATCCGGAGATCGTCTATACATGACGAAGGGTTACGGAAAGCTACCGAAATTTGAAAAACCAACCATTTATATTGCTGGTGGTAGTGGTATTGCTGTAGCGATGAGTTATATTAAAGCTTGGTCTAAAAATCCAACACAACCATTCCATCTTTACTGGTCTGTTCGTAAAAGTGACGAGTTAGTATATGACCGTTATTTCCGTCAATTACAACAAACAATTCCAAAATTTTACTACACACCATACGTAACACAAGAAGGGGTATGTGAGCGATTAACATATAAAGAGTTAGAACAAAATCTTTATTTAGAACAAGCTCAATGCTTCATCTGTGCATCAGCTAAAGCTAGCTTCGCCTTTGAAAGAATGTTACACAAAGTACAAGCAGATGATGTACATGCTGAAAACTTCTAAAACACAAAAAAGGTTTCGACAAATGTCGAAACCTTTTTCTTATTTTGCATCTTTATTTGTATAGTCTATCGTAGAGGGTTCCGTTGCTTTAAAGCCTTCTGGTGTGTAGAAACGTAGTAAATCTCCATTTACAATCTTATCTGAGATACTTAATTTCTCTGACACTTCAGCTTTAATTTTTTCAGCTTCTGGAATTTGATCTTCGCTTAATAATTCCCCCGTTTTATTATCATAATATTTATCATCTACAAAGAAATAGTTAGGAGTAGCGAAACCACCGTTACGGAAAGCTACAATTTCTTTATGATCTTTTGATAATAAGTCTGTACCCAATTGTACATATTTCTGTGTATCAACACCTAAAAGATGTAATAACGTTGGTAAAAGGTCAATTTGACCACCGTATGTGTGATCAACGCCACCTTTCATACCTGGTACATGAATGAATAATGGTACACGTTGTAAATTCGTATTTTCATATGGTGTAATCTCTTTATCCATAATTTGAGCCATCGCTTTGTTATGGTTGCTTGAAATACCATAGTGGTCACCATATAGAACAACCATCGTGTTATCATCTAAGCCATCTTTCTTCATTTGTTGGAAGAATTGTTTCACTGACTCATCTAAATAACGTGCCGTTTGGAAGTAATCGTCTACACTTTGGTCACCTGTTTTTTCTTTGCCAATCGTCACAAGATCTTGATCCATTTTATATGGGAAGTGGTTCCCTACTGTAATCAATTTTGTATAGAATGGTTCAGGTAATTCTTTTAGATATGGTTCAGATTGTTTAAAGAATGGCTTATCTAATAAACCATACTCAGCCATATCTTTTGGTGAGCTTGTATCATAGAAGCTTGCATCATAGAAATGATCGAAACCGAATTGCTTATAAATCACATTACGGTTCCAGAAGCTTCCGTTATTCCCGTGGAATACTGCTGATGTGTAACCTTCACCTTTTAGAATATTCGGTGCAGCTTGGTACGTATTTTGACCTTTTGTAATGTAAGCTGAACCTTGTGGTAAGCCAAATAATGAGTTTTCTAACATGAACTCTGCATCTGATGTCTTTCCTTGCCCTGTTTGGTGGAAGAAGTTATCGAAATACAATGTCTCTTGGTCTTTCATTAACTTGTTTAAGAATGGTGTTACTTCCTCACCATCCACTTTGTAATTTAATAAGAATGTTTGGAACGACTCCAAATGTAAATAGATGACGTTCATATCTTTGGCAGCGCCAAAGTATTCTTTATTCGGTTTTGCATAGTTTGAACGTGTATAGTTCAATACATCCGTAATATCACTACTATCAGCTAGTACACGTTCTGAAGAAGCTTGAACCGTTTCATATGTGTCATACGCTGTGTAGTTATACATACCCAAGTATTTTACGATGTACGTGCGGTCGAAACCACGTGATAATAATTGTGGACGATCAATTTCAGCTAATGCTAAGTTTACAACTGAGAAACCGACTGATACAGCTAAAATTAATGTAGCATTTTTTAGCGTTCCACGTTTTTCATTCACTAACTTATGCGTTTTCTTTGAGAAACGTAAATACATTAATGCAAATACATCAATAAAGAATAGAATGTCATACCATTTTAATAACGATAGTACACTACCACCTAAATCACCAAAGTTTTGTGTTTGCGTTACAGTTGGCAACGTAATAAAATCACTGAAGAAGCGATAATATACAGCATTGGCAAATAATAAAATCGTCATCAATGTGTAGATCACAACAAGTGCAGTTAGTTTTCGTTTGTCTTTCTTAAAGAAGAAAGACAGACCGAGTAGTAACACAACAGCGCCTAGTGGATTAATAACAAGTAAAAATTGTTGCAACACACCTTTAACTTCCAAGTTAAATTGTGTGACTTGTACAATATATGTTTTAATCCATAGCACAAGTACGGCTACTAAATAAATCCCCGTAAAACGATTCATAGACGAGAATTTTTTATCTTTCAACATATTTTTTACACCTACTTCATAAAAATTAAGTTCATTTTCAATAAATCATAAGCTATAACGTTTTTGTTTGTGAAATGTTTCATAAAAGAACACTTAGCTTATTTTACAGTATTTTTCTTTGAAGTTCTAATATAAATAACTTGATTTTTACATTCACTTATTAAGTGTACACAAGTTTGGCGATTTATGTAAACTTTTATAGTCTTATTCTTATCGATTGTAACTTTTATGTAAAGAGGTCATACATCCTATTCTGTTGTTGTTTTATTGTTATTTTCCTTAAAAAAATAGAGGAGCACCAAATAAACACTTACACCTATTAGCATTTCCTTTGTCACAATTGAAATAATAAATGTGACCATACTTCCTTCATTAAAATGTGACGCCTTTGGTAAATATTTTTCTGTTCCGATATGTAAAGTCATTAAATAACTAGTTAACACAATCAATACGTATAAAGTAATACTCCCCAAGATGAGTAGAGGATTTTTTCGTTCGTTCACTTCTAGCCAAATGGCACTAAATAGTAAAAAGAATGGACTCATTACTAAGATAAACAAAGATACCATATCTATATTATAGTATGTACACCCAAGTACAATGCTAACTAAAACAATTTCTAATGCAATATAAAAGTAGAATCTACCACTGATGTTCAGCATCTCTTTCTCCTTAATTTAAACGAATACGTTTTCTATAATGTATTTTAACTATCACTTTATTATTACTTATAAAAAAATAAACATGTATATAACACTACCATTTTAACAAAGTTTGTAACATGGTATAAATTAACCCCACTTCAATAAATTCACGCTATATAAAAATACTTTTATTTCATTTTTATTCCTAAAAGAAAATATGTAATAGAAAGCATTCTAGAATCGATGCTAAAAGACTTAAACTGATTGTTTTTTTATATAAAAAGCCTTATTTTAAATTACTTTTTAAAAATATCTTTTCTTGCTTATTTTTGAGATGAGATAGTGCATATTGAAATTTGAGTAATGAATAGATTGCTTCTACTTTTGCTAAACTTACCTCCCCTTTTATTTAAATAGGTGTAAAATGAATCGAAAAATCGCTAGAATTAGATTCAAGAGAAAACTCAAAAAACCTTGAATAATACCTTCCCAAATCACTTCACGAATTAGATTTTTTACATCTCGAAAAAAATGTCGAATTCGTCCTTCTTTTTTTCGCATAAAATCTTCCTTTTTTAGAGATAGTATAACAAAAAGCAGGTGCAAAAGAATATGCACCTGCTTCACTTAACTATTTGTATTCTTCAAATTGCTTGTCAATTTTAGCTTCTTCTTTTTCATCATAATGATCATATTTTTGAATTTCATGTAATAAACGCTTAAATTCATGAATGACTTTCTTCTCTTCATACCATTCCTTCATGCGATGTGACTTATCATCTTCTTTATTCGCTTTTAACTTTTCAAGTACTTCATCCAATTTCATTAACGTTTCCGCCATTTTATCAATCATTTTGTCCTTTTTCTCTTCATAGTTTGTCATATATAAAACACTCCTTCTAATTTAGTGTGTAAACCCATGTACATGTGGTTCATCATCATCGTGGAATAAGACACGTGCATGATTTAAATCTTCGATACACTGTAAGAAATCTTCTATTAAAGAGTCCGCTAGGTTTTGACCTAAATCGGCTCGACATACAAAACGTTGAATGACAATATCATCTAAATCGGCTGGTAATGGATATGCTGGAACTTGCCACCCCTTCATTTGAAGACGGTCAGCTAATTCATATAAATTCCAAGATACATCGGCATCTTCTTTCAACGTATAACAAACAATGGGCAGATTTTCGCCATCATTATACAATTTAAAGAGTCCTGTCTCTTCAATTGCTTTTGAGATATTCATGGCTGCTTTCTGTGAATGTTTATGAATCTCACGATACCCTTCATATCCTAAACGGTAGAAATTATAGAATTGGCCCACAACTTGACTCGCACTACGAGAGAAGTTAATCGCCATTGTTGGCATATTCCCTCCTAGATAGCTCACATCAAAAATTAATTCTTTTGGTAGATATTCTTGATTTCGCCATAAAATCCAGCCAACACCTGGATATACAAGCCCATATTTATGCCCCGATGTATTAATTGATACAACATTTTTCAATCTGAAATCCCATGCAAGATCAGGATCAACGAATGGTACAAACATTGCACCACTCGCACCGTCTACATGGATAACAAGCTGATGTTCATGTGTTTCGTTGTACTTTTCAACAAGTTGATCGAGCGCCTCAATATCATCAAACTTACCTGTATACGTAATACCTAAGATACCCACAATTCCAATTGTGTACTCATCTACATAATCCATTACCTTATCTAAATTAATACTTAAATGTTCTTCATCCATTGGTACTTCACGCATCTCAATATCCCAATAGACACAGAATTTTTCCCAACATACTTGATAACCTGAAGAAATCACAAGATTTGGTTTTTGTGCATTTAAATCGAGTCCGCGTTCACGTGCAAGATTTCGCCAACGAAACTTCATTGCCATACCGCCAAGCATACAAGCTTCACTTGAACCAACAGTAGACGTTCCCATCACTTCCTCGGTATCCGGTGCATTCCATAAATCAGCTAGTACATTCACACAACTCGTTTCTAAGCGTGCTACTTCTGGATATTCTGATTTATCAATTGCATTTTTCTCCATTGTTTCAGACATTAATTTTGTGACTTCTGGTTCCATATATGTTTGACAAAAAGTCGCTAAGTTTTGTCTTGCATTTCCTTCATCAATTAACTGATCCTTAATTAATTGATAGGCAATATGGGCACTAATTGGTTTTTTACGTAACTTTTTCAAAACAACGTCTTTACCTGATGCTAACGAACCATACAAAGGGCTTGCATCATCTGGTAAGTGTTTTTTCTTCATAAAAGAACCTCCTTTCTAATTCAACTCTTTAAATGCTTCTTCTTTTTGAACTTTAAACATTCTAGGTTCTGTTGATTGTAAAAGCTCATCGGTCATTTGTACTTTAGCAATCTGATAATTCTCATACGATGTGTAGTAATACGTAAGTGACGTGTTACACATCGTTCCGACATATTGAGAAAAATCTTCTCGGTCATCTGCTGTAACAACAATTCCTTTTGGAATACGAACTGTTGAAAGGATATGATAGGCATTCGATACGCCCTCTGTTTCGTTCTCAGCTTGTTTAATATGTTCTTTAAAGAATGCCGCTCGAACGAATCGCTCAGGAGGTGTATAACCACCTGGTAACCCCATCGTTCCCGTTCCCTGTGAGAAAGCTCTTGCTTCATATTCACCAAATTTCACAGGAGGATATTGTTTCGGACGCACATGTAAATAGTTATGCAAATTCGAAAAATGCCATTGAATATTCGGCGTATTTGTCATAACACCTACAGGATTCTCTGTAATTGTTAGATTTTCTGTTAGCGGTTCAATAACAACGCATCTTCCTGTACGATCTGTCACAATCCAATGCAGTGGTGTAATAATGTTAATAAGCGGTGCCGATTTTGCTACAAGATGTACTTGATGTAATTCTTTTTCTAACTCATCAATCGTTGCAAAACGTTCAATTGCCCATGTAATAAATTCATGTGGTGCTAAATTAATTGCTCCTTCCTTACTATCTTCTGCATAATAAGCTTCACCTGGTAAATAAAGTTCAGCCATTGATAAGCCTTTTTCATTTACACCATCGGCAACAGTATAGAGACCTTCAATCTCTGTTCCTGCACCTAGTACGCCATACTTACCAACATACTCTGTTCCATCCACTACTGACTCAAATGAATGTTCTCTTGGTAAATAAACAGGTTGTGTATCGAGTTCAAACGAAAAGTCCATCGTGCGTGATAATAGATACTTACCATCTTTTGTTACAGTAAAAATACTTGTACACATATTTACACATCCTTTACTTGTTTATGTTTCATATAGAAATGGTAAAAAACAAATGGAATTGCAACAGTTATGATAAAGCCTGCAGTCAATGTCAAAATATAAGTGGACCCTTGAGTACCCTTCAATTCACTGGGTATGATGAAGGCTGAGACAATAGCTAAAATCGACAAAATCAAACCACTTGAAGCGACAATTATTTTTGAGATATGACCTCCAGGAACATTATAAGAACGTTCTAATCCTTTGTTTTTTGCTTTTAAAACTAATAAGAAGTAACTAATAAACAACATGACATAGGCAACTAAATAGATAATAACCGTTAAAGAGATTGCGGTTAAAAATGATACATTATTGCCACCACCACCAAAGGTCAAAACAGCTGCCCATACACTTACTAAGAAACCTTGCAAATAAATAAGGGGTACAGGAACTTCATTTTTATTCGTCTTCTTAAAATAAGCTGGCAACAAACCCTTTTGTGCTACAAAATGAAGTCCTTCAGTAGGACTAACAATCCATGAACTTACTTGTGCGAGTACACCAATTGTTAAAAGAATGGCTGCTACTTTTACGAAGATGCCTAGCTCAGGATGTCCTGTTAAAACAAGCGTTTCAAAAGCCTGTACAACTCCTGAATTCAAAGATAACTTGTCACTTGGTACAACCATTGATACAACACTACCACCAATGGTGCTTAGAACAACTCCTGCAATAACGAGATAAATCATAATTTTCGGGTAATTCTTCTTCGGATCATCAAGTTGTTTGATATGCGGTGCAGATGCCTCTACACCCATATATGCCAACATGAAAGATACAAGTGCCGCAAAGTCTGTTTGGTTTTTTGGGAAGAATCCATTCTTTGTAAAGGAACTCGCAATTTCGTGTCCATTATTAAAATATTGAATCGATAAAACGAGTAAAAGAACTACTGGAATAATAATCCCTACGAAAAAACCTACTTTTGCAAGACGTGCTGTTAGTTGCGTTCCTCTAAATTGTAAAAATGTACAAGCCCAGAAAATAAGTAAAACTGCGATAAATTTATAAACCGGATTTTGATTTATAGCATTAAAATCTAATGCATATGCTAATGCACCAATAATGAAGTAAATCATCGTTACAAATCCAACCGTAATTTGAAACCACTGAAAGAAAATAGCCGCAAATCCAAAACGTTCGCCCATCATACGACTAACCCAACTGAATAAACCACCGTCCTGATTTCCTTTTACCGTAGCTAGCTCTGCTGAGCAGAGCGCTACTGGTAAAAACCAAAAAATACCGCAAAGGAGTAAATAAAAGACAAGCATGACACCTGACTCAGCGAATGTTGGATATTCGTACACCGTTATAAATAACGATGCGGTCATCGCAAAGAACCCAAACTTTGATATACTGCGTTTTTGTGTCATTCCATTACTCCCGTCTGTTTAAATATAAGAAAATCTATAGAAGTCCCGAATCTTCTAAAAGTTCTTCAATGAACGTATCTTTAATTTTCTTTAATTCATGCTTTGCCAACATGCCTTCTAAAATTGGAACTTTCATATCGCGAATACCTTTTTTATCATTTAAATAATAAGAGGCGCGCAGCAACATACGAATGTCATATGAAGAAGCGAATACTTCTGGTACGCCACGTTCAATATCTAGGAATGTGTAAACTGCTTCCATCGCTGTACGAACAGAATATTCTGTTGTAAATACCGTATCGCGTTCTGTTTCTGCAAAGTTACCGATGAACGCTAAGTTTTTAGATCCTTTGGGAACAACGAGTGGACGATCACCTAATGCACGTGGCATGAAGTAAGCCGTAATATACGGCATGTAACATGGGACTGTATTACATGAGTTACGTGCTAAATCTTCAATTTCATTCACCGGTACACCCATGTGGTATAACCATTCACATGCAATTTCCATTCCTGTACATTCTGTAATTGGTTTTTTAATATAATTACCAGGTTGGTCTGAAATTAGTGCATATACCCAAACAACTAATTCGTCTTTTGGCTGTGCTTTAAAATGTGGCTGTCGATTTAATGTATAACTCATTTTCCAATTAGAGTCTCTAGCATGAACAATACCGCCTGTTACAACTTTACCTGCATAGGGATCGCGTTTACTAATTCTCTCAATATATGGTGCTACTTTATCATCTAATGTTGTAACGGTTGCTGATACAAACCAACTTGCCTTAGGGATATTTTTGTAGAATTTTTCAGGATATCCAAAGTCCGCATCCTGTGCAGCTAAATTTTTCCACAAGTCCCATCCACCGCTTGTTTTATATGTTGGCGGTGCGGGTTCGTCTTGTGTTCCATATGTTGAACTATCTGTGATTGAACCATTCGTTACAAATACAAGGTCGTCTTCACTTAATTGAACGACTTGCTCTTCACCTTTTACTGTAAGATGAAGTTCTTTTGCAACCTTCTCTAGACCACCTTTACTCATCATCACATTTTTTACTACTGTGTCATATTGGAAATGAACACCTTGTTCTTTTAAATAATTCATTAGCGGTAAAACTAGCGATTCATATTGATTATATTTAGTGAATTTTAATGAGGAGAAATCTGCGAGGGCATCAATATGGTGAATAAAGCGCATGAGGTAGCGACGCATTTCCATTGCAGAGTGCCATTCTTCAAAGGCAAACATTGTGCACCAATACGTCCAGAAGTTTGATTCAAAAAACTCTTTAGAAAAAACATCTGTAATTTTTTTATTTTGTAAGTTTTCTTCTTTTTGAAGGCATAAATGTAAAATCTCTTTAACGGATTTTTCGCTTAGCGTGAGTTGACCGTCTGTTGGATAGCGTTCACCTTTTTTATGAATAATACGGCAATGAGATGAGTTTGGATCATCTTTATTCAACCAGTAGAATTCATCAAGTACAGAAGCATTCTCTACTTCAAGTGAAGGGACAGAGCGAAATAAATCCCATAAACATTCAAAATGCGATTCCATTTCACGACCACCACGAATAACAAATCCAGCGTCAGGACGATCAATGCCATCCAATGAACCTCCTGGTATCGAGAGTTCCTCTAAAATATGAATACGCTCTCCTGGTACTTGACCGTCGCGCACCAAAAATGCTGCGGCTGCTAAAGATGCTAACCCTGAACCAACTAAATAAGCGGATACGCGATCGGCTCTTTCTGGTTTTCTCGGTCGTGCAAATGCTTCATAGTTACCATTACTTCTATACATAGTTGATTCCTCCCAAATTACATGTGTAGTCTTTTGTTAAAAAAACAGTCTACCAACTGCCTCTTCGGGTGACGAACAATCGGGCTAAATTTTATCATTCAAAATCTAACCACTCTACCACAATTCGTTCCCCCTATTTCACAACTTTAACCATTTTTAATCGACTCAATTTTCCATATTTTTTGAAAATCCATACCATAAACTTTTTATAAAAAGCTAGGTTATGTTACGCATCTACTATTTAAAACAACTTTTATAAAATAACAAAAAATTCTTTTTTGATAGAAAATTTCAAATATAGTATTGTTCATTATTTTGAGCGGTGCTATACTGAACCAACAAATATAATCATGATTATAAAATAACTGTGGTTATAAATTACATAATCTAGGAGGCTGAACATGACAAAAGAAATCATTACTAACTTTCCTTATACGTTTGAAACAATCGAAAATACGTGGATTCCACTACAAGATGGAACAAACTTATCAAGCCGCATCTGGTTACCGAATGTACCTGTAGGTGAAAAAGTACCTGCCATTTTAGAATACATTCCTTACCGTAAAACAGATGGAACACGCGCACGTGATGAGCCAATGCATGGCTATTTTGCTGGTAACGGTTACGCAGTTGTTCGTGTAGATATTCGTGGTTCTGGTGAATCGGATGGCTTACTAAAAGATGAGTACTTAAAACTTGAACAAGATGATGCGCTTGAAGTCATCGAATGGATTGCAAATCAGCCTTGGTGTGACGGCAATATCGGCATGATGGGTAAGTCTTGGGGTGGCTTCAACTCATTACAAGTAGCAGCACGACAACCAAAACATTTAAAAGCAATTATTACATTAGGATTTACAGATGATCGCTATAACGATGATATTCACTATAAAGGTGGCTGCTTACTAAACGATAACTTCTGGTGGGGAGCAATCATGCTTGCTTATCAAATGCGTCCACTTGACCCGAATATCGTCGGTGATGAATGGCGTGAAAAATGGTTAGAACGTTTAGAAAATATGCCTTTATGGATGGATCAATGGCTGCAACATCAAACAAAAGATGACTATTGGAAACATGGCTCTGTTAGTGAAAATTATGATGCGATTCAAGTTCCTGTATTTGCACTTGATGGCTTTGAAGACTCTTACACGAATACCGTATTGCGTCTTATGAAAGGGCTTTCAGTTCCGCGTAAAGGTGTCATCGGACCTTGGGCGCACGTCTATCCACATGATGGTGTTCCAGGACCAGCAATGGGCTTCTTACAAGAGGCTGTAAAATGGTGGGATCATTGGTTAAAAGGTAAAGAGACCGATACATTAGACGGTCCAATGGTTGAAGTTTGGATGGAAGAAAGCATGCCACCTTCTGCTTTAAAACCAATCAGTAAAGGTCGCTGGGTTGGGCTAGAAGCATGGCCTTCTCAAGATGTTGAAGAACAAATTTATCATCTGACACAAAAGCAATTAACAACAACTGCTTCAACTAATCACGAAACAGTTCAGCTAAAAACCCCACTAAATCATGGTTTATTATCTGGTGAATGGATGGGTGCTGGTGTATTAGGAGAGACACATTCTGACCAACGTCTTGATGATGGAATGGCAATGGTATTTGAAGGTGACTCACTAGAAGAAGCTTTTGAAATTCTAGGCGATCCGACATTTAAAGTAACACTCTCAAGTGACCAAACACATGCGATGCTATTCGCTCAGCTATCGGATGTTGCACCAGATGGTTCTGTCACAAGAGTATCGTATGGTGTCATGAACTTAACGCACACTAAAAATCATGAAGAAGTTCAACTGTTAACACCAGGGGAAAAATTCGAAGCACAGGTAACACTCGATTGTTGTGCACATACATTTAAAGCAGGTCATAAAGTGCGTCTATCGATTGCGACATCATTCTGGCCGATGTTCTGGCCAATGCCGAAAGATGCAACATTGACAGTCGATTTACACACAGCACAACTTACACTTCCTTTATTCAAAGGAAAAACAACAAATGGACCAAATATGCAGCCGCAAAGCGCATCATTAACACCGACAACGATTTTACAAGAAGGACGTGTTGATCGTTCGATAGCTTACAACATCTTAACGGATACATGGACTTGTATTACTGACGGTGTAGGCGGTGTATTTGGAGAAGGAATTTATCGCTTTGACGATATTGATGTGACAGTAGAACACAATTTAAAACGTGAACTAACATTATCAAATCAAGATCCACTGTCTGCTGCTTATACCATCACACAAAAAATGAAACTTGGTCGTGAAGGCTGGTGGATTAACGGGGATATTCGTGTGACACAAACAGCAGATGCAGAATATTTCTATATTACAGGGGAAATGATTGTCCATGAAAATGATGCACATGCATTTACAAAAATATGGGATACAAAAACGAAACGTATTGGTTTATAACCAATAGAAACAATGGGGTGTTGGGATGGAAGGAAAATTAAAAAGAAACTTACCGACTTTACTGATTTTAATTATTGCAGGGGAAATGATTTATACACTTCCCTACTTCAGAAACTATTACTATGATGTCTTTTTAGAGGCATTTAATCTAACAAATACACAAATGGGGTCACTGGGGAGTGCCTACGGTATTTGTTGTATCATCTCGTATATTTTTGGTGGTTATGTAGCTGACCGATTTAAGACGAAACATCTATTATCATTGTCACTCATTATGACAGGTGCACTTGGTTTTACGCTCTTATTATATCCACCATATCCTGTTCTTCTTGTGATTTACGGCGCTTGGGGTATTACGTCAATTATGACTTTCTGGGTAGCTTTAATCAAAGCGGTTCGTTCATTAGCTGCTTCAAATGAACAAGGTAAAGCTTTCGGATTCTTCGAAGGTGGTCGTGGTCTTGCCAAAGTAATCGAATCTGCGTTAGTCCTTGCGATGTTCGCTTTTGTCGCAAAAAAATTAACAGATAGTATGGCACTAACTTCTGTTATCATCTTCTACTCTGTTATGTGTATCAGTTTAGGATTAATCATTCTATTTATCTACCGCGAACCTGTCAGTAATGCGGCAGTTGAAGCTGGTGAAGCAGCTGACCAAACTAAATTCAAATGGCCTGTTCTATTCAAAATCTTAAAAATGCCAACAACATGGTTAGCAGCAATTTTAATCTTAACGTCTTACTCAATGATTAATAGTTTCTATTACATTACACCATATGCAACAGCGGCATTCGGTGCATCAACTGTTATCGCTGCTGCGCTTGGCTATTTCTCACAATATTGCCGACCAATCGGTAGCTTTAGTTCAGGGATTATCGGTGACCGCATCGGTATTTCGAACATGGTCATTATCGGTTACTGTGTATTGGCAGCTGGCTTAGTTGCACTTATTTTATTACCAGGTAAACCGTCGTTAATTTTATTATTACTCATTTTTATCGCAGTCATTTACATCTCGATGTACGCACTACAAGCAACACACTTTGCAATTCTTGTAGAGGGTGACTATCCTGTAGAAACAACCGGTGCTGTCGCTATGCCACTAATGATTGTTGGTTATAGTGGTGAAGTCTTCATGCCAATCGTTGCAGGTGCGTGTTTAGACCACTTCGGTGGAATCGAAGGATATAAAGTACTCTTTGGTATTCTACTTGGCTTAACGATTTTAGGTTTATTAACAGCTATTGTATGGCAACGTATGACGCGTGTAAAACGTAAAGAAATCGCAGCTGTGAAAAAAGCAACTATCGTAACAAATTAAATCTCTTGAACAAGTGAACGTACATTGTATGCGTCACTTGTTCTTTTCTATGTAAAGACGGATTTCTTTTTCCATTCACACCTTCATTCCAATAGTTTGTTATAATTTACCTAATACATATACGGAAAGGTGACACGTAATGAATAAAAAAGAGATTCAAATGAGTCGTATGTGGAAATACTTTGTAGATGCAACGGCTGACATTATTCAAGAAGAAGGTTTAGAGCACGTAACGATTCGAAAAGTAGCTGATCGCGCTGGCTACAATAGCGCAACGATTTATAATTACTTCTCTGAAATGTCTCACCTGATCTTCTTTGCATCAATGAAATTTTTAAAAGACTATACAGAGGAAGTTGCACAATATATTCAAAAGGGAAAAGATCCTATTGAACAATACCTACTTGCTTGGGAATGCTTCTGTCGTCATTCTTTCAAACAACCACAAATCTTCCATGCAGTATTTATCATGGACTTAACAGATCCACCTGAAAAGCTATTAGAAGATTATTATAAAATTTATCCTGCTGATTTAATTAATATTCCTGAAGAATTACAAAGCATTTTATTCGAACGTAATGTTTCAAAACGTGGACGTTCATTCCTTGAGATTGCTTTAAAAGAAGGGTATATCAAAGAAGAAAATGTTGATGCAATTAATGAATTGACGATTCTAGTATGGCAAGGTATGTTTACAAATATTTTAAACAATCGTAAAAGCTATGATGCTCAAACAGCTGTTGATATTACGATGAATTACATTACAGAAATCGTTCAAAATGCCAATCTGTTTCATTTTAAAGAACCAAAACAAGAAGAATAAACCACCTTCCAATTTTAGTTATAAATGATTATAATGAGGGTGTCTTGTTATAACGAGCTATAAAAGGAGTTCATTCATAATGAAAAAGATTTATAGTTTAGTTACAACCTTATTGTTACTCGCACTACTGACCGCTTGTTCGAATACAGAGACTTCGAAAGAATCTTCATCTAAGCAGCCAGTCGACCTTACTGTGTCAGCTGCCGCTAGTTTGCAGGATGCTTTAGTGGAACTTCAAAAAACATATGAGAAGGAACACACAGATGTCAACGTACAGTTCAACTTTGGTGGGTCTGGTGCTTTAAAACAACAAATTGCGCAAGGAGCACCTGTTGATGTATTCTTTTCAGCAGCTTCAGAACCATTCGATGCATTAGTACAGAGTGGTGATATTGAAAAATCCAAGCAAGTGAACTTATTAGCCAATGAATTAGTTTTAATTACACCAAAAGATACAAACAACAATATTCAGTCTTTTAAAGACTTAACAACAGCAAAAAAAATTGCACTTGGTACACCTGAATCTGTACCTGCTGGGCAATACGGTCGCGAAACGCTTGAAGCTTTAAAGCTTTGGACAAGCGTAAAAGACAAAATCGTCTACACAAAAGATGTACGCCAAGTCTTAACCTATGTAGAATCGGGTAATGTAGATGCTGGTCTTGTTTATGAAACAGATGCGCGTACTTCCGACAAAGCTCAATTAGTTGCGACTGCTAAAAGTGATACACACCAGCCCATTATCTATCCTGTTGGAATCATTAAAGACAGTAAACATCCAAAAGAAGCACAAGCTTTTTATGATTTCTTACAAAGTGATGAAGCGATGAAAACATTCGAAAAATACGGGTTCAAAGGAGCGAAATAGTGTATGAATACGGACATTTGGACGCCACTCAAGCTGTCGCTACAAGTTGCATGCATCGCGAGTATTGTCGTCCTTATTGTCGGTATTTTGCTGGGCAAATGGATGGCACATCGGCAGTTTCGCGGGAAGGTACTCTTTGAGACACTCCTTCTACTCCCACTTGTGTTACCGCCTACTGTTGTCGGCTTTTTACTCATTGTCATCTTCGGAAAAAATAGTTTTGTCGGTGACGCAATTGAATGGCTCTTTCACGCACCCATTATTTTCACGTTTTGGGCAGCTGTTCTGTCCTCGATTGTCGTCGCATTTCCATTAATGTATCAATCGACAAAAACAGGTTTTGAAGGTGTCAGTCGTGATATTGAAAATGCTGCGCGTGTAGACGGTGCAAGTGAATGGAAAGTCTTGCTATTCATCTCCATTCCACTTGCTGCCAAAGCCATTATATCGGGTGGTATTTTAAGCTTTGCGCGTGCATTAGGTGAATTTGGTGCTACATTAATGTTTGCAGGGAATATTCCTGGTAAAACACAGACTGCACCACTTGCCATCTATACTGCAATTGACTCAGGGAATATGAGTGTTGCATGGACACTCGTCATTTGTATGGTAGTCATCTCATTCATCATGTTACTCTGTGTTCATCTCATTCGAGTTGATGCATAGACAAAACATGTCACTTTTTTAGCGTTTGAAACAAAAAACTGGAACCGCGCCAAAGCGCGATTCCAGTTTTTCTTATGTTTATATGCATGCATGTCCAGACTATTTTATTTAGCCGCCACTAATCGGTGGAATAAATGCTACTTGGTCTCCTTCATTGACAATTGTTTGGTCGCGCGCAAATTCTTCATTCACAGCTGTCATTACCTGTCCTAACGAGAGTAATGGATACTCTTTCTCTAACCAAGCTTTCACTTCTGCCACTGTTTTCCCTGCTAATGGCACTTCCATCTGTGCTTGCCCCATACTTTCTTGTAATTGTGCAAAGAATAAAATCGAAATCATCTTATTCCGCCTCCTCTGGTCGTCCGTTTGGATACGGTACATTTTCTAGTTGGTCGCCAATCCAAGCAGTCCCGTCTTCCCAATGTTCTTTTTTCCAAATCGGAACAATTTGTTTAATACGTTCAATCGCAAATTCATTCGCTTCATAGGCAACTTTACGATGTGGCGAAGATACTGCGATCACTACTGCAATATCTGAAATCGCTAATAACCCGACACGATGCGTAATCGCTAATCGTACATCTGGCCACTGTTCTAAAATTTCATGTTCGATTTGTTCGAACATTTTAATCGCCATTGGTGCATAGGCTTCGTATTGCAGTGACAATGTTTTTTTCCCTTTTGTCATCTCTCGAACCGTCCCGATAAATAATGTAACTGCTCCTGCGTTACGATCCATCACCTTCGCGCGCATCGCTTCTACATCAATTGGTTGGTCTACAATCTCAAACTTATTCTCCTGCATGTTCAAACCTCTTTTCCTTACATAAAAATGCTAGATAATCCTCTTTTGCATCAATTGAAAAAGTAGGATAATTCGTTGGTAACTCACCTGTATAAGTCGGCCAATACAGAACACACATAATCTCATGTAACTCCGTCAATAACTCATAGTCTTCTTCCATTTGTAAGATGACGATTTTCGGGTAAGAAGCATGTTTATACCCTTCAATTAAAATTAAATCAATCGGAAAATGCTGATATAAAGCAAGGATCTCTTCTAAATTCCAGTGGTCTCGTTTGGCACTTAACCGCAGAACTCCACCACCTTCTACTGCTGCCACTGCTGCACCTGCTCGTTCATGGCGCATGCTATCTTTTGAACTTTCTACATCAGGAATACCGCCATGCCCATGATGTTTGATTGTTGCTACACGTAATCCAGTCGCGGTGGCTTCTCGAATGAATTGTTCCATCAATGTTGTCTTACCGCTATTTTGATATCCTACAACTTGGAGTATTTTTTGATATTGTCCCATGGCCATTCACTTCCCTGTACATCTTCTAACAGTAAAACATCTACTGGCATATCTTTTTCATAACCTCTCGAACCACCCGGCAATACGATGAACGCATTCGCAGTTGCTAAAGAAGATACCGCACTTGATTTATTAAAGCCAGATGGTGTCGCTACTAATTGACCATCATTATAATGCAGCGTCGCTCGAATAAAGCGCGTAAATGGATTCGCTTTCGTAAAATCTTCACCCAATATCGCTTTTTCTCTGCGTAAATGTGGTGTTGGACTGCCAAAGCTTTTTCGAATAATCGGACGAGTGAATAATTCAAATCCAACATAACAAGCCGATGGATTACCTGATAAACCATAGAGCAGCTGACCATCTAAAGCGGCAACAGTTGTTACACTCCCTGGTCGCATCGCCACTTTATTGAATAGAACAGTTGCACCAATCGCTTCATAAATCGCTGGTAAATAATCGTAATCTCCCACTGATACGCCACCTGTTGTAATTAAGATATCCACTTGTGTTAAAGCTTTTTTCACTTCTTCAATGCATACATCTAAATCATCACTAAACTGCCCCAAGTATTTCGCAGTTGCACCTGCTCGCTCAATTTGCGCCATGATCATGTACGCATTACTATTACGAATTTTACCTGCTTGAAGCGGTTCATTCGGTTCAAGTAATTCGCTACCTGTTGCAATTACACCGACCACAGGCTTTTTAAAAACAGGTACTTCCGCATAACCAAATGTCGCGAGTAATGCGATTACACCTGGGTTAATAAATTGTCCTTTTTGAATGAGCACTTCGCCTTTTCGAACATCTTCACCTTGATATGAAATATTCGTGCCTGCTTCATACGAACGGTTAATCGACATATACGTTTGTCCATCTCGTACTTCATCTTTTGTTAGTTCCAACATCACAACAGCATCACAGCCTTTTGGAATCGGAGCGCCAGTCATAATACGTACTGCTTCAAAAGCTTGTACTTCCTGTTCATACACAAAGCCCGCACCAATCTCACCAACGACTTTGAATGATACTGGTGTCTCTTTTGTCGCTTTTTGACTATCCACTGCACGAATCGCAAAACCATCATAAGGAGAACGGTCAAAAGAAGGGACATCTTGATCTGCAGCAAGATTTTCTGCCAAGAAGCGTTCATTCGCCTCTATGAGTGGAACCCATTCTACTTTTTCTGTATAAGCGTAGTCCATCACACGTTTAACTGCTTCTGAAACAGCAATCGGATTTCTTTTCTCTACCATATTGAACACTCCTCATCCTAGTAATTGATAATAGATTTTTTTTGCTTGTTGCGGGTCTTGTACACCATGAATGACGACGCGACCATCTTGGAATAAAACAAAGCGATATGTATCCGTTTGATACGATAATAAATACGGATTACACTGCACATTCCCTTGTTTTTCAAGTTTAGACTGTAGTGCTTGAAAATCATATTGAATCGCTTTTGGCGGACGAATTTGAACTGCATCGCGCCCACATAAAACATCTAATTTCGTTTGATTTTCGTACGCTAAATAAGGATGTGTCGCTTGTTCGCCACAGCATGGACACGCAGTATTTTGCATCTTCTCCACATTAATTTCAAAATGTTGATTTTGCCAGACATCAAATGTTTTATATTTACGGTTCACTGCTTCTATATTCCCCGTTAATATTTTCAGTGTTTCAGCTACTTGGTATGCTGCTACAATTTGCACTGCTGGACTAATAATTCCTGCCGTATCACAGGTCATCGTCGTTTTAGGAATGACGTCAACTAAACAGTAAAAACAAGGAGTTTCGTCTGGAATAACCGTATAAGTTGCACCGTAGCTACTCACACATGAACCATACACCCACGGAATTTTATATTTAGCACTAATATCATTTAAGATAAAACGAATATCAAAATTGTCAGTCGCATCAATTAAGACATCTACTGTTTCAACGAGTGTTGGCAGTAATTCGCTCGAGGCATCTGCAATATGCGCTTCGATTTCTACATCCGAATTAATCGCTTGTAAACGTGATTTAGCTGCAATCACTTTCGGAAGTTTTTCAGCTGCATCTGCTTCTGTATAAAGTTGTTGTCTTTGTAAATTACTCCACTCGACATAGTCGCGGTCAATTAACGTTAATTTCCCTACACCAGCACGCGTCAATGCCTCTGCACTCGCACTTCCTAATGCGCCAACACCTACAATTAACACATGTTTTTCACTTAATAATTGTTGTCCTTTTTCACCAATTGGGCGAAATAATTCTTGTCTTGAGTAACGGTCATTCATGACGACTCGCCACCTTTCTCTTACAATTTTTGTTTGACGTTTTTATTTATAGCTTTATAATAAGACTCAAAATACGCACAAGGAGGTCGCTGTCTTTGCACCCTACACATCAAGAAGTAGCGATTCACGCAGCCATCTTAACGGTTAGTGATACGCGAACGAAGGATACCGATACCGGCGGACAATTAATTCATACACTGTTACAAGATGCAAAATTTGAAGTTGCCGACTATGTAATCGAACGCGACGAACCCATTCAAATACTCGAACATGTACGCCAATGGTCTGCTCAAGAACACATCAATACCATTATTATTACAGGTGGCACTGGATTTTCACAACGCGATCAAACATATGATGCGATTACACCTCTTTTTGAAAAAGAGATGATCGGCTTTGGTGAGTTATTCCGTTCATTAAGCTATGACGAAATTGGTCCAAAAGCGATGTTCAGCCGAGCTACTGCTGGTTGCTTTAAACAGACAGCCATCTATGTCATACCTGGTTCAAAAAATGCAGTCAATCTAGCCATGCAAAAACTCATTTTGCCTACTGTACAACACTTCGTAGGGGAGTTGCACCGCATATGAATATTGCAGGTGTCGTATTAGCTGGCGGACAGTCCTCTCGCTTTGGTCGTCCTAAAATGTTTGAACCCTTACATGATGTACCACTTTATCAATATAGTCTTCAATCCTTGAAAGAAAATCAATTATCATGTTATATCATCGCAACAAATGATGATTTATTCCCCTTCTTTCAACCAGATGAACAACTGACATTTCTCATTGAAAAAACAAAACATCAAGGACCTCTTTTCGTACTACATGAACTGCTTCAAACATTCAAAGAAGTCGATTGGTTCTTTTTAATCGCAGCAGATATGCCTTACATGACAGCTGACTTTGTTCAAAAAATGTTGCATGAGATAGACGAATCATACGACGCCATCATTCCAAAACAACATGAACGCATCCAGCCACTCGCTGGTTTATACCATCGAAAGATTTTAAAAAAAACCGCGGAACTCATCGCACAAGAGCGACGAAGTATGAAGGCTTTGCTCGACCTCATCCACGTTCATTACGTTCCATTCTCGGATAACGAGCGTGTATTTACAAATATTAACTACGAACAAGATTTACCAAAAGGAGATTAACTTATGACAAACTTTACACATTGGAACGACGAAGGTAGACCGAAAATGGTCGATATTTCAGATAAAGATATTTCAAAACGCACAGCGATTGCACGCAGTACGATTACACTATCAGACGAAGTGTATGAAGCCATTCAAAATGGTGGTATTAAAAAAGGCGATCCAACACAAGTGGCACAAATCGCTGGAATTATGGGTGCAAAGAAAACGTCCGATATAATCCCGATGTGTCACCCTATTATGTTACAAGGTACAGATTTTACATTCGATTATCAAAAAGCGGAACAAGGCTATGAACTGCATATCGAAGTAGCAGTCAAATGTAGCGGTAAAACAGGTGTTGAGATGGAAGCACTGACAGCTGTTTCGATTGCGGCACTGACATTCTACGATATGTGTAAAGCAGTTGATAAATCGATGGTGATTAAAGAAACCTATTTAGTTCAAAAAACGGGTGGTAAAAGCGGCGTTTATAATCATCAATAAAAAGAGAGAGGCAAAGGTGAAATACCTTGCCCCTTTTTTATTTATTTTGCTACTGCTTTTTTCTTGTTGTACGCTACAAAGTAGATTGCACCAACAAAGATTGCGCCACCCACTGCATTACCTAAGAATGCTGGTACAACATTTGAAACTAAGTCTGCCCATGTTGCATGTCCTGCGAAAATAGCTGCTGGAATAACGAACATATTGGCAACAACGTGTTGGAAACCAAGTGTAACGAATGCCATGACTGGGAACCAAATACCAACGATTTTCCCGATGAAGTCTTGTGCACCGAATGATAGCCATACAGCTAAACATACTAACCAGTTACAACCGATTCCTGATACGAATGTATGTAGGAATGAATCCCCAATTTTAGCGTCTGCGACAGCAATTGTCTTATCTAAAAATGGACCTGTCTCTGTTAATCCTAAAAAATGACCGAAAGCAAATGCCACAAATAAAGCACCTAATAAGTTGGCTAGTGTTACCCAGAACCAGTTAATACATAATTGCGTGAATGTGATTTTTCTTGCGTATAATGCTAAAGGTACGGTCATCATATTACCAGTGATTAAATCAGCCCCTGCTAATAAGACAAGAATCAAACCAAGTGGGAAGACAGAAGCTCCAATTAATGTGATGAAGCTTCCCCACTCTGCTGGCATAGCTGCCATAACACGAATATCTAATAAAAATCCTAATGCGATAAATGCGCCGCCTAAAAAACCAAGAACGAGCATTTTTTTGATTGGTGATGCGACTTTCTCGACACCAACATTTACAGCAATTTCTGCGATTTCTGCAGGTTTATTAAAACTCATAACTTCTTACATCTCCTCAAATTTGTACATTATCCACCGATATGAGACATCTCGATTTTATGTTTCTTTCTCTCTTTCATCGTCTGCTCATTTCGTTCATCTGAATAACGATCGTTTCTGTTTTCCCAAACATGTGAAATCTGTTTTAATACGATTTCATCATCTTCTTCATTGCGAATTAAGTCTCGTAAATCCGTTCCTTTTGTCGCAAATAAACATGTGTATAACTTCCCTTCAGCCGAAATACGCGCGCGTGAACATGTAGAGCAAAACGAGTCGGTAACGGATGATATGACACCAACCTCTGTCTTTTGATCTGCGTATTCAAAGCGGGATGCGACCTCCCCTGTATAGTTCGGGGAAATCGGTTGAATGGGCGAAAAAGCATTTACTTTTTCAACAATCTCTTTTTTCGAAACAACATCATCTAAACGCCAGCCGTTTGAATTTCCGACATCCATATATTCAATATAGCGAAGAATATGTTGTCTCTCCTTGAAGAAAGCAGCCATCTGTTCAATATCTTGATCATTGACCCCCTTCTTCACAACCATATTAATCTTCACTTGAAGTCCTACTTCAGCGGCTTTTTCAATACCTTCTAAAACAGTTTTCACTCGACCACGTCGACCATTCATCTCAAAGAATCGATCCTCATCTAATGAATCCAAGCTAATCGACACTCTTTGTAAACCCGCATCTTTTAAAGGTTGGGCGAATTTTTTTAATAGTGTCCCGTTCGTCGTCATCGCAATATCTTTCACGCCTTCTACAGCGTCAATCATGTGAATAAGTGTAGGTAAGTCTTTTCGTAATAAAGGTTCTCCACCTGTAATCCGAATTTTTTCAACTCCGAGCGATACAAATACTTTTACCAGTCTTTGAATTTCTTCAAAACTGAGGATTTTATCGTGTGGTAAAAAGGCATAATCAGGTCCAAATACTTCTGCTGGCATACAGTAGCTACAACGAAAATTACAACGATCTGTTACGGATATTCGTAAATCCCTAAGCGGTCTTTGAAGTTGGTCTTTAACATGATTCATATGAAATTCCTCCTTCTTTTTTCATCCAAATTAACATTCGTCTTGTAATTGAATGCGTTCTTGATGTGTATATACATTCATTCCCTCTTTTCGAATGAAGCCTACTGTTGTAATACCTAAATGGTCTGCTAATTCTAAAGCCAAAGCTGTTGGTGCAGATTTTGATAAGACGATTTCACAGCCAATTTTTGATACTTTCAGTAAAATTTCTGAAGAGATGCGTCCGCTGAATACAATGATTTTATCTTGCATCGAGATTTGATTACGTAGGCAATAACCGTAAATTTTATCGAGTGCATTATGACGACCGATGTCCATACGACTTAATACGATACCTGAAGCATCACAGAGTGCAGCATTATGCACGCCGCCTGTTTCCTGAAAAATTGTCGCATCATTTTGCATGTTGTGCATAAGACGATGACATTCTTCTGGTGTAACGCGCACATGTACTTCTTCCATCTTCTTTGCCACTAAAGCATCATTCGCAAAGACAAACCCTTGACGACTGGCACCACAACACGATGTAATGTAGCGCTTATTTTGCATCTGTTGGAAATATGGATTGACGCGTTTCGTTTTCACATGTACGAATCCTTCTTTCTCTTGATGCCAAATTTGTTCGATATCATCAAAATCTCGAATGACACGTTCAGAAGCTAGGTAACCAATAACCATATCTTCTACATATTCAGGTGTACAAACCATCGTGACAAATTCTTCTTGGTTTACTTTTACAGTAACCGCGTATTCTGTCACAATCGTATCTTCCATTTCTTTCGCATTATTTCCCACAATACGAAGAACATTTCTTTTTACTGTGTTTTCCATCTGGCATCTCCCTCTACTCCGTAATATTGTCCTCAAAGACAAAAACAGAAATGGCAATATCCTCTTCAATTTTAATATCAGAGAAAAGGTGAACAAGCTTAGAACCAACTAACTCCTCCATGCCATCAGGTGTTTTTTCAGCATATAAATCTTGAATCATCGAAGTTCTCGCAGCGTGAACCATTTTAAGTCCTTCTGGCGAATTTGCGATGAATTTTTCCGTTGGTGTGATATTTCCCACCAATGTCGATACTGCCATATTCTCCACAAAAACGGTGTGAATTCGTTCTGGACCTTTACCGAATAAATCCTTTCGTAGCTTACGAATAATATCATTAAACGCATGAATTTTTTGAGACATATTAACCATTCTCCTCACATGTTTTTACTTGATTTTACCATTTCAACGACGAGCCCACCCTTACAATTGGTTAATGATAAAGCAACTCCTCAGAAATTTAAAGAGCTTTTTTTATTGATAATAATTCTCAATAAAGAATATTTCTCGGATGATATTGTGTAATCGGATGAATAGGTCTATAATTGTGTCAGTTATATGGATTTTTCTTTTCGTTATGATTTTTGGTATTTTCTTATTCCATTCGAATGGGTAAATGCTATTTTTCTTAACGATGAGTTAAGTCTAACAATTTAAAAAGTAGATTGGATTTTTAGCAAGAGATGCTAAGAATTTTATCCACCATGTCTAATCAACATACAAACTTTTTGTGTGCTGATTCATGGTGGATTTTTTTTTACAAAGTTTCGATACACAGATCACCACTTGTTTATTTATTTTGTGGAATTTAGGGAATAGAAATACATAACAAGACAATTTTTTTAAAAAAGCTCATTTTTTCTATTCTCTCATTTTTTTCAAAATGAACGCGCTGATGATAACGTATCAAAATACAAAACGGAGGAACTAGCCCATGACACAAATCAAAATTAACGGTTTGCCTTATGACGTTGAGCAAGATGCAACGATTCTTGAGACAATCAATAAATACAACATCGAACATCCACAAGTATGTTATGTACCTTCAGTTGACCCGATTAAAACATGTGATACTTGTATCGTCGAAGTAGACGGTCAACTTGTACGCTCATGTTCAACAAAAGCGGTTGACGGTATGAACATTCAACTCGACTCCCCTAATGCCAAAGGTGCACAAACAGAAGCGATGGATCGTTTACTCGAAAACCATATGCTTTATTGCACAGTTTGTGATAACAACAATGGTAACTGTACATTGCACAACACAACTGAAATGATGGGTATTGAACATCAAAAATATCCTTTCTCTCCAAAAGAAGAACCAGAGAATGCAGTAGATAGCTCTCACCCATTCTACCGTTACGATGCCAACCAATGTATCGCTTGTGGTCAATGTGTTGAAGTATGTCAAAACCTACAAGTTAACGAAACATTATCACTTGATTGGGAAGCTGAACGTCCTCGTGTTATTTGGGATGAAGGCGTCGACATCAATGATTCTTCATGTGTAAGTTGTGGTCAATGTGTAACTGTATGTCCATGTAACGCACTAATGGAAAAATCAATGCTTGGTGAAGCTGGCTTCATGACAAGTATTAAACAAGATACATTAGAACCAATGATTGATTTAATCAAAGAAGTAGAACCAGGTTATAGCGGTATTTTTGCAATTTCTGAAATTGAAGCAGCGATGCGTAGTAAACGTACAAAGAAAACAAAAACAGTTTGTACATTCTGTGGTGTCGGTTGTTCATTCGAAGTTTGGACAAAAGGTCGTAAAATCTTAAAAGTTCAACCTTCTGAAGGACCTGTTAATGCCATCTCAACTTGTGTTAAAGGTAAATTCGGTTGGGACTTCGTCAACTCAGAAGAACGTATTACAAAACCATTAATCCGTAAAAATGATGAATTCGTTGAATCATCTTGGGATGAAGCACTTGATTTAATCGCTACAAAATTAGGCGGTATCCAAAAAGAACATGGTCCTGGCTCTGTCGGATTCATCTCTTCTTCAAAAATTACAAACGAAGAAAACTACTTAATTCAAAAAATGGCACGCCAATTATTCGAAACGAATGATGTCGATAACTGCTCACGCTACTGTCAATCACCTGCTTCAGATGGTTTACAACGTACAGTTGGTATCGGTGGTGACGCAGGTACGATTAAAGATATCGCAAAAGCAGGCTTAGTTATTATCGTTGGTGCAAATCCAGCAGAGGGACACCCTGTTTTAGCAACACGCGTAAAACGTGCACATAAATTACACGGTCAAAAATTAATCGTTTCGGACGTTCGTAAAAACGAAATGGCAGAGCGCTCAGACATTTACATGCATCCAAACCAAGGCACAGACCAAGTATGGTTAATGGCTGTGACAAAATACATCATCGACCAAGGATGGCATGATGAAGCGTTCATCCAAAACAACGTGAACTTCTATGAAGAATTCAAACAAGTTCTTGATAAATACACACTTGAATACGCTGAAAAAGAAACAGGTATTTCAAAAGAGACATTAATCGAAGTAGCGAAGATGATTAAAGAAGCAGACGGTACATGTGTACTGTGGGGTATGGGTGTTACACAAAATAACGGTGGTTCTTATACTTCAGCAGCTATCTCAAACTTACTACTTGCGACAGGTAACTACCGTCGCCCAGGCGCAGGCGCTTATCCATTACGTGGTCACAATAACGTACAAGGTGCTTGTGATATGGGTACATTACCAAACGTATTACCGGGTTACCAAAAAGTAACGGACGATGCAGCGCGTCAAAAATTCGAAGAAGCATATGGCTCAAAAATCCCAGCTGAACCTGGTCGTACAAACATGGCAATGCTGGATGCGATTACAGATGGCGATATGAAGGCGATGTATTTAGTTGGGGAAGATATGGCATTAGTAGACTGTGATTCAAACCATGTCGATTATGTACTATCACAACTTGAATTCTTCGTTGTACAAGATTGCTTCCTATCACGTACAGCTCAATATGCAGATGTCATCTTACCAGCATCTCCATCACTTGAAAAAGAAGGTACATTCACAAATACAGAACGTCGTGTTCAACGTCTATATCAAGTACTTCCATCTCTTGGAGAATCAAAACCAGACTGGGTTATTCTACAAGATGTAGCACGTCGTTTAGGTGCTGATTGGAACTACAGCCACCCAAGTGAAATCTTCGCTGAAATGGCAAGCTTAACACCATTCTTTGCACAAGCAAACTATGATGTTCTTGAAAACTGGGGTAGCTTCTGTTGGGGTAGCCTAGATGGTAAAGATACACCACTTCTTTACGAAGATGGCTTCAACTTCCCAGACAAAAAAGCGCGCTTCGCATTAAATGACTGGATTCCACCAGTAGAATATGAAGCACAATATGATTGCTTAATTAATAACGGACGTATTTTAGAACACTTCCACGAAGGAAATATGACGAACAAATCACAAGGTATTCAATCAAAAGTACCTGAAATTTATGTCGAAGTATCACCTGAACTTGCAAAAGAACGTGGTATTGAAGAAGGTGCATTACTTCGATTAGTATCACCAAATGGCGCACTAAAATTACCAGCGTTAATTACAGATCGTGTACAAGGTAACGAACTATTCTTACCGATGAACTCGACAAGTAAAGATTCAGCAATCAACTTCTTAACAGGTCAAACATTAGATGTGAATACATCTACACCTGCTTATAAACAAACAAAAGTACGTGTGGAAGTTTTAAAATCAAAAGGTAAATCACCGCTTCCAAGAACAAATCCACGTTCTAAAAAACGTCATCCGCAAAACGGTGTTGAAGTACAACGTAAATGGGATCGCCCAGGTTATGTACACTTAACAACGAACGGGGGAGAATAATTATGGCTGCACCAATTAATACGATTAAAAAACAAGTTCTAACAGAAGAACAAGTAACAGAACAAAAGCTAGAAAACTTAAAGCAATTAGTGAGCGAAAACGACAGTGCCATTCAACAAATCATGCAATTGATTGGTGAACTTGATTCAATCGGCGCTTTAGACGCAGCAAACAAAATGCTTGAAGCAAAAGAAGACGTAGCAAATATCGCATTAGGTCAATTAACAAGTAAACCTGTAACGAACATCATCAATAACATGATGGGCGCTGCAGGGGCACTTGCCTCTTTAGATCCTGCTGTCACTACAAAGTTAGTAGCAGGTTTGATGAGTGGCGTGGACGAAGCGAATAAAGCAATCGCTGAACAAGATAAAATCAGCAAACTAAAACTCATCAAAATGATGAACGATCCAGATGTCAATCGCGCGATGAATTTCGGTATCCATTTCCTTAAAGGGCTTGGCAGTAATTTAAAATAGTAAGGTGGTATACCCGTATGTTAACAAAAGAAAATGTGGTGAATGCATTAAAAGACGTGCAAGATCCTGAACTTCATAAAAGCGTTGTCGAACTAAATATGGTACGCAATGTTCAAATTGATGGTACGCATGTTTCGTTAGAAGTAGTGCTAACAATTAAAGGTTGCCCGCTAAAAGCTAAAATCCAACAAGACGTGGAAGATGCATTAAAAGCAATCGGCGCAACAGAAGTAGCATTACAATTCGGTACAATGACCGATGAAGAACGCATGGCTTTAACTGCTTCGTTAAAAACACAAAACGTCAACAAGCAAGGTATGCCGAAAATGTTAGAACCCGATTCAGGTGTACAATTTATCGCCATCACAAGTGGTAAAGGTGGCGTAGGTAAATCAACCGTAACGATTAACCTAGCGACTGCACTTGCGAGACTTGGCAAACGTGTTGGGATTGTGGACGCTGATATTTATGGCTTTAGTATTCCTGCTATGATGCGTACACAACAAAAACCAACAATGATTGACCAAACAGCGATTCCTGTAGAAGTAGCTGGCGTTAAAATTATGTCGATGGGCTTCTATACAAAAGACAATCAACCTGTGATGTGGCGTGGACCAATGCTAAATAAATGGATTCGTAATTTCCTTGTGAATACACATTGGGGCGAACTCGATTATTTACTAATTGACCTACCACCAGGAACAGGAGATGTCGCAATCGACGTCGCGGCGATGATTCCACAAGCAAAAGAAATCATCGTCACAACACCACATAACACCGCATCATACGTTGCCTCTCGTGCAGGTATGATGGCAATTCATACAAAACATGAAGTGTTAGGTGTCGTTGAAAACATGGCATACTTTGAAACACCAGATGGTCAGAAGAACTATATTCTAGGTCAAGGTGGCGGCGACAACCTTGCACGCTCACTAAAGTGTGACGTCATCGCACGCGTACCATTCGCAAAACCAGAAGAAAATCTTGGCTCATCGATTTACGATGAAGACTCTGTCGTAGGTGAAGTATTCACAAACCTTGCAGAAGATATCATTTATAGCTAATTTAAAAACAGGCTGGAACATATATACTATGTTTCCAACCTGTTTTTTATTATTGAATATACCCTGCTTTTCGCAATACTTGCATGAAGTAAAAGCGATATGTGTTTTGAACAAAACTCTCAAGTGATAATCCTACATTCAATTGATATTTTGAAAAGATAAAGAAGAAGCGCTTATCCCATTTTGAACGTAACAGCACACCAGCTTCCTCCCCGTACTTCTCTGTAAACTCCACAATGAGTGGTTCAATCATGACCACACAATATTCCTTTAACTTCTCTAAAGCATCCGCATCTTTTTCTTGTTGAAACTGTGTAATCCACAATTTTACTTGTTCATCCATACGTATTAAACATCCTTTTCAATCGAGTTTCTTCCTATTTAAATATTATACTATTTTTCGATTGAGAAATCTGCTCTCACTGCTGTTTAAGTGGATGCCCATCAACAAACTCAATTAAGTCCCACAAGTTTCCGTATAAATCTGAAAACACAGCTACTTTTCCGTACGGTTGCGTCTGTGGCTCTCTTACAAACTCAATCCCCTTTTCGCGCATATCACGTACATCACGCTCAAAATCATCCGTTTGTAAAAATAAAAAGACGCGTCCACCCGACTGTTGTCCGATAAAAGCTTGCTGTTCTTCATTCGAAGCACGCGCTAATAATAGATTCGTTCCATTCGAATTAGGTGGTGATACGACTACCCATCGCTTATTCTGCTCTGGTTGTTCTGTATCTTCCACCAATGTAAAATGCAGTTTTTCTGTATAAAATGCAATCGCCTCATCATAATCTTTTACGACAAGTGCAACATGTACAATCGATTGTTTCATCTCGATTTCCTCCTATTAAAAAAGACTAAGGATTCCTCCTTAGCCTCCTCTATTATAATGAACGTTTTAAAATTTCTTTTACGTCTTCTTTTGATAGTGGCACATAGCTACCGATTTTTTCAGCAACCATTGAACGCTCTGCCATTAAATCAAGCTGTGCATCATCAATATCAAAATCAGCTAATTTTGTTGGCGCACCAATTGAAGTCCAGAATTCTTGTAAAGCCGCAATCGTTTCTTTCGCAAGCTCTGCATCCGTCTTCCCTGTCGCATCTAAATCAAAGACATTCTTACCTAGTTGCGCCACTTTTTCAGGTTTTTGTTCGCTAACGAATGACATCCAAGAAGGGAATAGAATCGCTAAACCGCCACCATGTGGAATATCATACACAGCAGAAACTGCATGTTCAATCATATGTGTCGCCCAGTCTGTTTTCACACCCATTGATAAGACACCATTCAATGCGAATGTACTGTTTAACATCATTACTTCACGATATTCGTATGAATGTAAATCCTTCACAAGTTTTGGACCTACTTCAAGTACTGTACGTAAAATCGACTCGCCAAAACGGTCTTGTAGCGGTGTGTTCGTTGACGCATTGAAATATTGCTCGAATACATGCGACATCGTATCAACAATACCGTAAATTGTTTGATTCAATGGTACAGAATACGTTAATTCAGGATCTAAAATACTGAATTTCGGATACGTATAAATCGAACCGAATGAACGCTTATCATTCTCTTCCCAGTTTGTAATAACACCGCCACTATTCATTTCAGAACCTGTTGCTGCGATTGTTAACACTGTTCCAAAAGGTACTGCCGATGTTGGCACTGCTTTTTTAAGAATAATATCCCATACATCCCCATCGTAACGTGAACCAATAGCAATTGCCTTAGCACAGTCAATAACACTACCGCCACCAACAGCTAAAATAAAATCAAGTTCATGCTCTTTTACAAGATCAATTCCCTTTTGAACAGTTGTCAGACGTGGATTTGGTTCTACACCAGAAAGCTCAACTACTTCTTTACCTGCAGCTTGTAGATGTTTTATTACTTCATTATAAACACCATTCTTTTTAATACTACCGCCGCCATATAATAGAAGAACGCGTTTTGCATCCGTTGGTATTTCTTGATCTAATGACTGAATTTGCCCCTTACCAAAAACAATTTTCGTTGGGTTTTGATACTTAAAATTTTCCATGCATGTTCCTCCTTGGATTCAGCTATCATTTTGAATGTACTTAGCTTACATTTTTTAACGCATGGATACAATTAATTAGCTCATTTTTTTAAAACGAGTGGTAATACATTTAGTACAATCATACACACCGTAAAAATCCAACACACTATATGCATAGTCGGAACCACATCTGCTAGGGCACCCATATCATTGTGACTGATCCAACCTACAATCATCGTTATAAACGAACACAGAGTCAACGCAGTTGCTGAAAGCGCAACCCACATCGCTATATAACCTCTCTTAAACTGTAAAAGCCTGATTACTGTTGCAACAAGCGCTATACTTAAAAAAATTATCTCCATGAACAATCACTCCTTATGAAACATACATGACGTTTCATATGTTAGATTGTTCCAATTTTAAGAATAGACTTCATTTAACAGACCGTCTTCAATTCTAAAAATGCGCTGACATTGTTCAGCGATTTGTAAGTCATGTGTCACAATAATAATCGTTTTTCCTTCTGCATGAAGTTCATGTAAAATGTTCATAATTTCTTTGGAAGTCTTTTGATCTAAAGCACCTGTTGGTTCATCAGCTAATAAAATAGCTGGATTATTAATTAATGCACGTGCAATCGCGACACGCTGTTTTTGTCCACCAGATAAAGAAGTTACTTTTTGATTCTCTTTACTCGCTATATTGAGCTTTTGAAGCAATGGTAACAAATGTTGTTTTTGTTGTTGTCTCTTTTCTTTATTCTTTTCATACGTAAGTGGCAATAACACGTTCTTTTTCACAGAGTAGTCCTCAATTAATGAAAAGTCCTGCATTACAAAGCCAATCGATTGATTTCGTATGTGCGCTAATTCTTGATCCGTTTTCCCCTCAATATCAAAACCATTCAGATGATAATGACCTGTTGTTTGTGAATCAATACACCCTAAAATACGTAACAATGTAGATTTACCAGAACCAGATGTTCCAACAATTGCAATCATTTCTCCTTCATGAATGGTGAAGTTCACATCTTGCAAAGCTTGAACTTGCTCTTTTGATGAGATGCGATAACTCTTTGATAAATGTTTCACTTCTATTAATTTCCTCATGATTTTCTCCTTAGCATTTGATCAATTTTCATTTTTCGAATACGAATGATGGGTACAATCCATAAAATCATACAAGAAATCACCGTCATCATGATTGAGATTTGGAATCGATGAAGAATCATAAATACGACACTATTGGCAAGTGCAAATAATATAATAAGCTGGCTACATAAACGGAAGATAATTTGATTTTTCGTTGCACCTGTTAAAATATGTACACCTAGCTCAAACATGTATTTTCGAATAAATTGTAAATACGATACGGTAATGCTAATCAATGTGAAAATACTAATTAAAATCGTAAGCATCAACTGCATTTGAATCCACTTTTTCTTATCTTCCATTACATAAGGCATCTGCTTACTTAAATCTCGATAAACAAAAGAGACATGCCCCTGATTTTGAATAAATGTCATCGTATCACGTATTTCTTGTTCATTTGAAGTTGGAATCATCGTCCCACTTAATAGCGCATAATAATCTGTATTATCCTCTAATACAGGTGTTGGAAGTAAGATTGCATAATCCAATGAGATAAAATCTTTTGATGCAGCGAGATTAATATAACTCATATTCTCTTCTAAAATACCAATAACACGATAATGTTCCTCATCACTCGTAAATTCACTACCCACTTGTAGTGACGCTGCTAATCCCGAACCAATAACAACCGGAATAGGTTGCTTTGTCGTTTGAATTTCATCCTGATGAAAGTATCTTCCCTGCGATAACTTCAATTGCGCAAAATCATAAAATGAAGCATTTGCAAAAGGTAAAACATCAATATAGACTTGATGTCCCTCCACAATGACATCACGTAAATTAGGTTCGAAATACTGTAAGTCAAATGGATATGTTGTTGTATATAATGAAAAGGCTCTACCATCTTTCTTCTCATAAATTTTTTTATAAATTGCTTTATAATCATCTAAATGTTTTGGCTGATTCAACGTCTGATCTAACTGTTTTTCCGTTGTTAAATCGTAGAAATAGTAAATTGGCTCTGACTTTGTTAAGCGATTCACTTCTTGTTTCATATTGGATAAATCTTTGATGTTTTCAATAACAAAATTCGCAATGAAAAGTAAAAGAATACACTGTAGCCATAATAATAGAGAGAGCCATTTACGCTTCCACAAATCTTCTAAGGCAAATTGTATTTGCTTCATCTATCGTTTTCGCTCCTTTTTCACAATATGCGTTTGATAGTAATAACGAATACTTGGATATGCAATACTCGTACCTAATACAAAACAGAAAATGAATGTATAGAGTACCGCATCAAAGCGAAACGTATGAATTAATGTATCAAATAGCTGAATCTGATAAATTGCATACGCAATGATTGTCCCGATGATAAAGCTACTGAAAATAATAAACCAATAATCTTTTAATAATCCCCATTGAATCCTTTGGTAGCTGCCACCAACCATATAACGAATATGAATTTCTTCTTTACGTGACTCAATCCATGTAATAATCGTCGCAATGGTATTAATCAAAATTAAAATAAGTGTCAGCATCAATACAATTAGTAAAATCATTTGTTCTTTAAAGACAAATGTTATACGTTCCATTAGAGATAATTGATTCGATGTAAGTTCCAAATCTACGCCTTCATGTTGCATTTGAAATGTATGTACAACCTCTTGTAATTCCTTTTTTTCGATTCCATCTATTAAAAAATCTCCTTCAAACTTCGCCTTCTGATTCATTGTGTAGTAAATCGTACTATTCATACGCAAACTATCATTTGGGTTATTAAATGTTGCATACACTGTGTAGACCTTCCCAAAAGCACGAAGAGAGGGTTTACCTGAACCTTCATTAAAATTTTGTTTATAACTTTCATCGACGAAAGCACTTTGATTAGGTAACCCCTCGATTTTTTCATCACTTGCTAATCGGAAAGGATAGTTTTGAAGAAAGATCTCCTTACTAACATACGAAGCATCACGCTTCATCACTAAAAAAGAGTCATCCTTTTTGCGAACGGTATCTAACCATTCTTTCACCGTAACGCTTGGACTTTGCTCTTTTGTAACAGTTAATTGAAAACTTTGTTCGGTTAAGCCATCTTCTAACTTCCCGCTATTCTCAAAAGAAGTAGCAAGTGAAGAAAAAACTAAACAAACAAATACGGTAAAAACAATATAATAAATAAATAAGTAAAACGATTTTTGAGCAGGCATAATCTGATTATGTATGTACTTTAACGACACATACATACTCCCTTCATATAATTTCCTTATAAAAGGTTATCATACAAAATTAACCACTTCTATCATTCACTAAAAAAAGCATCTTTTTACTTATATATACTATTTCTTTCGCATCATGTTTGGGTCTCAGACAGTTGTTATCCGATTTCTTTTCAATCTCTCTAAATATCGCTTCATAATCCAGTAGCACCCATAGCCGATTGCTCCACCAAGCGTATTTAATAGTAAATCGTCCACATCAAATAGTCCGAGCGTGAAAATATATTGGATTGTTTCATAGAATAAACTACACATAAAAGTTGCCCCAATTACCTTCAGCCATGTTGGACGCTTGAAAATGATCAGTGCAGCAAAGAAGCCAAACGGTACAAAACCAATAACATTCCCAATAAGATTACGCATCGCACTCAAAAACGTTGTTCCCTCGATTTGTACATACGATTGAATCGTATGGAAAGGCACAAGATTCACTTCTTTCAAAAAGAATAGCCCTTCCTCTTGAAACAACAATAAGCGCCCAATCTGACTGATACTATAATATTTCATCAGTAATTGATACGTTAACAATAGTAAATAGAGCAGAAAAATTCCCCATAAAATACCCTTCATTGATTTTTGCATCTTACACCCCTTTAATTTTTGTCTATAAAATAGAACGCTTCACAAATGACAAAGTTACCATAAAAAGGGTTATATAGAAAAAATCTGTTTTATTCAAAAATAAACCCTACCTATATGCACAAAATATCCATGTAGGTAGGGTTAAATCAAATTCTATTTTAAATGCTTAGTTCTATAATGTTGGTTTGGAATAAAGTTTGATTAAAAGTATGCTGCAAATGTTAATTTTATAGAATGTTCATTTTATAGATAGAAGG
>NZ_JBJXHL010000007.1:0-175718 GCF_046159805.1 Kurthia sp. ISK08
TGTTTCGTCGTCATCTTAACGACTTAATCATTATATCACGATAACTTCTTAGAAGTCAACAACTTTTTAAAAAAGTTTTTTGTGTCAGTTAGTATTTCTTAACTGGACAACTTCTTAATTATATAACAATAATTCATTGAAGTCAATTGCTTTTTTAAAATATTTTTATAACTGTTTTCCAACAGCAACTTTTATATAATATAATACTTTTTTATAAAGTGCAAGTTTTTTTATGAAATTAACTTTAGATTTTAAAAATACACCTTAGACTTACTGTCTGTGGTGTATTTCCAAAGTGTTTCTTCTATATATGAACTCGGTGAATAAATATGTTTCTTTTTAAACTCAAATCAATAATCTCGCCGCTATGTTCAATTTTAACAGTAGGTCGTGTAATTAAATTATTATTTGTATAAACAATCGTTCCGATTAATCCATTAGACAGTTCCACTACTGTACCTAAAGGTAAATCTGCTACTGACGCCAATAAGGCCTGAACGACATCTATACGATACTTACCAAATGCTGATTCTCTAATGACTTCTACTACTTTAAACACAGACTCTTTAGGTTTGTATAAACGTTCGCTAGTCATTGCATGAAATACATCTGCGATTGCAATAATATGAGCTACCTGTGTAATTGAATCACCTTTGACTCGATTAGGATAACCACTTCCGTCTAATTTTTCATGATGTTGAAAAATTGCGAGCTTCATTTCTTGTTTTAAAATCGGTATATCTTTTACCATCTTCAGACTATGAAGTGGATGATTCATGATTTCTTTAAATTCAAATTCATTTAAAGCACCCGGTTTCATTCGAATTCTCTTACTAATCTTCGCCATACCACAATCAGCTAACAAGGCAGCTGTTGCAATTTGTAGAACATCGCCTTTGTTATATTTCATCTTATTCGCAATAACAGCTGCTACTAAAGCTACTGCTACTGAATGATGGTAAATATATTCTCTAGAATCCGCATAATCATTCAATGTGAAGATTTTTGTGCGATCTGTAATCATCTCATCAATTAGCGGCATGACAATATCTCGTGCTTTAACGATATCTACTTTAGAGCCTGCTTCCCAGTTAGAAAATTCAGATTTAAATTTTTGCACACTTGTTTTAAGTTTTTTCTCAAAGTTCTGCTCATCTGTTTTAAAAATTTCTTTTGTATATACTACTTCTTTTTTAGATTCAATTGATTGTTTTGATATTGGAATCATCGATATATTGAACGCTTGAAAGACCATCAACATGTCACGGTCTACTCTTGTATCCTTATATGCGATTGGATACTGTGTGTTCGCTAAAATATCTTCTGCTAATACACTACCTAATTTTATTTCATCTAAATTAATTTTTACTGTATCCAACTCACTGCCTCCTCATTCTATTTTATAAAAAATCAATTCACATATTTTCCACTAAATAGTCTACTTTCATTAAATATACACCTAATTTTTATGTGTTCCAATATAAAAAGAAGAAATCACGCATATTAACGTGATTTCTTCTAAGTCTAACAACTATTCTTCTTCTGTAGATTCTTCTTCAACAATTTCGGATTCTTCTTCAGATGGATCTTCTTTTTCTACTTTCGCAACAGTCGCAACAAATTCTTCATCGGCTAAACGAATTAAACGAACACCTTGTGTACTACGTCCAATTTGAGAAATATCATTTACATCCATACGAATTAACATACCGTTAATTGTGATCAGCATAATATCTTCTTCACCTGTAACTGCTTTAACTGCCACTACCGGACCATTTTTATCTGTAATTTGACATGTTTTAATTCCAACGCCACCGCGAGTTTGTAAACGATATTCTTCTTCTGAAGTACGTTTTCCATAACCTTTTTCTGTAACAACAAGAATCTCTTGACCTTCTTCTAAGATTTCCATGCCGACTACATAGTCATCGTCACGTAAACGAATACCACGAACACCAGCTGCATTTCGTCCCATCGCACGAATATCTTGTTCTTTAAAACGAACTAACATCCCTTGATGTGTTCCGATAATAATTTCTTTTGTACCGTCTGTTAAACGCACTGAGATTAATTCATCATCTTCACGTAAAGAAATAGCAATCAAACCGTTAGTACGAATGTTTGCAAAGTTTGATAATGATGTACGCTTCGTTACACCTGTTTTCGTTGTGAAAATAAAGTAAGCATCTTCTTCATATGAAGGAACGCGAATCATCGCTGTTACTTTTTCATCTTTATCCACATTTAACAGATTCACAATCGGTAAACCTTTTGCTGTACGTCCAAACTCAGGGATTTCGTATCCCTTCGCTTTAAACGTTTTACCTTTTGAAGTGAAGAATAGAATTGTATCATGCGTTGAAGCATACATTAAATGTTCTACAAAATCATCTTCATTCGTTCCCATACCTTGAACACCGCGTCCACCGCGTCGTTGGCTGCGGTATGTATTAGCTGGTAAACGTTTAATATAACCATTGTGTGTAAGTGTTAATACTGAATTTTCTCTTGGAATTAAATCTTCATCTTCAATCATATTCGCGCCACCAGCAATAATTTCTGTACGACGTGCATCATTGAAGCGTTCTTTTACTTCTGTTAATTCTTCATGAATAATCGCAATGATTTTTCCTTCATTTGCTAAAATTTCTTTTAATTCCGCGATTAGAGCTAACAAACCATTGTATTCTTCTTCGATTTTATCGCGTTCTAAACCTGTTAAACGTTGTAAACGCATATCAAGAATTGCTTGTGCTTGTCTTTCACTTAATGAATATTGCTCACCTAGCGCTCGCTTCGCTTCATCTGCTGTTTGTGAACTACGAATTAATTGAATGATTGCATCGATATGGTCTAGCGCAATACGAAGTCCTTCTAGGATATGTGCGCGATCTTCAGCTTTCTTCAATTCAAATTCTGTACGACGACGAATTACCTCTTTTTGATGCTCTAGATAATGATAAAGTGCTTCTTTTAAACTTAATGTTTGAGGCTGTCCATTTACTAAAGCTAGCATATTAATACCAAAGCTCGATTGCATCGCTGTTTGTTTATATAAATTATTCAAAACAACATTTGCATTTGCATCTCTACGTACATCGATCACAATACGCATACCATTACGATCCGATTCATCTCGAATATTCGTAATGCCATCAATTTTTTTATCACGAACTAATTCAGCAATTTTCTCAATTAATCGCGCTTTATTTACTTGGTAAGGAAGTTCATTCACAATGATTACTTCTTTACCACTTGTTTTTTGTTCAATTTCAACTTTTGAACGGACAACAATTGATCCGCGTCCTGTTTCATAAGCACGACGAATTCCACTACGCCCAAGAATAAGACCACCTGTAGGGAAGTCTGGTCCTGGAATGATCTCCATTAATTCTTCTGTCGTAATTGCAGGATTTTCAGATACTGCTAAAACGCCATCAATCACTTCACCAAGTTGGTGAGGAGGGATATTTGTCGCCATACCTACAGCAATACCTGATGTTCCATTCACAAGTAAATTAGGATAACGCGCTGGTAATACAACCGGTTCACGTTCATTCCCATCGTAGTTATCTTTATAATCAATTGTATTTTTATTAATGTCACGCAACATCTCCATTGCGATTTTTGACATACGCGATTCTGTATAACGCATCGCTGCGGCACCGTCACCATCAATTGAACCAAAGTTACCATGCCCATCTACAAGCATGTAACGGTAACTGAAATCCTGTGCCATACGTACCATTGCTTCATAAATAGATGAGTCACCGTGTGGGTGATACTTACCCATAACATCCCCAACAATACGTGCAGATTTTTTATATGGTTTATCCGATGTACTACCTAGCTCTTGCATTCCATATAAAATACGTCTTTGAACTGGCTTCAATCCATCACGCACATCTGGTAATGCACGTGAAACGATTACGCTCATAGCATAATCTAAAAATGCTGTTTTAACTGTTTTAGTAATATTGACTCCTTTTACGCCGGAGTGATTTTCTTCAGACAAAACGTAAACCTCCTTTCAAAAACCTTACTTAAATATCTAAATCTGCATATACTGCATTCTCATTAATAAATTGACGACGTGGTTCTACATCATCACCCATTAATTGTTCAAATGCTTGATCTGCTTCAATTGTATCATCTAATTCAACTTGTAATAATACACGATGTTCTGGATCCATGGTTGTATCCCACAGTTGCTCTGCATTCATCTCACCAAGACCTTTATAACGTTGTGTCATTGGTTTTGGTTGACTTGGTAAACGATTTAAAATTTCTTGTAATTCAGCATCGCTATAACAGTATTCTAAATGCTTACCTTGTTTCACTTGATAAAGTGGTGGTTGTGCGATATACACATAACCTGCTTCAATCAATGGGCGCATGAAACGGAAGAAGAATGTTAATAGTAATGTACGGATATGCGCACCATCAACATCGGCATCTGTCATAATAACGATTTTATGATAACGCGCTTTTTCTAAATTAAATTCTTCACCAATACCTGTACCGATGGCTGTAATCATCGCACGAATTTCCTCGTTTGATAAGATACGATCTAAACGTGCTTTTTCAACGTTTAAAATTTTACCTTTCAGCGGTAAAATTGCTTGGAAATGACGATCACGTCCAGATTTTGCAGACCCACCTGCAGAGTCACCCTCTACAATATAAATCTCACAGTCAGCTGGATTACGAGATGAACAATCAGCAAGCTTACCAGGAAGGCTTGAAAATTCTAAAGCTGATTTACGACGTGTCATTTCACGTGCTTTTTTAGCAGCTACGCGCGCACGAGAGGCAATTAAACCTTTGTCGATAATTGTACGTGCTACATTTGGATTTTCTAATAAAAAACGTTCGAAGCGTTCTGAGAATAATGAATTCGTAATCGTACTAACTTCCGAGTTACCTAATTTTGTTTTTGTTTGACCTTCAAATTGTGGATCAGGATGTTTAATTGAAACAATCGCAACTAACCCTTCTCGTACATCTTCACCTGTAAGGTTCGCATCATTTTCTTTTATTAGATTATTTTTACGTCCATAATCATTAATCACACGTGTTAAGGCAGTTTTAAAACCTGATTCATGTGTTCCACCCTCATACGTATTGATATTATTAGCAAAAGAGAAAATATTGGATGCAAAGCCATCATTATATTGCATTGCAATCTCTACAGAAATGCCGTCCTTTTCACCTTTCAAATCAATCGCTGGGTGAAGTGGATCTTTGTTCTCATTGATATGTTCTACATATGATTTGATACCGCCTTCGTAGTGGAACTCATCACGACGTTCGCTATCTGGTCGTTCATCAATAATAATCATCGTAATACCACGATTTAAGTATGCTAATTCTCGAATACGATGCGCTAAAATATCATATTCATATACAGTTGTTTCTTTGAAAATTTCTGGGTCTGCTTTAAAACGCGTTGTTGTACCATTATGATTTGTCTCACCAATCACTTTTAGCTCTTGTACAACTTGACCACGTTCAAAGATGATTTCATGGATTTTTTCATCACGATGAACTTGTACGCTTGTTTCGACAGATAGTGCATTTACTACTGAAGCACCTACACCGTGTAAACCGCCCGAAACTTTATAACCGCCACCGCCAAATTTACCACCTGCATGTAGTACTGTCATAATAACTTCTACAGCTGGCTTACCAACTTTTTCTTGTATATCAACTGGAATACCACGACCATTATCCTCTACGCGTATCCAATTATCTTTTTCAATTGCAACAGTAATCGTGTCACAGTAACCTGCTAAAGCTTCGTCAATACTGTTATCCACAATTTCCCACACTAAATGATGAAGACCTTTAGAACTGGTAGATCCAATGTACATACCTGGTCTTTTACGAACAGCTTCCAATCCTTCTAAAACCTGAATCTGCTCGGCATCATATGAAGCTGGATTTTTCTCTTCTAACGTCATAACTTGTTCCACCTACTCTTTCATATAACATTTAGATGTCTTTTGATTTGATAAGGTTCTGTAAATACTGTTACTCAGAATCTACAGAACCTTGTTTCACGTGAAACAATTTTGCTTCACGTATTGTATTGTGGTCAATGCCATCTACACTCGTTGTTGTAACAAATGTTTGTACATCGCCATGTATTGTGTTTAATAAATGGGATTGGCGATAATCATCTAATTCAGATAAAACATCATCCAATAATAAAATCGGCGCTTCTCCCACTTCTTGTTTAATTAATTCAATCTCAGCTAACTTTAAAGAAAGCGCTGTTGTACGTTGTTGACCTTGTGAACCATATACTTGTACATCATAATCATTTACCGTAAATTGTAAATCATCACGGTGCGGACCAAGTAATGTAACACCACGCTCAAGCTCTCGATTTTTTTGTTCTTTTAATTTAGCTAATAGATGTTCTTCCATAGTTGTCGAATCCCAAGAAGCTTCTAATCCACTTACAGCTTTATAGTGAATTTCTAACTTTTCTTTTTCCCTTGAGATTCCAAAATGAATAGGCGCAGCCCACTCTTGTAATAATTCCATGAATTCAAAACGTTTACGAATAACCTTCACTGCAGCGGCAACATATTGTTCAGTGAAAATATCAAAACTTAAATCATCTAAATTTCGTTTTCCCTGATTTTTTTTCAAAATGTGATTACGTTGTTTTAATATTTTTTGAAAACTAGATAAATCATGTAAGTAAGTCGGCGAAATCTGACCAATCTCCATATCTAAAAAACGCCTGCGCAACTGTGGACTTCCTTTGACGACATTTAAATCTTCAGGAGCAAACATGACTACATTCATTTGTCCAATATATTCGCTTAATTTACTTTGATTGAGGTGATTTGCTTTCGCTTTTTTACCTTTTTTGGAGATTGTAAGTTCTAGAGGAAGTTTTCCATATCGTTTTTGAATGTCTCCCTCTATTTTACCATACTCAGCGCCCCACTGGATTAATTCTTTATCATTCGATGTTCGATGTGATTTTGCCATCGCTAAAACATAGATTGCTTCCATGACATTCGTTTTACCTTGTGCATTTTCACCGATAAAGATATTAATCGTTTTAGAAAAATTTAATTCAAAAGAATTGTAATTTCGGTAATCATGTAATTTTAAGCGTTCAATATACATGCATTATTCCTCAAGAAATGCATCTTTCACAATAAATTTCCCTACCTCAGGTAACTCCACAATATCTTCGTGTCTTAATTTTCTTCCTCGGCGATCTTCTAACTCATCATTCACAAATACATCATTCTCAGCAAGGTACCATTTTGCTTGGCCTCCAGAACTAATAATATCGACCATTTTTAAAAATTGACCTAATGTTACATATTCAGTGTCTATTACGATTTCGTTCACAGTTTTCATCCTTTTCATAACGATTCTTTATCTTTCTATTATACCGAATTTTGAGCAATAAGTAAAAATAGGTATTAAAAAAGCGAATTTAGCACCTGGTACTAAATTCGCTTGGGAAATAATTCACACTGTTGCTATTTTAAAATATTAATACGTACGCACAGGTAAAATCAGCTGTAGAATCGAGTCGTCATGAATTGAACGAATGATAAACGGACGCATCGCACCAGTGAATTGAATGATTACATCTTGACCATCGATTGATTTTAGAGCATCCATCATATATTTCGCACTAAATGAAATACGCAATTCATCACCCGTTAATTCTTGTACTTGAATTTCTTCTTCAACTTTACCAATCTCAGGTGAATTTGAAGAAATTTCGATTTGGCTTTGATCTAAAGTTGAAAAACGAACAACATTATTGCGTTCTTCACGTGCTAAAAGTGATGCACGATCGATTGCTTGTAATAATTCTTTACCGTTAATTTGTACAGTAGTTTGATATGTTTCTGGGATTAAGCGATTTGTATCAGGATAATTCCCCTCTAATAAACGTGAGAAGAAAAGAACATCTTCAGTTTTGAATAGGACTTGTTGATTTGTCATATAGATATTCACAGATGTAGATGAATCTGAAAGAATTTTGCTTAATTCAGTTAAACTCTTCCCTGGGATAACAACACTTTCCACATCTTTTGGTAAGTTATCCAGCGTGACAATTCTACGTGCTAAACGATGGCTGTCTGTTGCAACGCAAATAAGCCCTTCTTCTGTAACTTTCCAATTTACTCCTGTTAATACAGGACGCGATTCACTTGTTGAAACTGCAAATACTGTTTCACGAATAATCGATTTTAATAAATCCCCAGGAATTGAAATTTGATTTTCTTCACTTACTTCTGGAAGCATTGGATATTCATTTGGTTCTAATCCGATTAAGTGGAAATCTGATTTACCAGAACGAATACGCGTTTGATAATTTTCAGTTACTTCAATTTCAACTTCATTTGTTGGTAATTTACGAATAATTTCGTTAAACATACGAGCTTGTAAAACAATTGAACCTGTTTCATCAATTTGAATTAATTGTTGACCGTCTTTTTCAGTTGGAATAAATGTTTGAATTGTAATATCTGCATCACTACCTGTTAAACGAATACCTTCTGTAGATACATCGATTTTAATACCTGTTAAAATTGGAATCGTTGTTTTTGAACTTACAGCTTTCATTACATCATTTAGTGCATTTAATAATTGATCTCTTACTATGTTGAATTTCATGTAAATAACCTCTCTTTATATATTATTAATTAATATTATTTTTAATAGTTTAAGTAATAGGGGGTGTGGATTCTGTGGATAACCCACCTCGTACGAATAAAATCAGTCTATCTGCTTGTAGATAGACTGTGTATAAGTGTGTGGTTAAAAATCTAATTTATCCACAAGCTAATTACTTAACTTGGTTTTAATCTGTTTAATATCATCTTGTAAAATTGCGTCTGTTTTTAATAAGGATGTAATTTTTTCATGTGCGTGAATTACAGTTGTATGATCACGCCCACCAAATTCTTCACCTATTTTTGGTAGTGAGGAGTCTGTCATTTCTCGTGATAAATACATAGCTACTTGACGAGGAAAAGCAATTGATTTTGTTCTCTTTTTAGCAGAAAAATCTTCAAGTTTAATACCATAGTGTTCCCCAACAGTCTTTTGAATATCCAAAATGGATAAAATTTTTGGAGTTGTTGAAGGCATAATGCTTTTTAAAGCTTCAGCAGCTAATTCAGCTGTTAAAGGTTGATTTAGTAAGTTTGAATAAGCAACAACTCGTGTTAAAGCACCCTCTAACTCTCGAATGTTCGAATCAATTTGACTTGCAATATAACTCATTACATCATCTGAAATTTGTAAACCATCTGCATCAGCTTTTTTTCTTAATATGGCAATACGTGTTTCTAAATCAGGTGGCCCAATATCGATAATCAATCCCCATTCAAAACGAGAACGTAAACGATCTTCTAATGTTGGAATTTCTTTCGGTTGGCGGTCACTTGAAATAATAATTTGTTTAGACTCTTCATGTAGGGTATTAAATGTATGGAAGAACTCTTCTTGAGTAGATTCTTTTCCAGCTAAAAACTGGATATCATCAATTAATAACACATCTACTTTTCGGTATTTATTACGAAAGGCCTCCGTATTATTATCACGAATTGAATTAATAAATTCATTTGTGAATTTCTCCGAAGATAAATAAACTACTTTCGCATTTGGATCATGTTCTAGCACATAATGACCAATTGCATGCATTAAATGCGTTTTTCCTAAACCTACCCCTCCATGTAAAAACAAAGGGTTATAAGCTTTTGCCGGTGCTTCAGCTACAGCTAATGATGCAGCGTGTGCAAAGCGATTTCCTGGTCCGATTACAAATGTATCAAATGTATTTTTTGTATTTAACATTGCTGGAGAGTGATCATTTGCAACGACAGGTAACTCTTTTTTCTTACGTTTAGTTGATGGTTGAAAATCATCATCTGCTACTTCAGTAAAATGAATATCCAATGACGAACCCGTTAATTTTTTAACAATCCCTTGAATTGTAGTTACATAATTTTTAGCTAACCATTCTTTCGAAAATGAGTTTTCAGCTGAAACAACGAGTTGATCATCTTCATATGCAATTAATTCAGTTGATTTAAGCCAAGTATCAAAGCTTGGTTTCGATATGATTTTTTTGGCCTCATGTAACACCTGACTCCAAAAATGTTTTAGTTCTTCTTGGTTCAAAATCGTCTCTCCTTTCAATTAATTTTTATGTAAATAAAAGCGCAATGTTTAATATACATGAAAATAGAATTATACACAATAGCAACAACCTGTGGATAAGTGTTGTTAAGAGGTTGCAAATAACTTTATCCACAGAGTGTGGGAAATTGTGGATAAATAGAATTAAGAGAAAAATTGTATACAAACATTTCAACAAAATGGAAGTCCTATAATGATTGATATATAAGTATTTAAAACACTTATCCACAGAAAGAATTTATTGTTCGAATAACCTTATCCACAGGGTATTAATTTGTGAAAAACTTGTAGATAATGCCTGTGGATAAAAAATATCTGAAAATTTTTAGTCACAAGCCTTCTGTATAACCAAAATGAGATTTGTGGATAAATTTCATTTGTTATTCAGTAATGAAAATCAGGGTATTTTTGAAGCAGACTTTTTGGGATCCGTATTGACAAACTATTTATAAAAACGCTATAATGTGCAAGACTGTCTGTAGCATTTATAAATGGACTTTAGACTTTCAACAGGAGGTGTATTACACAATGAAACGCACATACCAACCAAAAAAACGTAAACATAGCAAAGTGCATGGTTTCCGTGCTCGTATGAGTTCTAAAAACGGTCGTCGCGTATTAGCAGCTCGTCGTCGTAAAGGTAGAAAAGTATTATCAGCATAAGCAAGTCCACTGACCAACATCAGTGGTCTTTTTCTTTTGAGAGGTTCGTGTCAATTTTTGGCACGGACACCTCTATTCAATAATTGTTGAGCAGGTGAACGATGAAAAAAAGTCGTAGAGTGAAGTCAGAACATGACTTTCAAAAAGTATTTCGAAGAGGTAAATCTTTTGCGAATCGTCAATTTGTTGTTTACGGTTTAGCAAAAGAAGAGCAAGAACAGTTTCGTATCGGTTTATCTGTGAGTAAGAAGTTAGGGAATGCCGTAACACGAAACCAAATTAAACGTTATATCCGACAAAGCTTTCACGAGCTAGATCTTGAGTTACGTCAAGATATGGATTACGTCATTATCGCCAGAAAACCGGCGGCCACAATGAATTTTGAAGAAGTAAAAAAGAGTTTAGAACATGTTTTAAAAATCTCTAAATTTTTGAAGAGAACTACTAGAGTTAAGCAGAATAAGCATGATAAAATAGAGAAAATGAATTGACTCGCAGGGGCGATCACTAAAAAGATTTCTACATTACTTCATCCTGCGAACAACAGGAGGGGCCCAATTGAAAGAATCGATCCAAGTCGCGAAAACAGTGGAAGAAGCTGTTGCGAATGCTTTGAAAAAACTTGATTTGACCCATGACCAAGTAGAAATAGAAATTTTACAGGAGCCTAAAAAGGGTTTTTTAGGCATTGGTGCGCGCGATGCACATGTTCATGTAAAAGAGAAATTAATATTGGTTGAACCAGAAATTGAAGAAGTAGAAAATGATGAAGCTCATCCACAAACTGTAGATAACCCTGTGGAAAAAGAAGAAGTTCAAATAAAGCATGATGACACCCGTGCAATTGAAGAAGCAAAAACGTATATTGAGTCTATCGTAAAGCAAATGGATATCCATGACTTGCAAATGGATGTTATACAAAAGCAGAAAACAATTCATATTCAATTATCAAGCGAGAAAGCAGCACTGTTAATTGGAAAACGAGGTCAAACATTGAACTCACTTCAACTAGTTGCACAGTTAGTTGTACAAAAATATGCAACGCGTTACCTTACTTTAGAATTAGATGTGGAAAACTATCGCCAAAAGCGTAGAGAGGCATTAATTGAATTGGCACATCGTTTAGCTGATCAAGCTGTATCCACAGGTAAACGTATTGATTTAGAACCAATGCCATCTAGTGAAAGAAAAATTATTCATCATTCGTTAGCGAGACGTTTGGATGTGGATACTTTTTCAGAAGGTGACGCGAACCGTCGCCATTTAGTAATTGAACCGATTCGCTCATAAGTATTAAAGGATTGTGAAAGAGTCCTTCTCACGTTTTTACGGAGAAGGACTCTTTATTTTTTGAAGTAATATGAGTGTAGTGAAAAAAGAATTTATGTTAACATATATCATTAGTGAATTACGGAAAATTAGATCCAAGGAGGATTCAAAAGATGTTTGAATTTGATACAATTGCGGCAATTTCTACGCCACCAGGAGAAGGGGCGATTGCGATTGTACGCATTAGTGGTGAAGAAGCATTTGCAATTGCTGATCGTGTATTTCATTCCCCGAGTGGAAAAAGTTTGATGGAAGCACCATCTCACACAATTCATTATGGTCATTTAAAAGAAGTGGATAGTGGACAAGTTGTGGAAGAAGTCATGGTTTCAATTATGAAGGGGCCAAAAACTTTTACACGTGAAGATGTAGTTGAGATTAACTGTCATGGTGGTCTCGTTACTGTGAATCGTGTACTTCAACTTATTTTACGAAACGGTGCACGCATGGCTGAGCCTGGTGAATTTACAAAACGCGCATTTTTAAATGGGCGAATTGATTTATCTCAAGCAGAAGCAGTAATGGATTTAATTCGTGCGAAAACAGATCGCGCGATGAATGTAGCTTTAGGACAGATGGACGGAAAATTGTCTCGTTTGATTACACAGTTACGCCAAGCACTGATTGAAGTGCTTGCACAAGTAGAAGTAAATATTGATTATCCAGAATATGATGATGTGGAAGAAATGACAATTCCACTCATGCTTGAAAAATCAAATTGGGTAAAAGGTGAAATCGAAAAGTTATTACAAACTTCTTCACAAGGTAAGATTTTACGTGAAGGTTTATCCACAGTTATTTTAGGACGTCCAAATGTGGGGAAATCATCACTTTTAAATAGTTTAGTACAAGAAAATAAAGCAATTGTAACAGATGTTGCCGGAACAACTCGTGATATCATTGAAGAGTATGTCAATGTTCGTGGTGTGCCACTTCGTCTTGTGGATACAGCAGGTATTCGCGAAACAGAAGATATTGTAGAACGTATTGGTGTAGAACGTTCACGCCAAGTATTACATGAAGCAGATCTCATTTTATTTGTTGTAAATTATAATCAAGCATTAACAGACGAAGATTTACGTCTTTTCGAAACAATTCAAGATATGAATTATATTGTCGTTGTAAATAAAACAGATTTAGAACAAAATATCGATTTAGATCAAGTGAAGACTTTAGCGAAGGATCGTCGTGTGATTACAACATCTATTTTAAATGAAGAAGGTGTAGACGCTTTAGAGGAAGCAATTTCTTCGATGTTCTTTGAAGGTTCAATTGATGCCGGAGATGCTACGTATGTATCGAATTCACGTCATATTGCGTTACTGCATCAAGCATTAGATCGTATCACAGATGCGATTAATGCAGCAGAGGCAGATGTGCCTGTGGATATGATTCAAATTGATGTAACACGTACATGGGAAATCCTTGGAGAAATTATCGGCGATACAATGCAAGAAAGTTTATTAAATCAGTTATTCTCACAATTCTGTTTAGGAAAATAAATTTATTTTTAAAAAAGAAGGGAAGTACGAACATGCCAAACACATTTGAAGCAGGCACGTTTGATGTCATCGTAGTAGGAGCAGGTCATGCAGGGGTAGAAGCTGCTTATGCTTCAGCACGTATGGGAGCAAAAACACTCGTTTTAACAATTAATTTAGATATGATTGCTTTTATGCCATGTAATCCATCAGTTGGTGGACCGGCAAAAGGAATTGTCGTTCGTGAAATTGACGCAATGGGAGGCGCGATGGGAAAAGTCATCGACCAAACTCATATTCAAATGCGTATGCTGAATACTGGTAAAGGTCCAGCTGTACGTGCATTACGTGCGCAAGCAGATAAAGTTTTATATCAACAAGCTATGAAACAATTATTAGAAGAACAAGATAATTTAACAATTCACCAAGCAATGGTAGACGAGTTAATCGTTGAAGATGGTGAAATTAAAGGATTAATTACACAAGTTGGTGCTGTATATCGTGCAGAAACAGTTGTTATTACAACAGGTACATTTTTACGCGGCGAAATTATTATTGGCGACTTAAAATATTCATCAGGTCCAAATAATCAACAACCATCGATTAAATTAGCAGATAATATGCGTGATTTAGGGTTTGAAATGGTTCGTTTTAAAACAGGTACGCCACCTCGCGTAAATAGTAAAACAATCGATTACTCAAAAACAGAAATTCAACCAGGCGATGAAGAGCCACGTGCATTCAGTTTTGAAACAACTGAATTCATTATGGATCAAATTCCATGTTGGTTAACATATACAAGTCCTGAAACACATCAAATTATTAATGATAACTTAGATTCATCACCAATGTTCACAGGTGTGATTACAGGTGCAGGTCCACGTTATTGTCCATCAATTGAAACGAAAATTGTACGTTTTAATGATAAACCACGTCACCAACTGTTCTTAGAACCAGAAGGACGTAATACACAAGAAGTTTATGTACAAGGTTTATCCACAAGTTTACCTGAACATATTCAACGTAAAATGCTTGAGACAATCCCAGGATTAGAAAAAGCTGAAATGATGCGTGCAGGTTATGCGATTGAGTATGATGCAGTAGTTCCTACACAATTGTGGCCAACACTTGAAACGAAAAAGATTAAAAACTTATACACAGCTGGTCAAATTAATGGTACTTCTGGTTATGAAGAAGCAGCAGGTCAAGGAATGATGGCTGGTATTAATGCAGCAGCGCGCGTATTAGGTAAAGAAGAAGTTATTTTAGGTCGTGCAGATGCTTATATCGGTGTTTTAATTGATGACTTAGTTACAAAAGGTACAAATGAACCGTATCGTTTATTAACATCACGTGCAGAATATCGTTTATTACTACGTCACGATAATGCAGATATGCGTTTAACAGAAAAAGCTTTTGAATTAGGTCTTGTTTCTGAAGAGCGTTATAACAAATTTGTTGAAAAGCGTGAGTTAGTAAAAGCTGAAATTAATCGTCTAGCTGAATTTGGCATAAAACCACGTCTTGTCAATGAAGCTTTAACTGAAATGGGCAGTAGTCCTTTAAAAGATGGTATTCATGGAACAGATTTATTAAAACGTCCAGAATTAAATTATGATTTTGTTGCTAAAGTGACAGAAGCTCCTGAATTACCTGAAGATGTGAAAGAACAAGTAGAAATTCAAGTGAAGTACGAAGGTTATATTGAAAAAGCTTTACAACAAGTTGAAAAACTTAAGAAAATGGAAGGTAAGAAAATTCCAGAGCAAATTGATTACGATGCCATTTCAGGAATTGCGACAGAAGCACGTGAAAAGCTAAAAGAGATTCGTCCATTAACTGTTGCACAAGCATCACGAATTTCAGGCGTAAATCCAGCCGATATTTCAATTTTATTAGTGTATATTGAACAAGGTAAAATTGCTAAAATCGCACAATCATAAATCAATTTAGTCGAGATGAGAGGGGAACAATATGAACGAGGAACAGTTTATACAAGCGTTAAAAGAACAAGGTATTGAGTTATCAGAAAAACAAATTCAACAATTCCGTCGCTACTTTGAAATTTTAGTTGAATGGAATGAAAAAATGAATCTTACAGCGATTACAGATGAACCATCTGTTTACCTAAAGCACTTCTACGATTCAATTAGTGCAAGTTTCCATTTTGATTTTACAAAAGTTACAACTGTATGTGATGTAGGTGCAGGGGCTGGTTTCCCAAGTTTACCAATTAAAATTTGTTATCCACATTTACACATTACGATTGTGGATTCTTTGAATAAACGTATTCAATTCTTGAATCATTTAAGCGATGAGATTGGTTTAGATCATGTGGAATTTGTACATGCAAGAGCAGAAGAATTTGGTCAAAATCCTCAATACCGCGAAAAATTTGAGCTTGTAACTGCTAGAGCTGTGGCACGTTTATCTGTATTATCAGAACTATGCTTACCTCTTGTTAAAGAAGGCGGTAAATTCCTTGCATTGAAAGCTGCAAGTGGTGATGATGAATTAAAAGATGCTAAAAAAGCGATTACTATATTAGGTGGTAAATTAGTGCATCATGTTGCTTTTGAGTTACCTGTTGAGGAAAGTGAACGTACCATTTATGTATTTGATAAAGTAAAAGCAACACCAAAAAAATATCCAAGAAAACCTGGAACACCGAATAAATCTCCTATTAAATAACGAATGTTTCATGTGAAACGATATGTCATCTTACTTTTTTTGTAGAAAGAAACTATAATAGAGGTATTGCGCAACAAAACAGACATAAAATCGACTTATCACAATGATGTGGAATGAGGATATACTTGAAATAATCGTTAAAAGGTGGTGCTAAACTTGAAAAGTGCTTTATCACGTATTTTTGGTGGCGGCGATAAAACTGTAACGAAAGAGTCAGCTGAAAATGTGCTAAACTTACCAATTAGTAAAATTCATCCGAACCGTTTCCAGCCACGTACAATTTTTGATGACTCCAAAATTGAAGAATTAGCTCGAACAATTCATACACATGGGATTATTCAACCAATTGTTGTACGAACAATGGAGAATGGTGATTACGAAATCATTGCAGGTGAACGCCGATATCGTGCGATGAAGTCATTACAATGGGTGGAAGTCCCAGCTATTATTCGAGAGATGTCAGATAAAGAGACTGCTTCTGTCGCATTAATCGAAAATCTTCAACGAGAAGAACTAACAGCAATTGAAGAAGCACAAGCATTTCAACAGTTGCTAGAGCTACATGAATTAACACAGGAAGCGTTAGCGCAACGTTTAGGTAAGGGCCAATCGACTGTCGCAAATAAATTGCGTCTATTAAAATTACCTGAGCAAATTAAAGAGTCTATTTTAAAACGTGAAATCTCTGAGCGTCATGCTCGTGCATTAGTTCCTTTGAAAAATGAAGAATTGCAATTGCAATTATTAGAAGAAATTAAGGAACAAGACTACAATGTGCGTCAGTTAGAACAGCGGATTCGTGAAATTCTAGAGCCAATTGAAAAGGTGAAGAAACCACGTGTTAAAAGGAAGTCTGTTAGTCGTGATGTTCGTATTGCTTTAAATACAATTCGTGAATCATTAACCCTTGTTAATAAAACAGGTATTGATGTAAAAGCAGAAGAAGAAGAACATGATGAGTATTATCAAATTACTGTAAAGATACCAAAAAATAAAAAATAAATTGCGTAAAAGGGAAGCAGACATATGAGCTGTTTCCCTTTTTCATATACTTATACTGAAAAAAATTTGATAGAATATAGAAAATACAGACAATTAAGGGATGGTGGAATTTATATGGTACGTGTAATTGCGATGGCTAATCAAAAAGGCGGTGTTGGTAAAACAACCACAACGATTAATTTGAGTGCAGGTTTGGCTAGTTTAGGACAACGTGTTTTAATTGTTGATTTAGATCCACAAGGAAATGCAACAAGTGGATTAGGTGTGGATAAAAGTACAATCGAACAATCTATTTATGACGTATTAGTTCGAGATGTACACATCAATCAAGTTATACATAAAACCAATACATCTAATCTATCCATTGTACCGACGACAATCGCGCTTGCAGGTGCAGAAATTGAATTAGTCTCTATTATTTCACGTGAATCGCGTTTAAAGAAAGCGTTAGAAGAAATAAAGGATCAGTTTGATTATATTGTAATTGATTGTCCACCATCTTTAGGATTATTAACGTTAAACGCACTGACAGCATCGGATGAAGTAATGATTCCAGTACAATGTGAATATTATGCTTTAGAAGGTTTGAGTCAGTTATTATCCACAATTACATTAGTACAAAAACATTTGAATCAAGATTTGAAAATTGCTGGTGTTTTACTCACAATGTTTGATATAAGAACAAACTTAAGCACACAAGTAGCAGATGAAGTGCGTCAATTTTTTGGTAATCAAGTTTATCAAACAGTTATTCCAAGAAATGTTCGTTTGAGTGAAGCACCAAGTCATGGCGAATCTATTTTAGAATATGATGCAAAATCAAAAGGTGCGCTCGTTTATTTAGAATTAGCAAAGGAAGTGAATCAGATTGGCTAAAGGTTTAGGAAAAGGATTAAATGCCTTATTTAATACAGATGAAGTAGTTGCAGGGGAAAAAGTTGAGAAGATTCCAGTACGTGATATTAAACCAAACCCGTATCAACCACGTAAAGAATTTAAAAAAGAAGCGCTAGAAGAATTAGCAGAATCAATTAAAGAACATGGGGTTTTACAACCAGTAGTTGTTCGTAAACAAGGAAAAGGCTATGAACTAGTTGTAGGAGAACGACGATTTAGAGCTGCTAAAATGGCTTTGCAAAAAGAAATTCCGGCAATTATTCGCGAATTCAATCAACAACAAATGATGGAGTTAGCTATTTTAGAAAATTTACAGCGTGAAGATTTAACAGCATTGGAAGAAGCAGAGGCCTATCAAAATTTAATGGAGAACTTGAATTTTACACAAGAACAATTGGCACAGCGTTTAGGAAAAAGCCGTCCCTATATTGCGAATCAAGTTCGCTTACTATCGCTACCAAAAGATGTTCAACAATTAATAGCAGAACAAATAATTACACCAGGACATGGTCGTACATTACTAGGTTTAAAACGCAATAAGCTCATTTCACAAGTAGCAGCTAAAGTTGTTCAACAAGGATTAAATGTTCGTCAGTTAGAAGCGCTTGTTCAACAATATAATGAAGATGTTTCACGTGAAACGAAAGAAAAACCTAAAAAGGATTTATTTTTACAAGAGCGTGAAGATCAATTGCGTGATGTCTTTGGAACAAGTGTTGTAATCACAAAAGGAAAGAAAAAAGGGAAAATTGAAATTGAATTTTTCTCAGAAGACGATTTAGAACGCATTTTAGAAATACTTGAAAAGTAATAGGATATAAAAAGCAGTGCAATAAAATCTTCTGCACAATTAAAGGAATCGTTTGACTTAAATTAAAATTTTATAAAATCTCCATAGTGATTTATCGCATCTATAACATAATTTTTATATAATCAAACGAGTGAAAGTGAGGGATTTTATTTGTCTAATTTGTATGGAGATGCCAAAAGTCAATTATATAAATGGGTTATGAATAAGCTAACAGATGAGGATATGTGGGTGGCATTAGGAACAGGATTGTTAAAAATTATTGCCATTACAATTTGTTCAATTATTTTAGTAAAGCTCGGAAATCATATGATAAAAAAAGCATTTGATTTACGGATTCACGCACCTGCAAAAATGACGCAGCAGCGTGAACGTCGATATGAAACGATTTTGAAATTACTTCAAAGCGTCATTACGTATGTTGTGTACTTTACAGCCATTTTAGCCATTTTATCTGTTATGCAAGTAAAAGTTGCTGGATTATTGGCAGGAGCTGGTATTGTTGGTTTAGCAGTTGGATTCGGTGCGCAAAGTTTAGTAAAAGATGTTATTACAGGGTTCTTCATTATATTTGAGGATCAATTTGGTGTTGGGGACTTCATTAAAGTTGCTGGAGTACAGGGAACAGTTATTGAAATTGGATTACGCACTACAAAAATTCGTGGAATTGAAGGCGAGATAAATATTATTCCGAATGGCTCCATTTTAGAAGTTGTTAACTGCTCTGTGAATAACTCCGTTGCAATTGTGGATATTAGTGTGGCATACAATGCAGATATCAACAAAGCTGAACGGTTAATTGAAGAATATCTAGACGGTTTAGTGGAACGTTATGAAGATGTCGTGACACGACCTAATTTATTAGGTGTTCAAAATGTGAATGGAGCAGAAATTACATTACGTATGTCAGTCGAAACATTACCAATGCGTCACTTTGCTACAGCTAATTTAATACGTAAAGATATTAAAGAAATTTTTGATGAAAATCATATTGAAATTCCATATCCTAAAATGATGGTTTATGAACGAGATACTACAAAAAATAAAGAGGAGGAAAAATAAGAGTGCAAGCAAAAGTGTATAATTTAGGCGATATCGTTGAAATGAAAAAAGCACATCCATGTGGCACAAACGAATGGAAGATTATTCGATTAGGTGCAGACATTCGAATTAAATGTGTTGGATGTCAACATAGCGTGATGATTCCACGTCGTGAATTTGAGAAAAAAATGAAAAAAGTACTTGTACAAGCGAATCCAGAAGACAATTAGACTTTTACGATAGAAGTCACTATAATAAGACGAGTTGAAAATTTGAAAACAAACAAACTGAAGGGTTGTGACATATATGGCTTTAACAGCCGGTATTGTCGGTTTACCAAACGTAGGTAAATCAACATTATTTAATGCAATTACAAAAGCAGGAGCACTTGCTGCAAACTATCCATTCGCAACAATTGATCCAAACGTAGGAATCGTGGAAGTACCTGATGCACGTCTTGATAAATTAACAGAATTAGTTGAACCAAAGAAAACAGTTCCAACTTCTTTTGAATTTACAGACATCGCGGGTATTGTAAAAGGCGCTAGCCAAGGTGAAGGTTTAGGAAATAAATTCTTATCTCATATTCGTGAAGTAGATGCGATTACACAAGTAGTTCGCTGCTTTGAAGATGAGAATATTACACACGTAGCAGGTAAAGTAGATCCAATCAGCGACATCGAAGTAATTAACTTAGAATTAATCCTAGCTGATTTAGAATCTGTGGATAAACGCTACGCAAAAGTAAGTAAATTAGCGAAACAAAAAGATAAAGAATCAATGGAAGAAGCAGCAGTTCTTGAAAAGCTAAAAGATGCTTTTGCGAACGAAATGCCAGCTCGCTCTGTTGAACTAACAGATGAAGAAAAGAAAATTGTAAAAGGTTTAAGCCTACTAACTTTAAAACCTGCTCTTTATGTAGCGAACGTTTCTGAAGATGAAGTATCAGATTCAGAAGAAAATGAATATATAAAACAAGTTCGTGAATATGCAGCTAAAGAAGGCGCTGAAGTAATCGTTGTTTGTGCGAAGATTGAGGAAGAGATTGCACAATTAGATGATGAAGAAAAAGCAATGTTCTTAGAAGAATTAGGGATTGAAGAATCAGGTTTAGATCAATTAATTAAAGCAGCATATAGCTTATTAGGTTTAGCTACATACTTTACTGCAGGTGTACAAGAAGTACGTGCTTGGACATTCCGTAAAGGTATGAAAGCACCACAATGTGCTGGTGTTATTCACTCTGATTTTGAGCGTGGATTTATCCGTGCAGAAACGGTATCATTTGATGATTTAGTAGAATATGGTTCAAAACCAGCAGCAAAAGAAGCTGGACGTTTACGTTTAGAAGGTAAAGAATATGTTGTACAAGACGGCGATGTAATGGAATTCTTATTCAACGTATAAAATAAAGAAAACTCGAAATCAATCGGTTTCGAGTTTTTTTGTATAGAAATGTAGTTTAGGATGCTCAGTATCATCTTGAATATAGTAGGCATCATCTATACGTTTTAATTGTTTGTACATATAAAAATCACCAATTGCACCTACCATAAGCCAAGCACCCACTAATGTAAGTGGTGTGTAATCAAAATAAATGCCGCAAATAGTAGGAACTACTCCTGTCACCCAAAAAGGTAGTAGAAGTGCTTTTCGCATCGCTTTATTTGGCATTAATTTTGTTGTTGTAGCATAAGCTACACCCATTTGTAAGTTCACGCCCATTTTCAAACTTTTTAAAGGAGCGTGTCCAAATAGTACAAAACCAATGAGATGACAAATTTCATGTAAAAACATAAAGAGTATGTAAAGTAGAATGACAATTAATGTACCGATTAGAAAATTGATAATTGTAAATGTGAAATTTTGATGGATTACAAATTGAAGAACTAATACAAATAGCGTTAAAATGATTGTCCATCGTGTCATAGGTTTAACGATTTCTTCGATTTTTAATTCAAATTCACCGACTTTTTCGAAATTTCCCATGAAAAATCATCTCCTTTTATTCTTAGTATATTCGATATGAAGTTATTGCACTATGGATATCCCTATGTTACAATTTAACGATGTGAGTAGTATTAAATACTAGCTCCTTGCCTTTACTCAATGAGTCTAGGCCTAAGTCCATAAGGAGGTGCTTAATAATGAGAAAATACGAATTAATGTACATTATTCGTCCAAACATCGAAGAAGAAGCGAAAGCAGCTTTAGTTGAACGTTTCAACACAATCTTAACTTCAAACGGTGCAGAACTTAATGAATCAAAAGATTGGGGTAAACGTCGTTTAGCTTACGAAATCAATGACTTCCGTGAAGGTTTCTACCAAATCATGAAAGTTACTGCTCCAGCTGCGGCAATCGATGAGTATACTCGTTTAGCTAACATCAACGAAGATATCATCCGCCACATCGCTGTTCGCGAAGAAGAAAAGTAATAACATCGATATAAAATAGATAAGGAGGTTGATTTCTGATGATTAACCGTGTTGTATTAGTTGGAAGACTTACAAAAGATCCAGAGCTTCGTTATACGCCATCTGGTGTAGCAGTTGCACGTTTTACACTTGCTGTAAACCGTACATTCTCGAACCAACAAGGCGAAAGACAAGCAGACTTCATTAATATCGTCGTTTGGCGTAAGCAAGCCGAAAACACAGCTAATTTCCTTCGTAAAGGTTCTTTAGCGGGTGTTGAGGGTCGCATCCAAACAGGTAGTTATGATGGTCAAGATGGTAAAAAAGTTTACACAACTGAAGTTGTTGCAGATAGCGTACAGTTCTTAGAACCTCGCAATGCAGGCGGCGGTGCTCCACAAACGAACCAACAATTTGGTGACCAACCATCGTATGGTGGCGGTCAATCGTATAACCAAGCACCACAGCAAAACAATTATCAGCAAAATCAATCACCAAATCAACAAAACTATACACGTGTAGAACAAGATCCATTTGCGATGCCAAATGATCAAGGTAAAGTTGACATCTCAGATGACGATTTACCATTCTAATCGTGTACAAATTTAAACAAGGAGGGGACATATACTATGGCACCACGTAGAGGAGGCCGCAAACGCCGTAAAGTTTGCTATTTCACTGCTAACAACATTAAACACATCGATTACAAAGATGTTGATTTACTAAAAAAATTCATCTCTGAACGAGGAAAAATTCTTCCTCGTCGTGTAACAGGTACAAGTGCGAAATACCAACGTAAATTAACACTTGCTATCAAAACTTCACGCGTAATGGCTTTACTTCCATTCACAACTGATGATAAATAAGTAATTGAGAGAGACTAGGGCATATTGTCCTGGTCTTTTTTTATGCGATTTTCTAATATATGTCTTTTGAAAGTAGTCATTTGCTTTTTTGTTTGCAATTGGGAAACATGGTACAATAAACAGATAAAATATTCATGTTGAAACAAAAAAGGAAGATTAAAAATGACGCAAGATCCTAAAGTTCGGCAGCTAACAACAGGTGCAATGATGGCCGCAATGTTTGTACTTTTAACACTGCTAAGTAGTTTACCTGTCATTTCACTTATTTTTACATGGTTTATTCCATTACCGATTATTTTGTACGTGTATCGTTATTCATGGAAAAGTGGATTACTTGTCATTGTAGCGGGTACAATGGTGAACTTCTTAATTGTAGGTATATTAGCAATGTTGATTAGTGCTTTATTTGCTATTATTGGTCTCGCAATCGGTTATACATTGCATAACAAAAGAAGTAAAACAGAAGTGTTTTTAGCGACGAGTTTAGCTACGTTGGTAGCGATGGCTGGAATTATTGTTGCTTATATGCAGTTTACAGGTATTAATTTAATTACAGATACATTAAAGCAGTTAAAGTCGGCTGTGTATAAAAATGTGGAATTATCAGAGCAAATGGCTAAATTAACAAATACTAAATCGACATTTACGAATGAAATGGCCGCAAATATTGTGAAAATGTTCACAGATACAATGCCTGCTATGTTATTTTTGTCGACATTTATTTTAGCGTGGTTATTAATCACAATTAATTTCCCTGTTATAAAAAAATTGCGTGTTCCTGTACCAAAGTTTCCACCAATCAAAGACTTAAGACTACCAAGAATGTTACTACTCTTTTATTTTGCTATTTTATTAGTGCAATTTATTGTGAAACCTGAAGATGGTACATATCTATATCTTGTTTATGTAAATGCATATTTATTATTGTCGATGTTATTCTTTTTACAGGGTGTTTCATTTATTCACTTTATGGTAGCACGTTCTGAAATGCCAAAAGCAGTAGCATGGGTTGCAACAATTTTTGCAATTCCATTGAATTCGTTTATCACGTTACTGGGTATAATAGATTTAGGGTTTGGACTTCGCGCATTACTAGGCGATAAGAAGACAAAATAGGAGATGAGAACTATGGGTACTCGATTTAGACAAAGACCAATAAGATATCCTCTTTTAATTTTATCGCTGTTGATGATCGCAAGTATTGTGGGTCTTATTGTGTGGCATCCCATCATTGGTACGTTATATGGAGTTTTAGTAATCGCTACGACATTTGTTTCTTGGAAGTATGAGAAAAACACATACGAGGAAACGGAACGTCATATTGCGATGCTGAGTTATCGTTTGGAAAACGTGGGAGAAAAAGCACTCCTTGAAATGCCAATTGGTATCATTTTAATTGATGATGAAACAACAATTGAATGGGCAAATCCACATATTAAAAAGATGATGAACGGTGATGAATTGATTGGCCGCGATTTATCTTTTATATCAGATGAATTAATCTCATTAACAGCACATGAAGATTTACATGAAATGAATGCAACAGTAGAAGATCGTCAATATCGTGTATTATTCAAAAGAGAAGAGAAACTTCTATATTTCTTTGATATTACAGAGCAAGTTGAAATTGAAGAATTGTATTATGAAGATCGTACAGTTTTAGCCGTGCTATTTATTGATAACTATGATGAAATTACGCAAGGTATGGATGACCAAACACGTAGTCAGACGAACACATTGATTACATCACTTGTGAATAAGTGGGGATCCTATCACGATATTTATATTAAACGTATTTCGTCAGATCGTTTTATGGCGGTTATGAATGAATCCATTTTATCGAATTTAGAAAAAAAGAAATTTGCAATTTTAGATGATATTCGTGAAATCACTGCTCAACAAAACTTATCACTTACATTAAGTATTGGTGTAGGCGCTGGCTCACCTTCTTTAACAGAGTTAGGCGAGTTAGCACAATCGAGTTTAGATCTTGTTTTAGGACGTGGTGGAGATCAGGTTGCGATTAAACAACCTGATGGAAAGGTGAAATTCTATGGTGGTAAAACAAACCCTGTAGAAAAACGTACGCGTGTAAGAGCGCGTGTTATCTCACATGCTTTACGTGATTTGATTCAAGATAGTGATCAAGTATTTGTAATGGGGCATAAGATGCCTGATATGGATGCGATTGGTTCATCTATTGGTGTACGAAAGATGGCGGATATGAATAAAGTCGATGGATATGTTGTCATCGATTTTGACCAAATTGATCAAAGTATTAATCGTTTGATGCAAGTTGTTAAAGATAAGTCTGATTTGTACGATCGATTTTTATCACCAGATCAAGTGCTAGATAAAATGACAGATAAGTCGCTCGTTGTCATTGTCGATACACATAAGCCGAGTATGACGATTGACGAACGCATTGTAAATCAAGCGAGTAAGGTTGTCGTGATTGACCATCATCGTCGTGGTGAGGAATTTATTGACCGTCCAATGCTTGTATATATGGAGCCATATGCTTCTTCAACAGCAGAACTAATCACAGAATTACTCGAATACCAACCTAAGAACGATAAGATTTCGATGTTAGAAGCAACAGCACTACTAGCAGGGATTATTGTCGATACGAAATCATTTACGCTTAGAACGGGTGCTAGGACGTTTGAGGCTGCATCATATTTACGAACAAACGGTGCAGATACTATTCTAGTTCAACGCTTACTAAAAGAAGATTTAAATACGTATTTAGAACGCGCACAAATTGTCAAAACAGCAGAATTTGTGCATAATGGCATTGTGATTGCACATGGTGAAAAAGACCAAGTATATAATTCAGTATTAATTGCACAAACGGCTGATATTTTACTTACGATGAAAGACATTTCAGCGTCCTTTGTTGTCGCACCGAGAAGTGATGGTAAAATAGGTATTAGCGCACGCTCTTTAGGCGAGATTAACGTTCAAATCATTATGGAAGCACTTGGAGGTGGCGGTCATTTAACAAATGCAGCTACACAATTACAAGTGGATACCATCGAAGAAGCAATCGAGCGTTTAAAGAAAGCAATTGATGAAACATTAGAGGGGAGTCAAGAATCATGAAAGTAATTTTCTTAAAAGACGTTAAAGGACAAGGTAAAAAAGGTGAGGTTAAAGAAGTATCAGATGGTTACGCACGTAACGTATTATTAAAAAATAAATCAGCTGTAGAAGCTACACCTCAAGCAATGAGCCAATTACAAGGTCAAAAGCGTAAAGAGCAGCAAAACGCAGAAGCAGAATTACAAGCTGCTAAAGATTTAAAAGTAAAAGTAGAAGAATTAACAGTAGAATTAAAATCAAAAACAGGCGAAGGTGGTCGTCTATTTGGTTCAATTACATCAAAACAAATTGCAGATGAATTAAATAAAGCGCATGGTATTAAAGTAGATAAGCGCAAAATGGATTTACCAGAAGCAATTCGTACATTGGGTGTAACAAAAGTTCCTGTGAAATTACATCCAGAAGTTACAGCAACATTGAAAGTGCATGTAACAGAGCAAAAATAAGGGGAGACAAATATGAATAATGATCCATTAATGGACCGTATTCCACCGCACAACCAAGAAGCTGAGCAATCAGTATTGGGTGCGATCTTCCTTGAACCACAGGCTTTAATTACAGCCTCTGAAACATTATTAGCAGATGATTTTTATCAAGCAGCGCATCGTTTGATTTTTGAAACGATGCTACGCTTGAGTGATTTAGGAAAAGCCATCGATGTCGTAACCGTAACGGAAGAACTTTCAAGCCGTAATCAATTAGACGATGTCGGTGGTATTTCATATATGACGGAATTAGCCAATGCCGTACCGACAGCGGCTAACATCGCGTACTATTCAGAAATCGTTGCCCAAAAATCATTACTGCGTAAGTTAATTCGTACAGCTACAAAAATTGTAGAAGATAGTTTTACAAGAGAAGATGAAGTAGCAGAATTATTAGCTGAAGCTGAAAAGCAAATAATGGAAGTAGCCAATCGTAGTAATTCAGGGGACTTTAAGCATGTAAAAGATGTTCTTGTACAGACGTACGAGAATGTGGAAAAGCTCCAAAATCGTAAAGGAGACATTACGGGTATTCCAACAGGTTTCCGCGACTTAGATCGCTTAACAGCTGGTTTTCAGCGTGGTGATCTCATCATTGTAGCAGCCAGACCATCTGTAGGTAAGACAGCATTTGCCTTGAATGTTGCACAAGCAGTAGGGACGCAAACAACTGAGAATGTAGCCATATTCTCACTAGAGATGGGTGCAGATCAACTTGTTATGCGTATGTTGTGTGCTGAAGGTAATATTGATGCACAAGTATTACGTACAGGTGCATTAACAACAGAAGACTGGCGAAAATTAACGATGGCTATGGGAAGTTTATCGCATGCAGGTATTTATATTGATGATGCGGCTGGTGTCCGTGTAAATGAAATTCGAGCTAAATGTCGGCGCTTAAAACAAGAAAGTGGTCTTGGGATGATCTTAATTGATTATCTTCAGTTAATTCAGGGTAGTGGTTCATCAGGACAGAACCGTCAACAAGAGGTTTCTGAGATTTCACGTTCTCTTAAAGCACTTGCTAGGGAGCTTGAAGTACCTGTTATTGCTTTATCGCAGTTATCACGTGGTGTAGAGCAACGACAAGATAAACGTCCGATGATGTCTGATTTACGTGAATCAGGTTCGATTGAGCAAGATGCGGATATCGTTGCTTTCTTATATCGTGAAGACTATTATGATAAAGAAACGGAAGATGCTAATACAATTGAGATTATTGTAGCAAAGCAACGTAATGGTCCAACAGATACAGTAAAATTAGCATTTAAAAAAGAATTTAATAAGTTTGTGAGTGTTGATTGGTCTCAAGAATCACCACCAGCGAGTTACTAACATTAAATACGAACATTTTCAATTGTAAAAATGAAATCTGTTCGTATTTTTAATTGACTTTTTAGAAGATGGTTGTTAAAATAACTTTTGTTTTTAATCAGGATACACAAAGTATCTGACGGAGGTGCTGTATAAAATGACATCAGTAGTAGTAGTAGGAACGCAATGGGGAGACGAAGGTAAAGGGAAGATTACAGACTTTCTTTCAAAACAAGCAGATATCATTGCACGTTTTTCAGGCGGTGACAATGCAGGTCATACAATTCAATTCGAAGGCGAAACATATAAGCTTCATTTAATTCCATCAGGTATTTTTTATTCAGATAAGCGCTCGGTAATGGGTAATGGAATGGTAATCAATCCAGAATCTTTAGTAAAAGAATTAAAAGGATTGCAAGAACGTGGTGTGGATACGTCAAATCTACGTATTTCAAATCGTGCGCACGTCATTTTACCGTACCACATTCATCAAGATAAAGTAGACGAAGCTTCACGTGGCGATGCAAAAATCGGTACAACATGTAAAGGTATTGGGCCATGTTATACAGATAAAGTACAACGTATTGGTATTCGTATTGCAGACTTACTTGATAAGGATGTATTTGAAGAAAAATTACGTACAAACTTAGAATTGAAAAACCGTTTATTCACGAAATTCTACGAAGTAGAAGGATTAGAGTTTGATGATATTTTTGAAAAATTCTATGCGTATGGTCAAGAGATTGCTCCTTATGTAACAGATACTTCTAAGATCTTAAATGATGTCATGGATGAAGGCGGCAAAGTATTATTTGAAGGTGCTCAAGGCGTACTATTAGATGTAGATCATGGAACATATCCATATGTAACATCTTCAAACCCAGTAGCAGGTGGTGTTACAACAGGTACAGGTGTTGGCCCAGCTTCTATTAATCGTGTAATCGGCGTATCAAAAGCATATACTTCACGTGTAGGTGATGGTCCATTCCCAACTGAACTATTTGATGAAGTAGGGAACCAAATTCGCGAGGTCGGTCGTGAATACGGTACAACAACAGGTCGTCCACGCCGTGTTGGTTGGTTTGATACAGTGGTTGTACGTCACTCTCGTCGTGTTTCAGGTATTACAGACCTAGCACTAAACTCAATTGACGTTTTATCAGGTTTAGATACAGTGAAAATTTGTGTAGCTTACGATTACAATGGTGAACGTATTACAGAATATCCTGCAAACTTACACATTATTGAACAATGCAAACCGATTTATGAAGAACTTCCTGGATGGGACGAAGATATCACAGGTGTTCGTCGTTTAGAAGATTTACCGGAAAACGCACGTAAGTATGTAGAGCGTGTAAGTGAATTAACAGGTATTCGAATTGCTACATTCTCAGTTGGTCCTGACCGTGATCAAACGAATGTATTATTAAATATTTGGGACGAGATTTAGTATCATATAAAGAAAGCAGGAATCGCATGAGAAGCGGTTCCTGCTTTTTTATACCTACGTATCAAAACGAAGATAACGAATCCCGAATTTAATTCCTGCAAGGGTTAAGGCTGTACCTAAACCTGTATAGAAATATGCAATAAAGGATTCGGGCATTAAATTCATGACACGAATGGTAATACCGAGTGTCATCATAACAGCCATGATAATAAACGATTTTAAATCAAAGAAATACCAAAAATATTGTTTTTCTGTCTCATAGCCAGCAATTCGAATCGTATGTTTATTAACGAGGCGATTAAAAATCAAAAACCAAAACAAACAAAAGACAATAATTGATAAAATAATATTGAGGGCAGTTATATGTCCAACATAAGCAAGTAAGCCAATGCGTACAATATTAATTCCTGCAATAAGCCATACAAAACAAGCAATGAGAAGTAATGTACGATTCTTAACCAAAGATGGGCCACCTTTCCTTAAATGTTTGGAAAATGAAGTTGATTCATGTCGAATAGTACCCTTTTGGATTATTTTCATAACAAAAGTATATGTATAGAAAGTTTCAATTTCTTTACAATACAATTTCAAAATGGGTAGTATTTATAATATATGATAAGTTAGAAGAGTTCATTCTTATGTATTATAATATTTCCTGGGGAATAAATTACAAAATATTACCTAAAGGTGCGTCAGAATTGAAATCATGTTAGAGTAAATAGAGAGTGAATGTAAATAAAACAGTGTATTTTAGAGAGAAAGGATGAAAGAATTTGGATAAGAAAATCTTAGTAGTGGATGATGAAAAACCGATTGCAGATATATTACAATTTAATTTAACAAAAGAAGGTTACAGTGTAGTAACAGCTTATGATGGTGATGAAGCTTTAGAAAAAGTAGAAGCAGAAAAACCAGATTTAATCTTATTAGACATCATGTTACCAAAACGAGATGGTATGGAAGTAGTGCGTGAGGTACGTAAAAAATACGACACACCAATTATTATGATTACAGCGAAAGACTCTGAAATTGATAAAGTTTTGGGTTTAGAGCTTGGTGCGGATGATTATGTAACGAAGCCGTTTAGTACACGTGAGTTAGTTGCGCGTGTCAAAGCAAATATGCGTCGCCATCAAACAACAGCGACTGTTGAAGAGGAAGAAGAGTCTTCAAATGATATTGTTGTAGGTTCATTGACGATCCAACCAGAAGCTTATTTAGTTTTAAAGAGAGATGAAACAATTGAATTAACACATCGTGAATTTGAATTGTTACATTATTTAGCGAAACATATCGGACAAGTGATGACACGAGAACATTTATTACAAACTGTTTGGGGTTATGACTATTTCGGTGATGTACGAACAGTTGACGTAACAATTCGACGTCTACGTGAAAAAATTGAGGATAATCCAAGTCATCCAGCATGGATTGTAACACGTCGTGGTGTGGGGTACTATTTGAGAAATCCTGAACAGGAGTAATGTTGAATGCAAAAGGTAGGTTTTTTTAAATCTGTACACGCAAAAGTTGTATTGATTTATGTACTTTTAATATTGATTGCCATGCAAATTATGGGGTTATACTTTGCGAATAAATTAGAGACTACGCTTAAGCACAACTTTACGCATTCCGTAACAGATCGTCTTAAGCTAGTCGATTTTAGCGTGAAAGAAGAAATGGTTAAGTCACGTGAAGAAAATGATGGGACACTGGAATCCAATTTACGCGATATTCTAGGTGGATTGTCTTCTGGTTCGGGAGATATTAGTGAAATTCGTGTAATCGATTCACATAATAGAATCTTAGCGACTTCAGATAATAACAGTCAATCGATTATTGGCCAGCGTTCCGCAGAAAGCGCAGTGACTTCAGCGCTTTCTACATCATCACCAATTGAAAAGATGGCGATTGATAAAAAGACTGATAAACGCGTATGGATTATTGCAAAACCTATTCAATCACAAGGAAAAACAATTGGTGTCATCTATGTTAAAGCCAATATTGAAACGGTATTTGAACAAATGGCTACGATTAATAAAATTCTCGCCGTAGGTACAGCAATTGCTTTATTAATTACAATTATTTTAGGCGTTTTCATCGCTAAGACGATTACAAAACCAATTTCGGATATGCGTAGGCAAGCTGTTGCAATGGCAAAAGGGAATTATTCGAGAAAGGTTAAAGTATACGGGAATGACGAAATCGGTCAGCTGGCTGTATCTTTTAACCATTTAACGAATCGCTTACAAGAGGCGCACTCAACGACTGAAGGTGAGAGAAGGAAGTTAGCATCTGTCTTAACGAATATGACAGATGGTGTAATTGCAACAGATCGTAAAGGAAAAATTATTTTGATTAACGCGCCTGCACAGAAATTACTTGCGACTGAAAATAATGAATTAATGGGACGACAAATTACAGAGATTCTGGGCTTAGATGAAGAATACACATTTGAAGATTTGATTCATATGCAAGAGGCTGTGAATTTAGATTTTAGCACGCAAGACCGCCCTTATATTTGGCGAGCAAACTTCTCTGTTATTCAAAAAGAGACAGGTTTTGTGAATGGTTTAATTGCCGTATTACATGACATCACAGAACAAGAAAAAATTGAAATGGAACGTCGTGACTTCGTTTCAAATGTATCACATGAGTTACGCACACCGCTTACAACGATGCGCAGTTATTTAGAAGCGCTAGCAGATGGTGCATGGCGTGATGAAAATATTGCACCAACATTTTTAAATGTAACACGTACAGAAACAGAGCGTATGATTCGTCTGGTTACAGACTTACTGCAACTATCTCGTATGGATAGTCGTGAATATGAATTGAATACAGATTTCGTTGATTTCGTTAAATTCTTTGATCGTATTATTAATCGATTTGAGATGTCGAAATCTAAAGAAGTAGAATTTATTCGTGAGCTACCAACTACACCTATTTATGTTGAAATTGATACGGATAAAATCACACAAGTTATTGATAATATTATTTCAAATGCGTTGAAGTATTCACCAGATGGTGGATCTATTCGCTTTAAATTAACAAATATTGATGACGAGATTTTAGTCGAAATTAAAGATACGGGTATGGGAATTCCAAAAGAGAATGTTGATCGCATTTTTGACCGCTTCTATCGCGTAGATAAAGCACGCGCGCGCTCTATGGGTGGAACAGGTCTTGGACTAGCCATTTCACGTGAAATGATTAATGCACATGGTGGACGCATCTGGGCTGAATCAGTAGAGGGAAAAGGCACATCTGTATTCTTTACATTACCAAATAATGCAGAAGAGGATGGTGAGTGGGAATAATGAAGTATTTAGAACAAAGTAAAACCGTTGTATTAATTATTCTAGTTGGTCTAAGTATTTTATTAACATTCTCCATTTGGTCATACCATCCAAACTATGAAAAAGTAGAAAAGCCAGAGCCAGCAGGTGTACTGATGGACAAAAAACGAACATTACCTGAAATTATTCAGCCTGCTCGTCTATTAATTCATCAAGAAGGTGACTGGCGTGGAACCATTGATACAGAAGAAATGGCTCCACTATTTACTGAGATGAAGAAATGGCAACTGACGGATATTTCAACTGTTAGTAGTAACTTTAATTTACAAAAATTAAATGATCAACTATTAGTAGATCAACGAATTGTTCTTCAATTCGATGGAGAAGTACCAATGCCTGTATTTCAAAGTTTACTTCCTGTGACAAGTAAGAAAGTACCTGAAATTAATTTCGATCAGGTCATTATCAGTTGGTCTACAGAAGAATCAGATATCCCTAAGAATGAATTAACAATTCTTTTTTCTAATGTAAAACAGAAGCAGTTATACAGAGGAAAAGTGAAAGTGAAAAGTGAGAACGGTTTTAAAAATGATGTGTTAGGATCATTCCAAGATTTAGCATCATATGAACCAATTCAAAGAGATAATGCAAATACACTATTCTTACCAACTCAAACGCAAAAATTAACACAGTATAAATATCTGATTTCAGCGATTAGCATTGAGGATTTTAAAAATGCACTCTTTACGATGCCAGGTATTGTAAAGATGAGTCCAGATTTAGAAGCAGGTATTGATAAATACACTGATGATAAATCGATTATGACAATTGATAAAAATCGCTATCTCGCAACATTTGTAGATGCGACAGCTACAGAGAATCAAGAAAATATTCAAAAGAGTAATTTGATTGCATCAACGTTTAATTTTATTAACTTACACGGTGGCTGGACAGGCGATTATCGTTATGCCAACGTGGACTATAATGCACAAGAAGTAGTGTATCAACTGTATATAGAAAATTTACCAGTGCTAAAAACAGATTTAGGTACAGCTAAAATTGAAGCATTCTGGGGGAATGGTCGCATCTATCGTTACATTCGTCCGACATATAAATTAGCTTATTTACCACAAGAGGAAAATAAGGAGATTAAGCTAATTTCAGGTATTGATGTCGTTCAAAAACTGATGGCAAGTAATGAAATTGACTTCAATAAAATTACTGCACTTCGTGTTGGATTAACAATGAAACAAGATGAAGGGCGCTCATCTATTTATTTATTTGAACCGACATGGTTTTATCGTTTAGATGGTGTATGGTATCCAATTAACCCGAAAGATGCACAAGTAGGAGGTGATACAGATGGATTGGAGTAAAACAAAAACCATCTTTATCATCGTATTCTCTATTTTGAATGTATTCTTATACTCGGTGTATATTAATAATTACAATGAAGAACAAGAGCTAGAAGTACTTGGTGAATCCAATATTGAGAGTGATTTAAAAAATGCGAATATCTCAGTAGGGAATTTACCTGTTTCGACGGAGAAAGTAACATACGTATCAGGAAAAATTAATACCTTTGATAATTTTGATTTTGATCAAGTGACGAAAAATCAAATTATTACAGTAAGTGATAATATGATTATTGAAGGAACAATGAAAAAACCAGAAAAACTAGAAGCGCTAAATGAAAAAACACTAACTGAGTTCTTAAAAAGGACGGTTTTCAAAGGTGAAGAATATCGACTATGGCAGATTAATAAATCGGCACGCGAAGCGACATTTTTCCAAGTGATGAACGATAAAACAATCTTTTATAATCAAAGTGCGACCATTAAAGTTTATTGGTCTGAAAAAGAAGAGATTACAAAGTATGAGCAAACGATGTTTGGTTCTTTAAAAGCTGTTGGTGAGAAAAGTATGTTGATTAAACCAATTCAAGCGATTAAAACTATTTTTGAAAAAGGTTATTTAAAAGACCATACAACCATTTCATTTGTGAATTTGGGCTATTCAACATTAGTTCCATTAACAGAAACGCAAGTATTGTCTCCAACATGGCATATTCGTGCTATGGTACCAGATGAAAATGGACGTAAAAAACAACAGGACTTTTTTGTGAACGCAGTAGATAATCAAATATTAGATATTGAAAAAAATATTCAATTCAAAAATAAAGCAGCTACGGATGTAGAATATAAAGAGAGAGTTCGCTCAAATGTAGATGCAAAGCAATCTGAATTAAGTAAGTAAGGAGTCTTTCACATGAAGTTTAGTGTATTGGCGAGTGGTAGTACGGGTAATGCTGTTTATGTTGAAAGTGGCGATCAGGCTTTCATCGTAGATGCAGGGCTGACAGGTAAAAAGATGGAGCAGCTATTTGCCAAAATTGATCGCGATATTAAAAAATTATCAGGTATTCTTGTCACACATGAACATTCAGACCATATCAAAGGTGTTGGGGTATTAGCACGTAAATATAATGTGCCGGTCTTTGCGAATGAGAAGACGTGGCAAGCGATGACACCATCTGTTGGGAATATTCCATTAGACCAGCGTTTTCAATTCAATATGGAGACGGTTCAGGCTTTTGGAACATTAGAGATTGAATCGTTTGGTGTGTCACATGATGCCGCAGATCCGATGTTTTATACATTCCATGAGAATGGTCGTAAGTTAGCAGTGATTACGGATACAGGCTACGTGAGTGACCGTATGAAGGGGATTATACGCGGAGCAGATGCATTCGTATTCGAAAGTAATCATGATGTGAATATGTTGCAGATGGGCTCATACCCGTGGTCTACAAAACGTCGTATTTTAAGCGATGTGGGGCATGTGAGTAATGAAGATGCGGCAATTGCAATGAGTGATGTGGTATTTGAAAAAGATACGCATATTTACTTATCGCATCTAAGTAAAGATAATAATATGAAAGATTTAGCAAGACTTAGCGTGGCACAAACGCTGCAATCTGTTGGCATCATGCCAGGTGAATTTGTTCATCTACATGATACGGATGCAGAGGAGCCAACGAAGTTAGTAATGGTTTAATTTGAAGAACAATCGTAAAATGCGATTGTTCTTTTTATATTTTGAAGAGATAGTTTTTATCTATTCGAGAAGGGGAATAAATGAGATATCATGAAATTTTGAGGGTATTTTAAAGCAATTTTCATCTAATTTTCATGTTTGACAGGTATAGTAAGAATAACAAAAGAATAGAGGGAGGAAAACAAATGGGATACTATGATGATACAGAACATGGAAGACGGCAACAAAAAAAGGGAAGTAAAGTAGGCTACTTTTTCACGGGTTTAATCGGTGTAATTGTCGGCGCATTACTTGTCTGGTTGATTGTACCTTCTATCTCGAATACAGGAAGTAATAATACAACGAATCCTGTAAAAACAGAACAACTATCCACAGAAGTAACGACAGATGTCACAAAAGCTGTTGATAAGACGAAGGATGCAGTTGTTGGGATTACAAATATTCAAAAACGCCAAACAGCGAATGATATCTTCGGTGGTGCATTTGGTGGAAGCACAGATAACCGTGATTCAAGCACAACAGAAGAATCAGGCAGTGGTTCAGGTGTTATTTATAAAAAAGCGAACGGTAAAGCATACATCGTAACGAATAATCACGTTGTAGAAGATGCAGATCGTTTAGAAGTAACATTACCAAACAATAAAAAAGTAGAAGCAAAATTAGTAGGTACAGATCAATGGACAGACTTAGCTGTTATCTCAATGGATGAAAAATATGCAACGACAGTAGCGAAATTCGGTGATTCGGATAAACTAAAACAAGGGGAAACAGTAATTGCGATTGGTAACCCACTTGGTTTAGATTTATATGGCTCTGTAACAACAGGTGTTATCTCAGGTACAGAACGAACAGTACCAATGGATATTAACGGTGATGGTAATGCAGACTGGAATGCGGAAGTATTACAAACAGATGCAGCGATTAACCCAGGTAACTCAGGTGGTGCGTTAATCAATCTAGCAGGACAAGTAATTGGTATTAACTCAATGAAGATTTCACAATCTACAGTTGAAGGTTTAGGATTCTCTATTCCAAGTAACACAGTAATTCCAATCATTAGTGAGCTAGAAGCGAAAGGTAAAGTACAACGACCAGCGATGGGCGTATCGTTAATCGACTTAACAGAAGTACCTGCATTCTATCAAAAAGAAACATTAAAGTTGCCTGAAGACGTGACAGAAGGCGTTGTCATGGCACAAGTTGAAAATGGTTCAGCTGCTGAAAAAGCAGGTATTAAACAATACGATGTAATTGTTGAGATGGATGGACAAAAAGTCGGTAGCTCAGTTGAATTACGTAAAATCCTATACAGTAAAAAAGTGGGCGATTCAGTTACAGTGAAAGCTTACCAAGACGGTAAACTTGTAACGAAAACGATGAAACTAACAAGTACGATTTCTAAATAATGTGGATAACTTCAAAAGAGATTGTCGTAGAAAGTGTGGATACACTTTGCGACAGTCTTTTTTGTTTGTTACAATGATGTGTGGATAAAAAATGTGAATTGTGTATAACTTTTTATAAATTCTGAAAATAGAAAGGATGTTAGATTATGGAGATTAAATGCTGTGAAAACCATACAGGACATGCGATTGATGTGTTCCTAGAAAAGGAAAAAGATTTTCCAATTTTAAATAAGCTAGAAGAAAGCGAACAGTTGTCCACATCATGTGCATACTGTGAAGCCCCAGCAGAATATGTTGTAGGGAACAAATAATCCCCTACAACATATAGGGTGTTTTGTGGATATGTGTATAAGTTTTGTGGATAACTCGCTAACAAATAAAGGAAAAGAGTGACGAATACGTGGGGATTAGTATCATTTCAGTTGGAAAATTAAAAGAAAAGTATTTGAAATTGGGCATTGATGAATATGCGAAACGTCTGGGTAGTTATACGAAGTTAGACTTAATTGAAGTAGCGGACGAAAAAGCACCTGAACAATTAAGTGAAGCAGAAATGGAGATTGTGAAGAAAAAAGAAGCAGAACGCATCTTAGCTAAAGTACCACAAGATGCTTACGTTTTTGCACTCGCAATCGACGGAAAACAACGCACATCGGAAGAGATGTCAAAAGAGATTGAGAACCTCTTAACCTATGGACAAAGCAAAATCATCTTCATTATTGGCGGATCACTCGGACTACATGACGACGTACTCAAACGCGCCGACACCAAAATCTCGTTCGGCAAAATGACACTCCCTCACCAACTCATGAAACTCGTCCTGACCGAACAGATTTACCGCAGCTTTCGAATTATGAAAGGTGAACCGTATCATAAGTAAGTGCTATTTTAATAAACCATCAATTACAGTAGTTTGTGATTTATTTTTATTAGCTAGAGAATAAGAATAAAAATCTGTAGGAGTTACAACATTTGTTCCAATATAACTTACTAAGCTCAAAAAACCGCACTTACTGTCATCACAAGTAAGTGCGGTTTTTGAGTTTCTTAATTAGATATCAATCCAATAATCATTCTACTTTACCATTCTTTTGGTTCGTAGTTTAATTCTCTAAATAATTGAGTTCGCTCTTTTTTAGATAAATCTCTCCATTGACCAGGAGGAAGTTTGCCTAATTCAATGTTCATGATGCGAATTCTTTGTAATCGGTAAACTTCGTATCCTAATTCAGCGCACATGCGGCGAATTTGACGATTTAATCCCTGTGTTAAAATGATTTTAAAATCATATTTTGATAGTTGAACGACTTCACATGGAAGGGTTGTTGTGCCTAATATTTTGACACCTTCCGACATCTTCTTCAAGAATTCAGGCGTAATAGGTCTATCTACTGAAACGATATATTCTTTTTCATGTCTATTTTCAGAACGTAGAATTTCGTTTACAATGTCACCATCGTTTGTCATAAGTATTAAGCCTTCTGAATCTTTATCCAGACGTCCAATATTGAATATTCTTAATGGATGATTGACTAAATCAACAATATTTCCTTTTACACCTTTTTCGGTTGTACTCGTAATGCCTACAGGTTTATTTAAGGCAATATAGACATTATTTCGTGCCACTCGGACAATATTTCCATCTACTTCAACTTCATCCCCAGGTTCGACTTGGCTACCTATAGTTGCACGTTTACCATTAATTTTAACTCGGCCTTCGGTAATTAATTTATCAGCGCCTCGTCTAGAAGTCTTCCCAGATTCACTTATATATTTATTAATACGCATGTTGCCACATCCTTATTCATGGATTGTTTTATTAAATACTAACTATACTTTATTTTAAGGATAAATTACATACTATTGTGTAGGTAATTGAATTATGGATTGTCATCATAGTCTCTCTAAATAAGATGCTTTTCTTTATACATACATCTTGTTTATGCTTTAATAAACATGAAAACAATTACATGAATCGATGTCTTGGAAAGGGAGAGGTTCCTCTTGGGTAAAACGGTTTGTATTATTGGTGCGGGTGTTGGTGGCTTGATGGCTGGTGCTTTTTTGGCGAAGAAGGGTTATCAGGTGATGGTTCTTGAAAAGGCTACAAAGGTTGGTGGTTCGGCGGGTTCGTATGTGCGAAAAGGGCGCACGTTTCCTACTGGTGCGACGATTGCTTTTGGGTTAGAAGAACAGGGGTTACTCGACCCTTTAATAAAAGAACTTCAACTTGATTTGCCATTCCAGTTGTTGCAACATCCAATGGATATCATCTTATCGGATCGTCGAATCTCGATTTATCAGGATCAAAAAAGATGGGATGAAGAATTGCAACAGATACTACCAGAACGTCAAAAAGATGTGCAAGCTTTTTGGAAAAAACTTGAGCAGATTAGTGAATATGTGTACGGTGTAACAGCTACGGGTGTATCGATGCCGATTAGTCGTCCTTATGATTTAGGGAAGTTACCAAGTTATGCACTAACACATCCAAAAGCGATGTTACATTTGGCGCGCTATGCGACGTGGACAGTGGAGGATTTATTACGTAAATATCATTTAGAATCGTATGAGCCGCTTCGTCAGTTGATTGATGCACAGTTAATGGATGCAGCACAGACGGATTGTACAGAGGCTGCTTTACTACCTTCTAGCTTAGCATTAGCAATCTATAGACGTGGTAGTTTCTATATTGAAAAAGGTATGGGGCAATTATGCGAAGTACTAGCCGAGCGTATTGTTGAGCTTGGCGGTGAGGTCATTTTAGCAGCGACGGTAAAAGAGCTGACATATGAACAGAAAAAGTGGCATGTGACAAGTCGAAAGCGAAGTGGTGAATTCGACATCGTCATTAATAACACTGGAATTTCATTCGGCAAGGGAACAAGCTACGCCGATTCAGATTCATTTTCTTGGGGTGCCTTTCGTGTAGATGCACTGTTAAAAGATACATTTTGGCATCAGGAATTACAGGGAAGACCGCTTCCTTTTGCGCTTCAAATTGTGCCGAGTAAAGAACAAACGGTATTATTTTCAGATGTTCATGGACCTGTATATGCAACGTTTCAACCTGCTTACGACGACCAAGGGGAGAAGGTATCAGAAGAAATCATGATGACGATTTCCATTCATGCAAATGAAGATGGATGGAGAAAGGAATCAAAAGATGTATATAAAGCAATCAAACAGCAAATAACGGATGCGATGTTTAAGGAGATTCAAAAAGTAATTAATATAAAAGATTATTTAATTTATGAAGAATCTGGAACACCTTTAACATATAAAAAGTATATGGGGAAAACGAGTGTCGGTGGTTTCCCGTTAACAGTGAGAAATGCTATTACAAAACCGAAAAGTGTTCGTTCACCTTTGCCACAACTCTATATTGTAGGTGAACAAGCCTTTCCGGGACCGGGAACACTATCATCGGCATTGAGTGGTTACCACGCAGCACGCGCTATTATGCATACACATCGTTTAAAATGAAAAAATAAAGTCCAGAACATATATTAAATTATTCAGCTTTATTTGAGTTTTTTTCTAAATAATTTGTGTGATTTCGTTTGTTTGTGCATTAAAAATGAGCTGAACAGGTTGTTGTGTAAGAAATTCGAGTGCGTGAATCGAGAGTAAGTGGTTATTCCATTCTTTAAATTCAATATAGTCAATCATAATAGGCGTTTCAATAGGGGTGATTTGTTGTTCAAATTCCTTTGAAGTATCTAAATTTTTTTGTTTGGAGATGAAAATAGTATAGTAATCGGATAACATAACTTGACCAGATGGTGTGAGTGTAACGTTTCGAAGTAAGCCACCTACATCATCATAATTGAGTGTAGTGAATTGTCTGGGCTGTGCACGATTAATTTCATAAAGTAAAAGATCAGTTAGTACATAGCAACAGTCATTTTCATTGGAGATGGCGATTTGTCTAGGTTCACCTTTGAACTGACCATAGAATGTGTCATAAGAATCAGTTTCGAATTTTACCCATGTCCAATGTTCTGTATGGATGGGTGCATCAAAGATCTGTTCTGGATAGAGTCCGGATATTGGTGTTGTTGTTATTTCAGCTGTTTGAATCATATGAATCACCTTCTTTTTAATATTCTTTGACTATAACATATAGTAATCCTTTTTCAGTTTCTTTCATTTTTCCTTTGTCTATTTTTTTGAAAGCCTTATAATGATAAAAGATGTATTTTAGTGAGCATTCTTTCGAAATGGGCAACCATTTGAGGAAAGAGCTTGAGAGAAAGGGCGCGCAGAAATCAAATGAAAAAAGTTGGATTTGATATCGAGAAGTATTTGCAAGAACAATCTGCTTATATCCTAGAACGAGTAGAGCAGTATGATAAGTTATACTTAGAATTTGGTGGGAAATTAATCGGTGATAAACATGCAAAGCGTGTGTTACCAGGCTTTGATGAAGATGCGAAAATCAAATTATTAAACACATTAAAAGATAATGCAGAGATTATCATTTGTGTGTATGCAGGAGATATCGAGCGTAATAAAGTACGTGAAGATTACGGGATTACCTATGACCAAGATGTACTGCGTTTAATCGACGAGTACCGCGCATACGGTATTTCTGTGAATAGCGTACTTTTAACACGTTATGAAGGACAACCGACAGCAAAAGTATTTATGACGAAGTTAGAGCGTAGTGGTATTCGTGTGTTCACACATAGCCAAATCAAAGGTTACCCTACAAACGTAGAAGAAGTCATTGGTGAAGAAGGATTTGCGAAGAATCCATATATCGAAACAACGAAGCCAATCGTCGTTGTAACAGCTCCAGGACCAGCTAGCGGTAAGTTAGCGACGTGTTTGAATCAGATGTATCATGAACATCGTTTAGGTAATAAAGTGGGTTATGCGAAGTTTGAGACATTCCCTGTTTGGAACTTACCTTTAAAACATCCTGTAAATATCGCATATGAAGCAGCAACAGTCGATTTAAAAGATGTGAACCTAATTGATAACTATCACTATGAAGCTTATGGGAAAGTCGCTGTAAACTACAATCGTGATATGGAAACATTCCCTGTCATTAAACGTATTATTGAGCGTATTACAGGTAAAGAATCGGTATATCAATCACCAACAGATATGGGTGTAAACCGTCTGAAATCAGGAATTACAGATGATGAAATCGTACAAGAAGCAGCGCGCCAAGAGATTATTCGTCGTAGTTTTAGCGTAGAGAATGATTATAAAAAAGGTTTAGCTGATGAAGATAGCGTACGTCACATGCAAGTGATTTTAGAAGAAACGAATTTGAAAAAAGAAGATCGTGCGCCGGTATTACCTGCGCGTGAATATGCGAAGCAATTACAGGAACAAGAAGGTAGCACGAATTTACAAGCTGTAATCGCTGTAGAATTACCGAACGGTGAAATGATTACAGGGCGTACAACAAAGTTAATGGATGCATCAGCTGCAGCCATCTTAAATAGCTTGAAGAAATTAGCGAATATTTCAGATGAAATTAAACTATTATCACCAATGATTTTAGAAACAATTCAACGCTTAAAAACAGATGAGCTAAATAGTCGTGTACCGACATTAACGGCGAACGAAGTGTTAATTGCGTTATCAATTAGCGCAGTAACGAATCCAACGTCTGAGTTAGCTTATAAGCAATTACCAAACTTACAAGATACACAGGCGCATTCAACAGTTATTTTAAATCGTGAGAATGAGCAAACATTGAAAAACTTAGGTATGGACGTAACGAACGATCCAATCTATCCAACTGATAATTTATTCTATAACTAATGATATATGTAGTCTTCTTTGCAAGAGAAGGCTACATTTTTTCATGTACAATAAAAGAAAAGGAGGAGAGTATCTTGGGTAGAGGTTCGAAAGTTTTACAAATAGAGAAGATGGATCGACGAGAGCTTGGCTATTACTATACACCTGACTTCGTATCGCGTTATTTGACGGACAGACTTCGCATGATTCAACCAGATGGACGAACTGTATTGGACCCTTGTGTGGGAAAGGAAGAGTTAGTCACGCATTTCTTAGCAGATGGTTATACAGTGGACGGTGTAGATATTTTTCGACATGAAGAAACATATGGTTGTACATTTACACAGATGAATTTTATTGATGTATATAGAGAACAACGAGAACCACTTCACTATGATTACTATATTGCGAACCCTCCTTATAATTGCCACGAAGTCGATTATATTCAAAAGAATAAAAAAGAATTGAAGACATTATTTTCCGATGTGGGCGTACACAATATGTATAGCATGTTCATATCGGCTTTAATTGATGTAGCGAAAGACGGTGCAGTACTTGGATTGATTACATATGACTCTTTCTTTACAGCGAAGGCTCATCAAAATTTACGCAGAAAGATATTGGAAACATGTACGATTCATGAGATTACGATGTGTCCAACAGATTTGTTTCATGAACAATCGGCAGACGTAAGAACAAGCATCATCATTTTACAAAAAGGAACGTCTTATCAAAAGGGCGTCTATGCAAAAAACCGACCAATTTCAACAGCTGCTTTTACAGAACAATTGCAACAACAGCTGACTGAATTTATGAATGGAGAAGTAGACACACACACGTTAGATGAATTAATTTTGAATGATGAAAAAGATTATGCAGAGTGGATGATTGATTGTCCTGTGGAGGTTAAAAAGCTTTTTCAATATGACCGACTCGGTGACAAGTTTGATTGTGTGACAGGTATTTCAACAGGAAAAGACGCACTTTATTTATCAAAAGAAAAACGTGCACCATTTACAATTCCATTTTATAAAAATCCAGGAAGTCACCGCTTCTATGCACCGGTTCGACTTTATTTACATGAAGATTTTTTAGAATTTGATCGAATGATTAAAACGTTTAATGTGCGTAATAAGCAACTACTTTATCAATCGGGTATTACCTGTTCTTCCATGGGCGTGGCTTTTACAGCGAGTCGTTTACCTAAAAATGCAACTTATGGTGTGAACGCGAATATCATTTGTGAGGATGAAGATGTCTGGTGGTTACTAGCCTACCTCAATTCAGATTTAGTCACTTATTTAGTACGTGGTATTTTAAATCGTTCAAATATGGTGACCTCAGGTTATGTGGCGAGAGTCCCTTTATTACCGTTTACGAATGAGCAAAAAAGTCAGTTAGGCATATTAGCAAAACAGGCTTATGAACTTGCAGAACAACAATATGCATATGAGGATCAATTAAGGGACATCAACGACATGATTCATCGCGTTACTGCATTCTCAAATGAAACAACGAAGAAAATTAAAGAATTTAATAGGAATCTGGTACAACGGACATAAAAGTATGCAACATGGATTGCATACTTTTTTTATATACTAATTTATTATTATAAAATAAGTTAACTTAAAATAAAAATCAGTTGACACATATCGAAAGATTACAGTATGATAACACCAGAATTTATTACATATTTTGTTTAAAGGAGTTTGAAAAAATGACACGTAAAGAATTAACTTTTGTTGCTTTATTCGCAGCAATCATGGGGGCGCTTGGAATGATTCCACCAATCGTTTTAACATTTACACCAGTGCCGATTACATTACAAACAGTCGGTGTTTTATTAGCTGGTGGAATTTTAGGTGCGCGTTTAGGAGCTTTGAGTCAAATTGTCTTTTTATTATTAGTAGCAGCTGGTATGCCTTTATTATCAGGTGGGCGTGGGGGATTAAGTGTATTTGTTGGACCGAGTGTTGGCTACTTAATTGGTTATCCACTAGCAGCTTTCGTGGTCGGTTATTTATTCTCACGTATTCAAAATCTTAAATTGTATAAAGTGTTACTTGTGAATTTAACAGCAGGTATTTTTGTAGTGTATTTAATTGGTATGCCGATGCAAGCATTTATGATGGATATTCCTGTCCTAACTGCTGTGAAGTTAGGTCTAGTTTATTTACCAGGGGATGCATTAAAAGCGATTATCGCTTCTATTTTGGTCTATAAATTAAGAAAACATCCTTTCTTTGTACGAGCTTTATCAAAAAAGCCAGTGAAAAAAATGATGACGGAAAGTATTTAAAATGTTGAAGGGATCTCTTAAGTGGTTCCTTCTTTTTTATTAAAGGAGAGGAAGTTAATGATTACGGAAACATATCAAGTATTTGTGAATGAAGATCCTGAAAAAATAGCAGTTACAACTTCTACTGAAAAAATTAGCTATTCACAGTGGCATACGTGGACGAATCAAACAGCACACTGGTTAAAAAGTATGCAAAATGAATATAAAACCGTTGGTATTTTACTACCGAATAGCCGTCACTTTCTACAAGTTTTTTTAGGTGCTGCAAAAGCAGGGTGGGTAGCTGTTCCTTATGATGTGCGTTGGACAACAGATGAATTAATGAAAAGAATCCAACTATCAAAGCCCGATCTCATTGTGACAACAGATGCTTTAAAAAGTAAGCATCATCAGTTATCGCAAAACTGGTTTGATGTCGTCGATTTAGATTTAGCTATACATTCTTTCCCAACAGAAAATATAGTATTAGAAAAAAATAAACCATTCTATATTGGTTTTACTTCTGGAACAACAGGCACTCCTAAAGCTTTTATTCGTTCACAAAAATCATGGGTAGCTAGTTTTCAATGTAATCGTTGGGATTTTCATTTGGATAACACGAAGCATGTTTTAATTCCGGGTTCTTTATTTCATTCGCATTTTCTATATGGAGCTGTGAGTACACTTTATTTAGGTGGAAGTGTATATATCATGGAACAATTCACGCCGCAATTCACGATGCAGTTTTTGAATCAACACCCAATCTCTGTTTTATATGTTGTTCCTACAATGATAGAAGCGTTTTTTAAATCTCAAATGGCTGTAAAACAGTCGATTCAATTGATTTCATCTGGAGCGAAATGGTCACCACAATCAAAAAAACAAATTCATGAAGTTTTTTATGATGTCCAAATGTATGAATTTTATGGCGCAAGTGAAACAAGTTTTATCACCGTTTTATCAAATGAAGACGCGCTAAATCGTCCAGAGACAGTTGGTAAAGCTTGTACAGGTGTTGAAATTCAAATTCGACATCAAAAAGAAGAAACACAGATAGGCAAAATCTATGTAAGAAGTGAATTATTGATTGATGGATATATTATAGGTATGAATCGTGAGGTTGAAACGATTTGTGACGCAGAAGGGTTTGCGACAGTAAATGATATGGGATATATCGACGAAGAAGGTTATGTAACAGTTATAGGACGTGAACATAATATGATTTTATACGGCGGTATTAATATATTCCCTGAAGAAATCGAACAGGTATTAAAGACACATGAATTCGTCGAAGAAGCTGTAGTGATGGGTGTTGCAGATGCTTATTGGGGACAAATGATTGTAGCCATTATTAAAGGGAATGTTAGTAGATTAGAGCTCAAAAAGCATTGTCGAAAAGTACTTGCATCTTATAAAATCCCACGTAAATGGTTATTTGTTGAGCAAATGCCCTATACGACAAGCGGTAAAATAGCGCGCGGCGAATTACTAAAGCAGATTGAACGTGAGGAGCTTACATATGTTTAATGCGGTAATTGTGAAAGCTAAACGAACGCCAATTGGAAAAGTAAATGGACAATTTAAACATATACCGCCACAACAATTGATGACACCTATTTTAAGAAATTTAGTAGAAGGTTTAACAGTGCCAATTGACGATGTTATCTTAGGAAATGTTGTAGGGCCTGGTGGAAATGTAGCGCGATTTTCCGTATTGGAAGCAGGTTTACCGATGGAAATCCCTGGCATGACAATTGACCGTCAATGCAGTGCAGGGTTAGAAGCCATTAGACTGGCAAGTTACTTTATAAAGTCCGGAGCAGGACAATGTTATATTGCTGGTGGGGTTGAAAGTGCTAGTACATCACCCTTTTCTAAAAGAGCACAATTTTCACCAAAAGAAATAGGCGATCCTGATATGGTTGAAGCGGCAGAGAATGTAGCAAGAAAGTTTTATGTTTCAAAAGAACAGCAAGATGCTTATGCTTTAACGAGTTATGAAAGAACATGGCGAGTATTTGAGAGTGGGTATTTACAACAAGAAATTATACCGATTCAGCAGTTACAATGTGATGAAGAATTATATAAGAAAAGGGATTTATCTATTTTACTCAAAAGAATACGTCCGCTTTTAAAAGATGGAACTGTAACAGCAGCTAATAGTTGTGGTATTCATGATGGCGCTTCAGCAGTATTGGTTATGGAAGAAGAATTAGCAATTCAACAAGGATTTCAACCAGTCCTACGTTTTATTGATAGTGTCGTAGTTGGAAATCATCCGAATTATCCTGGAGCTGCACCGATTCCAGCAATTCAACAGCTTTTAAAAAAGCAACAACTAACAGTAGAACAAATTGACTTATTTGAAATAAATGAAGCTTTTGCATCTAAAGTGGTAGCCTGTATGCAAGAGTTGAATATTCCATTTGAAAAAATAAACTGCAGAGGAGGGGCACTAACCATTGGACATCCTTACGGTGCATCAGGGGGTATTCTAATCACGCGTTTATTCTATGAAGTACAAAGACGGGAAAATCTAAAGTATGTAGTAGCGGCAATCGGTAGTGGTGGTGGGATTGGTGTAGCTGTCTTACTTGAGGTAGTTGTATGAAAGAGAAATGTTTTGATATCGCATTTACAGAAGAAGAAGTAAAGGGATTTTTAGATTTAATAGATATGGAACCTAAAAACAATCGACAATTACCTCATATGTTTCCAATGATTGCTTGCAAATTTGCACAGGAATTATATATATGGTCAAGTCCACCTATTTTACGTAAACAAAATTGTATCATGTATGAAACAATGTATGTGAATCATATATATCATGTGAAGATTTATGTAACCAATCCTATTAAAAAGCGACATATTATGTATGCACAGCAAATCATTAAAATATACGATGAAGAAAAATGCCTGTTTGAAGGGGAGTCTGATTTAATATGGAACAATATCAGTTCACTCTAAAAATTTCATGTGAAGAAATTCACGCATATAGTATATTATCAGGAGATAAGAATCCCATTCACGTAGATCAATTAGCAGCAAAGCAAGCTGGATTTAAAAGTATTGTAGCGCATGGATTACTCGTGCAATCAAAAATCATATCGCGCCTAGAATCATTGTTTCAACTTGAGCAAGAAAGTATACAAATAGCATGTACATTTTTATCACCCGTCTATGCGGAAGAAATACTAGAAATAGAAGTGATATCTACGGTACAAGAAATAAAATTCAAAGGCACCATACAATTGCATGAAGTAGTTCGAGGGGGAATCAAAAAGAGTGAACGCATTTAAATTTGTTCACTCTTTTTACTATGAGATTCTTTTGTCTAAAACTACGCCAATAATCAATCCGATTGTTGAAATTAAAAAAAGATAGGCACCTGAACCTGCTACATTAATGGCAGTCCCAAATATTTCGTCTGATTTTGAACTAATATAAGCAATTGAAGCAATTAATGCTACGATTCCACAAACTAGTCCGCCAACTTTATTTATATAAGTATTCTTGAGAACACAATAAACTGGATAAATAAAAGCAATTAAAAAAAAGATATCCACCTTGTTGGAAACTAGAAGCACTTAAAATACCTAATTCAACCCACGGCAAAAATAAAGAAATAAGAGCGATTACAGTTGTAATTAAGATAATTTTTTTACCGAGTGATAGTTGTTTAAAGTTCATATTATTCACCACCTCCACCTTATTTTACCATAAAATATAAAAAAAGATTTATAATGTAAATCAATAAACCATTTAAAAATAGTGGAAATATTAAAAAGTATATACAATACATCTTTAGTTCTAGTTAAAAAGACCTTATAATGTATAAAATAGTATATATTTTAGATGGGTGGGTAAATGATGATATTATTTGTGGTTTTACTATTATTAATTTTATGCTCTTATATCTACATGCAAAAAGTAAAGCTTTCTAAAAAAATTACTTTATTACAACCTATGGTGGAATCTGTAGAGAACATCCGAGATTTACTTTATTATTGTGAAACTTATCCAGAATTTAAATATCATTATCTAAGCCCGACAATTGATGATTTATTAGGACCAGGAACGTTAAAATCGCATCTTCATAATCCTAAAGCAATTTATGATTTAGTTCATCCAGAAGATTATGCATTATTAGAAGCGAAGGAGCGGGGTGAAGTCGATTTCACACAACCACTTCGATTTCGCTTTCGTAATCATCATGGAGAGTACCTTTGGTTTGAAGAATATGCGACTCCAGTCTATGAAAATGGACGTTATGTGGCTGTTCAGGGGCTATTTCGTAACATTCATGAGAAGGTTATTTTAGAAGAAAAATTATCTAATCAAGCAATTCGAGACGGACTTACTGGTGTTTACAATCGTCAATATTTTCAACAACAATTGGAGAAATATGATGCACTACAGGAAGAAATGATGATTGCTGTAATTGATTTAGATGGTTTAAAAGAAGTGAATGATACATATGGTCACATGACTGGAGATCTTATGATTCAAGCAACGGCGCAAGCTTTACAACAATATGCTTGTGAAAATACAGTGGTTGCACGAATTGGTGGAGATGAATTTGTGATTATTAAACCGAATTGTAACTATACTGAATTCGAACAGTATATCAAGAAAGTACATGGTTATTTATCTAATATACATGAACAAATTCAAATGTCTGTAGGTTCTGCTTATGCACCAAATTCATATGGCAAAATGAATGAACTATTACATGAAGCAGACCTTCAAATGTACGAACAAAAGAAACAGCAAAAACAATTATAGAGTGAATGAGATACTTCTTTTAAGAGGTATCTTTTTTTGTATGACCACATCATTTTAAAGATTTTGCATAGCTTATTCTATGTTCTGAAAACTATAAAATCAGTAAGATAGAGGTAACAACATGAACGGAGGTGTCTTCATTGGCTGTCGAGCAACTTGTATGGGGCTCTGTATTCATTGCAGGCTTACTATCATTTTTTTCTCCATGTATTTTACCGTTATTGCCGGTCTATATATCGATTCTTTCAACAACTGAACAGGGGGCGAAAGGAAAAGTCATCTCGATTGGGAAGTGGCATATTCATCCGCTACTTGTATTGAAGACCATTATTTTCGTTACGGGTCTATCAACAAGTTTTGTATTATTAGGTTTTGGCGCAGGTTATTTAGGTGCAGTTGTACAAAGTGAATGGTTCATCGTCATTTGCGGTGCAATTGTCGTATTTTTAGGTTTACAACAAGTTGGACTATTCAACTTTTCATTTTTAAATCGCGAAAAGAAAGTTGAAGTGAATCGCAGTAATAAACGTGATTTGTTTGGAACATACTTACTCGGTTTAACATTTAGTATGGGATGGACTCCTTGTATTGGGCCGATCTTAGGTGCAGTACTCGGTTTATCAGCAAGTGAAGGACAAGCAGCATATGGTGCATTATTAATGTTCATTTATGCACTTGGTTTATTAATTCCATTCCTTGTTTTAGCGCTATTTTCAGATTTATTACTAGGGCGCGTACGCAAATTAAATCAGTATATGGGGAAGTTAAAAGTATTCGGTGGTGTGGTTATCATCATCATGGGTCTATTCTTAATGACAAATAATCTAAATTGGTTTACAACACTTATTCCACAGTAAAGGAGAACGAGTAGATGAAACGAATAAAAATTCTAACACTAGCAACCGTATTGATGTTATTACTAGTTGCCTGTTCCTCAGGTGGCGAAACGAAGACAGAATCAAAATCAAATGAAACAACGACTACAACTGCGAGTGCAGGTGAAGCAGCACCTGATTTCACATTGACAGATGTAAATGGCAAAACACATAGCTTAAAAGATTATGAAGGTAAGAAGATCTATGTGAAGTTTTGGGCTTCATGGTGTCCAATCTGTTTAGCAGGTCTTGAGGAGTTAAATACATTACAAAATACGAAAAAAGATTTTGAAGTATTAACGGTTGTAGCACCTGGCTACAAAAACGAAAAAAACACAGCCGACTTTAAAAAATGGTTTAGTGGTGTAGAAGAAGCACCAGATATTACAGTATTACTTGATGAAGGTGGTAAAATTGCCGACCAATATGGCGTTCGTGGTTACCCAACATCAGCGTATATCTCATCAGATGGTAAAGTTGTTCAAACATTACCAGGACATGCAAGTAACGAACAAATTATCGAGAAATTTAAAGAAATTAAATAGAGAAAGGTTGTCAGGCAAATGAAGAAATTTTTATGGCTTTATTTACTAGGCGCTGTATTGCTACTTGCGGCATGTGGTTCAGCTGGCATTACAAGTGGTGGTTCAAATGGCAGTAATGGGGCAGAATCAAAGTTCCCTGAAAATCCAAATGAGAATTTAACATTCGATAAGAAGAACTTAAAAGAAATCTATTTAGCTGGCGGTTGTTTCTGGGGTGTCGAAGCCTATATGGCACGTGTGTATGGTGTCTATGATGTAACGTCAGGCTATGCGAATGGTACAACAAAAAATCCAACGTATGAAGAAGTCGTTAGCGGTAAGACAGGTCATGCGGAAACAGTTCATGTATTATATGATCCAGAACGTGTAGATCTAGAAAAGCTACTTTCTTATTACTTTAAAATTATCGATCCAACATCTTTAAACAAACAAGGTAATGACCGCGGTACACAATATCGCACAGGTATTTACTATACAGATGAAAAAGATAAAGCAGTTATTGATAAAGTTATGGCAAAAGAACAAAAACGTTATGATGATAAAATTGTAACGGAAGTAGAACCACTTAAAAACTTTGGTTTAGCAGAAGAATATCATCAAGATTATTTAGAGAAAAATCCGAATGGTTACTGCCATGTGGAATTCGATTCACTTGAAGATCAAAAAGTACCTTCATTGATTGACCCTGCGAAATATCCAAAACCAAGTGCAGAAGAAATCAAAAAGAAATTAACAAAAGAACAATATGAAGTAACACAAGGTAGCGACACAGAGCGCGCATTCTCAAATGAATATTGGGACACATATGAACCAGGTATTTATGTAGATGTGGTAACAGGTGAACCATTATTTGCATCAGAAGATAAATATGATTCAATGTGTGGATGGCCAAGCTTCACAAAACCAATCGATCCAGCGGTTATTGTAGAGCGTGAAGATAACAAATACAATATGGTTCGAACAGAAGTAAGAAGTCGTACAGGCGATAGCCATTTAGGTCACGTATTTGATGACGGCCCAAAAGATAAAGGCGGTCTACGCTACTGTATTAATAGTGCAGCAATCAAATTCATTCCAAAAGAAGACATGAAAAAAGAAGGTTACGGCTACCTATTGAAATTTGCAAAATAGGTCGATTTAGTACAGTATAAGAAAAGCTAAAACAATAAGAGAAATCGCGTTTCACGTGGTTTCTCTTTCTTATTACATAGAAAAGGAGTGATACGTGTTATGTATAGATTATTATTAGTAGATGACGAAGCGATTATTATTCGTGGCATTCGCTCATTCGTTGATTTTGATGCACTCTCGATTTCAGAAGTATATGAAGCTTCCAATGGTGAAGCAGCACTGGCGCTTTTTAAAGAGCATGAACCCGATTTAATTTTAGCTGATATTAATATGCCAAAGATGAATGGTCTTGATTTTTCAATTGCGGTCAAAGAGATAAAACCTGATACAAAAATTGCGTTGATTACAGGGTATGACTACTTCGATTATGCGTTGACAGCTTTAAAAGCAGGTGTAGATGATTATGTATTAAAGCCTGTATCTAAAACAGATATTCAACAAACATTGCAAAAACTCATCGCAAAACGCCAACAAGATGATAAGCACCTCGCTGTGACAAAAATTGTAGAAGACCTAACGAAAAAAGTAGACACAGTAGACGACACAGGATATCAAGAGAAGATTCAAAAAGAGATTGATGACCACATGAATGATGTTGATTTTTCACTAACGTATTTAGCAAAACAACTATCACTCAGTACGTCCTATTTAAGTAATTTATTTAAACGATTATACGGTCAAACTTTTCAAGAGTATATGCTGACAAAGCGTTTGGAACGAGCAAAAATTCTCTTGCTTAGTACGAATATGAAAGTATATGAAATTGCATCGGCAGTTGGATTTGATGATCCGAATTATCTAAGTAGTTCTTTTAAAAAGAAGTACAAGATGTCCCCGAATCAATTTCGAGATAAGGTGAAAGAATGAAAAAAGCGCGTTTTCCAGTTTTAAAAAAATTACGTGTACAGATGTCCTTGCATTACGTCATCGCAAGTATTTTAACACTTGCTTGTATGGGAATTATTTTGTATTACAGTATGACGTCCATTGTTCAAAAAGAAGAAACTACGACAACAGAGACTGCAATTGAACAGAGTGGTATGTATATTGATTTGTATTTAGACCGTTTAAAAGCCATGTCACGTGTTCTAGCAGAGAATCCACAACTCGTTGATTATTTAGCAACAGAAGAACGCAATCAAACGACAAAACAAGATTTACTATCCACAATTCGCACAACGATGTCTACAGACCAAGCAATTGAGTCGGTTGTCATTGTCAGTAAAAATGGTGAAATCTTATCGAATGAAAAAGGGCTTAATATGAGTATGTCGAGTAATATGATGAAGGAATCGTGGTATATGTCAGCAATCGAAAATGGTGACCAACCCGTTTTAACATCTGCACGCATGCAAGACTTTTCAATGGATAAAGACAATTGGGTGATTTCATTAAGTCGTGAGATTAAAGATGCAGAAGGTAAGAATATTGGAGTTCTCTTGATTGATATTCAATATAAAGTCATTGAAGATTACCTTAAAAACTTAAACTTAGGTAACGAAGGATTTTCATTTATTTTAAATGCCAATAATGAAGTGGTATATCATCAAAATCCAAGTTATTTTCAAAATCCTGTGAAGCAAAAATATTTACAGCAAATTGCGGATAACCCGAAAACATTCGATGAAAAAGAAGGGACATTCACGTATTCGTTCCCACTTGAAAATGCGGACTGGAAGCTCGTGGGCGTATCTTCACAAGATGAGTTAGTGGCGATTAAAGACAAGCTAATGAAGATTGTGTTAGCTGTCGGTCTCATCTTTTTAGTGCTCGCGATTGTGAGTATTGTTATTTTTACAGGGCGCATTACAAAGCCTTTCAAAAAGTTAGAGCAGGCGATGCAAGATATTGAACAGGGATTGGTTGAAATCCCTGTAGATGAGCGTGGATGTTACGAAGCGCAAAGTTTAACACGTCATTTTAATGAGATGGTTGTGGAGATTAAAACGCTGATGGAAGAAGTGACTGAAAAGGAAAAAGCATTACGTCATTCGGAAATTCGTACATTACACAGTCAGATCAATCCACACTTCTTATACAATACGCTCGATACGATTGTCTGGATGGCAGAGTTCAATGATAGCGAAAAAGTGATTGATATGACAAAAGCGCTAGCGCAGTTCTTCCGCCTATCATTGAGTGGCGGTGCAGAACTAACGACTGTTGAAAATGAATTGGATCATGTCAGACAATATTTATTCATTCAAAAAGAGCGTTATGGTGATCAACTTAATTACACAATTGAGTGTGAACCGTCACTTGCTTCTATTCAAATGCCAAAGATTTTATTACAGCCAATTGTTGAAAATGCGTTGTATCATGGTATCCGAGGTCTTTCGCATACAGGTGAGATTCGAATCTATGTAAAAGATGAAGGAGAAGATTTAACCTTTTATGTAGAGGATAATGGAGAAGGATTCGACACATCGACTCTAGATGAAATACAAGAGAAAAAACAAACAAAACTAGGCGGTGTCGGTATTCAAAATGTAGATGAGCGTATTAAATTGTACTACGGAGAAACGTACGGTGTGACGATTGATTCTACAATCAATGAAGGGACAACCGTTGCCATTAAAATTAGTAAAACATTGCACACATAATAGATATAAAAAAACAGCCCTTTGGTTCAAGAAAGGGCTGTTTTTTTAGTCATAAAATAATTTTTGTTGTAGTAAATTAAGTGCTTTTTCAAGTTCAAACTTTTCGGCAGCAGTTAAATGCGCGATTCTTTTTTGAAATTTATGCTCGATCTTTTGGAAAGAAGCAGACATCATTTTTGTACCTTCAGTAGATAATGAAATCACTTGTTTTCGACGATCCACAGCATCTGTTTCTTTTATAATCCATTTTTGTTCTAATAATTTTCGTAATTCACGACTTGTATTCGGTAGAGAAATATGGAGACATTCGCTAATTTCACTTGGCGTTACAGGTTGGCTCACTGTAATGTACTCTAAAATAGCATATTGAACAGATGTTAGATGTTCATTTTTTACATCCTTTGTGAGTTGTTGTGTGGTTAAATGTACAGCAGATGTAAAGGAAATAACTTTTTCAAATAAGGTTTTTTCGTTCATAAGAGACACTCCTTTAAAAAAACATATCAAATAACTTATCTAAAAACAATTATCATTTGACAACTAATTACTTTACAAGTTATATTTAGTTATCAAATGATAACTAAAAGAGGTGTAGAATGAATATTTTAATTGTGTACACATATCCGAATCACGAAAGTTTAAATGCGTCATTTTTACAACACACATTAAAAGGGCTGCATGATCATTCTCAAAAACATGAAGTACAAGTGCTCGATTTATATGCTGAAAATTTTAATCCAGTATTAGATTTCCATAAAGAAAAACGAAGAAGAGATTTATATAAAGACCCAGATTTAGAGAAATACAGGGAGCAAATTAAATGGGCGAATCAACTGATTTTTATTTATCCAATTTGGTGGGGAAGACCACCCGCAATGTTATTGGGATATATTGATAAATTATTTTCTGCAAACTTTGCATATCGAGATACAAAGGGATTATTTGCAGAGGGGTTATTAAAAGGAAAATCAGCTATTTGTATTTCAACAATGAAAGGACCAACACATTATCCATTCATTTGGCTGCATAATGCACATAAAATTTTGATGAAGCGTGCACTATTTCAATTTGTCGGTATTAAAAAGATAAAGTTTTTTGAATTTGGTTCTATGGAGAAAAAAGAGGGAAAACAACAAAAGAGGTTGTTACAAATTGAAAGTCATATGAGAAATTTATAAAGAGCCCGGGACAAAACATGTCATCTCCCTTTTTTAGAGTTCGCAACGAAAAATTGGAACCGCGCCACAGCGCAATTCCAGTTTTTCTTATGCTCATATGGGATGTTTTTTTTACCCTTATGTCCCAGGCTCATAGATACTCATTTATTCAATTTTTGTATCAATTTCTTGAATATAAGTTTGAAGAATGTCAATTTGCTCAACTAATGTTTGTTTATGTTGTTGCAAAATTGCTTGCACATTTAATTCTGCATGTTGTGATTCAAATGTTTGAATTTGCTGCTGGATTGTCTGAATGGACATACCGAGCGTTCGAAAACAGCGAATTAAGTTGAGTAATTCGATTTCTTTCTCTGTGAATATTCGATTACCCTTTGTATCACGTTGAACAAAAGCGAGTAGTTGAATTTTTTCGTAGTAGCGAATTGTGCTTGCAGGCACTTGTGCTAATTCTGAAGCTTGTCTAATAGAGTACATGAATCGTCCGCCTTGACTTAAAGTATGGTTTAACTTGTACCATGAATCATATCAAGAAAAAAGGAGTATGTATAATGAAAAAAATCTTAGTTGTCGTAACGAATGTATCAAAATATCCAAACCAAGCGCGTGCTACAGGATTATGGTTAGCAGAAGCAGTTCACTTTGTAGAAGAAGTAACAAAAGCAGGCTATGAAGTGGATTATGTAAGTCCTAAAGGTGGTTATACACCACTTGATCCACATAGTCTTCAAGCAGATCAAATGTCTGAACTAGATTGGTCTTACTATACGAACCCTACATTTTTAAATCGTTTAGGAACAACAATGGCTGCAAGTGAAGTAGATGCAAGCGAGTATGATGCAATTTATTACACAGGTGGTCATGGCGTAATGTGGGATTTCCCAGAAGATGCACACCTTCAAAAATTAGCGAGTGTCATCTATGAAAAAGGCGGCGTAGTAGCGGCTGTATGTCATGGTTCAGTCGGCTTATTAAATATTCAAACTGCAACAGGTGACTATTTAATTAAAGATAAAAAAGTAACTGGATTTACGAATACAGAGGAACAAGCTGTAGGATTAACAGAAGTTGTACCATTCTTAACAGAAGACGCGTTAAAAGAACGTGGCGGCCAGTATGTGAAATCAGATGACTGGGCATCATTTGCAGTAGCAGATGAACGTGTCGTAAGCGGTCAGAATCCTTCTTCAGGTGCTGCAGTTGCAAAAGAAGTTATTCAATATTTAGAAGCACAATAATAAAAAAGTCCGAAGTCGCATTATAAGTGCAATTTCGGACTTTTTTTATGGTTTATTATTGTGCAATTCCTACAGATTCGCCGATATATGTGTCGTCGCCTAAAGCTTTTAAAATAAAGTGTGCGACATCAGCACGTGGTATATTACGTGCATTCTCTGGCACACCTTCTTTTGCTTCACGATATTCTCCTGTATAGTCATCATTCGTCAAACCAAGTGGACGAACAATTGTATATTGTAAGTCTTTATGTGCTTGAATCAAATCAACAGCGTGGCGATGGTCAGTTAAAACATTTTGAAGCATTTTCATCACCATTTTGCCACCTACACCCGGTAGTTCATTATTGATTCCAGCAGAAGCGGTATAGACAATTCGCTTCACGTGATGTGCTTCCATACCAGCTACAATGTGTTGGGTCATTTCTTCTAATTGTGTAGACTTCGCGACCATCTTATTTGAGCCGAGACAAGAAACAACGGCATCATGACCTGCAATTGCAGCAGATACTTCTTCTGCATTTGTCGCGTCACCGCGTACGACATGAAGATGGTCATTTTCGATTTGTAATTTTGTTAAGTCACGTACAAAAGCAGTCACTTCATAACCTGCTTGAAGTGCTTGATTGACTACATGACGTCCAACGCCTCCAGTAGCACCGAATACAATGATTTTCATAAAAATCCTCCTCGAATATAGCGTTATTTACTTATACCCTAAATGAAAATGACATAACAAATCAAATAATGTTCGATTTTTTAAAATATTCAACACTCTTCGGTTCACAAAATAACTTTTTTTGTTCAAAATAGAGAAGTAAGTAATTTTGATAGGGGGACAAATGAAAATGATTAAAGAACGCGTAGCACAACTGAGAGAATTAATGAAAGAACATCAATTGGATGCGTATATTATTCCAAGTTTTGATGCACACCAAGGAGAGTATGTAGCAGATTATTGGAAGAGTCGTGAATGGATTTCAGGTTTTACAGGTTCAGCTGGTACGGTCGTAATTACATTAGATGACGCAGGGCTATGGACAGATGGACGTTACTATATTCAAGCAGAAAAACAATTAGCAGGTTCAGGCATTCGCTTATTCCGTATGGCAGATCCTGAAGTACCTTTTTATACAGAATGGTTAGCGGATGTTTTAAAAGAACAGGCGACAATTGGTTTTGACGGTCGCGTATTTTCAACACAATTAGTAGAGCGTATGAAAAAGGATACAGCTGCTAAACAGATGAAAATTCATGCAAAAGACGATTTAATTGGTCAGCTATGGCACGATCGTCCAGCTGTTTCAGATGCACCTGCTTATATTCATGACGTGAAGTATGCAGGGAAATCACGTACAGAAAAACTAGCAGAAGTACGTGTTGAGATGAAAAAACATCAGGCAACACATTATCTTGTTGCTTCTTTAGATGATATTGCATGGTTATTAAATATTCGTGGTACAGATGTTCCGAATAATCCTGTAGTGACAGCAAATGTGTTGATTACCGATACAAATTGCACCATCTTCATTGATTCTAAAAAATTACGACAAGATGTGAAAGAAGTTTTAGAAGCAGATGGTATTGAGGTTAAAGAATATGAAGAAACTACAGCAACACTTGAAAAGTTACCAACAGATGCAGTCATGTTATATGATGACCAACGCATCAATTATGCTTTAGATGAAGCCATTCCAACAGCTGTTAAACGCATTGCGAAAACAGATGTAACAACAACATTAAAAGCGATTAAAAATGATGTGGAGATTGAAAACTTCAAAGCATGTGAATTACGTGATGGCGTAGCGATGGTTCGTTTTATTAAATGGTTAAAAGAAGAAGTGGCATCTGGGAACATTACAGAAATCGCAGCAGAACAAAAATTAGAAGACTTCCGTCGTGAACAGGCTGACTTTGTAGAGCCAAGTTTTGATACAATTGCAGCATACAAAGAGAATGCAGCGATGATGCATTATAAAGCAGAGGAAGCGACTCAAAAGACATTAGAAGCACAAGGGTTATTCTTAGTCGATTCAGGTGGTCAATATTATGATGGTACAACAGATATTACACGTACAATTGCGTTAGGCGCTCTAACAGATGAAGAAAAACATCATTTCACACTCGTATTACAAGGTTTTATCGCACTAAGTAGAGTGAAATTCTTGCAGGGCTCAACAGGTGGCAATTTAGACGTATTAGCACGCCAACCAATCTGGGCTGAAGGCATTGATTATAAGTGCGGTACAGGACATGGTGTTGGTTTCTTCTTAAATGTACATGAAGGACCACAAAGTATTCGTAACAGCAATCACGTTGTATTAGAAAAAGGTATGATTTTGACGAATGAACCAGGAATCTATTTAGAAGGAAAACATGGTATTCGTACAGAAAACATGTTAGTTGTAGTAGAAGCAGAAAAAACGGAGTTTGGTCAATTCATGGCATTTGATACCATCACATATTGCCCAATTGATGTAGACGCAATCGAAGTAGAATTACTAACACAAGCTGAAAAACAATGGTTAAATGCGTATCATGAAGAAGTATATGCAAAACTTTCTCCATATTTAAATGAAGAAGAACGAGCTTGGTTAAAACACGAAACAAGAGCAATTTAATCAAAGAAAAGCGAAGCCATTCAAAATTGAGTGACTTCGCTTTTTACATAAGAAGTTGTATCCCATGTTTTATGTTGTATTTTTATGCTCAATGATTTTTATTGTGTGGAAGTATCATCTAGCAAAAAAGGGTCGATTTTTAGTTGCATCCATCATATCGATGATCTATTCACTGCTTATTTTTAATTTTTTACAAGGTGAATCTTTTATGTTTTTAACGGTTTATATTAATTGCTATTTATATCTTATGACGCTCGTAGCTTATTTAAAAAAGTCCTCTTTTTCGTAAAAAATTTTTTATTTTGATTTCTGATCCAATCGGTAACTAATACTCGTTAAAATACACGCTAGAATCGCAAGAACACCACCTACAAATGGAATAAACGTTAGCGAGCTTGCGTGATAGACAAATCCACCAATAGCAGAACCCATCGCAATCCCTACATTACTTGCGACAGGCATGAGGGAAGCCGCAAGACCTGTTGCGCTCGGCTGATAAATTTTCGCTAAATCAATTAAATATAACTGAGTTGAAGTCGTTAAGAGAATCGACATGAGTGACATCAAGCCAATATTAACTAAAGCGAGTGGTAGCGAAGCAGTTGTCCAGTAGATTGCGATTAATACAAGTGCTTGAATAAAGAAGACGATACGCAGTCTGGCGATTGGACGATGACTAGCAATCTTTCCAGCAAGAATATTACTAAAGATTGAAATGACACCATAACCAAATAATACGAGACTGATGGACTCATTTTGAATATCTAATGTTTTTAAAATCGGTACAAGATACGTGAATACGGCATAGGTAGCGCCAAAGCCAAGAGCTGGAATGAAGAATGCCATTAGGATTCGACTGTTACCAAGTAGTGCGAATTGGTCACGAATGGAACCTTTCTCTTGACTGAGTTTATGCGGTAATAAACGCTGTGCAAAGATGAACGCAACTAAACCAAGTGAAGCGGTTAAGATGAATGTTGCGTGCCAAGAAAAGTGTCCAGCAAGTAGTGTACCGATGGGAACACCGATGACATTCGCTAATGTAAAACCACCGAATACGAATGAGATGGCCATGCCACGCTTATGTTCAGGAACCGACTCATTGGCTACGACCATCGCTAACGAGATTAACACACCTGTAACGATGGCTGTTAGCATACGAAGTACGAGTAGGACCAAATAGCTTGTTGCAAAAATGGATAATGTATTAAATAGAACGAAAGCTAAAATTAACAGTAGCATCCAAGGACGTTTTTTAAAGTGACTTGTAAGTGCCATAACGATTGGTGTAGTAATGGCAAAAGTAAAGGCAAATGCAGAAACGAGTGTACCTGCTTGTGCATTTGAAATATGAAGACTAGAAGAAATATCAGTTAAAATTCCGACAATCACAAATTCGCTTGTACCTAATACGAATGTAAGTAGGCTTAAAGAGAAAATGAGTAGACCATAGGGTGTTTTGTTTTCTTGTTGTGTCATAGACAGGCTCCTTTTTCTCAAAATAACTTCATTAGCATAGCATAATTAGGACATAAAATAAGGAAAAGTTGAATTTATAATTTGTTTATATTTCAGATATAAAGTGTTTAGAAGTGTCCTTCATACTAAAAGTACGTTATAAATGAAGGAGAGAGATGACATGAAAAAACAATTTAAATTTATGGCATTTGCAGTATTAAGTTCAGCAACAATTTTAGGTGCTTGTAGTAATGGTGAAAGTGAAACAAAAAAAGAAGAAGTAAAACAAGTACAAACAAGTGAAAAGACAGAAGCAGCAAGTCTAACAAAAGGACAAGAAATGGCTAATACGCTAAGCGCAACAAACTGGAAAGGAACACGTGTGTATGACGCTGAAAAAAATGACTTAACAAAAGAGAATCAAAACTTTATCGGTTTGGCTAAATACGATGCACAAACAGGAAAATATGAATTCTTTGATGCGAAAACAGGAAAAACACGTGGTGATGAAGGAACATTCTTTATTACGAACGATGGACAAAAACGTATTTTAATTTCAGATACGATGAAATACCAAGCAGTTGTCGATTTAACAGAATTAAATGATGAGATTTTCACATATAAACGTATGGGGAAAGATCAAAATGGTAAAGATGTCGAAGTATTTGTAGAACATGTCCCTTATAAAGAAAAAGAATTAGCTTTTACAAATGCACCGAAAACATTTGAAGAAACAGAAGCAGTTGAAACGAAAACAGATGGCGACAAAATTTTAAGTGAAACATTATGGTACGGTACGAAGGTGTTAGATGAAAAAGGGAATGATGTCACAAAAGCCAATCAAAACTTTTTAAGTATCGCTAAATTTGATGAACAAACGAATCAATATGAATTCTTTGACCAAAAAACAGGCAAGACACGCGGTGACTTTGGTTACTTTGATGTTATCAACAAAAATCATGTACGTGCGCATGTATCACTTGGTGAGAATAAGTACGGTGTAGCACTTGAACTTACAGAATTAAACAATCAAAAATTCACCTATAAGCGTATGGGAAAAGATGAAGCTGGTAAAGATATTACAATTTATGTAGAACATGAACCTTATAAAGGAGAATTACAACCAACATTTAGCTTCTAGTGGTGAATAGAGCTCCTTTGCACAATAAGGTGGAAAGGAGCTTTTTATAATTTATGAGTATAAAACAACGGTTTTTAGCTTCCTATTTAGGTGGGATTTTTATTGCGAGTTTATCGATTATAGCAATTCTTTGTATCATTTTTTATGTCACAACGGGTTCTGTTCCAACACCTAAAACACTGTATCAGACATTTACGAAACAGCGCTCGCTAAGTCCAGAAGAAGAAGGAGCCTATGTCGATTTACGAAAAACGGCAAAAGAAAATCCGGAAGTACTTTTGGAGTCGAATACGCAAAAACAATTACAGCGTTTTGAAAAAGAAGATGTTGGTATTGTAATTAGTCGCGAAGATCAGATTGTTTATTATTCAAAAGGACTTGTGAAAAAATCATTAGTTGTCCATTTTCCAAAGTTCGATCAGAATAATATCGAAACAAAAGGAACGATTGATAACAGCGGAAATTTATACCGTTATATTAAGTTTGATTTTTATTATCCTAACGAAGAAAAAGGGAGCGTTCTTGTTCTAAAGAAAGAAAATAGTTTTCTAGAGTTCTTAACGAAGTGGGGCATTGTGATTATTGGCTTGATTACGCTCATTGCAGTGATTTTCGTCTGGTTACTGAATCGAATTTTACAAAAAACAATTGTCCAACCACTCGCTAATTTAGGTGAATCTATGACAGATATGCGCGGTGGACATCTTGTTTCAGCGCCGCCACCGTTACCAAAAGATACTGCAATTGAAGTTCAACGACTGCACCAGAACTTTGAGCAAATGCGTGATGCATTGAATCAGTCTTTAGAAGAACAACGTAATCTAGAAAAGAATCGAAAGGATTTAATTGCGAGTATCTCACATGATTTAAAAACACCGATTACATCGATTATTGGCTATGTTCAAGGCTTACAAGAAGGGATTGCAGAAACACCTGAAAAGCAAGCACGTTATTTACAGACGATTTATACAAAATCTGTGGCTTTAAATGAGTTAATTGAACAGCTCTTTTTATATTCAAAATATGATGCGGAAGCAATTCCTTTCCATTTAGAGCGAATTGAATTAACATCCTTTTTACAACACATTGTGGAGGAGTTTCAGTGGAGTCATGCAGATGTTCACTGTCAGTTTGAATCGCTTAAAACGTATGAGGTACAGCTTGATCGTTTACAAATGAATCGCGCACTCGTTAATCTGCTTGAAAATAGCGCGAAATTTAAAAAGCCCGATGAACCATTGTCTATTCAAATCACTTTAAAAGAAAAAGTGCATGAAGTTGGGATTGTTGTTCGTGATAATGGGAGTGGTATTCCAAAAGAACAGTTACCTCATGTATTCCAGCATTTTTATCGCGGTGAAAAAGCGAGAACTTCAACAGGTGGAAGTGGTTTAGGGTTAGCTATTGTTCAACAAATTATTGAGAAACATCATGGAACTGTCGAGATTGACAGTGACGGCAATAATTATACAGAGGTAATCATTTGGTTGCCAAATCAAGAAGGAGAGAATGAAGCATGACACCACATATTTTGATTATTGAAGATGATTCAAGTATTGCTGAACTTCAACGTGATTACTTAGAGAGTCATCAAATGCAAGTCACGATGATGCATAATGGATTTCAAGGTGTGCAAGAGGCATTGCAAACAGAATATGATTTAATCATTGTGGATGTCATGTTACCTTCAATGGATGGCTTTGAGATTTGTAGAAGAATTCGAGAGAAAAAAGATGTACCAATCATGATTGTATCTGCTAAAAAAGAAGAAATTGATAAGATTCGAGGATTAGGGCTTGGAATTGATGACTATATTACAAAACCTTTTAGTCCAAGTGAATTAGTAGCGCGTGTGAAAGCTCATATGAAGCGATATGAGCAGTTAAAAGGTGCAGAACAACGAGAAGACATACTAACGCTAAAAAATATTACGGTTGACCGAGCTGCAAGAAAAGTATTTGTACTGAATCAAGAAGTCACATTAACTACGAAAGAGTTCGATGTATTAGCTTTCTTCATGGAAAATCCCAATCGTGTTTGGACGAAAGAACAATTATTCCGCCAACTATGGTATATGGATGATTTAGATGGAGATGTATTTACAGTTGTTGTTCATGTAGGACGTATTCGAGATAAATTAAAAAAAGCAAACCTCTCTGAAATTCCAATCGAAACCGTTTGGGGTAGCGGTTATCGCTTTAATACAGACTAACTTTTGAGTGGAGTGAATAGATGTTGAAGAATATAATAGGTTTAACAGCAGTTACCATACTATTACTGGCTGGATGCACATCAAAAGGGGATGACAATGTGGAAAAACAGACAAAGACAGAGGTAACAGAAGAAGCAGTAGAGAAAGACTTACAACCAAAAGAAAAACAGCAAGTACAAAAAGGGGAACTTCTACAAGCTGTGGAAGAAAAAGATGTACAAAAAGTAAAAGAGATTTTGGCACGTAGCAATGCAACTATAAATGAAACAAATGATAAAAAGGAAACGCCATTACTCATTGCTACACATGAAAATGATATAGAAATCGCAAAATTATTAATTGACGCGGGTGCAGATATTAATCAGCAAGATGCGATTCAAGATAGCGCCTATTTATATGCAGGTGCACAAGGGAAAACAGAGATTTTACGTTATATGATGGAACATGCAAAACCAAATCAACAAGTACGAAATCGTTTTGGCGGAAATGCATTAATTCCAGCAGCTGAAAAAGGGCATTTAGATAATGTTCGTCTACTATTAACAGATGAACAAGTAGATATTGACCATCAAAATGATTATGGTTACACAGCATTGATTGAAGCAGTTGCCTTAACAGATGGTTCGAAAGTATATCAAGAAATTGTGCAAGAGCTTATGGACGCAGGAGTAAATCAAAATCTACGTGACCGCTATGGTAAGACAGCGTTAGATTACGCAAAAGAACAAGGGTATCGCAAAATGATTGAGATTTTAAATTAGAATAAAGGTTGGAACATAACCACCTTATATAAGTATAAGAAAAATCGGAATTGGGCTGTGGCACGATTCCGATTTTTCGTTGCGAACTTTAAAGGGAAAGTAAGATAGTTTATCTCATTCTGTCTTTTTGGTTCTATTTAAAAGTATGGTATATTTTTGGTAAGAAGAGAGGGAGGATTTATACATGAAAAAGAGTAAGTATGGACTACTATTATTTATGGTGATGGCACTCATCGCAATGTTAGCAGCATGTAGTTCAGATAAAAAAGAATCAAAAGAAGAGCTTGAAACAAATTATGCATCAGAAGTAAAAGAGAATCCGATTGTGACCATCACAATGGAAGATAATCAAAAGATTCAAATGGAGTTATATCCAAAAAAAGCACCGAATACAGTTGCGAACTTTATTTCATTAATCAAAAAAGGCACATATGACGGAACAATCTTCCATCGTGTCATTCCTGATTTCATGATTCAAGGTGGAGACCCAGATGGGAATGGTACAGGAGGTCCTGGCTATGAAATCAAAGGAGAGTTCTCTAAAAATGGTTTTGACAATGATTTAAAACATACACGTGGTGTTGTATCAATGGCACGCAGTCAAAACAATGATTCGGCAGGTTCACAGTTCTTCATCATGGTGGCAGATACACCAAGTCTAGATGGTGACTATGCGGCATTTGGTAAAGTGACATCGGGAATGGACGTTGTAGACCAAATTGTAAAAGTTGAACGTGATGGCTCGGATAAGCCGAATAAAGATCAAAAGATGAAAAAAGTCGAAGTTGATACAAAAGGCTTTGATTACCCAGAACCAGTAAAAGTAAAATAAAGATTTGAAAAATCATCCTAAGTTGTCCACAATACAATAAAGGATGATTTTTTTTGAAAAGATATCCACATGTGTATAACTTATACTAGTTGAAAAGATATCCACAAAGAGAGGATGATGAGGATGAAGGGGATTTTAATTGGAGCAGGTGTTGTTGGAGAGAGAATACTTCAACAAGCAGCTAACTCCACCAGTGTAGAGATTGTAGCAATGTACGACGCGAATACAGAGCGGTTACAAGAAATGTCAGCGCGTTATAACGTTCAAACAACTTCTTCATTAGAAGAACTATTAGAAATAGAGGCTGAATTCGCTTATATTGGCACACCACCTATTAGCCATATGTTTTTGACAGAAGGTTGTGCAAAAAGAGGATTACATGTTATTTGTGAAAAACCGCTTGCTCACAATGAAGAAGAAGGAAAAAGAATGGTGGAAATTGCTAAAGAATATGGTGTTAAAACAGCTATGCATTTTCCAATGATATACGGGGAAGAATTTTTATATGTAGAAAAAGCAATACAGCAACAGGAACTCGGTGATGTTATTCAGGTTGAGTTATCAACTTATTTTCCACAGTGGCCACGCCCATGGCAAGAAAATAATTGGATTCGCACGCGTGAACAGGGTGGTTTTATTCGTGAAATTTTCCCACACTATCTTCAGATGACAGAACGACTTTTTGGTGAGGGATCACTTCAATCTCATCAAACAAATTATCCGCAGAATCCAGAGCTTTGTGAACAGAGTGTTTGTGCACTTGCACAACTTCCGGGAAATATTCCGTTTGTTTTACAAGGAGCGCATGGTGTCGCAGAACAAGAGCAAATAATCTATCGTATTCATGGTACGAAAAAGACAATGACCATTCGAAATTGGGCAGAATTATGGGTTAGTACACCTAACCAACCAGAACAACGACTAACATTACAAAAATCTAACATTTCTTTTTTAGATGAGGTTTCTCTCTACTTTCAGGGTAAAGGTTCAAACTACGTTTCATTTGAAGAAGGCGCATCTGTCCAACATATAATTGATTCTTTATTAAAATAGGAGTGAGAATATGAAAAAGTTGTATATGAAGCAAAAAGTACTTAGCTTAAACAGTAAATTTACGGTGAAAAATGAAGCTGAAGAAGATGTGTATCGTGTAGAAGGTAGTTTTTTACGTATTCCTAAAAAATTCTCTATTATAAATCGGCAGCAACAAGAGGTAGCGCTTGTAACTAAGAAAGTATTTAGTTTTTTACCACGTTTTTTCGTAGAAGTAGAAGGACAAGAAGTACTAACCATCAAAAAGGAATTTTCATTTTTTAAAGCGAAATATAGTATTGAGGGTCACGGAATTGAAGTGAATGGAAATTGGTGGGATATGAATTTCGAAGTCTATCAAAATCGAACGTGTATCGGTTCGGTTAGACAAAAGTGGTTTAGTTGGGGCGATAGTTATGAGATTGAAGTTTTAGATGAGGCGATGGAGATTATACTTGTAGCGATTGTTGTAGCAATTGATTGCGTAAAAGCAGATGATCGTGCAGCAGCAGCATCTACATCTGTATAGTTCAAATTACAAAATGATGTGATATCGTTATTTCGTTATTTAAAGGGGTAAGAGAGTCATACCTAATTAAATAATGAAAAGGTGTGGATGAAATTATGAAAACTTTACACATGGGTGGTAACACATATGCGATTAAGGAATTTTTTATTCGAGATGAACAAGATGAAGTAGCTTATACAATTGAGGGTGGATTTTTACATCTACCAAGAGAATTCAAAGTTCTTGACCGAGATGGACAACAAGTAGCTAAAATCACGAAAAAAACATTTAGTTTATTACCACGCTTTTTTGTAGAAGTAGAAGGACAAGATGTACTCACAATTAAAAAAGAACGCTCTTTTTTAAAGGCGCATTACACAATTGAGGGCGCTAATATCGAAGTACAAGGAAACTGGATGGATATGCAATTTGAAGTGTTATGTAAAGGAGAGCATATTGGACGCGTCAAAGAACATTTTGTAAAAGGGCGCCGTCGATATTTCATTGAAATTGAAGATGAATCGAAAGAGTTAATTCTTGTGGCGATTGTTATTGCAGTGGATTGTGTACGTGTGGATCACCGATTAGAAGAAGATTTAACACATCTATAAAAAGATTTCGTTTCACTTTCATACGCTGTATCATAGAGAGAGAATAAACGTATAGGAGAGAAGTGAAATGGAATTAGAACGTATTCGACAGCAATTGCGTAAACCACAGCCGCTTTTTATTGGTGAAGAACAAGCCTTCCGTTCTGCTGTTATTATTCCGTTGATTCAAAAAGAAGATGGGTGGCATATATTATTTGAAGTGCGTTCTGTCACAATGCGTAAGCAGCCGGGAGATATTAGTTTCCCAGGTGGAAAAATTGATGATACAGATGCTTCTATAAAGGATGCCGCGATTCGAGAAACTGAAGAAGAGTTAGGTGTTCGAAGAGAAGATATTCAAATCTTACAAGAGCTAAGTCCTCTTATCATGTCGCCTTCTTTTGTCGTCTATCCTGTTGTTGCAGTAATTCCGGATGAGTCACATTATAGATTGAATCCAGATGAGGTAGGTTCAACTTTTACGATACCAGTAGATTGGCTATTAAGTCATGAAGCTTACCGTCATTATGTTCCGGTCAAACTTCAGCCAAAAGATGATTTTCCATATGATAAAATTGCGCGTGGACGAGATTATAAATGGCGTTCTCGCGATATGGAAGAATGGTTTTATGAGTATGAGGGGCATACGGTATGGGGCTTAACAGCACGTATATTACGCTATGTGATTGAACAATTGAAAAAAGACGCATAAAAAAACAGGCGACGCATATCGAGCGAAGCCTGTTTTTCATTATGGTCGGAACATCGGTATTTTCTTAAGTATAGCAACTACTGGAATCGCTACAAGTAGACCTATACTGTTTTGTAGTAAGTTACCTGGAATCGATGTAGCTGGTGCAACCCAATTACCGAATAGGATACCCTCACATAAATAGTAACCTGCTAACATAACGGGTATAGAAGCTAAAATACCGACAATATTAAATGGAATACTACGACCTTTACGACCACCATAGAAGGCGATAGAGCCAACAATATAGGCTTGTAATCCACGTGTTACGAATGTGAACGGAGCCCATAATGTCCAGTTTGAGAATAAATCGAATAGACTCATACCTATGGCACCGACAATCATCCCTTTTTTCGGTCCGAATAATAGCGTTACAATGAATAACATCGCTGTACCTAAGTGGACGAGTCCACCATTAATTGAGATTGGTAAACGAATGTTTAAAAATAATGTTGCAACAAAAACAAGTGCAATACACATCGCTGTAATAATTAAGTCATATGTATGAGAGCGCGGACGAGCGTTTGTATTCGATAATGTTTTTTGCATAGTAACCACCCCTTTGGTTCAATTTGTACTCTTACATTAGCAAACACACTGACTGTTTAAAAGTGCCAGAATTAATATATTTAAAGTGGTCAGAAAATTTATAAAATGGTAGTTTGTCATAAATTTGATTTATTCGATAAATTGTCATTTAATACGAGCTGAATTGCTTCATATCTACCGATAAATACGCTATAGTATGAAAATAATCTGAACGAAAAGAGGCGTTTACAATGGCGAAATTGTCATTAGAAAATATTGAGTTAATGTTAGAGGATGCAAAGGATATGTTATCTGTTCTAGAAGCACCTGGTGAAATTGACGAAGGCACAAAAGAATTAATTGAACTAACAAAAGAGCAAATTGCTGAATTGGAAGAAATGAGAAAAGAACTAATCGAAAAGTAGTGATATTCCTTGTTTAATTACCTATAGGGGTATATGATATAGGTATAAACAAATGAGGAGGATATATTCAATGAAGGTATTAGTTGTTGGTGGCGTAGCAGGCGGAGCTTCTACAGCTGCTCGTATTCGTAGATTAGACGAACAAGCAGAGGTAATCATGTTTGAAAAAGGGCCACATGTTTCTTTTTCAAATTGCTCTTTACCGTTTTACTTAAGTGGAATTGTTCCAACAAGTGAAAAATTAATTATGATGAGTCCTGAAAAATTTAAAAAACAATATAATTTAGATGCACGTGTGAATCAAGAAGTGATTGCGATTCATAGGGACCGCAAAACAATTGAAGTGAAACATGTTGTTACAGGTGAAGTCTATGAAGAAGCATATGATATTTTACTATTATCACCGGGTGCAAAACCGATGTTACCTCCTATTGAAGGAATCCATTCTTCGCATGTATTTACGATTCGAAATGTAGCAGATATTGAGAGATTACAAACCTATATTCAGATGAATGGTGTACAGGATATTGCGGTTATTGGCGGTGGCTTTATTGGTGTTGAAGTAGCAGAAAATTTACGTGAAGCGAAAAAGTCAGTGACATTAATTCAGCGTGGTGCACAAATTATGGATCCGTATGATGAAGATATGGTGCAAATCATGCAAAAAGAATTACTCGATCATGGCGTGAATTTAGAATTGCGTGCAGCGGTTGAAAAAATTGAAACAGCGCATGTGTTACTTGCAAACGGTAAAAAGATTGCAGCAGAGGTAGTTGTAGTTGCAGCAGGTGCGAAACCGGAAACCGATTTAGCGATACAAGCGGGGTTAGATTTAGGGATAACAGGTGGTATTAAAGTAAATACGAATTATCAAACGAATGATCCTTCGATTTATGCTGTAGGCGATGCAATTGAAGTATACGATCAAATTCTACGTCGTCCAACACGTCTTGCTTTAGCTGGTCCAGCACAAAAACAAGCACGTGCAGCCGCAGACCATATGTATGGTATTACAAACCGCCAACGTGGTGTAATTGGTTCATCGAGTATTCAAGTTTTTGATTACAATTGTGCAGCGACAGGTATTAATGAACGCACAGCTAAAATGGCTGGTATCGAAGTGGACTCTGTTTACGTGATTGCACCAGATAAAGTGGGATTAATGCCTTCAAGTAATCCACTTCATTTTAAATTAGTTTATGAAGTGCCAACAGGCAAAATTTTAGGTGCACAAGCGATTGGTAAAGGAAATGCAGATAAAAGAATTGATGTTATTGCTACGATGATTACGATGGGCGGTACGATTGAGGATTTAAAAGATTTAGAACTATCTTATTCACCAATGTATAGTACAGCAAAAGATGTTGTAAATATGGCAGCTCTTGTTGCAACGAATGTATTGTATGGGCGTTTTAAACAAGTTCATGTATCGGAAGTACGTGATTTATATGAACAAGGTGCTTTCTTTTTAGATGTACGTGAAAAAAATGAGTTTGAAAATGGACAGATTAAAGGAGCATTAAATGTTCCTTTAAGTGAGCTACGTGAACGTATGAATGAAATTCCAAAAGACCGACCAATCTATGTTCATTGTCGTTCAGCACAGCGTAGCTATAATGCCGTGATGGCACTTCAAAACAGCGGATTTACGCAAGTTTATAATGTATCCGGCTCATTCTTGGGAATCTGTTTGTATGAATATGTACAAGATACATTACAACAGCGAGAACCGATTGTAACAGCATATAATTTTAAGTAATGAATAAACAGGCTGGGATATAAGTATAAAAATACTATCTCATATGAGCATAAGAAAAACTGGAATCGCGCTGTGGCACGGTTCCAGTTTTGCGTTACGAACACTAAAAAAGGAAAGTGAAGTATTTTGTTCCAACCTGTTTTGTTATGTTTTAGAATCCACCCTTTTATTTCATTTTTGGAAATTCATGATAAGATAGAAAGAATAGTCTTATCGTTTTAAAAAGAAAATAAGATAGATAAAGAGGTGGATGAAGATGGATATTTTACAGCGTAATAATGTCAACGTGGTTGGAGATGGCGACCAGACAATCATTTGTGCACATGGTTTTGGTTGTGAACAAAGCATGTGGCAATATATCACACCTGCATTTGCAGAAAAATATCGCTTAGTTTTATTTGATTATGTAGGTGCGGGAGGTTCTGATTTACAGGCCTATCATAAGGAAAAATATAGTACATTACATGGTTACAAACAAGATATTATCGACATTATGGATGAGATGAATTTAGAAAAAGTCATCTTTTTAGGGCATTCGATCAGTTCGATGATTGGTATGCTTGTAGCAATCGAGCGACCAGAACTATTTGAGAAAATGATTATGATTGGACCTTCGCCATGTTATTTGAATAAAGAAGATTTTAATGGTGGTTTTGAAGAAAGTGATGTCCGTGAACTGTTAGAGATGATGGAGATGAACTTTTCAGGATGGGCGAGTTATATGGCACCTGTTGGAATGGGAGAAGAAGCCGCGCCTCAATTAACAGAAGATCTTGAAAAAGTTTTTGTTTCAACAAATCCTAAAATCGCACGTGAGTTTGCGGAAGTCACATTCTTTTCAGATTATCGCGAACAATTACCACAATTACAAACGAATACATTAATTTTACAATGCGCAGAAGATAGTATTGTTCCAAAACATGTAGGTGATTATCTACATCAGTCAATTGAAAATAGTCAATTAGTTGTGATGAATGCAAAAGGGCACTATCCACATATTAGTCATACTTCAGAAACAGCTGCGATTATTGCAGACTTCATTGAGAGTGACTTGGCAATATGATGAATCGTTTTGAACATTCTCCATGCGGTTATATGCAGCTAAGTTTAGATGGTGAAATTTTAAATCTAAATGAGACAATGGCGAAATGGTTGAAGATGGATAAGCAACAACTACTTCATCAATCCATTGAAAAAGTATTATCGAAAGTAAGTATGATGATGTTCTATTCTTATTTTTATCCAAAAATCTCAATTCAAGGGCATGTTGAAGAGATGCTGCTGACATTAAAAACAGCTGAAGGTACAAGTGATTCATATGTATTAAATGCTAAAAAATTCGAAGAAGAAACACCTATAATTGATTGCGTGTTTATGCGAATTAATCGTCGAGTCGATCATGAAAAAGAATTGAGAAATGTACAGTATGCTCTACAAGATGCATTAAAACAAAATCAAATTGCAGTAGAGGCATTAGAAAAAATTAACCAGCAAATTGAAGAGCAAAAAGTAAAATTAGAACAGATGAATTTGGAGTTGTCACAAATATCTCATGTGGATGCTTTAACAGGTGCTTATAATCGACGTTATCTAAATGAACGTATGGAAGAGATTATGCAAGAGAAGGTGCTATTATCTGTGATTATGGTAGATATTGATCACTTTAAAAAGGTAAACGACACATATGGACATTTAACAGGTGATGTTGTCTTAACAAAGTTATCGAAGTGCTTAAGTAATACATTAGGTGATAAAGGGATTGTAACGCGCTATGGTGGAGAAGAGTTTGCGTTATTATTACCTTTAATTAATGCAGATGAAGCACTAGAAATTGCACAGTTTTTAAATCGTGAAGTAGGAAACCAAGAATTTGAAGTTGTAGACCATATTACAATTAGTTTAGGTGTATCAACACGAACAGAAGATGATACGATTACAACACTATTTAAAAGAGCAGATGATGCGCTATACTATGTTAAAAATAATGGGCGCAATCAGGCAGTTCATGCAAATCAATTATGATAAAATGAAGCTATGTTAGAAAAGGAAGTGTATGTATGACATTCGAAGAAGTATTACCAAAACTGAAAAATGGCGAAAAAGTAATTCGTGACGGTTGGAGCGGTCCAGAACTATATGTAAAATTAGTAGGGGCTTCTCAATTCAATGGAGAAAACTTAAATCCATATTTTTTAATTAATGTAGAAGGCGAAGGTTACACGATGTTCCAACCGACAGTGTGTGACATTTTAGCCGAAGATTGGTCAATTGTAGAATAACAATAAGCTGCGCTCTAATTTTAGAGCCAGCTTCTTTTCATATGGAGGAATATAGATGAATTTTAATCAAAAAGTAGTTTTTGTAACAGGTGCAAATTTAGGAATCGGAGCTGCACAAGTAGCTTTATTTTTAGAAAAAGGCGCTTATGTATATGGTTTTGACTTAGAAGATACACAGATGAAACAGATGAAAAGCTTATTTCCAAAACAGTTTGCCTATAGCGTAGGCGATGTATCGAATAAGTTTCATGTGAAACAATCTGTGAAACATGCGCTCGAAACATTTCATACGATTCATATTTTACTAAATACTGCAGGTGTATTAGATGGTTATGCAAAAACCTTAGATACAGATGAAGAGCTTTGGGATCGAATTATGAATACGAATGTCAAAGGAACGTATTTCGTAACGAATGAAGTATTGCCGATTATGTTAGAGCAGAAAAAAGGTGCCATCATCAATATGGCTTCCATTGCAGGGCTTGTAGCTGGCGGAGGAGGAGCAGCTTATACTGCTTCAAAACATGCGATTGTCGGTTACACGAAACAAGTAGACCAAGATTATTGTCGAGAAGGGATTCGCGTCAATGCGATTGCACCAGGAGCCATTCATACGCCAATGAATGCAGCTGATTTTGAAGGAGATGGTGAAATGGCAAAATGGGTAGCAGAACAGACACCAGCTGGAAGATGGGCAAAGCCAGAAGAAGTAGCGAGTCTAACAAGTTATCTTGCAAGCGATGACGCCGATTATATTCACGGCACAGTTATTCCAATTGATGGGGGCTGGATAGCCAAATAAGAATTTGTTATAATAATTCGGTAAGCAAAATGCTTACACTACGGCACTTCAGATTGGGTGAAAACTCGCTTCCTTTGGTCGTAGTTATTACTGGACTACTTAAATAGTAGTACCACAAAGGAGAAGAAAAATGAATAATACGTCGATTACAAAAAGCTCAACAAGTATTTCTGAGCTGTCGAAAACAGCACTGGTTGCCTCATTATATGTGGTCGTAACCGTTTTTTTAGCTGTCATTAGTTTTGGTGCCATCCAATTACGTTTATCGGAGATGCTAAATTATTTAGCTTTGTATCATAAGCGTTATGTTATAGGTGTCACAGTAGGTGTAATCATCGCTAATTTTGCCTCACCCACTTGGTTCTTAGATGTACCGATTGGTGGAGTTGCGACATTTGTTGTGTTAATGATTTGTCGCTATGCAACGCGAAATATGCAAAATATGAAATTAAAAATGGTTATTACGGCACTTATTTTCGCTGCCTCTATGTTTACTGTAGCATTGCAATTATATGTATTAGCAGATTTACCATTCTGGGAAACATGGTTGTTTGTTGGAATTGGTGAGTTATTATCAATGACAGTAGGCGGAATTACCATTTATTTAATTAGTAAACGAATTAATTTATATAAATAATGAATTGATTAAATTACGTGCATAATCTGTGCGTAATTTTTTATTACAATAAATAGGTTTTATGGTCTAATAAAATGTAAAAAAATGTATTATAAAATATAAAAAAGACTTATTGTTCATTGTCTTAAGTAATGTAGATAATAAATAAAATAGCAGTGGATTATATGATAATAAAGAAATCTTTTTATTATTAATTTGCTATAATAAAAAAATCATTAAAAGTGAAGGAGGAAGTGAGAGGTGGTTAAACGAAAAAGCAGTATCCGCTTAAAAGTAACTTTAGGCTATATCGTGATTATCGTTTGTGTTTTACTATCATCTATTCTCATTTTAGAGAAAGTCACTGTTTTAAACGGTAAAAGAAGTGATGTCACGAATCGCAATTTAGAAGTGCATCAAATGATTAACACAGTAGAACAATCGATTATTCAAATTGAAAAAAAGCAAAATAGTTATATTTTAACAGGAGAAAAAAGATACATAAATGAGTATGAGGAACAGCGTATAAATGTTCTTAACGATTTAGAAAATCTGAAAAATGTAGTAGCAAAACAGTCCAATGAAAAAATACTTGCATTAGATTTAGAAAAAAGTGTGAATAAGTGGATAACGCTTATCGTTGAACCTTCTCTCAAAATTAGAGAAGAAAAAAGTGAATCAGCGGCTACCATATTTTTAAAACAAAAAGTAGAAAATGCTGAAATACCTAATATAAATCGTAGTATAAATCGTTTACGTCAAGAACAAAATACAATTTTGAATGATGATACTGAAAACTTAGAGCATACAAGTGTTCAACTTATGTGGATCTTTTTCATATTAATTTTATCAATTATGTTAGTCGGTCTATTTATTTCAAATTATGTTTCAAAAAATATTATTCAAGCGATTCAAAATGTAAAAAAAACGATTCAAAATATTCGCCAAAAAGGTGGCGATTTAAAAGAACGTATTGATATTATATCGCGAGATGAAGTAAGGGATTTAACTATTGAAACAAATCAATTATTAGATCAACTTGAAGAAAAAGAATGGGTTCAAAATAATGTGAATCATATTATTTATGCATATCAAGGAGTCAATGATATCCATACATTAGCCGATGTTATCTTATCTGAAATATCGCAAGTTATTCATGCGGTACATAGCGTTTTTTATTTGCGGGAAGAACAGGATAACGATATATTGTATGTAAAAAAAGGTGCTTTTGCTGAGAATAATTTGGATATTGGGAGAGACTCATTTAAATTAGGTGAAGGATTAATCGGCCAAGTAGCAAAAGATGGGCATATGTATAAAATGGCTGTAAGTCCAGAAAATACACATGTCATTTCGACTAGTTTAATAGATACAACACCTAGGATGCTATTATTAATGCCTGTCTATTTTAACCGTCAAGTAATTGCAATTTTAGAGTTTGCAACGCTTGATACTTTTGAAGAAAAGCATATTCAACTATTAAATAAAGTAAATGAAACACTCGGAATATCGATTGATAGTGTAAAACACATGATGCATATTGAGTCGCTATTATCAGATTCTAATCGCTTAACAGAGGAATTGCAGGTTCAATCTGAAGAATTGCAAACACAATCTGAAGAATTGCAAACACAGTCTGAGGAGTTACAAGCACAGACGAATGAATTATCGACAATGAATGATAGTTTAGCAATTCGTACAAAAGAAGCGGAAGCAAGAACGCGTGAGTTAGCACTTGCAAATCGAGATATCGAGACACAGGCGAGGGAAATTGCTCAGGGTGCAAAATATAAATCGGAATTTTTAGCGAATATGTCACATGAGTTAAGAACGCCACTTAATAGTATCTTATTGTTATCAGAAATGCTGACAGACCAAGAAAATAGTCATTTATCAGATGAAGAAAAAGAGTTTGCGAAAGTCATTCATTCTTCAGGACAGGACTTATTAGAGCTTATTAATGATATTTTAGATTTATCTAAAATTGAAACGGGTAAAGTGAATATTGAGTTTTCTGATGTAAATATTAGTGAGTTACCAACAATTTTAAAAGCAAATTTTGCGCATTTTGCTAAACAAAAAGATTTAACTTATCATATTGAAATCTTAGGAGAAATACCAAAACTATTCTTTACAGATGAATTAAGATTGCGTCAAATATTGAAAAACTTTTTATCTAATGCCTTTAAGTTTACAGAACAAGGGAAAGTAGAAGTTCGTATTCAAAGCGCGGCGTTAATTACAGAAGAAATGCAGAAAGTAAGCGACGATTGGCTTGAGATTGCTGTTGAGGATACAGGCATTGGTATTCCGAAAGAAAAACATAGTATTATTTTTGAATCGTTCCACCAAGTAGACGGTGCAACAGTACGTAAATATGGTGGTACAGGTTTAGGGTTGGCTATTTCAAAAGAATACGCTAAATTATTAGGTGGATTTATTCAAGTAGAATCTGAAGAAGGTATTGGAAGTACGTTCACACTGTATTTACCTAATATGAGGCAATGCCAAGAGAATATAGAGGCTATGCAAGGGAGCTTGGCAGTTCAACCCGAAGAAAAAGTGAATATCTTTCAAGGTAAAAAAATCTTAATGATTGATGATGACCGACGTAACATATATTCCATGCGAACACTTTTAGAAAGTAAAGGGGCGATTGTTACATCAGGAGAAAGTGGATTAGAATGCTTACAAAAATTACAATACAATACTGATTATGATGCCGTATTAATGGATATTATGATGCCAGGGATGAATGGATATGAAGTAATTCAAATCATACGAGAACAAATGAACTTAGACTTACCAATTATAGCTGTAACAGCGAAAGCAATGGAAATTGATCGCGATCAGTGTATGAAGGTAGGTGCATCTGATTATATTAGTAAGCCTCTTAATATGGAACAGTTACTAAGTATCCTACGTGTCTGGCTGACTAAAGAGGTGAAGGTCAAGTGATTCATGAACGCGAAACAATTGAAGTAGAATTGTTGCTCCAAGCCATTCATCAATTAACAGGCTATGATTTCAGAGATTATAGTCGACCATCTATTATGAGAAGAATTCATCATCGAATGAAAATGAATCAAATGGATTCCGTTTCGATTTTACAAAATGAAGTTTTTACGAACAAAGAAATGCTTCATCAATTATTACAGGACTTTTCAATTAATGTGACAGAAATGTTCCGCAATCCTTTATTTTTTAAATATATTCGTGAAGAAATTCTACCAATATTTAAAGAATTATCTGAGATTCGAATTTGGCATGCAGGTTGTTCCACAGGAGAAGAAGCTTTTTCGATGGCTATTTTATTAAAAGAAGCAGGACTCCTAGAGAAATCTAAAATTTATGCGACAGATATGAATGAAGAAGTATTAAAGATTGCAAAAGAAGGTAAAATTCCTTTAAGTAAGATGAAAAACTATACGAAAAACTATCAATTGTCTGGTGGAAAGCAATCCTTTTCACAATACTATACGACAGATGAAGAATATGCTTATCTACAAGAAGATTTAGTAAAATCAATTAGTTTTATGCAACATAATCTAGTGACAGATCAATCATTTAATGAATTTCATAAGATTCTCTGTCGAAATGTATTGATTTACTTTAATATAGGTTTACAAAATAAAGTGCAAAAAATCTTCTTTGATAGTTTAAGTGCAGGTGGTATTTTAGGTTTGGGGCATCGAGAAACGCTTCAGTTTACAGATGTCTGCAAATTTTATGAAACAAAATCAATTGAACATCAAATTTATAAAAAGAAAGAGATACGTTATGATGAGTAAACCATCATAATGTATCTCTTTTTTTATCCTTGAATTAAAATCACACACATATCATCTGTTTGATTAAGTTGTTGATCAGGTGGAAGTAGTTCATCTATTACGGTATTTGGACAAATCCAATGGTGTGAACAATGCGCTTTAATTTTTTCTTCCGCAACATATTCATCTGCATGAATTGCTTCTAATACACCGTCTGTAAATAACACAATTTGAAAATCATTTTCATAATGAACTTTATCTTTAATAGCACATAACTTATCAAAAAAACCAACAGCCATTGTGTTAGATGATAGTGGTTGAACTGTTTTTTCATCTAATGTAAGGTAACCTGCTGGATGACCTGCGTTAATGTATTCAATCGTTTTATCTTTTGTATCAATTACTAAGTAAATTCCTGTAAAATAGTAAGGTATACCATTATCAGTTTCACTATGTAAAATCGACATATAGCGGTTTAGTTCGGTCATAACAGCTACTGGCTCAACAATATTGTTAATTGTTTCACGGAGAACAGAAGATATATACATACAAATAAGTGAAGATGAAATCCCATGCCCCATCATATCAAGTAAGATAATCGCGTAACGATTTTCGTCTAGTCGATACCAATAATATAAATCCCCTGAAAGGTTGGAAGAAGGGCAATAAGATACATCGATTTTTAATTGTTCATTCTCGAAGGGTGTACTTAATAAATTCTGTTGTACTTTGGAAGCAAGGTTTAATTCAATTTGAATTTTTTTATCATGTTCTGTATGCCAATCTAATTCTTTTTTAAGTCGTAATGCTACGCGAATACGCGCGAGTAATTCAGTTTTGTTAAGTGGTTTTGAAATATAGTCACTGCCACCTATATCCAGTGCTTCGACTAATTTCTTTTTATCTTCTAATGCGGTAACGAATATAATCTGAACATTTTTAGCGTGATTCATAGCTTTGATTTGTCTACAAGCTTCTAAGCCATCCATCTCCGGCATCATAATGTCGAGTAAAATTAAATCGACATTTTTAGCATGTGCAGGTGTACGCATATAAGTTAGTAAATCTTTTGAAGAATTAAGTGGAATACAATCTTCATATCCCGAACTTTTTAATAGTTTTTCTAATGTGAATAGATTAATTAAATTGTCATCAACTAATAAAATACTCATAGATTATACGACCTCTCACTTGAATAATACATATATTATACTAAATTTCTAAAAAATACTAAAATCATTTTTAGAACAAATTTTCTATGCGATGTTTCACATGAAACATCTTTATACAAAAAAAGTTGTTCTAAAAATAGAACAACACATAAATGCATTACCTTCTATAAATAAAAGTTAAATGTCGTCCATCTTGCTTACATTGTCGATAAGAAAAGCCTTCAATCGAATCAAATGTACATGTAGGATCTATTTGTATATTATCACTTGGTACACCTGATAATTCAAATTGTGTTTTTACAACGAGTTGGTTATCAATATGATATTTGGAAGTACCTTCATTAAAATAGATAAAATCATTCGCATAGCCTAAAGCTTTAAAACGAATATATACATCTTCGTCTACTTCGAAATGATGTTGGCTGAGTGCTGTACCAATATGAACTTGTAAATTTTCAGGGTTAAGTCGTTCTCGATTTTTCAGGAAATCCATTACACGTAAACTAATTTCTTTTACAGTACCTTGCCATCCTGAATGAATCACACCAATCAACCCAGATGTAGGGTCATAAAATGTTACAGGAACGCAATCGGCTGTAAAAGTACACAGAACCAAGTCTTTTTCAAATGTGTATAAAGCATCTGTGTTTGGAATGGCAGTATCTGCATCTGTAGAACCACGACCTAAATCATCTCTTGTTACTTTATATAAGTTAGCACTATGTGTTTGGTTTGCGCAAATTAGTTGCTCTAATTCCACTCCTAGTTCGTCAGCTAAAGCACGTCGATTATTTAGAACAGCTGTAGCTTCTTGGCAACAATGCAGGGCTAGATTATAGGCTTCTGGTTCAGTTTCATCTTTTAATGTAATACCTGATACGATTTCGTCATCTTGACGAATATATTGGATTTTCATGCAATCACCTCTTTTAAATTACTGTATGATATTTAAGTCCGAAAATCAAAAGACAGGGGTTTAGACTATTTATACTCTACCCCAATTTATAAAAAAGAGGCTAGGGATTTCCCTAGCCTCTCATAAATAAATGATTATTTTGTGTAATTATCGAAGTAACCTTGGATGTAAATCATTGGTGTTCCTTTATCACCAGAACCCGAAGTTAAATCTGATAGAGAACCGATTAAATCAGTTAAACGACGAGGTGTAGTACCTTGGGCAGCCATATTACCTGTTAAATCTTCATCTTTATTATTGATGTAGTTTTTAATTGCAGCATCTAATTCATCACCGCGTAAATCAGCGAAATCATTATCAGCTAAATATTTTAATTTTACTTCGTTCGGTGTACCATCAAGACCTGCTGTGTAAGCTGGTGATACAACAGGATCAGCTAGTTCCCAAATTTGACCTACAGGATCTTTGAAAGCACCGTCCCCGTAAACCATTACTTCAATTGTCTTACCTGTTTTCTCTTTTAATGTTGCTTGGATACCATCAACGATTGGTTGGCAGTTACGTGGGAATAATTTTACGCTATCTTCTGTTGATTTGTTTGAACCCAGAAGACCGTATGCTTCGTTGAATCCACTACCGTTTACTGATTGATTTAAAATATCGTCAAGTGAGTAAACTTTTTCTGCACCAGCAGTTTTTAAAATACGTTTTGTACGTTGACGTGAGTGGATATCACAAGTTAAAACGTTCTTTGTATAGTCTAAGATTGCTTTTGGATTGTTAGAGAAAATAACTTCTACCTCAACACCATATTCTTGAACTAATGATTTATAGTACTCGATATAATCAACACCAGTGAATGGGTGTGTGTTTGCGCCGAAGTGTTCACGGAATTCTGTTTCTGAAAGTGTATCAGTCCAAGGGTTCACACCTTTTTCATCTAATGCATCTAGGCTTACTAAGTGGTTACCTACTTCATCTGATGGGTAGCTTAACATTAAAACAGCTTTTTTAATGCCCTTTGCGATACCACGTAAGCAAATTGCAAAACGATTACGACTTAGAATTGGGAAGATAATACCAACTGTGTCATCTCCAAATTTTGCTGATACATCTTCAGCGATTGCGTCAACTGAAGCATAGTTACCTTGTGCACGTGCAACAACTGATTCTGTTACAGTTACAACATCGCGATCTTGAATTTCAAAACCTTCTACTTCTGATGCAGTTAATACAGCATCTACAACGATTTGTGCGATATCGTCACCTTCATTAATAATCGGACCACGAAGTCCACGTACAACAGTTCCTACTACTCGTTCCAAAATAATCTCTCCTCAATAATTATGTATTATATATGATATAAATAACTATACTTTGCTTCTATATATAAGTAAAATTAATATAAGAAATAGCACGTATAAGGAGAGGTTATATGGTTGTCAAACTAGACTACTATCGCATATTTTCACATGTGGGTCGTGCAGAGAGTTTTTCAAAAGCAGCCAAAACTTTATATATGACACAACCGGCCATTAGTCAGGCCATTTCTCAATTGGAGCGCGAATTGAATTGTCGTTTATTTAATCGCACACCAAAGGGCGTTACACTAACAAGTGAAGGCGAGATTTTATATGCGCATATTAAATCAGCACTTGCTTTAATTGAAGTGGGTGAAAATAAATTGTTAGAATTAAAATATTTAACAGTGGGAGAATTAAAAATAGGAGTAAGTGATACGATTTCTAAGCATTATCTCTTACCTTATTTAGAAGATTTTCGAAATCGTTATCCGAATATCCATTTTAAAATGGTGAATGGTACAACGATTGAGTTAACACAACAAGTAAAGTCTGGTGCTGTTGATTTAGCAGTGTGTAACTTACCCATTCATGAAGAACAACTTGCAGTTACAGCACTAAAAGAAATTCATGATATTTTTGTCTGTGGGGAGAAATACAAACCACTTATAAAATATCCACTAAAGCTCGAACAACTAAAAAATTTACCACTCATTATGCTTGAGCGCTCAGCAAATTCGCGAAAATATGTAGAGAACTTTTTAAAAGTACAGGGAACCTTGATTGAACCAGAACTCGAACTTGGTTCACACGATTTACTCGTGGAATTTGCTAAGAGTAATTTAGGAATTGCCTGTGTAACAAAAGAGTTTGCACTCGAAGAGTTAGAGAGAGGTCGTTTATTTGAGATGACACTTGAACATGATATTCCACCACGTTCTATCGGTGTTTGTCATTTGAAGAATGTTCCTCTAACTCCTGCTTCCACACGTTTTTTCGAAATGCTTGTTAAATAATGAGTAAGAGAGGAATTTACATGCATTCATTTTCACATTATATTCAAGATTCAAAAGTTTTACAGGCCATTGAGGATTTAGGTTATAAAAAACCAACACCGATTCAAGAGAAAGTGCTACCAATTGTACAATCAAAACAAGATGTCATTGCAAAGTCTAAAACAGGTAGCGGAAAAACAGCTGCTTTTGCGATTCCACTAATTGAACAAATGAATTGGGAGGAGAACAAACCGCAAGTACTTGTGCTTGTTCCCACACGTGAATTAGCTGTACAAGTAAAAGAAGATTTTACGAATATCGGTCGTTATAAACGCATTAAAGCAGTAGCTGTATATGGTCGCCAACCGATTCGATTCCAAATGACTGCACTCCGCCAAAAAACACACGTTGTTGTAGGAACACCAGGGCGTATTATGGACCATATTGAGCGTGGAACACTTCATTTAGATCAACTGACAACACTTGTTATTGATGAAGCAGATGAATTATTGCACATGGGATTCATCGATCAGGTTGAAAAAATCATTAAGAAGTTACCAACAAAGCGTCAAACACTACTTTTCTCTGCAACCTATGCAGATGAGATTAAACGTTTAGCTGAGAAATATATGAAAACACCTGTCTTTATTGAACATGAAGCGAAAGAGCAAGAGAAAACGGCGATTCGTCAACAACGTATTCAAGTGAAAGCAGAAGATAAAATACGTGTGTTACGTGATGTCACAGTCGTCCAAAATCCAGATAGTTGTATCATCTTTTGTAATACGAAAGAGCAAGTGCGTTCTGTATGTGACCAATTAGAAAAAGCACACTATAGTGTGGACATGCTACATGGTGGAATGACACAAGATGACCGATTAGCTGTCATGAAAGATTTTAGAAAAGGCGACTTCCGTTACTTAGTTGCAACAGATGTAGCAGCACGTGGTATTGATATTGAAGGAATCTCACTTGTGGTTCAATATGATGTTCCATTTGAAAAAGAGAGTTATGTACATCGTATGGGACGTACAGGACGTGCAGGTCAAAAAGGTACAGCGATTCTATTATCTAGTCCGAATGAAAAACGTTACGTACAAGAGATTGAAGAGTATATTGAGAAAATGATTCCAGTTGAACAAGCACCGACTGCTGAAGAAGTAGCTGAAAACCAAGCTGCCTTTGAAGAAAAGATGAATACACGACCAGAACGTAAAGTGATGAAAAGTGAGCAATTGAATGAACACATTACGAAACTGTACTTTAATGGTGGTAAAAAGAAGAAAATTCGTGCAGTTGATTTTGTAGGAACCATTGCAAAAATTGATGGTGTGACAGCTGATGATATTGGCATTATTACAATCGAAGATACATGCAGTTTTGTTGAGATTTTAAATGGTAAAGGAACACTTGTTTTAAAAGAAATGCAAAATCGTACAGTTAAAAATAAAAAATTAAAAGTACATGTTGCGAAAAAAGCATAATTTACACATCATTCATTCCGTATTGATTACGTGAATGAATGATTTTTTTATGTGATTTTGCATATGTGAGAAAAAATAGGATACAGTAGGCAATTGTTATATGAAAAAAAGCATGTAGAAACGCTGAATTTATAGATTTTTAGAAAAAAAACGAGAGTTGTCAGTGTGAAAATGGTTTGTTATATTGCTTATTGATAATGATAATTATTTTCAATTAAAATAAATGGAGGAAATAAAAATGAAAAAAGGTTTATATAGTGCATTACTTTTATCAACAGCATTATTACTTGGTGCATGTGGTAATGCAGAAGATACAAGTTCAGGTTCAAAAGTAGAACAAACAACAAAAGATCAAACAGCTACAGCAAATTCTGCACAAACAAATGAAGCAGTAGATAAATTGGTTCAAGTATTTCCACAAAAGGAGATGAAAAATGTTGTAACGACATCGGTTACGCTTGCCGAAATGTTACATATTCTTGATGTAACACCTATTGGTCTTCCTACAACAACACATCAGCTTCCAAAAGAGTTTGAAACGATTGAAAAAGTAGGTTCTCCTGTTGAACCAGACGTTGAAAAGATTGTTAGTTTAAAACCGGATATAGTAATCGGTCCGATTTCAGTACATACAAGTTTAGAGAAGAAATTAAAGCAAACTAATGTTGCATCAGCTTATCTACCAACTGATTCGTATGAAGATTTAAAGAATGATTTAACAGCACTCTCAATTGTTCTTAAAAAAGAACAGCTCGCAACAAGTTATTTAAATGAACTTGAGAAAAAAGAACAAAAAATAATCCAATCTTTAGATGTAAAAGATCGAAAAGTTATGATTCTTTTTGGAACAGGTGAATCATTCATGCTCATGAATACAAACACATATGTTGGCAGCCTCGTAAATACGATGGGTGCACAAAATATGATTACAAAGGTAAGTAAATCAAAAGAAGCCTACGTACCACTTAGTATGGAAAATATTGTTGCAACAAATCCGGATGTTATCTTACTTGTATCACATGGAGATGCGACAGTCGCTTTAAAACAATTTAAAGATGAAGTAAAAAAGAATGGTGCATGGAATCAGCTGACAGCATTTAAAGAAGATCGTGTGCAGGCACTAGATTATAGTGTTTTTGGTTACGCTTCAATTGAAAAAGCACCTCAAGCACTCGAAGAACTACAAAAGATTTTAGCAAAGTAGGTTGGAAGAATGAACATAAAAATAAGTCCATCCACACGCATTGCCTCTACTAGTATTTTGTTACTCATTTTTGTAGTCATTTCAATTGGCATGGGAAGTGTTTATATTTCGCCTCTTGAAACGATTCAAACTATTTTTACACGAAGTGAGGAAATGGCAACAACGATTATTTGGGATTTACGAATTCCACGTGTTGCAGTGGCAGCGATTGTCGGAGTCAATCTAGCTTTATCAGGAGCATTACTTCAAGCTGTTATGCGAAATCCACTTGCAGACCCAGGATTAACAGGTGTCTCGAGTGGTGCATCTGTTACCGTTTTAGCTATTATGCTCGTATTTCCAAACTTTACGTCTTTCGTTCCCATTGCAGCCATGATTGGTGGAACCATTGCAGTGGCGATTGTTTATGCCCTTGCATGGAAAAAGAATACGATTTCACCTGTTCGTATTATTTTAGCTGGTGTTGCAGTTAATGCGATTTTCGGAGGGATTACAGGACTACTTTCGATTTTATATAGTGATCGTCTACCTGCTGCTTTGCAGTGGATGAATGGTAGCCTCGGTGGTAAAGGTATGGGGGATGTAGCAGTTCTGTTACCGTATTCCATGATTGGTTGGGTTCTTGCATTATTTTGTATTCGTTCTGCTAATTTACTGTCACTGGGTGAAAAAGTAGCTAGTAATTTAGGAGAAAATACAAACCGTATTCGAATTTTATTATCTTTAGTTGCCGTATACCTTGCAGCTGTCTCAGTATCTATTGTCGGTCTACTCGGTTTTGTTGGATTAGTTGTACCCCATATGGCTCGTTTAATTGTCGGTACGAATTATCGTTTTGTTATCCCGATGAGTATGGTACTTGGAGCAGTTGTTTTAGTGATTGCTGATACAATTGGTCGCACATTATTCGCACCACTCGACTTACCAGCAGGAATCATTATGGCCATGGTAGGTGGACCATACTTCTTATATCTCATGCGAAAAGGAGATGTATAAAGATGTTAAAAGTTGAACATTTACATTTATCAATCAATCAAAACGCCATACTTCATGATATTCAGTTTGAAATAAAAGAAGGGGAGATTGTTTCAATCATTGGTCCGAATGGTTCTGGAAAATCAACCATTCTAAAAGCAATTTCACAAATGATTCCTATGGATGAACAGGTTGTATTTTTACAAGGGGAAGACCTATATCATGTTAGGTCAAAAGAGCGCTCTAAAAGAATGAGTGTTCTTTTTCAGTCGAATGAAGCACCACATGATTTAACTGTACAACAGCTAGTCGAATATGGTCGTACACCACATAAAAAGTGGTTTCAGACATTGAATATAGAAGACGAGGAAATTATTGATTGGGCAATTGAGCAAACGGGATTAGAAGATTTTAGACATCGCTTTGTATCCTCTCTTTCAGGTGGAGAAGCACAGCGAGCATGGATTGCGATGTCGCTCGCACAGCGACCTAAAATTCTACTTCTAGACGAACCCACTACTTATTTAGATATCGCACATCAATTACAATTACTCGAACTTATCCATCGCGTGAATCGTGATTTTGGCATGACCATCGTGATGGTTTTACACGATTTAAATCAAGCGAGCCTATATAGTGATCGTGTATGTATGATTCAAAAAGGAAAAATCGTGAAGTATGGAACATCAGAAGAAGTAATGACACGAGAGTTAATACGCCAAGTTTATCATGTGGACTGCGATATTAATGCTCACTTTAAACATGGTCGCCCAAGAATTCAGTGGATTGGAATTGCAGAAGGAGATTAAACATATGAAAAAAGAAATAGATTTAGCTGAACAGCAGCAAGCATATCAAACATTTTTACAAACACAAAAAACAGTCATGATTAGCAGTATAACAGCAGAAGGATTACCTTTAATTAGCTATGCTCCTTATATTTTGAATGAGGGGAAGTTATACATCTATATTAGTCGCATATCAGATCACTACGCCTCTATTCAACAAAGTGAGTGTATTCAAGCTATGTTAATAGCAGATGAAGTGCATTCACCTAATTTATTCGCACGAGAACGATTACGTTTTGTATGTAGACCTCGATTAGTGGAAGAACATACACATGAAGTAGTTTTTCAACAGTTTGAAGAAAAGTTTAAGAAGGCAATGATTGACCTTTTACGTGGCTTAGATTTTTCACTTTTTGAGTTAACACCATTGGAAGGGCGATATGTAGTTGGTTTTGGAAAAGCTTTTGATGTTAATTTACTTGAGAATACCATCTCACATGTAGTCATCGATAAAAAGTAAGAGAAGCAGACACTTAGACGATAGGTGTCTGTTTTCTTTATTTACATTTCAAAATAAATTTGTTATTATTCTTATAAGATAACTAGGTTATTAAAACGGAGGCTGATTAAAATGAATACAAATCACTTTTTTAGAACAACTATGGCAACATCTTATACGGCACGAAAGTTTTTCAAAAAAGTTGTACACGATGCATATTTGCAATTACAACAATGGGATTCAGAAGTTGTATTAGAAGCAGAAGCATGGCGTTTATACACGGTTAAAATACAATATCGTGGACAGTCTTATCAAGTTGCCTTTACTAAAAGTGAAATTGACATTTTACAGCAAGAATCTCCGTATGCACTTGATCAAGCAATTTGGTTACATCTTATTCAGCAAGGTCTAGTCATTCAACCATTTGAAGGGAATTACTTATCAAAAGTTTTAACTTCTTCAATTCAAAGAAAAATTTCATAATAAGCAGGTTAGGACAAAGCATCCACAACGAAAAACTGGAACCGCGCTACAGCGCGATTCCAGTTTTTTTATGCTCATATGGGATAGTGTTTTTGCACTTATGTCCTAGTCTGTTTAATTTGGTAATTTAAATCTTTGAATACTTTGTTGTAATTCTTCAGCTAAGTGTTGTAATTCTTGTGCAGTACGTTCCATACTTGCCATTGAAGACAGAGATTCTTCAGTAGAAGCAGATACTTCTTCTAATGCAGCTGCATTTTCAGTTGCTGCATCAATTAATACTTGTGAACCACTTGTCATCGTTGAAATAGTTGCTGCAATTTCTTGTGAAACAGCAGAAACATTTTCCATACGTGGTGTAATACTTTGCATATTTTTAACGATTACATCAAATTTCTCAGCTGTATTTTCAACCACTTTTGTTCCATCTTGCACGTGATGAAGAGCAGATTCCATAATTTTCACTGTTTCGCCCGTATCATCTTGAACTGTCTGAATCAATGTTTCAATTTGTCCTGCAGATTGTTGTGAGCTTTCAGCAAGTTTACGAACTTCTTCAGCTACAACAGCAAAACCTTTCCCATGTTCCCCAGCACGTGCTGCTTCAATTGAAGCATTTAATGCAAGTAAATTTGTTTGGTCAGCAATTGAGCGTATCATTTCTAAAATTGAATTGATTTCTTTTGTACGATCATAAAGTGAACGGACTTTTAAATCTGTTTCATTTACAGCCGATTGAATACTTTCCATCTTTTCAACAGTCTCTTGGATTGATTGTCCGCCTTCAAGAGCTTGTTGGTTTGCTGTTTGTGATAATTCCGTTACTTGACTAGTATCTGAAGCCATATCTTGGATACCATCAGAAACTTCACCAAGAGCTTGGTTAGATTGTGCCATTTGGTTTGTTTGACGTTCATTATTAATCGTTACTTGTTGCATTGCAGCAGTAATTTGCTGTGAGCTTGCCATATTTTCGCTTGTACTTGCAGAAAGTAAGTCAGAAGACTCGCGAATGGTATTAGCATTATCTTTTAAATTAGATATTAAAGCTGTTAAATGAATTTTCATCTTTTCGAATGCTTCAGCTAATTGACCTACTTCATCTTTACCAGAAACCGTAATTTCAGTTGTTAAATCACCTTCACTGATTGTTAAAGCACTATCACGTAATTTTTTAATTGGCGAAATGATTGAACGAATAATGAAGAAAATTAAAATACCACCTAAAATTAAAGAACCGACAAGAATGTACATGATATTCATCCATGTTTTACTTGCTTGCGCAGTAGCTTCTGAAATATAAGTTGTACTTACAATTTTCCAATCAGATAAATCATTTGTTTTTAACGATAAAGTTTTATTATTTATATCTTTTGTGTCAGTTTTTTTATTGCTAGATATGATGGATTTCATCTCATCATCTACAGGTTTTCCAAGTTCCTTTGTTGGGTGGGTAATATAGTTTCCATGTTGGTCAATAATAGAGATAAAACCCTTCTTGCCGATTTTCACTTCATTCGCTAATTTTTGGAATGAATTAATCGACATATCGATACCGACAACACCCATATCATTCGGTAACTTTTTTGAAATGGTAATAACCAATTTATTATCTAAAGCAGAGATATAGGGGTCTGAAATTGAATAATCTTGTTCATTTAAAGCCCCTTTATACCACGGACGTTCTATTGGGTTATAATCTTTTGGATAAATGTAGTAAGGCATTTGAATCATATCGCCCTTCGCAGACCCAACATACGCAATCTGTACATCATTATGTCCTTCTGCATACTCACTTAAGACTGTTCGTACTTCAGATTTCTTATCCATTTTTAAAGGCAGTTTTGAGATGCGATCTGCTAAATAATCAATATCATCTATTTTACTTTGTAATGTATTTGTGATATTTGCGTTCAGTATATCTGAACTAGAAAGCGCATATCCACCTTGCTGTTCAATTACAAGAGATTTGATATTTTGAAATGCTACAGTACTGATAATCATGCTAGGAATGATTAAGATTGCCAAAAACGAAATAATTAGTTTGGTGCGCAAGCGCATATTTTTCAACATTTTCTAATAACCTTCTTTCATAAAATACATATACATTAGTATCGGAACAAAATATGTATTATAAACAAAAATGATGAATTCAAGTCATAATAAAAGAAAATTAACATTTTATAGTGTTTTTTAGTAAAAAAACTAATATTTTGTATAGGTTAATTAATGATTAGAAGTGTGATAAATATACTAAAATAAAATTAATGGAATTAAAGGTATTAAATGTAATTTTGGTGTAAAAAAACAGCTTACAAAATAATGTAAGCTGTTTTATATATTGGTTGATACGATTAGTAAACTTTGTCACCGTTGAAAATTGAGTTTTTAACGATTACATAATCAACTGTACGGATAGCATCTAGTTTTGTGCCGCCAGCGTAAGAAATTGATGATTGAAGATCTTGTTGCATCTCAACTAATGTATCTTTTAAAGCACCTTTGTGCTCCACATACATTTTCTTACCTTCAACATTCTTCTTTTCACCTTTTTGGAATTCAGAAGCTGAGCCGAAGTATTCTTTTACTTTTTTACCATCGACTTCAACTGTTTTACCAGGTGACTCTTCATGACCTGCGAATAATGAACCAATCATAACCATTGAAGCACCAAAACGAATTGATTTTGCGATATCGCCATGTGTACGAATACCACCATCTGCGATAATTGGTTTCGTTGCAGCTTTTGAGCACCAACGTAAAGCAGCTAATTGCCAGCCACCTGTACCAAAGCCTGTTTTGATTTTTGTAATACATACTTTACCTGGTCCGATTCCTACTTTTGTAGCGTCAGCGCCAGCATTTTCAAGTTCACGAACTGCTTCAGGTGTACCAACATTACCCGCGATTACGAATGCGTTTGGTAGTAGACCTTTGATGTGTTGGATCATGTTGATGACTGCATTTGAATGACCATGTGCAATATCAATTGTAATGAATTCAGGTGTTAAACCTAAAGCAGCTAATTCTTCTACGAATGTATATTCTTCTGGTTTTACACCTACGCTAATTGATGCGATTAAACCTTTTGATTGCATGTCTTTAATAAAGCCAATACGTTTTTCAGGGTTGAAGCGGTGCATAATGTAGAAGTAACCATCTTCTGCTAATTTTGTAGCAATTGTTTCATCAATGATTGTTTGCATATTTGCAGGAACAACCGGTAATTTAAATTTATGTCCACCAAGCTCGATTGTTGTATCACACTCCGAGCGGCTATTTACGATACACTTTGCTGGTACTAATTGAATGTCTTCATAATCAAATACGTTATCCATTGTTTAAAATACACTCCTAAAGGCGAATATTATTTTTGTTGGGACTATAAATGTTCGTCCTTTGGTAATTTACCTCATTTTCAAAGTCATGTCAAAGGTTTTGTGTATAAATATTTAGAAAATTTTTTGATGTTCACACAAATTGAACAATTTAAGACTTGTAAATGCTTTCATTTTAAGTTATAAAAACGAATAAAATACGTGGAAGTATGAAACTATCAAGACGAAGTGATAACAATATGATAAAATTAGAATTTAAAGAGTAGTAAAATATATACAGTTATTGATTGCTTTATTCATAGATTGAAATACGGAAAGAGCAAGTGAGAAAGGAAGTTAGTCATGCGACAATTAGAAATAGAATTACGTGAACTTTTAATTGGTGCACCACCGATTAAAATTATGACAGAAGAAGAGATGGAAGAATTCGGAGAGATTGTAGATGCACATCGCGAAATCTCTTATGGACAAGTTGAAGTGTCAGATGAAGGGAAAATTACATCATTAATTATTGATTTAGAAGCCATTTTAGAAAATAATGATGTATCTTTAGATGAATATGAAGAACTATCAGCTGAAGATTTAAAAGAGATTGCTCAAGATTTTGTAGATGAATATGGTCAAAAGAATTTACAGTTAACTTCTTTTTCTGAGTGGGGCGATCAAACTTTTTTATTAACTTTTGAGGCAATGGATGTGCAGTATCAAATCCCACTACCTGATTCAGGTGCAACAATTGAGATGAATAAACAAGGTTTTGTATTATCTGCAACATTCAATCAATCTTATTATCAATTAACACATCCGAAACTTACAGTCGATGCAGATGTGGCATTGATGATTTATAAAAATAGAATGTTAGTTGAATTAGCTGCTTTCCAACAAGAAGATGAAATTCGATTAATGTACTATCCTAAAAATTTAAATGAAGTAGTTGGCGCAAACGGAGATATTATTTCATTAAATCAATTTTTAGAGAACGGTCCTGTTGAATTAGAAAAAGTTCCACCTGTTATGGAAATGTATGATGAAGCAATTTTGTTAGGTATTACACCGGATATGAATAAAGTTGAAGAAGAAAATACAGTTACATATGAACAATCTGACCAACATTATGTTAAATTCGATATGTCTGATGAACATCAATTGATTATTGATTCTACTCTGCCATTCAAAGAAGGGGACGAATACACACTAGATGAACTTCGTAAACGTGCAATTGCCTTTTTAGAATCCAAAGTAGGAAATGTGTCTGAACATTATTTATTAGAAGATGCATTTGTTGAAGAAGATTTAGAAGATGATGAAGATGATGAGTTAACAGAAGAGGAAATTGAGATGTTAAAAGCTCTATCAGCAGAAGATGGTGAGGATGAAGAGGAAGATGACGAAGATGATTCTTATGCTTTCGAACCATTTGTGACTTTTACATTCCACCGTTACATTAATGGCATTCCACTAAGTGAATATACAGCAAATATTGATATGGGTATTTATTCAGGTCGTGTAACAGATGCAGTGATTCCAATGTTAAAAGAAGAGCATATTGAGAATATGTCAATGGAACCAACAATTACATTAGAAGAAGCAAATGAAATTTATAAAGACTCCATTAAGATGGAATTAGCACGTGTTCCATATGAAGATGAAGAATTTACAAAATATGAATTATGCTATGTTGTAAAAGAAAAAGAAGTGGGACAACGCATTGAGAGAATTGATGCAGAGAATGGAAATATTTTTTATTATGATCAATTAGATGATATTGAATACGAAGAATAAATACATAAATTTTTATTTTAAAATAAAAAATTTATATTTTTCTTTTTTTCAGTATATTGACATAAAATAGTCTATAAAGTAGACTATTGTTAATTATAACAAACGAATATGACCTCACATTGACACAATTGTGAGGTAGAGGCGCGATATTTATTAGTAAGTAGCGGAGTACGAGAATACAAAGATGCTACTTAGAAGGAGATGTCGCCGAAGTGTATGGTGGGTTCTCAACATCATATGCTGGGTCTGCAATTAATAGTTGCAGGACTGTCTTACTTTTTTTACCCGAATAAAGTAAGTTGAGCTATCTCAATTGGGCAATGATGAGGATTTTTAGAAGGACTATACCAAAAGGTCTGGAGAAGTATCTCATCCACCTTTTGTTATAGTCCTTTTCGTTTTCACAATGGGAACATATTTAAAGGAGAGGTACAAATGAAAAAATCATGGGGAATATTTACAGCACTATTACTTGTGCTTGTAGTTGCACTAGCAGGATGTGGCTCAGGAGATTCGGAAAAATCGGAATCTTCAGGCGATAAAGAGAAAGAAAAGTTCACAGTCGGTATGGAAGCAGGCTATGCACCATTCAACTGGACACAAAAAGATGACGCGAACGGCGCTGTAAAAATCGAAGGTAATGCAGAGTATGCGGGCGGTTATGATGTACAAATTGCTAAAAAAATCGCAGATAGTTTAGACCGTGAATTAGTAATTGTAAAAACAGAGTGGGATGGTTTAATTCCAGCACTTATTTCAGGGAAAATTGACGCAGTAATTGCAGGTATGTCACCAACAGAAGAACGTAAAAAAACAATTGATTTCTCAGATATTTATTACACTTCAAATCTTGTAATGGTCGTGAAAAAAGGCGGTAAATACGACAATGCTACATCAATTCAAGATTTCAAAGGTGCCAAAGTAACAGGTCAGTTAAATACGTCACACTATACAGTAATTGATCAAATTGATGGTGTTCAAAAACAACCAGCTTCAGATAATTTCTCAGCAATGCGTGTAGCACTCGAATCAGGAAAAATTGATGCATATGTGTCAGAACGTCCAGAAGGTTTATCTGCTTCAGCAGCAAACGACAAATTTAAAATGATTGAGTTCAAAGACGGTTCAGGTTTCAAAGCTGATAAAGCAGAATTCTCAATCGCAGTTGGTGTGAAAAAAGGTAGTGAGTTAGCAGAGCAAGTGAATAAAGCATTAGCAGGTATTTCAGAAGAAGAGCGTCAAAAGATTATGGAAACAGAGATTAAAAACCAACCAGCAGCAAAATAGAACGTACGTGGCTACCGACTGTCTTGTTTAGTCGGTAGTTTGTGTTTTTATAGGGGGAGAACGAAATGAGTCTAGAATGGCTATTTGAAATTGCTAAAGATAATTGGCAAATGTTTTTACGTGGCGCAGGAATGACGATGTTTATTGCCACCGTCAGTACCATTCTGGGGGCAGTCATCGGATTATTAATTGGGGTAATTGATACGATTCCGAAAACAAAATCAGCATTTAAAATGACCGTGTTAAAAATTATTCGTGTCATCTTACGAATCTATGTAGAATTCTTCCGTGGCACACCGATGATGGTACAAGCGATGGTTGTATTCTACGGATTCCCATTGATTATGCAGTCAATTAAAGAATCAATCGGAACTGATTTTGGTGTGACAGGTGATATGAATCGTACAGTTGCGGCAGTATTAGTTGTATCGCTGAATACAGGGGCTTACATGGCAGAAATCGTACGTGGTGGTATTGTCAGTGTGGATAAAGGACAATTCGAAGCAGCACAAGCAATTGGTATGAATCACTGGAAAACGATGATTCATGTTGTATTACCACAAGTTTTACGCAATATTTTACCAGCTACAGGTAACCAATTCGTTATGAATATTAAAGATACATCTGTATTAAATGTAATCGGTGTAACCGAGTTATACTTCGTCACAAAGTCAATTGCAGGTGCGAACTTTAGATACTTTGAATCGTTCTTCGTAGCATGTTTAATCTATCTAGTCTTAACGATTGTTGTGACACAGATTCTACGATTCTTTGAACGTAAATTAGGTGGCACAGCCAACTATCAAATGTTAGATATTCCGCAGCCTAGAAGAGCTGAAGGACCAATGAAGTAGGGAGGGAATTTACATTGAGTACAGTCATCGATATTAAAAATTTAAGTAAATCCTTCGGGTCACATGAAGTCTTGAAGGACATTAACTTTTCAGTTGAAAAAGGAGAAGTTGTGACCGTTATTGGTTCTTCAGGTTCAGGTAAATCTACTTTATTACGTTGTTTAAATTTACTTGAAACACCAGATGGTGGTGAAGTGAATTATGAAGGTCAAAATGTATTAACACATATGGAAGATGTGAATGAGTACCGAACAAAGTTAGGAATGGTGTTCCAACAGTTTAATTTATTTAATAACTGCAATGTTTTACAAAACTGCACATTGGGACAAATTAAAGTATTAAAACGCTCAAAACAACAAGCAGAAGAAATTGCGAAAGAATATCTAGATATCGTGGGGATGGGCAGATATATTAACGCAAGACCAGCTCAATTATCGGGTGGTCAAAAACAGCGCGTGGCGATTGCGAGAGCTTTATCTATGAAGCCGACTGCATTATTATTTGATGAACCAACTTCAGCACTTGATCCAGAGATGGTCGGTGAAGTATTAAAAGTCATGAAAAAATTAGCAGAAGCAGGTTCAACAATGATTATCGTAACGCATGAAATGGAATTTGCGCGTGAAGTATCGGATCGTATTGTTTTCATGGATCAAGGTGTGATTGTTGAAGATGGAACACCAGATGAAGTATTTAATCATCCAAAACATGAACGAACAAAAGCTTTTTTACAACGTACGTTTAAAAACTAAGGGTAGTATTTTATTATAATTAAGAAAGAATTGTGCTAAATCAGCATGATTCTTTTTTTATTTTAAAATTGTAAAACCTTGCTCTATCAAGGATATCATCACTTTTTATACAAAATACTTTCATAAAAGACATAAATTGTTGTTTAGGAAATGGCAAATTAGTCAAAAATATTAACACATCCTAAAACAACTTAGAAAGTGGTGAGTGCGATTTTAGTAAATAAAAAATATGTTCGATTGTATATTAGTTTATTACTACTATGTTTTCTTATGATTCCTTCTCTCTCTATGGAAGGTAATCCACAAGCAAAAAAAGAACAACTGCTTATTTATGTGAATCAGGCAACGACCATGTATAAAAGTAAAGGAAAAGGAAAATATAAATCGAAATTATCGCCAAGTATTTATAAGCAATATAGTAAGTCTGGTAGCTGGGTTAAGGTGAAAAATAGTAAGGCACAAAAATATGTATGGATTAAAAATGTAAAAAGCCTTTCAAAACTACCTACTAAGACGAATGCAACAATGGAAAAAGAAATTGTGACATTAGTGAATAAAGAACGTAAAAAACGTGGAATTTCCTCTCTAAAAGTAGATACATCATTAAAAGAATACACACATTTTAGAAGTAATGATATGGCAATGGTAAATTATTTTGGTCATAGCAGTCCAAAATATGGACGCTGGGCAAACTTTCTTTATACAGGGGAATATAAATTTTCATTTGCAGGTGAGAATCTAGCAGCGGGGTACATGACTGCGAAAGATTTTGTACAAGGATGGATGGATTCACCAAGTCATAAAGCAAATATGTTAAATCCTCGATTTAAAAAGATTAGCGTAACAGTAGTAAAAGGTACAAAAAATAGTGACTACCCTACCTATGCTACACAATGGTTCGCTAAATAAGATGAGCATAAGAAAAACTGGAATCGTGCTGTAGCATGGTTCCAGTTTTTCGTTGCGAACGCTAAAAAATAAAAGTGAAATGTTTGTCCAGCCGGTTTTGTTTTATGAAATAGTAGAGAATTATAAAGAGGCAGTGGTAAACTGAAGAAACAATGGGGATAAAGGAGAAACTAATGAATAAAAGAGTTAATCAGATATTTCGTTTTGAGTGGGTCTGGATTATATTAATAGCTGTATTTACAGCAATCAGTAGTGAAATTAAACTCTCTCCATTTAGTGGCGAAAATTTCCGTTTTGGCATGGGGAGTATTGTATTCTTTTTAATGTTACTTATTCGTATGCCAAAGCGTTACATACTAACGGGTATAGTTACAGCATGTATTGTTGTTGGATTCCGTATATGTTTTCCATTAGAACAAGTGCCGAACACGACAATTTATGATCGATTCATTGAACATTATCCAGCAGGTGCTTATTATTTCATATATGTAATAGGTTTTCATTTTTTAAAGCTTAAAAATTTTATTGGACAACCTTTAAAATTAGGTTTTTTAGCGACATTTTTAGAAATACTAAGTAATAGTATCGAGCATCTATTACGTATTTTAACAACAGATGGTTTAACGAGTAGTTTACAAGACTGGTTACTACTTGCAGCAGTTGCTGTATTTCGTAGTTTCTTTGTTGTGGGGTTATATAGCTCTGTCTTGTTATCTGAACAGAAAAAAAGATTGGAAGATGAGTTCGCGGTAGGATCAGGTTTATATATTGAAACACTTTATTTACAAAAATCCATGAACCATATTGAGCAAATCATGGCAGATAGTTATGATTTATATCGTGTATTAAAAAAAAGCGAACAAAGAGAATTTAGCCAAAAAGCTTTGCACATTTCTCAAGAAATTCATGAAGTTAAAAAAGATTCACAGCGTATTTATTCGGGCTTATCTGCAATTACACAATCACGTGATTATACACATTATGATTTATCCGAAGTAATAGAAGTAGCTATAGAAGGAAATCGTAAATATGCGCAACATTTAGAGAAAGAAATTACAATTTATACAACCGTGAATGTGAATTTTATTGTAAAAGAGCAAATGCTTTTTTTAGCGATTATTAATAATGTACTTGCGAATGCAATCGAAGCAATTAAGAAAAAAGGAAGTATCTCATTTATTATTAATGAATTAAACGATTCAATTTATATACAAGTAAGAGATTCAGGTAAAGGTATTTCAGAAGAAGATCTGCAATTAATTTATGAGCCTGGTTTTACAACTAAATTTAATGACAAAGGTGTCGCGGCAACAGGAATCGGTTTATCGCATGTTCAAGAGGCGATTCGTTTATTAGAAGGAGAGCTTCGTGTGCAATCGGTTATAGGAAAAGGTACAACATTTACAATTAAAATACCAAGGAGCAAAATTGAGCAGAGGGGCGAATAATAGTGCGTTATTTTATAGTAGATGACGATGCGGCAAGTCGTCGTATGTTAAAAACGATTATTTTAGAAGAAGAAATGGGTGTAATCGTCGGTGAGGCAGATAGCGGTGAATCGGCTATTCAAAAAATTATCGCAAGTGATCCAGATGTTGTATTAATGGACTTACTGATGCCACATTTAGATGGAATCGAAACAATTGATGAATTGCAAAAGCATGGATTCAAAGGAACGTTCATTATGTTATCTCAAGTTGTAAATAAAGAGATGGTGGGAGAGGCATATGAAAAAGGTGTCGAATTTTTTATTCATAAGCCGATTAATCGTATTGAAGTGCATAGTATCTTAAAGAGAACGAGTGAAAATTTAATTTTGAAACAATCACTTATGACAATTCGAAAATCAATTATGAACTTTGAAGAAAGTACAAATACAGAAAATTATCGTAATTTAAAAGATATTGCGCTTTCTATATTAAATGATATGGGTATTGTGGGAGAAGTAGGAACAGACGATATTGTAAATATGCTGACGTATTTAGCTGAACAAGAAGAACATTCGATGCAACTTCCACCATTAAAAGAGTTATATGAAGCAGTAGCACGTAAAACAAAAATTGATCCACTTGAGATTCTAAAAGAGAGTAAAGCCATCGAACAGCGTATTCGTCGTACGGTTGGTGCAGCAATGAATAATATTGCAACATTAGGTGTAGTAGATTATACGAACCCAGAATTTGAATATTATGCGCCACGTTATTTTGAATTCTCAGAGATTCGTACGGTGATGAAGGCGATTCAAGACGAAACAACCCCTAAAAAAGTGAAGATTAATGTGAAAAAGTTCTTACAAGTACTCTATATCGAATCAAATGAAAAATTTAACAATAATTCTAGTAAAATGTAATTCAGAAATCGTTTTCATATCAAAACAGCATAATAGTCACCTCAATGATAAGGAAAATATATGTTTTTGAACTTTTTTTGAAAATTTTATCTAATTAAAATGTCGGATAATGTCGGAAAATTAAGGTCAACCATAGAATAAGATTATAGTTTTTAAAAATTCATGAAAAAAACTAATATAATCTGAGAGGTGACTCATTGATGAAGAAGTTTAAATTAGGTCTAGCATGGCAGATTTTAATCGGTCTTATTTTAGGTGTTATTGTCGGTGCTGTATTCTACGGAAACGACAACGTAACTAAATATCTTCAACCATTAGGTACAATCTTTATGAACATGATCAAAATGATCGTAGTACCTATTATCATTTCAACTTTAATTTTAGGTGTAGCTGGTACTGGAGATATGAAGAAGCTTGGTAAACTAGGTTTAAAAACAATCGTTTACTTTGAAATTATCACAACAGTAGCTATTTTAATTGGTTTACTAGCAGCAAACATTTTCAACCCAGGTGCTGGCGTTGATATGGCTCATTTATCTAAAGGTGATATTTCTCAATATCAAACAACTACAGAAGAAGTGAAGCATGGTGGTTTTGCGGATACGATTATTAGCGTCGTGCCAACAAACATTGTAGCAGCAATGGCTAGCGGTAATATGCTTGCGATCATCTTCTTCTCAGTATTATTTGGTTTAGGTGTGGCAGCAATTGGTGAACGTGGTAAACCAGTCTTAGCGTTCTTCTCTGGTGTAGCAGATGCAATGTTCTGGGTAACAAACACAATCATGAAATTCGCTCCAATCGGTGTATTTGCATTAATCGCTGTAACAGTTTCAACGTTCGGGGTAAAATCATTAATTCCATTGTCGAAATTAGCAATCCTTGTCTATGTAGCGATGGCATTCTTTATTTTCGTTGTATTAGGACTTGTAGCAAAAATGGCGAAAATCAGCATCTTCAAGTTAATCAAAGTGTTAAAAGAAGAGTTGATTCTAGCTTATTCAACATCAAGTTCTGAAACCGTTTTACCACGTGTGATGAAAAAGATGGAGAATCTTGGTGCTCCAAAAGATGTTGTATCATTCGTTATTCCAACAGGTTATTCATTTAACTTAGATGGTTCAACCTTGTACCAATCAATCGCAGCCATTTTCATTGCACAAATGTATGGCATTGATTTATCAATCACACAACAAATTACATTAGTATTAACATTAATGGTTACTTCTAAAGGTATTGCAGGTGTACCTGGCGTATCATTCGTTGTATTATTATCAACACTTGGCGCTGTAGGTATTCCAGTTGAAGGTTTAGCATTCATCCTTGGTATTGACCGTATCCTAGATATGGCTCGTACAGCTGTAAACGTAGTAGGTAACTCATTAGCGTCATTAGTAATGGCTCGTTGGGAAGGTCGTTTCGATCAAGAGAAGTACGATAACTACTTTGAAAACCAATCAAAAGCATAATACAGTATTTATATAGTGAAAAAGGAGAGTACTCATATCGAGTGCTCTCCTTTTCTAATTTATGAATTGTAATATTTATTTCAGGGTATATGACTTAAATAGTCTGGTTTAGTAAGCGCTCCAACCTGAATCGGCAGCAATGGCTACACCATTAATAAGAGATGATTCATCTGAAGCAAGGAAGATTGCGATATTTGCAACTTCTTCGACTGTTCCAACACGAGGCATCATACTCACACCACGCGTTGCGACTTCTAAACCGAATTGGTCCATCTTACTCATATTCGCAGCGAATTTTGTTGCGATTTGAGCAGGTGCAATCGCATTACAACGGATGTGATGTGGTCCGTATTGTGAAGCGACGTTCTTTGTCATACCAACAACTGCGTGTTTCACAGCTGTATAGGCTAAGCCGCCACGACCACCTGTTAAACCAGAGATAGAGGCCATATTAACAATCGTACCGCCACCTTGCTCAACGAAGTGAGGAATTACTTTTCGCATGGCACGCATGACACCAGTTAAGTTAATATCAATTACGCGATTCCATGTATCATCTTGAACATTACCAGCCGCTTGCATCTCATCACCAATGCCAGCATTATTCACAAGAATATCGACTTTACCATAGTGAGCAATGGTATCATCTACCATGCGCTGAATATCATCTTCAGAAGCTACATTCACTTGAACACCGAAAGCATCTAATCCTTCTTTTTGAAATTCTGCAACTGTTTCGCGTAAGGATTCGTCATTAAAGTCAGCAATAACGACTTTCGCACCTTCTTTTGCGTAACTACGTGCAATTTCCTTACCGATTCCAGAACCACTACCTGTAATGATTGCAACTTTATCATTTAATCGTGACATTGTTCTTCACCTTTTCCTATTTTATAGTTAAGATAGATTACGCAATCATTATATGTAACGATATTTTAAAAGTAAAGTATTTACAGTTGAATGATTCGATCATCTATTATAGATATAAATTTAAGTCTTTTAATCACAGTGGAGGGTTAGCAATGAATATGTGGCAAGATCGTTTTGATACAGATGGTTATGTGTACGGTATCGAGCCAAATGAGTTTGTAAAACAATATTACAAAGTATTTAAGGGAAGTAAGAAAATCGGTGCTTTTGCAGAGGGAGAAGGACGAAACGCTGTTTTCTTATCAATGCGAGGATTTATGCTAACTGCTTTTGATTTTGCACAAAGTGGTTTAAGTAAAACGAAGAAATTAGCTTCTGAAAATCATGTGCATGTTGCAACAAGATTAACAGACCTTATTCATGATGAAACACCAATTGAAGAGTTTAATGGAGCTGTTATGATTTTTGGGCATTTCCCCAAAAAATATCAAAAGCTCATTTTTGATAAAGTAGTAAAATCAGTCACGCCAGGTGGCATGATTATGATGGAGCTGTATAGTGAAGAACAATTACATTATCAAACAGGCGGACCAAAAGATATCGATTTATTATATAATCCACAAGATGTTTTAGAGTGGTGTAGTGACTATAAGATTAAACATTTTTATGTTGGTGAAGTAGTACGCAATGAAGGCACGCTACACACGGGATTAGCGCATGTTATACAATTCATTATTCAAAAATAGATTGTCTTTATAAGGCAATCTATTTTTATTTACTCTTTATTTCCTGGGAAATTGTGATACAATTATTTAGTGAAACTAAAAGTTACCCTAAGTAACTAAATGTGAAAGGAGGAACTGATTTGGCACATATATCATCATTATTCCATCAAATCATTTTATTTTATCGACCTTTTGAAACGCATTTGAATGCGATTTTAGCAGACCATCAATTGCATCGTGCGCAGTGGTCAATTCTTTATTACTTAGAGAAAAATGATTCAATAACTTTAGTTGAATTAGCACAGTTACAAGGAGTTGAAAAACCGACTGTGACAAGGACTGTTACAAAATTAGAGGAAGCTGGTTTAATTAAACCTATCGCAACACATGATAAACGAGAGAAACGCATAACCCTAACAGAACAAGGAAGAACACTATATCATCAAGTTCGTATCCCAATTGATGCATTCGAACATTGTTTATTGGAGGGAGTTTCAGAGGAAGAACAGCAGCAGATGATTGAATTGTTAGTAGCTTTAAGAGAAAAAATTTAATAAAAAGAAGGAATAATATGAGTAAGACAAAAGCAGCTTTATGGACACCACAATTTATTGTGATGTCAGCGATTAATTTTTTATTAATTGTTATTTTTTATTTATTGATGGTAACAATCGGCAAATTTGCGATTAGTGAGTACGGAGCAACAACAAGTCAAGTTGGTTTAGTAACAGGTATTTATATTATTGGTACATTATTAGGACGATTATTTACAGGTCGTGTCATTGAACAAATTGGACGCAAAAGAGTATTATTATTTGGTTTGCTCTTTTTCATTGCAACTACGGGATTATATTTCATTCATGCAGGAATTATTCTTTTATTAGTATGCCGTCTTGTACATGGAATTGGGGTAGGGGTTGCTTCTACAGCAACTGGAACCATTGTTGCGCAAATTTTGCCTCCATCGCGTAAAGGTGAAGGAATTGGTTATTTTGCAATGAGTGCAACACTAGGTACAGCAATTGGTCCTTTTATTGGACTATCTATGGTTCAACATACAACATATTCTGTTATTTTTATGATGTGTATGATAATCGGTATTATTAGTTTCTTACTTGCTGTATTCACAAAAGTACCTGGTGCTGAATCAACTACAGTAGTACAACCAACTGAAAAATCAAAAGGAAGTTTTATTTCACAATATATTGAACTAAAAGCAATGCCAATTGCCATTGTGACTTTTTTAATGTGCTTTGGTTATGCAGCAATTTTATCTTTTATTAGCTTGTTTGCAAAAGAACGTAATTTAGAAGTAGCTTCTAGTTACTTCTTTATCGTTTATGCAATTGCTGTTTTATTAACACGACCTGTAACAGGGAAAATGCTAGATCGTTTCGGTGGAAACTCCGTCATGTATCCTTGTTTTATTTTCTTTGGTACTGGATTAATTTTAATGAGCTTTGCACATTCAGCTTTTATACTCCTCTTAGCTGGTATTTTAATTGGTATCGGGTATGGTAATTTATCATCTGGTGCCCAAGCATTAGCTATTAAGTTAACGCCTCCACACCGTATGGGATTGGCTACATCTACTTACTTTATTGCGTTAGACGCCGGTTTAGGTGTAGGACCATATCTCTTGGGGTATGTGATTCCTGTATTCGGATATAGTGTCCTATATACCTCGCTTGGTATTTTCATTTTCGCACTCATTCTTCTCTATTACGTAGTCTATGGTAAAAGAGAAAGAATGTTAAAAGTTTCACAATTAAGTTGAAAACGTTTTAAAATTAAATTTTTTAGTGTTAAAATATGTATGAACATATTTTAAGGAGTGAAATACATGGGAAAGTTAGAAGGTAAAGTAGCAATTATTACTGGAGGCGCTGGCGGTATCGGAAGTGGTATGGCACGTGCAATGGCTAAAGAAGGTGCAGTTGTAGCAATCGTTGATTTAAACGAAGAAATGGGTAAAGCGACTGAAGCAGAACTTCAAGCGATTTCTCCAAAATCATTTTTCTTAAAAGCCGATTTAATGGATCATGCAAATCTTCCAAACATTGTAGAAACAGTGGTTGAAAAATGTGGTAAACTAGATATTCTAGTAAACAATGCACACGTTTCAAAACAAGTGCCACTAGCAGAAACAACACAAGCACACTTAGATCTATCATTTGGTACAAGTTTCTACCCTACATTCTATTTAATGAATGCTGCATTACCACACTTAAAAGAGACAAAAGGTAATATCATTAACTTTGCATCAGGTGCTGGTCTTTCTGGCCATAAAACACAAGGCGCTTATGCAGCAGCAAAAGAAGCAATTCGTGGATTATCACGTGTAGCAGCAAATGAATGGGGCGAGTTCGGTATTAATGTCAATATCATCAGTCCATTAGCATACACTCCAGGCGTTGAAGCTTGGTCAAAATCACAACCAGAGTACTATGAGCAAGTTCGTAATCAAATCCCACTAGGTCGCTTTGGTGATGTAGAACAAGACATCGGTCGTGTAGCTGTATTCTTGGCTTCAGATGATTCTTCATATATCACTGGTCAAACTCTAATGGTTGATGGTGGATCATTAATGCTTCACTAGAAACGATGATTTTCGTGGCTATTGAGGAGGATATAGTTGTGAAGGATTCAAATTTATTTCAAGTTATACACAAAACGGAGTATATTAATAACTCAAACATCTATCATTTTACAAGACGTTTTCCGCATAAATTAGGTGTAACGCCTGTACTTGTACTCTCTGAACTTTTACAGCACGGTGCTTTAAAGCAAACTGTGTTAGCAGAAAGAATGGGATGTACACCTGGTGCTATGACAAATATTGCGAATAAACTTGTAAAATTGGGTTATGCGAAGCGTGTTTACAACGAAGAAGATCGTCGTCATGTGCTCATGGAAATTACTGATGCAGGTGTTTCAGTATTAAAAGATGCACAGGTACAAGGACGAAAAGTACATCAAGAATTATTTGAAGTATTAACTGATGAAGAACTCGAACAATATTTAAATATTACTGAGAAGTTATTAGAAGCTTCAATAGCACGAAATCAACAATATAAGCCTTAGTTTGAAAAGAGGAGAATTTTTAATTCTTCTCTTTTTTGTATATAAAAGAGAATATTTATTTATTCGAAATAATTTTCTCGTAAAAGGCTCGAAGTTAAGCTATATAAGGACTTTTATATAAAAAAACTAGTTTAAAGAATTAATTTTATTTAAAAATTTAGAATTTACAGAAAATTAATGTAGACGAAATAAAAGTAATCATTTAAAATGTGAATTGTTAGATGAAGGGGAAGTATCATTTATATTTCTGGACAAGTATCATTACATAATTCAGAAAAATCAGAATTTAGGGGGATTCATATGAATAAAAAATTAAAACGGTATGGTTCGGTATTTTTAGCAACTTCTTTTGTTTTAGCAGCACTTACAGGATGTGGAGCAAAAGATTCATCAGGGGGTGGCAGTAAAGACGACGCAAAAGAAATCAAGTTAGGCATGAACTTAGAGTTGTCAGGTCCTGTAGCTTCATATGGCTCTGGTATCGCAAATGGTGCACAACTTGCGATTGACGAAATTAATGCCGATGGTGGAATTGACGGTAAGAAAATCACAGTAGTTAAAGTAGATAATAAATCTGATTCTGCCGAAGCAACAACAGCTGCTTTGAAGTTAGCTACACAAGACAAAGTAGTTGCGCAAATTGGTTCTGCAACATCAGGTAATACACTTGCCTCGGTAAAAATTGCGAATCAAAACAAAATGCCAGTTATCGGACCATCTGCAACGTCACCAAACGTAACAGTCGATGAAAAGACAAATAAAGTAAATGACTACGCATTCCGTACATGTTTCATCGATCCATTCCAAGGTAAAATTGCAGCTAACTTTGCCATTGATACATTAAAAGCGAAAAATGTAGCGATTTTCTCAGATAGTTCAAGTGACTATGCAAAAGGACTGGCAAAATCATTCAAAGAGACAATCGAAAGTAAAGGTGGAAAAGTCGTTGCACAAGAAGCATATGTAGCAAAAGATACAGACTTCAAATCAACACTTACACGTTTAAAAGCTAAAAATCCTGACTTTATTTATATTCCAGGATACTACGAAGAAGTGGGTATTATTGTAAAACAAGCACGTGAAATAGGTATTACAGCACCACTAATGGGTGGAGACGGTTGGGATTCGCCAAAATTAGTTGAATTAGCAGGAGATGAAGCACTGAATAATACGTACTTCACAAATCACTATTCAGCTGAAGATCCAGACAAGCGTATTCAAGATTTCGTAAGTGCATATAAAAAGAAATACGATAAAACACCAGATGCATTCAATGCACTTGGTTACGATACAGTTTATTGGTTGAAGGATGCAATTGAGCGTGCTGGATCAACAGATGGTGAGAAAGTCCAAAAAGCATTAGCTGATACAAAAGATTTAAGTCTTGTAACAGGTACATTCTCAGTCGATGAAAATCATCACCCTGTAAAAACAGCAACAGTACTTGAGTTTAAAGAAGGCAAACAAGTATTCAACTCAAAAGTAAATCCTTAATAATGAGCTGAATAGTAAGAGAGTGTCTAGTTTACGCTAGGCACGCTCTTTTACTTTAATGATAGGAGAGGTGCAAATGGAGTGGTTACAACAACTCATTAATGGTATATCGCTTGGCAGTATTTATGCGCTAATTGCATTAGGATACACAATGGTATATGGCATTATTAAACTAATTAACTTTGCACATGGTGATGTATTCATGGTCGGGGCATTTGTAGGTTTCTATGCTGTCACGTCTTGGAAAATGGGCTTTTTCCCAGCACTCATCATTGCGATGATTTTATGCGCAATACTTGGCGTAGTAATCGAAAGACTCGCATATAAGCGATTACGAAATTCTACGAGGATCGCAGCACTTATTACAGCAATTGGTGTTTCATTATTAATTGAATATGTCACAATCTATATTCGCGGTGCACAACCCGAAGCTTACCCAAAAGATTTAGTTGCCAATAAGCAATTTAATTTATTCGGTGCAGATATTAGTTCGCAATCATTATTAATTTTAGGTGTATCGATTACATTGATGATTTTATTACAGTTTATTGTACATAAAACGAAGGTTGGTAAAGCGATGCGTGCGGTATCACATGACGCGGAAGCAGCAAAATTAATGGGAATTAATGTAGACAATACAATCTCAGCTACATTTGCGATTGGATCTGCATTAGCAGGTGCAGCAGGCGTTATTTTCGGATTATATTACACAAAGATCGACCCTTTAATGGGTGTTATTCCAGGAATGAAGGCCTTCGTTGCAGCGGTATTAGGTGGAATTGGTAGTATTCCAGGAGCGATGACAGGCGGTATGATTTTAGGTGTTATTGAAACAATTGTAAGTGCAGTTGGCTTCTCACTGTGGAGAGATGCAGCCGCATTCATTATTTTGATTATTATTTTAATCTTTAGACCAGCAGGTATTTTCGGTAAAAATACCCGCGAGAAAGTGTAGGTGGCGGCCTTATGAAAAAGTCTAAAGTGTTTTGGATATATACTGTTTTGGCGCTTGTTGTATATGCAGTTGTTCAATTCATGATTACGAGTGGACAGTTAGATGCATATTATACAAACTTAATGATTACGATTTTAATTAATATTTCATTAGCAGTTAGTCTTCATCTGGTGATCGGAATTACAGGACAGTTCTCAATCGGACATGCGGGATTCTTAGCAGTAGGTGCTTACATTTCTGCGATGTGTACAATGAATTTTAATATGCCATTCATTGTGAGTTTAATTATCGGTGCATTGGCAGCGGCAGCAATGGGCTTCCTAATTGGTATGCCGACACTTCGTTTACGAGGTGACTATTTAGCGATTGCAACACTCGGTTTTGCTGAAATCATTCGTATTACGTTTTTAAACTGGGAGTTCGTAGGTGGTGCCTCAGGCTTCCAAGTAGATCAGCAAACAACATGGACATTCGCATTCTTTGCGACACTTGTGACGATTATTGTTATTTCAAACTTTACGAAATCACGTCATGGCCGTGCATGTATCGCAGTAAGAGAAGATGAGATTGCAGCAGATTCAATGGGGATTAATACGACATTTTATAAAGTAATTGCCTTTGTGATGGGTGCATTCTTTGCCGGTCTTGCGGGTGGATTATTCTCGCACAATTTCTATATTATTCTGCCATCACAATTTGGTTTCTTAAAGTCATTTGATATTTTAATCTATGTTGTACTTGGCGGTTTAGGAAGTATGTCAGGTGCGATTATCGCAGCAACACTTTTAACAATTATTTCTCAGTATCTACAAGAGTTCCCAGAGACGCGTATGATTATTTACAGTTTAGTTTTAATTATTGTGATGCTATATCGTCCTTCGGGTTTAATGGGTACGAAAGAAATTACGGATATTTTTAAAACAAAAAAACAACGTAAACCTGTAGCGAAGGGGGAAGATTAGCATGAATAACCCTTTATTAAAAGTAGATCAAGCAGGGATTCAATTTGGTGGTTTAAAAGCTGTTTCAGGTTTGAATATGGAATTATATCAAGGTGAGTTAATTGGACTAATTGGACCGAATGGTGCGGGAAAAACGACAACATTCAACATGTTAACAGGTGTTTATAAACCGACAGAAGGTGCCATTTATTTTGATGGTAAAAATACAAAAAGTATGTCGCCTCACCAAATTACTAAAAGTGGTGTGAGCCGTACATTCCAAAATATTCGTCTATTCAAGGAATTATCGGTTTTAGATAATGTAAAAGTAGCGAATCATTCATTAGCTAAGCACTCTATCTTAAGCTCTGTTTTACGTCTACCATCTTTTTTCAGAGGCGAAGAAGAGATGGAGAAAGAGTCGATTGCTTTTTTAGAAATATTTGGACTTGAAAAATATAAAGATGAACTTTCTAAAAATCTACCTTATGGTATGCAACGTCGTTTAGAAATTGCGCGCGCTTTAGCAGCAAAGCCGAAGTTATTATTACTTGATGAACCAGCTGCTGGTATGAACCCACAAGAAACAAAAGAATTAATGGAATTGATTGCACTCATTCGAAAACGTTTTGATTTAACGATTCTATTGATTGAACATGATATGGGGCTTGTGATGGGCATTTGTGAACGAATCTATGTACTTGATCATGGTCAATTAATCGCAGATGGATTACCAGAAGAAATTCGAAATAACCCGAAAGTAATTGAAGCTTACTTAGGTCAGGAGGTTGATGAGTGATGTTGAAAATCGAGAACCTAAATGTATATTACGGTAATATTCAAGCGCTTAAAGGTGTATCACTCGAAGTAAATGAGGGCGAAATCGTTACGTTAATTGGCGCGAATGGTGCAGGCAAAAGTACATTGCTCAAAACAATCTCAGGGTTACTTCGTCCGAAGCAAGGAACGATTGAATATTTAGGTTCATCTATCAATAAAAAAGCAGCGCAAAGTATTGTAAAGACGGGAATCTCACATGTGCCAGAAGGTCGTCGTGTCTTTTCGAATATGACAGTTGAAGAGAACTTAGACTTAGGTGCATACTTGCGACGTGATCGCGCGAATATCTCGAAAGATTTAGAGCGCGTATTCGAGTTATTCCCTCGACTACTTGAACGTCGAAAACAACCTTCAGGTACATTATCTGGTGGTGAACAGCAAATGCTCGCAATGGGCAGAGCCATTATGGCAAAACCAAAGCTGTTACTCTTAGATGAACCTTCTATGGGCTTAGCACCTTTAATGGTTAAAACGATTTTTGAAATTATTGAAGAAATAAATCGTAATGGTACAACTATCTTACTTGTGGAACAAAATGCGCATATGGCATTATCGATTGCGGAACGTGGTTATGTAATTGAAACAGGTAAGGTCGTATTGTCTGGAGATGCGAAAACATTACAAGCGTCTGATGAAGTACGCGCTGCCTATTTAGGTGGTATTTAAAACAAGCTAGGATATAAGTGTGAAAACACCATCTCACAAGAGCATAATAAAAACTGGAATTGCGCTATGGCGCGGTTCCAGTTTTTCGTTGCGAACGTTAAAAAATGTTTTGTCCTAACCTGTTTATTTTGAACTACCAATGATTTAGTCTGCTTGTAAGACAATTCTATGTATTGGTAGATTAGATTCTTTTGCAGTACGATTTAGCATGTTTTTAAAACAAGTGTATTCAAAATCACGTATATGGAATTTTTTAAGAATGTGAGGTAGGTATATCATTTTAGTTTCTTGGGGTAGAGCCAGATATTTAGCTGTGATGAGATCGACATATTGTGCAATGAATTGACGAAAGTCGTGAGGGGCGCTAAAAAATAATGTAGCGATTTGAGACTTATTAATGAGCGTGATTTTTGAGGTGAAACATTCGAACACGAGGGACTCGAATTTTCGAATGACCATAATATGAGTTTGTGTGAATGGTTGTTCTTTATGAGTTGTTGTTTCTTCAATAAAATGATTTAAGCAGAGAACTGTAAACAGCATTTTTGGCCAACATTTTTCAAAAGAGAAATAAATATTTTCTTGTGGAAATGGAATAACAAACTCTTCTTGTAATTCGTCGTAAATGCCATTATAGGTGGTCTCGATAGCAACTTCGCCTTCGATTGCTTGTTCAAGTTCGCGACAAAAACGAAGTACATAATTTTTTTGTACATGATTTGTACAATTATTTTCAATAGATGTATGAAGTAATTGTTCAATAGCTTTTTGTAGTTCTTTTAAATCCCAATAATCACCACTTATACGGATGTTTTCTAATTGTTCTGTATTTAGTACGGCTAACACATAAATACCTCCTTTTTGGAACTTATACCCTAGTATTTTAAAATAAATACCATACTTTGAAAGTTAATAGTTGAAAAATATTGAATTTTAAGACAAAATAAAGTCAAAGATACACAAAAATTCTGTTTAAGACGTAATTTTTCTTGTGTATTGAATGATTGCAGAGGAGGAAATTTATCATGATTTATGCAAATCCAAATACAGCAGGTGCCGTTGTAGAGTTTAAACCGCAATATGAAAACTTTATTGGGGGCGAGTGGGTTCCACCGGTAAAAGGTCAGTATTTCGACAATATTACACCAATTACAGGTGAAGCTTTTACACGCATTCCAAAGTCAACACCTGAAGATATTGAATTAGCACTTGATGCGGCACACGCTGCAAAAGATGCTTGGGGTAAAACATCACCAGCACACCGCGCGCAGGTTTTAAATGCGATTGCTGATCGTATTGAAGAGAATCTTGAAAAAATCGCTGTTGCTGAGACGTGGGAAAATGGTAAGGCAGTTCGTGAAACATTAAATGCAGATATTCCATTAGCAGTAGATCACTTCCGTTATTTTGCAAGTGCAATTCGTACACAAGAAGGCTTCTCTTCTCAAATTAATGAGGATACAATTGCTTACCACTTCCAAGAGCCACTTGGTGTAGTAGGACAAATCATTCCTTGGAATTTCCCTATTTTGATGGCTACATGGAAGCTAGCACCAGCTTTAGCTGCAGGGAACTGTGTTGTATTAAAACCAGCTGAGCAAACACCAGCTTCGATTCTATATGTTGTGGAGTTAATCCAAGATTTATTACCACCAGGTGTTTTAAATATCGTAAATGGTTTTGGTGCAGAAGTAGGTAAAGCTTTAGCAACAAATAAGCGTATTTCAAAAATTGCATTCACAGGTTCTACAGCAGTAGGTCGCCTAATCATGCAATATGCGACTGAGAATATCATTCCTGTAACACTTGAATTAGGTGGTAAATCACCGAATATCTTCTTCCCAGATATTATGGAAGCAGATGATGACTTCTTAGATAAAGCAGTAGAAGGATTCGTTATGTTTGCACTTAACTCTGGTGAAGTATGTACATGTCCATCACGTGCATTAATTCATGAATCAATCTACGATGAATTTATGAAGCGTGTTCTTGAGCGTGTTAAAGCGATTAAAATCGGTAACCCACTTGATACAGAAACAATGATGGGTGCACAAAACTCAAATGAGCAATATCAAAAAATCATTTCTTACCTAAAAATTGGTAAAGAAGAAGGCGCTGAAGTTCTTGCAGGTGGCGATGTAAATGATTTAGGCGAAGAATTCGCAAATGGTTTCTACATCCAGCCGACTGTCTTTAAAGGTACGAATGATATGCGTGTATTCCAAGAAGAAATCTTTGGTCCAGTTGTAGCCGTTACAACATTCAAAGACTTCGATGAAGCAATTAAGATTGCGAATGATACAGACTACGGTTTAGGTGCAGGTGTATGGTCACGTCATGGCGATACAGCTTACAAAGCAGGTCGTGCAATTCAAGCTGGTCGTGTATGGACAAACACATATCATCAATATCCAGCAGCAGCAGCATTCGGTGGTTACAAAATGTCGGGTATCGGACGTGAAAACCACAAAATGATGTTAGATAGCTACCAACAAACGAAAAACTTACTTGTAAGTTACGCTGAAAAGCCACAAGGGTTCTTCTAAATCGAATAGGAGGTGAAGCAAATATGGTGAAGCGTGTAGAAGTAACACCAGAAGCTTTACAAATGATTCGATTTTTAAAAGAAAAGCATGGCCCAATCATGTTCCATCAGTCTGGTGGATGCTGTGAAGGTTCTGCCCCTATGTGTTATAAACAAGGTGATTTTCAAGTAGGTAGTGTAGATTTATTGTTAGAAACAATAGATGGAGATGTTCCATTCTATATGCATGAGGCTTTGTATCGTTACAATAAACATACACAAATTATTGTAGATCTTATCGATGGATTTGGTAGTGGCTTTTCACTTGAAAGTTTAGAAGGTAAAAGTTTTCTATCACGGAGCCGCATGTTTACAGATGAAGAGTATGCAGAAATAAAAAAGAGTCTCTAAAAAAGCGAGAATTGTAGATTTCTACAGTTCTCGCTTTTTCTTCTATGATTAAAATTATTTTAAAAGTGTATACAATAAGCGTATGATAGTAAAAAAGCATAGGAGGAGATTACATGATTAAAACAAGTTTATGGATTGATGGTCAGTGGGTAGAAACGGTGAAGAAAGATACGCTAAAAGCCCCTTATGATGGTGAAACCATTGCGGAAGTTGCACGTGCTACTCCTGAACAAGTATCGGTTGCGATAGAAGGTGCACACCGTGCCTATATAAAATTTAAAGAAAAGACAGCTTATGAAAGAGCTGAAATTTTACATCGCGTATCTGAAATTATGAAAGATAAAAAAGAAGAACTAGCTAAAATGATTGCAATGGAAGCAGCGAAGCCTTTAACAGCTGCTTTAGGTGAATTAGATCGTACAATTGCAACGTATGAGTTTGCGGCGGAGGAAGCAAAACATTTACATGGTGAAACAGTACCTTTAGATGCAGCGCCTGGCGTACGTGATCGAATTGGTTGGACAAAAAGAGAATCACTTGGTGTCGTATCTGCTATTACACCATTTAACTTTCCGTTCAATCTAGTTGCACATAAATTAGGGCCTGCTTTTGCTGTAGGTAACGCAGTTGTATTGAAACCAGCTTCTCAAACACCTTTAAGTAGTATTGCGCTAGCTGAAATATTTAAAGAAGCAGGATTACCAGATGGAATGTTACAAATTGTAACGGGAAAAGGTAGTGAATTAAGTGAGATTCTTGTAACACATCCATTAGTTAAAAAGGTGACATTCACAGGTAGCAGTGCTGTCGGAATGAAGATTAAGGAACAAGTAGGCCTACGTAAGATTACACTTGAACTTGGATCTAACGCAGCAGTCATTGTTGAACCAAGTACACCAATCGATAAGATGGTGAAACGTTGTGTAGATGGCGCATTTGGTTTTGCAGGACAAGTATGTATTTCAGTACAACGTATTTATGTACATGCGTCGATTTATGAAGAATTCACAAAAGCTTTTGTAGAAGAAACAGAAAAGCTAGTTGTAGGTAGTCCAATGGATCAAAAAACAGATGTAAGTGCAATGATTCATCCAAAAGAAGTAACGCGTATTAAAGAATGGGTGGATGAAGCAGTAGCAGACGGTGCAAAGGTAGCGACAGGTGCAGAATATACAGAACGTACGATGAAACCAACTGTGATATTAAACGCTAAACATGATGCGAAAATTATTAAACAAGAAACATTCGCACCGATTGTTTCAATCATTCCATATGGCACATTAGACGAAGCGATTCAATATGTGAATGAATCAGATTTAGGCTTAAATGCGGGTATTTTCACAATGAATATTGAAGATGCTTTAAGAGCAGCAGATGAGATTGAAGCTGGCGGCGTTATTATTAATGATATTCCAACATTCCGCACAGATAATATGCCATATGGCGGTGTGAAAACGAGTGGTTATGGACGAGAAGGAATTAAATATGCTGTTCAAGAAATGTCTGAAATGAAATTCATTACTATAAAAACAAAACTGTAATAATATATTTTCATTGTGTATAGGTACAGAATATTTATTTTAATATGTAAATAATGGGTGTGTTTCATTTTATTTATGTTAAAATAGATACAGAAAATAAAAAAAGGAGTGTTGATCATGTTAGAAGCGATTCCAATGTCAAATTCACGTACAGTTCAAACAAGGCTGGTTGCTCCACCTGATACCAACTATATGAATACAATTTTTGGTGGTAAGGTATTAGCGTATATCGATGAAATTGCAGCAATTATTTCGATGAAACATTCTAAAATGGAGACAGTTACAGCATCTTTTGATTCAGTGGATTTCTTCTCACCAATTCGTGCAGGAGAAATTATGGAGTTAGAAGGAATTGTCAGTGCAACAGGTCGCACTTCGATGGAAGTTTATATTCGTGTATCTTCACTTAACATTCAAACAAAAGAACGAAAATTAACAACTGAATCTTTTGTAACGATGGTAGCGATTGATGCAGATGGGAAACCTCAAGCTGTTCCACCTGTTTTCCCTGAGTCAGAAGAAGAAAAGAGACTGTTTGAATCAGGTCCACTGCGTCGTGCTCATCGTAAAGAAAAAAGAAATATGCCACATTCATTCTTTTTATAAATATAAAAAACACCTTTCACGCGAATATGCTGGAAGGTGTTTTTTGTTAGCTATTCTGTTTTTGCATGTGTTCTGTATCACCAATGCATTCAAAGTGTACATCACCATTTTTCTTTAAATGAAGTACGGTTAAACTCGTTCCGTGAATGAAGGGAGGATCCCACACATGATCAATGGATTGATTTTGAAAATGAGCAATCAATAGTTTCTTTACAACGGCATGTGTGACGATTAAAACAGGTTCATCATCTTCGTAATCTTCTATTACATCTTTAATTACTGGAAGTACACGTTGTAATACATCTTCAAAAGTTTCACCTTCTTCAGATTTATATTCTGTTGGGTGATTATAATAATGATGATACTGTTCAGGATATGTTCGCTTAATTTCGCTATCCGTCATGCCTTGCCACTCACCTACGTTAATTTCGCGTAGTTGTTGTTTAAAGAAAATAGGGATTTGGCGTTCACAACAAATAAATTTCGCAGTATCCACTGTTCGACCGCTAGAACTAGCATAAATAGCACTAAAAGGAATTTGCGCCAGTCTTCTACCAAGCGCGATTGCAGCTTGTTGACCCTCTTGCGTAAGAGGGGAATCAAACCAGCCTTGCATTCTCTTTTGTAAATTCCATTCTGTTTGCCCATGTCGTGTAAGATAAATTTTAACCATATTGAACCCTCCTCCATCTGCATGGACATATTGTAGCGAAGAATGAAAAAAATAGATAGCCTATATCGCATGGATTAGCTATCTATTTCATATTTCGTTTTAATTTAACTCATAAGTAACTTCTAATAGTTGTTCAGCAGAATTACATACTTGAATTGTACCCTCTGTTAAATCATCTAATAAACGTGAAATTGTATTTACATCTTCTGTTGTACTTTCATTGATTGCTTGAATACCACTCACAGCTTCAACAATTGTATGGAAGCTAGTAGATAAATCATCCTGCATTTGAACACCTTCGTTAATTTGTTCATCAACATCGTTTACGGATACAGACATATTTTCAATATTATTTTCAGTTTCTAAAATTAATTTGGATACATTTTGAACAGCTGATTTTGTTTCTTCAGCTAATTTACGAACTTCTTCAGCAACAACAGCAAAGCCTTTACCATGCTCCCCAGCACGTGCTGCTTCAATTGATGCATTCAATGCTAATAAATTTGTTTGGTCGGCAATACCTGTTACTAAATGAACAATATCATTAATTTGTTTAGAAGAGATTTTCAATTTAGACATGGTTTCGTCAAGCATTTGGACGCTTGCAGACATTTTTTGCATTAATTCATTTTGCGTATGTAGTAATGCGCGACCATTTTCAGATTTTTCTTTTGTTGAATTTACAAAGTCTAAACCTTGTTTTGTAGAAGAAGCAATTTCATCAGCTTGGCGAGATAGTGATTGGATTGCAGCGGTTGTTTCTTCACTAATCGCATTTAATTCTTCTGAAGTATTTTGAACTGTATGAATAACTTGTTGTTTTACACGACCGTGTTCATCACGAATGGCATCCACTCGATTTTCATAAGCTTCAATAACAATTTGCTGTTCAAAGTTAATCAGTTTTGTAAATGCTTTAATTGCTTGAGCAGATTCACGTGTTGAAATTTGTAAATCTTCAATAAAGTCAATGAATGAATTTGTTAGTGATTGGAATGAGTTTAAGTACCATTTTGAAGGTAGACCAATCTTAACGTGAACGTGTGCAATAATTTTTCGCTGTTCAATATATTGTGCATCAATTCGTCCATCGAACATTTCGCTGATATGCTTTGTTAGCGTTACTTTTAAACGATCAATACTAGAGTTCTGTGAAATCATATGTGTTAATTCAGGTGCTTTTACAATCGCATCATAGAATGCATCTGTCATATGTACAAAAGTATCTGCTGCAACAAATTTTAATTGATGAATAATAGCTAAGTCCTCTAATGTTAAACTAAGTAGTTCAATTTGTTTTTGTAAGTGCTGATTATGTGATAAATCAATTTTGACGTTTTTCTTATATTGTTCTATATCGAAAAAAGTCTCGTTCTTTGTCTTTTTCGAACGGTTCCAAATCATAGATGAAGCCTCCAAAATATTATAGTAAAAAAGTCTTTTTAATCTTAAAAGGGTATGTCATTTCTTTAGTCTTGTTTTTTTGAAAAAGAATAAGTAATAAGTTTTAAATGTTGGGGTGTATCATCTAATAATTTATCATTTTATTAAGAAAAAGAGAACCGTATTCAACGAAAAAAAAGAGATTTCACATAAATTTCTATATATTTGTGTTTATAGCAACAGAAATATAAAATGATGATTTAAATAGTTTTTTTGAAATAAAAAGAGTATAAAATGTATTTAACAGTGAAAAAAGTTAAGTAATAATAAAATATGAGTAATTCATATGGTTATTAATGAATAAATGATATTTTTTTGATATCGTAAATGGGTTGAAAATAAAGAGCTTACAACAGAGTAAAATTAGAGTGTTTCAAACGCGAATAATCAAATCAATTGAACACATAGAAAAAATGATTCCTGCTCGCGAAACGCATTGTTCGTATCGAAAATTGATTGAAAAGAATAATCCCATATGATTTTGAAATCATACGGGATTTTCGCTGTTAAAAATGCTTTTTTCTTAGACATACCTTACTAATCATCTTTAAAAAATCCAAGCCAACCACGTTTTTTAAATAGCATGAGCATCGCAAATACGATGAAAATCATAAGTCCTAATGTAATGAAGTATCCATAATGCCAATTCAATTCGGGCATATTCACAAAGTTCATGCCATAAACTCCTGCGATGAATGTGAGTGGGATAAAAATAGTTGATACAATGGTAAGCGTCATCATAATATTATTCATACGAATTGCGTTCATCGACATATGACTATCTCGCATGTCAGCAGTTAACTCACGATTTGATTCAACCATTTCAGTCAATTTCACGAGATGGTCGTGTACATCACTAAAATAGGCTTTTTCTTTTTGTGTTAAATTTAGGCGGTTTGAATTTAAAATCCGATATAACAAATCACGCATTGGGAGAACCGTTCTTCTTATATGGAGTAAATCATTGCGAAGGTCGAATACATCGTTCATTAAGTCTACGCTATTTTTATAATCTAACTGATCTTCAATGGTATTAAGTCGATCTTCAATAGTAAAAACAAGGGGGAAAAACTCATCGACAATTTTATCGATTGTTTGATACATGATGAAAAATGTACCGCGATCCCAGCGATTCGGATGACTTTCTAATTCACGTTTGACGATTTCAAATTCGTGAACAGGGAATTGATGATATGAGACGACAAATTTAGAAGAAATAAATAGACTAATCTCCTCAGATGTTAGTTCTTTTGGGTTTAATTTATGGACAACAGTGAAATAATAATCATCATAGTAATCTATTTTTGGACGCTGTAAACGCATCAAGGCATCTTCTACAGCTAGGGGATGAAATTGGAAAAAAGTATGCAGTAATAAATTTTCTTTTGCAGTAGGTTCTGAAAAATCAACCCAAAACCAATCGAAACGATCTTCTTTAATATGTTCTAAAGGGAAGTTTTCCACGAGCTGCTGGTCTTTTGTAAGACCTAGAGTGTAAATCATTTTGTCACCTCTTCACGATTTATTTACTCTATATCTTCCCATAATTAAATTTTTTTGTCACATCATCACAAAAATAAAATGAAACGGATGACACTGTTCATGCGTATATATAAGAAAGAAAAGGAGCGTGTTTTAGATGGAACAAGACAATAAATGGATTAAAGTTGTACTACACTCAAGTGCATATTATTTACCGATTCTACTTCCATTACTCTTTATGCTCTTAATTGATGATTCGAGAGTGAAAAGTTTATCACTACAAGCATTGTTATTCCAAATTGTTATGTCAATTCTTATTGGTATTTCAGTTGTATTCTCGTATGTGTTAATTGGAATTCCGTTTTTAATCGTCTTTGGATTAATGGGGTTCATTGTTCCAATTATCGGGATTATTCGTGCATTGCAAGGTGAGTATTGGAATTATCCAATCGTTGGACGCTGGGTTAAATAATCATAAATAGACAGATATTCTAATTGTAATGGTTAGGATGTCTGTTTTTTTATAAAACAAAAAAGGAACGAGCATTTTTATTGCAATTTATAAAACAATTTATTTATAATATAGTCAAAGATAGTCAAAGTCAGCTTGATTAAAGGAGGTGGGGACTCGACATGAAGAATATGTCGAATATTATTGAGGCGTATTTGAAAGAAATTATTGAAATGGGCGGTAATGGACACATTGAGATTAAACGAAGTGAGATTGCAGACCGCTTCCAATGTGTACCGTCGCAAATAAATTACGTCATCAATACAAGATTCACAGTAGAGAGAGGTTATATCGTCGAAAGTAAACGTGGAGGTGGGGGGTATATTCGCATTTTACGTGTACGTACGAACTCGAAAACAGAACTGTTAGACGATATTCTATCTCAAATCAATTATCAAATCTCGCAAACGGCTGCAGAGGATATTGTACATCGCTTAACTGAAGAGCAAGCAATTACAAAACGTGAGGCAAAGCTCATTCTTACTGCTATGGACCGAGAAGTCATTGCGATTGATTTACCATATCGTGATCAGCTCCGCTCTCGTATTTTACAAGCAATGCTAGTAGCACTGAAGTATGAAAAAGAATCTTAAAAGAAGGTGTATAGAGGATGATCTGTGAAAACTGTAAACAACGTCCAGCTACTGTCACCATTACGATGACAAAAAATAATGAAGAAGTCGTAAAACACTACTGCGAAGTTTGCAGTGGGCAACAAGATTATTTGCATATAGATGAAGAAGTAAAGCCTGTGACAATCGAACAAATCTTTTCGGACTGGTTTGGTATTCCAACATGGTCATCCAACGCACCTCAGTCAAAACAACCACCGCAAGAAAAGCAGCAATGCGAGACATGTGGTATGACGTACCAACAGTTTTTAAAAGAAGGTAAATTTAATTGTCCAAATTGTTATCATGCTTTTTATGAACGTTTGCCTGAAGTATTTAAAAGACTTCATAATGGTGCAACAGAACATACTGGTAAGATACCGGGCGGATTAAATAAAACATATCAAATTAAAAAAGAGATTGAAGTATTACGTCAGAAGATGAAATCAGCTGTAGAGCAAGAAGAGTTTGAAGAAGCAGCAAAACTTCGAGATGAGGTAAAGCAACTTGAAAAACAGTTAACGCAAGGTGGTGCAGCGAACGATGAAAATTGATCATTTTCTAAAAGGTGACAATATTAGTTGGATGGCTGGCGATGGTGAGCACGGTGATATTGTCATGAGTACACGTATTCGTTTAGCGCGTAACATGTCTGCGTATCGTTTCCCACGTGCTTTTAGTGAAGAAGAAGCGATGGCTGTTGATCGTCAAGTGAGTAGTGCTTTACTCGATTGTGAAACACTTCAAACACCACTCTATCATTTTGATTTGGGGCAAAGACCTTCTTTGCAAAAACAAATTTTAGTAGAGAAGCATTTAATTAGTCCGCAACTTGCGAAAAAAGAACGGATTGGTTCGATTCTCGTATCTGAAGATGAATCAATTAGTGTCATGATTAACGAAGAAGACCACATTCGTATTCAATGTTTAGAACCAGGACTTAATCTTAAAAAAGCTTTACTAAAAGCAAATGAAATTGATGATTGTATTGAAAAACACGTGAACTATGCATTTGATGAACAATTTGGTTATATGACTACTTGTCCGACGAATGTAGGAACAGGGTTACGTGCTTCCGTCATGATGCACTTACCAGCTCTTACGATGACGAATCAAGTTCGTGCCTTAATCAATATGATGCCACGACTCGGTTTAATCGTACGTGGAATCTATGGTGAAGGAACCGAAGCTGTAGGGAATTATTATCAAATTTCAAATCAAGTAACACTTGGTAAATCAGAAGAAGAAATCATTCAAGAATTAGAAACAATTGTAGAACAAGTTGTTGCAAAAGAAGTAGAAGCTAGAAAGGCGATGTTAGAACATGCGCCGATTGCAATTTCAGACCGTTTGCATCGCTCGCTAGGAGTCTTACAAACAGCTCGAATCCTATCGAGTACAGAAGCTGCGAATTGTTTATCTAACGTGCGTTTGGGTATAGATTTAGGTATCATACAAAGAATTCCAAATGAAGTTTTAAATAAATGTATGCTGATTATGCAACCAGGCTTCTTACAACAATATACAGGTACAACATTGAAGCCAAATGAGCGAGATGTGTACCGCGCGACATTGATTCGCGACATGATTGGCGAAGCATGCCAACATAAATTGGAAGATGAAGGAGAGGACTCATATGATGTTTAATCGATTTACACAAAGAGCTCAAAAAGTATTGCAATTAGCACAAGAAGAAGCCGTTCGTATGAAGCATGAAGCGATTGGAACAGAACACATCTTACTTGGATTAATTCGAGAAGGTGGCGGAATCGCTGCAAAAGCTCTTGAGGCTATTGAAGTGAGTCCTGAAATGATTGAAGAAGGCATTGAAGAACTTGTTGGTACAGGTTCTAAAAATGTTGGGCCAATCGTTCATTACACACCTCGTGCTAAAAAAGTCATTGAGTTATCAGTAGATGAATCTCGTAAATTAGGTCATTCATATATCGGAACAGAGCACATTTTATTAGCTCTTATTCGTGAAGGTGAAGGTGTTGCTGCACGTGTATTAAATAATGCAGGTGTTAGCTTAAATAAAGCGCGTCAACAAGTGTTACAACTGCTTGGTAGTGCAGATGCAGGTCAAAATGGTAATGCTGCTGCACCGACAGCAAATACGCCAACATTAGATAGCTTAGCGCGTGATTTAACAGAGATGGCGCGTGAAGGTAATTTAGATCCAGTAATTGGACGTAGTAAAGAAATTACACGTGTGATTGAAGTATTATCTCGTCGTACAAAAAACAACCCTGTTATTATCGGTGAACCAGGTGTAGGTAAAACAGCGATTGCAGAAGGATTAGCACAACAAATTGTGAATAATGAAGTGCCTGAAATCCTACGTGATAAGCGTGTTATGACACTTGATATGGGGACGGTAGTTGCAGGTACAAAATATCGTGGTGAGTTTGAAGATCGCTTGAAAAAAGTGATGGACGAAATACGCCAAGCAGGTAACGTTATCTTATTCATTGATGAGTTACACACATTGATTGGAGCGGGTGGTGCAGAAGGTGCAATTGATGCATCAAATATCTTAAAACCTTCTCTAGCGCGTGGTGAACTACAATGTATCGGTGCAACAACATTAGATGAGTATCGTAAATACATTGAAAAAGATGCTGCATTAGAACGTCGTTTCCAACCAATTCAAGTAGATGAACCTTCTGTAGAAGAAGCGATTCAAATTATCGAAGGTTTACGTGATCGTTATGAAGCGCATCACCGTGTGAAAATCTCAGATGTTGCAGTAGAGGCAGCTGTTAAAATGAGTGACCGTTATATTTCAGATCGTTTCTTACCAGATAAAGCGATTGATTTAATTGACGAAGCAGGTTCAAAAGTACGCTTACGCTCTTACACAACACCTCCGAACTTGAAAGAGTTAGAAGTTCAATTAGAAGCACTTCGCTCAGAAAAGAATGAAGCGGTGCAAAGTCAAGAGTTTGAAAAAGCGGCGAACCTACGCGATTCTGAACAAAAATTAGTAGCGCAATTAGAAGAGACAAAGAAACAATGGAAAGAAGACCAAGGTCGTTCAGAGTCTGAAGTGACAGTGAATGATATTGCAGAAGTTGTTTCGATGTGGACAGGCATTCCAGTTGCAAAGCTAGAACAAGAAGAGTCTACAAAGTTACTAAATTTAGAAGAAGAATTACACAAACGTGTAGTAGGGCAAAGTGAAGCAGTTGAAGCAATCTCTCGTGCGATTCGTCGTGCTCGTGCAGGGTTAAAAGATCCAAAACGTCCGATTGGTTCATTCATCTTCTTAGGACCTACTGGTGTAGGTAAAACAGAATTAGCTCGTGCGTTAGCTGAAGTTATGTTCGGTGAAGAAGATGCGATGATTCGCGTTGATATGTCTGAGTACATGGAAAAACATTCTACTTCTCGTTTAGTTGGTTCACCTCCAGGCTATGTAGGATTCGACGAAGGTGGTCAATTAACAGAAAAAGTACGTCGTAAACCATATTCAGTTATCTTACTAGATGAAATTGAAAAAGCGCATCCAGACGTATTCAACATTCTATTACAAGTACTAGATGATGGGCGTTTAACAGACTCAAAAGGACGCGTTGTTGATTTCCGTAACACAGTCGTTATTATGACTTCAAATATTGGTGCAGAAGCATTGAAATACCGTAAATCTCTTGGTTTCGGCGCACAAGAGAAAAAACAATCACAAGAAAATTCAAAACAAGTGATGTTAGAAGAACTGAAAAAAGCATTCCGTCCAGAGTTTTTAAACCGTGTGGATGAAATGATTGTCTTCCATGCACTTGAGAAGAAAGAATTGAATGAGATTGTTGAAAAAATGGCAGCTCAATTAACAAAACGTCTAAAAGAACAAAACATCGAATTAGAATTAACAGAAGCTGCATTAGATCGAATTGCAAATGAAGGTTATGACCCAGAATATGGTGCAAGACCACTACGTCGTGCAATTCAGAAAAATGTAGAAGACCGTTTATCAGAAGAAATTCTAAAAGGTACAGTTCTAACAGATCAAGTTGTTGTATTTGATGTACAAGATGGCGATTTTGTTGTTCATGTCAAAGAAAAAGCGAAAAACTAATTTTAGATAGGTGAAAACCTGTACGAAATTAAAATTCAAAAACACTCCAAACAGACGTTTGGGGTGTTTTGCTTTATAATAAGGGAATATGAATACGGAGGTGCACAAAGTGGCAAAGAAAAAAACAAAGTTTATGTGTACAGGGTGCGGTTATGAAGCACCAAAATGGATGGGGCGTTGTCCAGGTTGTGGTGAATGGAATACGATGATTGAAGATGTTGAGATTGTACAAAAAGGCCCTCGCGGTGCATTCCAACATACAGTGAGTAAATCACAACAAAAAGCTATGCCGATTATTTCAGTCGAAACACAAGAAGAACCACGTGTACAAACAGAATTACACGAGTTGAATCGCGTGTTAGGTGGTGGTGTTGTACCAGGTTCGCTTGTCTTAATCGGTGGCGACCCAGGGATTGGGAAATCGACATTATTACTACAAGTGTCTGCTTTATTATCGAATCAAGGACATCGCGTTTTATATATATCTGGTGAGGAATCAGTTCGCCAAACGAAGCTACGCGCAGAACGCTTAGGGGTAAAATCTGCTGAACTCTATATCTATTCTGAAACAAATTTAGAATTTTTACATGAAACAATTGAAGAAGTACAGCCGAAGTTTGTGATTGTCGATTCCATTCAAACCGTACATCATCCAGAAGTAACGAGTGCACCTGGGAGTGTATCGCAAGTACGTGAATGTACAGCGGAATTAATGCGTATTGCAAAAACGAAAAATATCGCTATTTTCTTAGTTGGTCATGTAACGAAAGAAGGGCAAATTGCAGGACCGCGTATTTTAGAACATATGGTAGATACCGTTCTTTATTTTGAAGGAGAACGTCATCACACATATCGTATTTTACGCAGTCAAAAAAATCGATTCGGTTCTACGAATGAAATTGCGATTTTTGAAATGTTGCAAGGTGGGTTGAAGGAAGTACTAAATCCATCAGAGTTATTTTTACAGGAACGTTCACAAGGTGCGCCTGGCTCTACAGTTGTCGCCTCAATGGAAGGAACAAGACCGATCCTAGTAGAGATTCAAGCTCTTGTAACACCATCAAGTTTTAACTATCCAAAACGCATGGCAACAGGATTGGATCAAAATCGAATTTCATTATTAATGGCTGTTTTAGAAAAACGTATGGGTTTAATGCTACAAGCACAGGATGCTTATATTAAAGTAGCAGGTGGTGTAAAGTTAGACGAACCTGCCATCGATTTAGCCGTCCTAGTATGTATCGTATCGAGTTTTAAAGATGCGAATGCTAACGCTACGGACTGTTTTGTAGGTGAGGTTGGTTTAACGGGTGAAGTGCGACGTGTATCACGTATCGAACAACGTGTTCAAGAAGCAGCGAAACTCGGTTTCAAACGCGCGATTATTCCAGCATCTAACTTAGGTGGTTGGGAGTACCCAGAAGGGATTCAAGTGATGGGTGTAGAGACAGTAAACCAAGCTTTGAAAATTGCGTTCAAAGAAATGTAATGATTTCAAAAAGAAAATGACAAAACGTCCACCTCAAAAGAGAGTTTAGTTGGCAAAGTATGTATAATGAGCTCAAGGGGAGGTGAGAGAAATGTTAAAACGAATCGTTCAAGTCGCATTTTTGTTCATCGGGGGTACATTAGGGTTTATATTATTACCGCCATTATTCGATGTTATTCATTTAAGTTCAAACTCTTGGATTAACAATCCCTATGTGACGGTTTCGCTTGGTGCAGTTCTTTTATTCATTCTGTCATTTGTATTGGCAGATCCGTTTATTCGGTTTATGAAATTCTTTGAAGAGCGCCTATTAAAAGCACCTGTGGGCGACTTGTTATTTGGAACAATTGGTTTAATCATCGGTTTAACATTAGCGTTTTTAGTTGGTGTCGCACTTGATGGTCTTCATTTAGCAGTAATTAGTGATATTGCACCAATCCTATTATCCATTGTTTTAGGATATGTTTTCTTCCAAGTCGGCTTCAAAAAACGCGACGAATTAATGTCTGTTTTCACATCGCGTTCTAATAAGAAAAAAGAAGCTGATGTAGGTGCGGAGAGTTTTAACGAAGTAGGTTACAAGCTGCTTGATACAAGTGTTATTATTGACGGTCGTATTGCAGATATTTCAAAAACCGGATTTATTGAAGGTATTTTAGTTGTTCCGCAATTTGTATTAACGGAATTACAGCATATTGCCGACTCATCTGATACATTAAAGCGTACAAGAGGTCGACGAGGACTTGATATTTTAAAAGTACTTCAAGATGCTTCAAATTCAAATGTCTTAATTACTGAAATCGATTTTGAAGATGTACCTGAAGTGGATTTAAAATTAGTACGTCTGGCTAAAAAGATGGGTGCGCAGATTCTAACGAATGATTTTAACTTAAATAAAGTATGTGAGCTACACAAAGTAAGTGTGTTGAACATTAATGACTTAGCCAACGCAGTAAAACCTGTCGTCATTCCAGGTGAAGAAATGAATGTCGTCGTTATCAAAGATGGTAAAGAACATAATCAAGGGGTTGCCTACTTAGACGATGGTACGATGATTGTTGTAGAAGAAGGAAAGTCATATATTGGAAAAGCGATTGTTGTAATTGTGACGTCTGTTCTCCAAACTTCAGCAGGACGAATGATTTTTGCTAAGCCAAAAAACCATAAATAATGGTAGTATAAATGTATAAATGAACAGGGGCTGTCCCCAAGAACCAATTGAGGTTTTTTACGGACAAGCCCCTTTTATATTGAAGGAGTGTACGTTATATGCAGTATGACGTGATTTTGCCTGCTGCTGGTAGTGGGAAACGAATGGGCGCTAATCAAAATAAGTTGTTTTTAGAACTAGCAGGTGTACCTATTTTGATTCATACATTACGTGTTTTCGAACAAGATACGCAGTGTCGAGCAATTTATTTAGCTGTAAAATCAGAAGAACGTGATTATATTCAGCAACAATTGGCACAATATGAAATTCATAAAGTAGTTGCGATGCCTGATGGTGGTGAAGAACGCCAGCATAGTGTTTATGCGTGTATGCAAGAAATCAAGAATAGTGAAATTGTTCTTGTTCATGATGCAGCAAGACCATTCATTGAATTACCGACGATACATGAGCTTGTACAACAGGCAACAGAAAAGGGTGCAGCAATCGCAGGTGTTCGAGCAAAAGATACAATGAAGAATGTACAAGATGGTAAAATACAAGAAACGGTGGATCGTTCAAATCTCTGGATGATTCAAACACCACAAGCGTTTCGTTTTGAATTATTAAATCGTGCAGAACAACAAGCAGCAGCGGACGGTTTTTTAGGAACCGATGAAGCGATGCTAGTGGAACGACTAGATGAATCTATCTATATTGTAGAAAGTAGTTATGAAAATATAAAAATGACAACCAAAGAAGACTTAGTTTTTGGTGAAGCGATTTTAAATCGTAGAACAGGAGGACATTCATATGTTTAGAATTGGACAAGGTTTTGATGTACATGAGTTTGCGGAAGGACGACCATTAATTATTGGTGGTATTACAATTCCACACGAAAAAGGATTAATTGGACACTCAGATGCAGATGTATTGTTACATACGGTAACAGATGCAGCATTAGGCGCAATCGGTGAAGGTGATATCGGACGACACTTCCCAGATACAGACCCAGAGTTCAAAGATGCAGATTCAGCAAAATTATTAGCGTACATTTGGAAGATTGTTGAGGAGAAAGGGTATAAGTTAGGAAACGTAGATTGTACAATCATGGCACAACGTCCTAAAATGGCTCCGTACATTGAACCAATGCGTAATCGTATTGCAGAACTATTAAATGCAGAACCAGATCAAGTGAATGTGAAAGCAACAACAACAGAAAAGCTTGGATTTGTTGGTCGTGAAGAAGGTATTGCAGCAATGGCAACAATTTTGTTAATCAAAGCCTGAGTTCCTTTAAATTTCAAGGAGCGAGTGGTAAAATGAGAAAAGTTGAATTTTTCTCGACAAATTAGGAGGATCTGAATTATGACTAAAAAAGTTCGTGTACGTTACGCACCAAGTCCAACAGGACATTTACACATCGGTGGCGCACGTACAGCATTATTTAATTATCTATACGCAAAACATTATGATGGGGATTTCGTATTCCGTATTGAAGATACAGATGTAGCTCGTAACATCGAAGGCGGAGAAGAATCTCAACTTCACAACCTTGAATGGTTAGGCATCATCCCTGTAGAATCACCAATCATTGGCGGTCCATACGGTCCATATCGTCAAATGGAACGTTTAGACACATATACAGAGCATGCACAACAATTACTTGAAAAAGGTCTTGCTTACAAATGTTTCTGTACATCAGAAGAATTAGAAGCAGAACGCGAAGCGCAACGTGCAAATGGTGTAGCCGCTCCTATGTATAAAGGGACTTGTCGTCACTTAACTGCAGAAGAAGTTGCAGAAAAAGAAGCAGCGGGTTTACCATACACGATTCGCTTTAAAGTACCAGCAGAAGAAACATATGTAGTTGATGATTTAATTCGTGGCGAAGTAACGTTTGAATCAAAAGACATCGGTGACTGGGTAATCGTAAAAGCAAATGGAATCCCAACATACAACTATGCCGTTGTTTTAGATGATCACTTAATGGAGATGACACACATCTTCCGTGGTGAAGAGCATCTATCAAACACACCAAAACAAATGATGATTTACCGTGCATTTGGTTGGGAAGTACCTCGTTTTGGTCATATGACATTAATCGTAAACGAAAACCATAAAAAATTATCAAAACGTGATGAGTCAATTATTCAATTCATCTCACAATATAAAGATTTAGGTTACTTACCAGAAGCAATGGTCAACTTCCTTGCATTACTTGGTTGGTCTCCAGAGGGTGAAGAAGAAATCTTCTCAATGGATGAGTTAATCGCTCAATTCACTGAAAAACGTTTAACAAAATCACCTTCTATGTACGATACTCAAAAGTTAAAATGGATGAACAACCAATACATGAAGAAGTTATCGCATGAGCAAGTGGTTGAACTATGCTTACCATTCTTACAAAAAGAAGGTCTTGTTCCTGAAAATCCAACAGAAGAAGAAGCGGCGTGGGCATCTCGTTTAATCGGCTTATACCATGAGCAAATGAGTTACGGTGCAGAAATCGTTGAATTATCAGCACAATTCTTCACAGACGCATTAACATATAATGAAGAAGAACAAGAAGTATTAGCTGGTGAACAAGTTTCAGAAGTAATGGCTTCATTCAAAGCACAACTAGAAGCACTTGAAGACTACGTAGCACCAGAAATTAAAAAGGCGATCAAAGCTGTTCAAAAAGAAACAGGTCATAAAGGTAAAAATCTATTCATGCCAATTCGTGTTGCAACAACAGGCGAAATGCATGGACCAGAATTAACAGATGCACTTGAACTTTTAGGTAAAGAAACAGTCATTGCACGCATCGAACCATTTATTAAATAAGTTTTCTTTTTTGCAAAGACATTGTAGAATAGAGTTACTTATACAACATAAAGCGTTGAAGAGGAGAAGTACGTGACGCAAGCTCGAAAAAGAGAGGACCATCATCGGCTGAAAGTGGTCTGAGCCTCTGTAAAGCAGAAATGCACCTCTGAGTATTTGATTGAACCATGTTTTTAATGGGGTAGGTCAAATCGGTTTGTCACCGTTATCGACCTTGAGTGGAATAGAGGCTGATTAGTCCTATTCAATCAGAGTGGAACCGCGTACTTTCTCGCCTCTGTCTATCTTTACGATAGATGGAGGTTTTTTTATTAAACTTAATATCTAAAGGAGTGTTTCATTTGGCTATTCAAATTTTTAATACATTAACACGCGAAAAAGAAGAATTTAAACCAATCGAAGAAGGAAAGGTGCGCATGTATGTATGTGGACCAACTGTTTACAACTACATTCATATCGGAAATGCACGTCCAGTAATCGTTTATGATACAGTTCGTCGCTATTTAACATACCGTGGTTATGAAGTAGATTACGTTTCAAACTTCACAGATGTAGACGACAAAATCATCAAAGCAGCAAATGAATTAGGTGAAGACGTATCTGAATTAACAGAGCGTTTCATTGCAGCATATTTTGAAGATATTACAGCACTAGGAGCGCAAAAAGCAGATGCCCATCCACGTGTAACAGAACATATGGATGAAATTATTGAGTTCATTGATGTATTAGTACAAAAAGGATATGCGTATGAATCACAAGGTGATGTGTATTACCGTACACGTAAATTTAAAAATTACGGACAATTATCACATCAATCTGTAGATGATTTAAAAGTAGGCGCGCGTATTGAAGCAGGAACAAAAAAAGAAGATGACTTAGATTTCGCATTATGGAAAGCTGCAAAACCAGGTGAGATCTCATGGAAGAGTCCTTGGGGCGAAGGTCGTCCAGGTTGGCATATCGAATGTTCTGTTATGGTTCACAATCATTTTGGTGATACAATCGATATTCACGCTGGTGGACAAGATTTGAAATTCCCTCACCATGAAAACGAGATTGCACAATCAGAAGCTTATACAGATAAAAAATTCTCAAATTATTGGATGCATAACGGGTATATCAATATTGATAACGAAAAAATGTCAAAATCACTAGGTAACTTTATTTTAGTACATGACATCATTCAACAAATTGACCCACAAGTGTTACGATTCTTTATTCTATCTGTACATTACCGTAACCCAATTAACTTTGCGCAAGACTTGGTGGAAGCAGCAGCGAATGGTTTAGATCGCCTTCGTACAACGCATCAAAACTTACAACATCGTTTAAAAGCAGCAACGAATTTAGTTGAGGTAGACGAAGCTGAATTACAAATTATTGAAGATGCAAAAGCTTATTTTGTTGAATCAATGGATGACGATTTCAATACAGCAAATGCCATTTCAGCACTATTCACCATTTCAACTGCTGCAAATAAATATTTAACAGCTGAAAATACAAACACAGAAGTTTTAGAAGCTTATAAAACAGCACTAGAAGAATTAACAGGTGTATTAGGTATTCAATTAGCGCAAGCAGAGGAATTATTAGACGCAGACATCGATGCGTTAATCGAAGAACGCCAGCAAGCTCGTAAAGACCGCAACTTTGCACGCGCAGATGAAATTCGCGATATCTTAAAAGAACAAAACATCATTTTAGAAGATACACGTCAAGGTGTACGTTGGAAACGAGGCTAATCAATTGGGACAATTACGAGATATTGATGTAAAACAATTGAATGCTTTAGCGCTTGCTTATATGGGAGATTCTGTTTTAGAAATTGCAGTACGTGAACATTTATTGCGTAATGGTAAAGTGAAGCCGAATATTTTACATCGTGAAGCAACGCGCTATGTTTCTGCGAAAGCACAAGCAAAAGTTGTACGAAAAATGATTGAAGAAGAGTTCTTTACGGAAGATGAAGCGGGCGTATTAAGAAGAGGACGCAACGCAAAATCAGGTTCTGTACCGAAGAATACAGACGTACAAACATATCATTACAGTTCAGCATTTGAAGCTGTTTTAGGTTATTTATATTTATTAGGACAAGAAGAACGTATAGCGGAAATAATTTCCTATACGATTGAAACAGTGGAAGCTGAGAAATAGGAGGTTATCAATATGGATAACAGACGAGGTAAACGAGAGGAACGTGATCGTCGCGGTAATAAAATTACACGCGATGGTCGCAAACCTAAAAAACATACAAGAAGACCATACGAAGAGCCAAAAGAAATCGTAGAAGTTGTCGAGGTAGAACAAAAAGATAAAGAAATGATTGCAGGTAAAAACCCTGTATTAGAAGCATTGCGCGCGACACGCGATATTAATAAAATTTGGGTAGCAGAAGGTGTAAAAAAAGCAGGGATTGCAGAACTGCTTGAATTGGCAAAAGAACGTGGAATTGTTGTACAATTTGTACCAAAACAAAAAGTCGACGGTCTAACTTCTGAAAACCATCAAGGTGTTGTTGCATCAGTAGCTGCATATAATTATGCGGAATTAAATGATATTTTTGCGATTGCTGAAGAACGTGGTGAAGATCCATTTATTTTAATTTTAGATGAATTAGAAGACCCGCATAATTTAGGTTCAATTATGCGTACAGCAGATGCTGTTGGTGCACATGGCATCATCATTCCAAAACGTCGCTCAGTTGCTTTAACAGCAGTGGTAGCAAAAGCTTCAACTGGTGCAATTGAGTACATTCCAACAGTACGTGTCGGTAATTTATCGCAAATCGTTGATGAATTAAAAGAGCGTGGTGTATGGATTGCTGGGACAGATGCAAAAGGTTCTGAAGATTATCGTCGCATGGATGCAACATTACCTCTTGCCATCATTATTGGTAGTGAGGGCAAAGGAATGAGTCGAGTATTAAAAGAGAAGTGTGACTTCCTTTACAATTTACCAATGGTTGGACATGTTACGTCATTAAACGCCTCGGTAGCTGCATCATTATTGATGTATGAAGTGTACCGTAAGCGTCACGAATTATAAGTGATTGCCTATGGATATTATGTTGGTAGATGGGTATAACATCATCGGAGCTTGGAAAGAGCTACAAGAATTAAAAAAGCATGGACTAATTGAAGCACGTGATCGTTTAATTGAAATGATGGCAGATTACCAAGCGTATTCAGGCATGAAAGTAATCGTCGTTTTCGATGCATACCTTGTCCCAGGGAATGCGACCAAACTGAAAAAACACGAAGTCGAAGTTATTTTTACAAAATCAAAAGAAACAGCAGATGCTCGTATTGAAAAATTATCGAATGAGTTAATGTCACGTCGAACAAAAGTTTATGTAGCCACAAATGATATGGCTGAACAAAATGTCATTTTTGGTAATGGTGCACTAAGAAAATCAGCGCGTGAATTTGAAATCGATGTTCAAACTGCTCAAAAAGGTATTGAAGAAAAAGTACGACAAACGCTGAAAGAAAAACCTGTGCGTCCACTAAATATGTCAGAAGAAGTACATGAAGCGCTTGAAAAAATGCGTAGAGGAAAATTTTAGGTATATGGATAAATATTGTTAGTTACGTTATACTAGGTCTAACTATGCAGGGAGCATAAATTGGGGTGATACTTTGATAACTGATCAATTACAAGAAAAGCAACAACGGTTTAAAACCCTTACAGATGAGCAGTTAGTCGTTCGTTCTCGTGAGGGCGATAGTGATGCGCTAGATTTTTTGATTACAAAGTATAAAAACATTGTTCGACATAAAGCAGGGTCTTATTTTTTAATAGGAGCTGACCGAGAAGATATTGTGCAAGAAGGCATGATTGGTCTATATAAAGGGATTCGAGATTTTAACGAAGATAAGCAAGTAACATTTAAAGTTTTTGCGGAACTATGTATCACACGTCAAATTATCACAGCAATCAAAACAGCGACGCGTCAAAAACATATTCCTTTGAATTCTTCTGTTTCGCTTGATAAGCCGATTAATGATGATGAACAAGTGAATACATTGTTAGATATTTTGTCGACGAATGAACAAGATGATCCGCAAGAAGTGATGGTGAGTAAAGAACGAGTCCATTACATGGAATCGCAAATAAAAGATGTGCTTAGTGCGTTTGAAAAACAAGTATTGGCTCTCTATTTAGATGATTGTACATATCAAGAGATGTCATTAGCACTGAAAAAAGAAGTGAAGTCGATTGATAATGCTTTACAACGTATTAAGCGCAAGTTAGAACATCATATTTTGAATATATGAGCTAGTTGACAGAAAAGATTGTAAAGTGTTAGTCTTTTAACAGAACAATGCCTAAAAAGGTGATGACAATGGCAAACAAAATCGTTTTATGTTGTGAAAAATGTGGCGCTCGTAATTATCATTTACCGGCCCCAAAAGATCTTTCAAAACGCATGGAGTTAAAAAAATTCTGCTCAACTTGTAATGAACACACATTACATAAGCAGACACGATAGCATTTATATAAGATTTATTCGGAGGTTAGGTTAGATGGCAAAGTTAAAGCAGTTTTTCAAAAACGTCCTATCTGAGATGCGAAAAACAAGCTGGCCGAAACGTAAAGAGCTTAGTAAATATACACTTGTTGTAATTTCTACATTAATCTTTATGGCAGTATTCTTTATGCTAGTGGACTTAGGAATCTCAAAATTATTCCGTATGTATTTGGATTTATAGACGAAAAATGTTATGATTTGTGAAAGAGCCCGTAATGTGTACGGGTTTTTTCATTTGCCTTAAAAAAGGAGGGAATGGACCACGCGTCCAGACAATTATGGAGAAGAATTGGTATGTTGTTCATACGTATTCAGGTTACGAGAATAAAGTAAAGTTAAATCTCGAAAAACGTATCGAAACAATGGGAATGTCGGATAAAATTTTCCGCGTAATCATCCCAGAAGAACAAGAAACAGAAGTAAAAGATGGTAAGAAAAAAACATATATGCGTAAAACATTCCCAGGTTACGTTCTTGTCGAGTTAATTATGACAGACGATGCTTGGTATGTAGTACGTAATACACCAGGTGTAACAGGATTTATCGGTTCATCAGGTGGCGGTGTTAAGCCAACTCCATTATTACCAGAAGAAGTGGAAGTCATCCTTGCGCAAATGGAAGCGAACTCACCAACTGTAGAACTAGATTTCGCAGTAGGCGACTTAGTAGAAGTGAAAGAAGGACCTTTCGCACACTTCCAAGGTGTGGTTGAAGAAATTGATGCTGATAAACAAAAAATTAAAGTAAATGTTGATATGTTCGGCCGTGAAACGGTTATGGAACTAGATTTTGCACAAGTTTTAAAAGTTTAATCACTTTTGAACTTGCCACAAAAACATAAAAGTGTTATCATTTCAAAGGTCAGACTGTAATGTATGACTACCGTAATTTTTAATGTTATCGGAATAAGCCGACAGACAGATATTGAGTGGGAGGGGAAACCCTTTGACCACATCACGGACTTAAGGAGGTGTGTCTCGTGGCTAAAAAAGTTGTAAAAGTTGTAAAACTTCAAATTGAAGCTGGTAAAGCAAATCCAGCTCCACCAGTAGGTCCTGCACTAGGTCAAGCAGGTGTTAACATCATGGGATTCTGTAAAGAATTCAATGCTCGTACACAAGACCAAGCAGGTTTAATCATTCCAGTAGAGATTTCTGTATTTGAGGATCGTTCATTCACATTCATTACAAAAACTCCGCCGGCAGCAGTGTTACTTAAAGTAGCAGCTGGTATTAAATCAGGTTCAGGTGAACCAAACCGTGTTAAAGTAGCTACAGTGAAACGCGATAAAGTTCGCGAAATCGCTGAAACAAAAATGCCAGACTTAAACGCAGGTTCTGTAGAAGCTGCTATGTTAATGGTAGAAGGTACTGCACGTAGCATGGGTATTGTCATCGAAGACTAATCCCATTACTTGATAGAGAAGTTTTGTTTTTTGGAGGTTGCGACAGTTTCACAAGATTGAAACTCGCAGCCTTTATTCGTGGGAGGTTTATTCCGCTACAACCACAATCAAGGAGGAAATTATAATGGCTAAAAAAGGTAAAAAACTACAAGAAGCTGCTAAGCTAGTAGATAAAAATAAACTATACACAGTAGCAGAAGCTGCTGAGTTAGCAAAAAGCACAAGCGCTGTAAACTTTGATGCAACTGTAGAAGTTGCTTTCAACTTAAACATCGATACTCGTAAAAACGACCAACAAATCCGTGGTGCAGTAGTACTACCAAACGGTACTGGTAAAACTCAAAAAGTTTTAGTATTCGCTAAAGGTGAAAAAATCAAAGAAGCAGAAGCTGCTGGCGCTGACTACGTAGGCGATGCTGAGTACATCCAAAAAATCCAAGGTGGCTGGTTCGATTTCGACGTAATCGTTGCGACTCCAGACATGATGGGTGAAGTTGGTAAACTTGGTCGTGTATTAGGACCTAAAGGTTTAATGCCAAACCCTAAAACAGGTACAGTTACTTTCGACGTAACTAAAGCTGTTAACGAAATCAAAGCTGGTAAAGTTGAATACCGTGCTGACAAAGCTGGTATCGTACACGCACCAGTAGGTAAAGTTTCATTCGAAGCTGACAAATTAGCTGAAAACATCCAAACAATCGTTGATGTAATTACAAAAGCTAAACCTGCAACTGCTAAAGGTGTTTACATGAAGTCTGTTCACGTAACAACTACAATGGGACCATCAATCAAAATTGACTCTCTTTCTTTAGCAAAATAATTTCACATTGACAATGTACTGTTCTATTGTTAAAATAGACAACGTTGTGAATTATCCATTTGTACCATAGACAGTAGGGGTAGCTTAATTGACTACTTAATGATCCTACCGAGGGCAAAGGAACTCAGACTCTTTAATGATGATGAATTTCCGCCCCTCTCTATTTTATTGATGAGGGGCTTTTCTTTTGTCGGTATAAGTGACCCATTCTTATAGGAGGTGTCCAATCATGAGCAAAGCAGTTGAAATGAAACAAACTGTTGTTCAAGAAATCGCTGAGAAATTCAAAAGCGCAGCGTCAGTAGTAGTAGTTGACTACCGTGGTCTTACAGTTGCACAAGTAACTGAATTACGTAAACAATTACGCGAAGCTGGTGTTGAATTCAAAGTATACAAAAATACTTTAGTTCGCCGTGCTACTGAAGAAGTTGGTCATGCTGATTTAAATTCTGCATTAACAGGCCCTAACGCTATTGCATTCTCAACTGAAGATGTAATCGCTCCAGCCCGTATTATCAACAACTTCGCGAAAGAAAACGAACAACTTGAAATTAAAGCTGGTTTAATCGAAGGCGCTGTGGCTTCTGCTGAAGAAATCAAAGCACTTGCAGAACTTCCATCACGCGAAGGTCTATTATCTATGCTTTTATCAGTTCTACAAGCACCAATGCGCAACTTCGCGCTTGCAACAAAAGCTGTTGCAGACCAAAAAGAAGAACAAGGCGCTTAATAGCAAGTTGATCTTCATCGCATAGTAATATGCACAAAAAAATAAAAAATTAGATTCCAAATAGGAGGAACTCATAATGAACCAAGAACAAATCTTAGCTGCAATCAAAGAGATGACAGTTTTAGAATTAAATGACTTAGTAAAAGCAATCGAAGAAGAATTCGGTGTAACTGCTGCAGCTCCTGTAGCTGTTGCTGGTGGCGCTGCTGGTGCTGCTGAAGAGAAAACAGAATTTGATGTTGTATTAGCATCTGCTGGTGAATCTAAAATTAAAGTAATCAAAGTGGTTCGTGAAATCACTGGTTTAGGTCTTAAAGAAGCTAAAGAAGTTGTAGATAACGCTCCTAAAGCTCTTAAAGAAGGCGTATCTAAAGAAGAAGCTGAAGAAATCAAAGCTAAACTTGAAGAAGTTGGCGCAAACGTAGAAGTTAAGTAATTAATTTTCTATTGATTAACAAAAGCTCGTCAATATACTTATTGACGAGCTTTTCTTCATTTTATGTGAAGGAGGGCGAAATATGTCAGAACATTATTATTCAAAAAACCCGCATGTAGAAAGCAAACCAAGAAAGTGGAATTTCACATTAAGAGGTTTTACATTTTCTTTTGAAACTGACGCAGGCGTGTTTAGTAAAAGCGAAGTAGATTTTGGATCCCGTGTGTTAATCGACTGCTTTGAATTACCGAGTGTTTCTGGAGATATTTTAGATGTAGGTTGTGGTTATGGGCCGATAGGGTTGTCGATTGCTAAAAGTTATCCGGATCGCACAGTTCATATGATGGACGTGAATGATCGGGCATTAAGTTTAGCTGAGAGAAATGCGGAAAATAACGGAGTACAAAATGTGCAGATTTATGAGAGTGACGCACTTTCATCTGTGAAAACAGATCAAGTCGCTGCTGTTTTGACAAACCCGCCAATCCGCGCAGGAAAGAAAACGATTTTTCGTTTTTACGACCAAGCGTATGATGTGCTAAGAGAAGAAGGCGAGCTGTGGATTGTAATTCAAAAGAAGCAAGGAGCCCCTTCGACGATGGATCATTTAGCTGAAAAGTTCCGTTTGGTAGAAGTTGTTGATAAGGTCAAAGGTTATTGGATTATCAGAGCTGTTAAATAATTTGTCAACAATAAAAGATTGACTTGACAAATTGGCTATGATATTATAAGAAAATGCAAAAATATTTAAATTGCATAGGTATGTCTTTTTATCGTTCAAGGTAAAAAGTCAGCAATTTTTTAAGTTTGGTTAAACGAGAATGAGCTCTAAATTATATGAACTCGTTTTCTTTTTTGTCTTTCAAATCATACACGATGTGTAAAGATTTTGAAAGACCTATTATCGCTTTATGAGGGGTGAATGAGTTGACAGGTCAACTAGTTCAGTACGGACAACACCGCCAGCGTAGAAGCTTCGCGCGTATTAAAGAGGTGCTGGAACTTCCGAATCTTATTGAGATTCAAACCGCATCTAACGAGTGGTTCCTAGAAGAAGGATTACGTGAAATGTTCCGCGATATTTCACCGATTGAAGACTTCACAGGGAATTTATCACTAGAGTTTGTCGATTACAGTCTTGGGGAACCAAAATATGATGTCGATGAATGTAAACAACGCGACGCAACTTTTGCCGCGCCATTGCGTGTGAAAGTACGTTTGCATAACAAAGAAACTGGAGACGTGAAAGAACAAGAAGTATTCATGGGTGATTTCCCATTAATGACTGAAACAGGTACTTTCATTATTAACGGTGCAGAACGCGTTATCGTTTCCCAATTAGTAAGATCACCAAGTGTATACTACCACGATAAAACTGATAAAAACGGTAAAAAAGGTTTCGGAGCTACAGTGATTCCTAACCGTGGTGCATGGCTTGAATATGAAACAGATGCGAAAGATGTAGTACATGTTCGTATCGACCGTACACGTAAATTACCAGTAACAGTACTTTTACGTGCATTAGGTTTCGCTTCAGACCAAGAAATCATCGATTTAATCGGTGATAACGAGTACTTGCGTAATACATTAGAAAAAGATAATACAGAAAGCACAGAAAAAGCGCTTCTAGAAATTTATGAGCGTCTACGTCCTGGTGAACCACCAACAGTAGAAAGTGCGAAAAACTTATTGTATTCTCGTTTCTTCGACCCAAAACGCTATGATTTAGCAGCTGTAGGTCGTTATAAAATGAACAAAAAGCTTCACATTAAAAATCGTTTATTCAACCAAACAATCGCTGAAACACTGGTAGATCCAGAAACAGGCGAAATTTTAGTTGAAAAAGGCACATTAATTGATCGTCGTGTCCTAGACAAAATTATTCCAAACCTTGAGAATGGTGTTGGTTTCAAAACACTTTCTAAAGTGGGTGGCGTAATCGAAGGCGACGTATTAGTACAAGAAGTAAAAATCTTCGCGCCGAATGACGAAGCTCAAAAAGAAATTAAAGTTATTAGTAATGCATATGTTGATGATGAAGTAAAACACTTAACACCAGCAGATGTTGTTGCTTCAGTATCTTATTTCTTTAATTTATTATATGGTATCGGTGATACAGATGATATCGATCACTTAGGTAACCGTCGCCTACGTTCTGTAGGTGAGTTACTGCAAAACCAATTCCGTATCGGTTTATCTCGTATGGAACGTGTTGTACGTGAACGTATGTCAATCAATGATACTGAATCAATCGTGCCACAACAATTAATCAATATTCGTCCAGTAATTGCGTCTATTAAAGAATTCTTTGGTAGTTCTCAATTATCTCAATTCATGGACCAAACAAACCCACTTGCAGAATTAACGCACAAACGTCGTCTATCTGCATTAGGACCTGGTGGTTTAACACGTGAACGTGCTGGCTTTGAAGTACGTGACGTTCACTATTCTCACTATGGCCGTATGTGTCCGATTGAAACTCCTGAGGGACCGAACATTGGTTTAATCAACTCACTATCTTCTTATGCAAAAGTTAATCCATTTGGTTTCATCGAAACGCCATATCGTCGTGTCGATCCTGAAACAGGTGCTGTAACTGCGCATATCGATTACTTAACAGCAGATGAGGAAGATAACTATGTAGTAGCTCAAGCGAACTCACCATTAAATCCAGATGGTACATTCGTAGAGAGTGAAGTGGTAGGTCGTTTCCGTGGAGATAACTCTGTTTTCAAGCGTGAAACAATTGACTACATGGACGTATCTCCTAAACAAGTAGTATCTGCTGCGACAGCATGTATCCCATTCTTAGAAAACGATGACTCAAACCGTGCTCTAATGGGTGCCAACATGCAACGACAAGCTGTTCCTTTATTAAACCCTGAAGCTCCATTCGTTGGAACTGGTATGGAACACGTAGATGCACGTGATTCTGGTGCTGCAGTAGTAGCGAAATATGCTGGTATTGTAGAACATGTAGAAGCTCGTTCAATCCACGTACGCCGTATTGAAGTTGTAGACGGTAAAGAGGTTCAAGGAGATTTAACTAAATATAAACTACAAAAATTCGTTCGTTCAAACCAAGGTACAAGTTATAACCAACGTCCACTTGTGAGCGTAGGCGAGCGCGTAAAACCACGCGATATTCTTGCTGACGGTCCATCAATGGAAAAAGGTGAACTTGCATTAGGTCGTAACGTAGTTGTAGCCTTCATGACTTGGAATGGTTATAACTATGAGGATGCTGTCATCATGAATGAACGCCTAGTTAAAGAAGATGTATACACTTCAGTTCATATCGAAGAATATGAATCAGAAGCACGTGATACAAAGCTAGGGCCTGAAGAAATCACTCGTGACATTCCAAATGTCGGAGAAGAAGCACTTCGTAACCTTGACGAACGTGGTATTATTCGTATCGGTGCTGAAGTAAATGACGGTGATATTTTAGTAGGTAAAGTAACGCCAAAAGGTGTAACAGAATTAACTGCTGAAGAACGTCTATTACATGCAATCTTCGGTGAAAAAGCACGTGAAGTACGTGATACATCACTTCGTGTACCACATGGTGCCGGTGGTATCGTACTTGATGTTAAAGTCTTCAACCGTGAAGATGGCGACGAATTATCTCCAGGTGTTAACCAATTAGTTCGTGTTTACATTGTTCAAAAACGTAAAATTCGCGTTGGTGACAAAATGGCTGGACGACATGGTAACAAAGGGGTTATCTCGCGTATCCTTCCAGAAGAAGATATGCCATTCTTACCAGACGGTACACCAGTCGATATCATGCTTAACCCACTTGGGGTACCATCTCGTATGAATATCGGACAAGTATTAGAGCTTCATTTAGGTATGGCTGCTCGTTACTTAGGTGTTCACATGGCTACACCAGTATTCGATGGTGCGTCAGATGAAGATGTATGGAAAGTGATGGAAGAAGCTGGTATGAACCGTGATGGTAAAACAGTTCTTTATGATGGTCGCTCAGGTGAACCATTAGACAACCGCGTATCAGTTGGGGTTATGTACATGATCAAACTTGCGCACATGGTTGACGATAAACTTCACGCACGTTCAACAGGACCTTACTCACTTGTTACGCAACAACCACTTGGTGGTAAAGCGCAATTCGGTGGACAACGTTTTGGTGAGATGGAAGTTTGGGCTCTTGAAGCATATGGTGCTGCGCACACACTTCAAGAAATCTTAACTGTTAAATCAGATGACGTTGTTGGTCGTGTGAAAACATACGAAGCAATCGTAAAAGGCGATCCGGTTCCAGAACCAGGCGTTCCAGAATCATTCAAAGTATTAATTAAAGAGTTACAATCTTTAGGTTTAGATGTGAAAATGTTAAACATCAATGACGAAGAAATTGAACTACGCGACTTAGATGATGAAGAAGAAAACACATCAAATAACGCATTAAACATTCTTCCAAATGATGAAAATGCAGAAGCATCAGCGACTGTACAAGAAGATTAATCGAGTATTTTTGTGGAAGATGGACAGGCTCTTTTTGGGCTTGTCCTAATTCCAATTTATCTATAAAAATCAATCGTCGAGCTAATTTATAAGTCAAATAGACTTCAGAATAAAGGGAGGTAGGCTCCTTGATAGACGTTAATAATTTTGAGTATATGAAAATCGGTTTAGCTTCACCAGATAAAATCCGCTCATGGTCTTATGGAGAAGTAAAAAAACCTGAAACAATCAACTACCGCACACTAAAACCAGAAAAAGATGGTTTATTCTGTGAGCGTATTTTCGGACCTACAAAGGACTGGGAATGTCATTGTGGTAAATACAAACGCGTTCGTTATAAAGGCGTAGTTTGTGACCGTTGTGGCGTAGAAGTAACACGTGCTAAAGTTCGTCGTGAACGTATGGGTCACATCGAATTAGCAGCATCTGTATCACACATTTGGTACTTTAAAGGTATTCCATCTCGTATGGGTCTAATTTTAGACATGTCACCTCGTGCACTAGAAGAAGTTATCTACTTTGCTTCTTACGTAGTAATCGATTCAGCTGATACACCTTTAGAGAAAAAACAATTACTTTCTGAAAAAGAGTATCGTGCTTATCGTGAAAAGTTCGGTTCAACATTCAAAGCATCAATGGGTGCTGAAGCGATTAAAGACCTTTTACGTGAAATCGATCTTGATAAAGAAACAGAAATGTTAAAAGAAGAATTAAAAACTGCTCAAGGTCAACGCCGTACACGTGCGATTAAACGTCTTGAAGTAGTTGAATCGTTCCGTCACTCAGGTAACCGTCCTGAATGGATGATTTTAGATGTACTACCTGTAATTCCACCAGAATTACGTCCAATGGTACAACTTGATGGTGGTCGTTTTGCGACTTCAGATTTAAACGATTTATATCGTCGTGTAATCAACCGTAACAACCGTTTAAAACGTTTATTAGACCTTGGTGCTCCTGGCATCATCGTACAAAACGAAAAACGTATGTTACAAGAAGCGGTAGATGCATTAATCGATAATGGTCGTCGTGGCCGTCCTGTTACAGGTCCTGGTAACCGTCCATTAAAATCACTTTCACATATGTTAAAAGGTAAACAAGGTCGTTTCCGTCAAAACTTACTTGGTAAACGTGTTGACTACTCTGGTCGTTCAGTAATCGTAGTTGGTCCATCTTTAAAAATGTACCAATGTGGTTTACCAAAAGGTATGGCAATCGAGCTATTCAAACCTTTCCTAATGAAAGAATTAGTTGAGCGTGGTTTAGCGCACAACATTAAATCTGCAAAACGTAAAATTGAACGTATGCATGAAGATGTATGGGATGTTTTAGAAGAAATCATTCGCGAGCACCCAGTATTACTAAACCGAGCGCCAACGCTTCACCGTTTAGGTATCCAAGCATTCGAACCAACATTAATTGAAGGTAAAGCGATTCGTCTTCATCCATTAGTATGTACAGCTTACAATGCTGACTTCGACGGTGACCAAATGGCGGTCCATGTACCACTTTCAGCAGAAGCGCAAGCAGAAGCTCGTCTATTAATGTTAGCTGCTCAAAACATCTTGAACCCTAAAGATGGTAAGCCAGTTGTAACGCCTTCTCAAGATATGGTATTAGGTAACTACTACCTAACTTTAGAACGTAAAGGTGCACCTGGTGAAGGTACAGTATTTACAGATGCTGAAGAAGTAATGGTAGCTTACCAAAACACTGAAGTACATCTGCATACACGTGTAGCAATTAAAGCATCATCTTTAAATAATAAAACATTTACAGAAGAACAGAATGGTAAACTATTAGTTACAACTGTTGGTAAAATTATTTTCAACGAAATTCTTGATGAGAACTTCCCGTTCATTAATGAACCATCAAATGATAACTTATTAGAAACACCAGATCACTTCTTCTTACCAACGAATACAAATGTAAAAGAATACTTCGAAAATACAGACGTAGTAAAACCATTTACAAAGAAATTCTTAGGTAATGTTATTGCGGAAGTCTTTGCACGTTATCATATTACAGAAACATCTGTTATGTTAGACCGTATGAAAGACTTAGGTTTCAAATATTCTACTAAAGCGGGTATTTCAATCGGTATCTCAGATATCATCGTATTACCAGACAAAGGTGAAATTTTACATCATGCGCAAGAACAAGTAGATAAAGTACAAAAACAATTCCGTCGTGGTTTAATCACAGAAGAAGAGCGTTATGATCGCGTTATTTCATTCTGGGGTGCTGCAAAAGACGAAATTCAAGCACGTCTGATGAAATCTTTACCAGCTGAAAACCCAATCTTCATGATGAGTGACTCTGGTGCCCGTGGTAACGCATCTAACTTTACACAGTTAGCTGGTATGCGTGGTCTGATGGCAAACCCATCTGGTCGTATCATCGAGTTACCAATCAAATCATCATTCCGTGAAGGTTTAACAGTATTAGAGTACTTCATCTCGACTCATGGTGCGCGTAAAGGTCTTGCCGATACAGCACTTAAAACAGCCGATTCAGGTTACCTTACTCGTCGTCTAGTTGACGTAGCGCAAGATGTAATCGTACGTGAAGATGATTGCGGTACTGACCGTGGTTTAACAATTACTTCATTAAAAGAGGGTTCTGAAATTATCGAAGCATTAGACGAGCGTATTATCGGTCGTTATGCGAAGAAAACAATTCGTCACCCAGAAACAGAAGAAGTAATCGTTGCGCGTAACGAATTAATTACGCAAGAGTTAGCTCGCGTAATTATTGATGCTGGAATCGAAGAAGTTACAATTCGTTCTGCATTTACATGTAACACACGTCACGGCGTATGTAAAAAATGTTACGGTATGAACTTAGCTACAGGAGATAAAGTTGAAGTGGGTGAAGCGGTTGGTACAATCGCAGCTCAATCAATCGGTGAACCAGGTACACAGTTAACAATGCGTACATTCCATACTGGTGGGGTTGCCGGTGCCGATATCACACAAGGTCTTCCTCGTATCCAAGAGATTTTTGAAGCACGTAATCCAAAAGGTCAAGCAGTAATCAGTGAAATCACTGGTGTTGTTTCTGATATTGAGGAAATTCGTGAAGGTCAAAAAGAAATTACAGTAACAAGCCCAATTGAATCACGTAAATATTTAGCACCATACAATGCACGTTTAAAAGTACAAGTAAACGATGAAGTTGTTCATGGTCAAGTATTAACAGAGGGTTCAATTGATCCAAAACAATTAATCAAAGTAACAGATGTTTCAACTGTAGAAGAATATCTATTAAAAGAAGTACAAAAAGTTTACCGTATGCAAGGGGTAGAAATTGGCGATAAACACATTGAAGTAATGGTTCGTCAAATGCTACGCAAAGTACGCGTAATCGAAGCTGGTGATACTGATTTATTACCTGGTTCACTTCTAGATGTTCACCAATTCTATGATGCAAATAAAACTGTTCTTAAAGAAGGTAAACTACCTGCTACATGTACACCAGTGATTCTTGGTATTACAAAAGCATCACTTGAAACAGAATCATTCTTATCTGCTGCATCATTCCAAGAAACAACTCGTGTTCTTACAGATGCTGCAATCAAAGGAAAACGCGATGAGTTATTAGGACTTAAAGAGAACGTTATCCTTGGTAAGTTGATTCCTGCTGGTACAGGTATGCAACGCTACCGTCAAATCCAAATTGCTGGTGAAGACGAGCAAAAATCAGAAGAAACAGTTTCTGCTGAATAACTGATGAAAATCGAGGGAGATTTCTCCCTCGATTTTTTATTTTGGGTTGACACGTTGTTTCGAGAATGATAATATATTTTAGGTTGATAGTTGTCTGTCTATCATTTCGGAGGATATGAAAATTTTCTCACGGAAAAATCAACAGTCTGGTTTAAAACGAACAATAGTTAATATTTGTTGGTCATGTATGAGGATAATGAACCTCTAAATGTATACGATCGAATGGCCACGCATGCGGTGCGACTAGTAGCACATATATTGGTGTTCCCGTTGCATTTGAACTGGCAGCTAAGCTAGTAGAGAATTTTATTATTTGAACATGTGGCAAGCGATATTAGTATTGATGGTAGTTTTTGCACTGATCATGCGAAAGCTTTGTTTTTTACCCTAAAATGAACCACCTGGATGTGTGGATTTAAAACACAATCAATGAGAGGAGGAAGAATCGATGCCTACAATTAACCAATTAGTACGTAAGCCTCGTCAATCCAAAAGTAAGAAATCAAACTCACCAGCACTAAACAAAGGCTATAACAGCTTTGACAAAGCGTTAACAAACGTTAACTCACCACAAAAACGTGGTGTTTGTACACGTGTTGGTACAATGACACCTAAAAAACCTAACTCAGCGTTACGTAAGTACGCTCGTGTGCGTTTAACTAACCAAATCGAAGTTAACGCTTATATCCCTGGTGAAGGTCACAACTTACAAGAGCACAGTGTTGTTCTTATCCGTGGCGGACGCGTAAAGGATTTACCTGGTGTTCGTTACCACATCGTACGTGGTGCGCTTGATACTGCTGCTGTACAAGGACGTATGCAATCACGTTCATTATACGGTGCTAAAAAACCTAAAGAGAAAAAATAATTTACATTGAGCTATATAGCTGAAAGGAGGAAAACACATGCCTCGTAAAGGTCCTGTTTCCAAACGTGACGTGTTACCAGATCCAATTTATAATTCAAAACTAGTAACTCGTTTAATCAATAAAATGATGGTAGATGGTAAAAGAGGTACTTCTCAAAAAATCTTATACGGAGCTTTCGAATTAGTAAAAGAACGCTCAGGTCAAGATCCACTAGAAGTATTTGATGCTGCACTTAACAACGTAATGCCTGTACTTGAAGTACGCGCTCGTCGTGTTGGTGGTGCTAACTACCAAGTACCAGTAGAAGTACGTCCAGAACGTCGTACAACTCTTGGTCTTCGTTACCTAGTAAACTACTCTCGTCTTCGTGGCGAAAAAACAATGGAAGAACGTCTTGCTAACGAAATTTTAGACGCTTCTAACAACACTGGTGCGTCAGTTAAAAAACGCGAAGATATGCACAAAATGGCAGAAGCAAACAAAGCGTTCGCTCACTACCGTTGGTAATATTAAAAATATCTTAATCCATTATGGAAGGAGAAATACCGCATGACTAGAGAATTCTCACTAGAGAACACTCGTAATATCGGAATCATGGCTCACATCGATGCTGGTAAAACAACAACTACAGAGCGTATCCTTTATTACACTGGTAAGATTCACAAAATCGGTGAAACTCACGAAGGTGCTTCTCAAATGGACTGGATGGAGCAAGAGCAAGAACGTGGTATCACAATCACTTCTGCTGCGACAACAGCTCAATGGAAAGGCCACCGCGTAAACATCATTGATACACCAGGACACGTAGACTTCACTGTAGAAGTTGAACGTTCTCTTCGTGTACTTGATGGTGCTGTAACTGTACTTGATGCTCAATCAGGTGTAGAGCCACAAACTGAAACTGTATGGCGTCAAGCTACAACATACGGTGTACCACGTATCGTATTCATTAACAAAATGGATAAAATCGGTGCAAACTTCCTATACTCTGTAGGAACTCTTAAAGAACGTTTAGAAGCAAACGCTCACCCAATTCAGTTACCAATCGGTTCTGAAGATGAGTTCCACGCAATCATCGACCTTGTAGAAATGAACGCTACTTTCTACAAAGAAGGTGACGACGGTTCTAATGCTGAAGTGAAAGAAATTCCTGAGGAATACAAAGCTCAAGCTGAAGAATACCGCGAAAAATTAATCGAAGCTGTTGCTGAATTAGACGAAGAGCTAATGGAAAAATACTTCGCAGGTGAAGAAATTACAAAAGAAGAGTTAAAAGCGGGTATCCGTAAAGCGACTCTATCTGTTGAATTCTACCCAGTAGTATGTGGTACAGCGTTCAAAAACAAAGGTGTTCAATTAATGCTTGATGCAGTAATTGACTACTTACCAGCTCCAACAGACGTAGCTGCTATTACTGGTACATCTGTTGACGGCGACGAAGAAATCGTACGTCATTCATCTGATGAAGAGCCATTCGCTGCACTAGCGTTCAAAGTTATGACTGACCCTTATGTTGGTAAATTAACTTTCTTCCGTGTGTACTCTGGTATCTTAGAATCAGGTTCTTACGTGCAAAACTCATCTAAAGGTAAGCGTGAACGTGTAGGTCGTATCCTACAAATGCACGCTAACTCACGTGAAGAAATCGAACGCGTTTACGCAGGCGATATCGCAGCAGCTGTAGGTTTAAAAGTTACAACTACTGGTGATACTTTATGTGATGAAAAAGCTTTAGTAATTCTTGAGTCTATGGAATTCCCTGAGCCAGTAATCTCACTTTCTGTAGAACCAAAATCAAAAGCTGACCAAGATAAAATGGGTCAAGCTTTACAAAAACTTCAAGAAGAAGATCCAACTTTCCGTGCACATACTGATCCTGAAACAGGACAAACAATCATCTCTGGTATGGGTGAACTTCACTTAGATATCTTAGTTGATCGTATGAAGCGTGAATTCCGCGTTGAAGCTAACGTTGGTGCTCCACAAGTTTCTTACCGTGAAACTTTCCGTTCATCAGCTCAAGTTCAAGGTAAATTCACTCGTCAATCAGGTGGTCGCGGTCAATACGGTGACGTATGGGTTGAGTTCACTCCAAATGAAGAAGGTAAAGGTTTCGAATTCGAAAACGCAATCGTTGGTGGTGTTGTTCCACGTGAATACATCCCTGCAATCGAAGCTGGTTTAAGAGACTCATTAGCAAACGGTGTATTAGCTGGATTCCCACTAATCGACGTTAAAGCTAAGTTATACGATGGTTCTTACCATGATGTCGATTCAAACGAAATGGCCTTCAAAGTGGCTGCATCTCTTGCAGTTAAAAAAGCAGCAACTGCTTGTAACCCAGTTCTTTTAGAACCAGTTATGAAAGTAGAAGTTGTAATGCCAGAAGAATATCTTGGTGATATCATGGGTAACATTACTGCTCGTCGCGGACGCGTTGAGGGTATGGAAGCTCGCGGTAACGCACAAGTTGTTCGTGCAATGGTTCCACTTGCTGAAATGTTTGGTTATGCAACAACTTTACGTTCAGCTACACAAGGTCGCGGTACATTCTCAATGGTATTTGACCACTACGAAGAAGTACCAAAATCAGTTTCTGAAGAAATCATCAAGAAACACAAAGGTGAATAATTCAATTATTTTTAATTGAATTTTCTACTGTTATCAAGTATAAATAACTATGTAAGCTATGATTTATTATGGGGTAGGGCCCTGCCCCTTCAATAAATTATGACTATAAACTAAATTACAAACCCTAGGAGGCACATTTAAAATGGCTAAAGAAAAATTCGACCGTTCTAAAACACATGCTAACATTGGTACAATCGGACACGTTGACCATGGTAAAACTACATTAACTGCTGCAATCGCTACAGTTCTTTCTAAAAAAATGGGTGGAGAAGCTAAATCTTACGATCAAATCGATAACGCTCCAGAAGAAAAAGAGCGCGGTATCACAATCAACACTTCTCACATCGAGTACGAAACTGAAAAACGTCACTACGCTCACGTTGACTGCCCAGGACACGCTGACTATGTTAAAAACATGATCACTGGTGCTGCACAAATGGACGGCGGTATCTTAGTAGTATCTGCTGCTGATGGTCCAATGCCACAAACTCGTGAACACATCCTTTTATCTCGTCAAGTAGGTGTTCCATACCTAGTTGTATTCTTAAACAAATGCGATATGGTAGACGACGAAGAATTACTAGAATTAGTTGAAATGGAAGTTCGTGACTTATTATCAGAATACGATTTCCCAGGCGACGATGTTCCTGTAATCAAAGGTTCTGCTCTTAAAGCTTTAGAAGGCGAAGAAAAATGGGAAGAAGCAATCGTTGAATTAATGGACGCTGTTGATTCTTACATCCCAACTCCAGAACGTCAAACTGACAAACCATTCATGATGCCTGTAGAGGATGTATTCTCTATCACAGGTCGTGGTACAGTTGCAACTGGCCGTGTTGAACGTGGTCAAGTTAAAGTCGGCGACGTAATCGATATCGTAGGTATCGCTGAAGAAACTGCTCAAACAACTGTAACTGGTGTTGAAATGTTCCGTAAATTATTAGATTACGCTGAAGCTGGCGATAACATCGGTGCTTTATTACGTGGTGTTTCTCGTGAAGATATCCAACGTGGTCAAGTATTAGCTAAACCAGGTTCAATCACTCCACACACAAACTTCAAAGCTGAAGTTTATGTATTATCAAAAGAAGAGGGTGGACGTCACACTCCATTCTTCTCTAACTACCGTCCTCAGTTCTACTTCCGTACAACTGATGTAACTGGTGTTATCACTCTTCCAGAAGGCGTTGAAATGGTAATGCCTGGCGATAACGTTGAAATGGACGTTGAATTAATTCACCCAATCGCTATCGAAGATGGTACTAAGTTCTCAATCCGTGAAGGTGGCCGTACAGTAGGCGCTGGCGTTGTAGCTTCAATCCAAAAATAATTTCTTCTATTGAAGAATGTTATAACTGTAATAAAACCCAAGGAGTGCGCACTCCTTGGGTTTTTCTTTTAGCTATTGTTAAATAAGATCAAAAGATTTTTTAAAAATATACAGTTAACAATTGAAATTGAGTTCATAATTTTATATACTATAAAGCGTTGTAAAGACCGAACACGTGAAGAAATAAGGGAAACGAGTTACATATAAAATATTTTCCTGAAACGACTTGCACATTGCGATATTATTATGTATAATATTGAATGTTGGTCTTTGACTGCGATGAAGCGAGAGGTTACCGACACACCCGGCCGCATTGCCATGGCGAGTGCTCGGAAAATTTTCGTGGAGAATTGTCTAGGAAATAGGCGAAAAGGGAGGGAAAATAATGGCAAAACAAAAGATTCGTATCCGTTTAAAAGCATATGATCACAGAATTCTTGATCAATCGGCTGAGAAAATTGTTGAAACTGCTAAACGTTCAGGTGCTGGTGTATCAGGTCCGATTCCACTACCAACTGAAAAATCAGTTTACACTATCTTACGTGCGGTTCATAAGTACAAAGATTCTCGTGAACAATTCGAAATGCGTACACATAAACGTCTGATCGATATCGTTAACCCAACACCACAAACTGTTGATGCGTTAATGAAACTTGATTTACCATCTGGCGTTGATATTGAAATCAAACTTTAATGGTAAAAATAAAAATAATATTTTAAATCTTACAGGAGGTGCGACTAAATGACTAAAGGAATCTTAGGTAGAAAAATCGGTATGACGCAAGTTTTTGCAGAGAATGGCGATCTAATTCCAGTAACTGTAATCGAAGCTACTCCAAACGTAGTTCTTCAAAAGAAAACAGTTGATACTGATGGTTACGAAGCAATTCAATTAGGTTTCGAAGATAAGCGTGCAAAGCTTTCTAACAAGCCTGAACAAGGGCACGTAGCTAAAGCAAACACTGCTCCTAAGCGCTTCATTCGCGAAATTCGCAATGCAAACTTAGCTGAGTACGAAATTGGTCAAGAAGTCAAAGTTGATAGTTTCGCAGAAGGCGATGTAGTAGATGTAACAGGTGTTACTAAAGGTAAAGGTTTCCAAGGTGTTATCAAACGCCACGGACAATCTCGTGGACCTATGTCACATGGTTCTCGTTACCACCGTCGTCCTGGTTCAATGGGTCCAGTTGCTCCGAACCGCGTGTTCAAACAAAAGAAATTACCTGGTCAAATGGGTGGTACAGTAGTAACAATCCAAAACTTAACAATCGTTAAAGTGGATGCTGAACGTAACCTTATTTTAGTAAAAGGTAATGTTCCTGGTTCTAAAAAATCATTAGTAACAGTTAAATCTGCTATTAAAGGTAACTAATTTTCCGAAGAAAGGAGGAAACAGGAATGACAAAAGTTAATGTACTTAGTCAAACAGGTTCTTCTGTAGGCGAAATCGAATTAAACGATGCGATCTTCGGAATCGAACCAAATGAATCAGTTGTATTTGATGCAGTAATCGCTCAACGCGCTTCACTACGTCAAGGTACACACAAAGTAAAAAATCGTTCTGAAGTTGCAGGTGGTGGTCGTAAACCATGGCGTCAAAAGGGTACTGGTCGTGCTCGCCAAGGTTCAATCCGTTCTCCACAATGGCGCGGCGGTGGTATCGTATTCGGTCCAACACCACGTAGCTATGCATACAAACTTCCTAAAAAAGTTCGTCGTTTAGCTCTTAAATCAGTATTATCAGCAAAAGTTGCAGATACTGAATTAGTAGTATTAGACGCATTAACATTAGCAGCACCTAAAACTAAAGATTTCGTACAAGTTCTTTCAGATCTTAAAATCGAATCTAAAGCTTTATTCGTAACTGCTGATGTGGAAGAAAACGTAGCACTTGCTGCTCGTAATATTCCAGGTGTAACAGTATTAACAGCTGAAGGCATCAACGTTCTTGACCTAGTTGGTCATAACCAAGTTGTAATGACTAAATCTGCTGTAGAAAAAATTGAGGAGGTGCTTGGTTAATGGAAGCACGTGACATTTTAAAACGTCCTGTCATTACTGAGCTTTCTTCAGAACAAATGGCAGAACAAAAATACACTTTCGAAGTTGACACTCGTGCCAACAAAACAGAAGTGAAAAACGCTGTTGAAACAATCTTTGGAGTTAAAGTTGAGAAAGTAAACATCATGAACTACAAAGGTAAAAAGAAACGCGTTGGCCGCTACACTGGTTTAACAAACAAACGTCGTAAAGCTGTTGTAACACTAGCTGAAGGCGAAATCGAATTATTCGAAATGTAATTCGAATAGACATTTTTAAAGGAGGGAAAACACATGGCGATTAAAAAGTATAAACCTACCACTAATGGACGTCGTAACATGACTTCATCGGACTTTGCTGAAATCACTACTAATAAGCCAGAAAAATCATTATTAGAGTCTACAAAACGCAAAGCTGGTCGTAACAACCAGGGTAAAATCACTGTTCGTCATAATGGTGGTGGACATAAACGCCAATACCGTATCATTGATTTCAAACGTATCAAAGACGGTATCCCAGGTAAAGTCGCTACTATTGAGTATGATCCAAACCGATCTGCTAACATCGCATTAATTAACTATGCTGATGGTGAAAAACGCTATATCTTAGCACCAAAAGGTCTTAAAGTAGGTATGGAAGTTGTTTCAGGTCCAGATGTTGATATTAAAGTTGGTAACGCGTTACCATTAACAAATATCCCAATGGGTACAACAATCCACAATATCGAAATGAAACCTGGTAAAGGTGGACAATTAGTACGTTCTGCAGGTACTTCAGCTCAAGTACTTGGTAAAGAAGGTAAGTATGTAATTGTACGCTTACAATCTGGTGAAGTACGTATGATTCTTGCTACATGCCGCGCTACAATCGGTGCTGTAGGTAACGAACAACACGAACTTATCCACATTGGTAAAGCTGGACGTAAACGTTGGATGGGTAAACGCCCAACTGTACGTGGTTCTGTAATGAACCCTAACGATCACCCACACGGTGGTGGTGAAGGTAAAGCTCCAGTTGGACGTAAGTCACCAATGACTCCATGGGGTAAACCAGCACTTGGTTACAAAACTCGTAACAAAAAAGCAAAATCTGACAAGCTTATTATTCGTCGTCGTAAAAAATAAAGTGGTTAAACTACGGTTCAATGGTCGAACCGTGGTGGAATCACGGAGGGAGGTTCCAAAATGGGTCGTAGCTTGAAAAAAGGACCTTTTGTTGACGCTCACTTAATGACTAAGGTTGAAGCTCAACAAGATTCAGAAAAAAAGCAAGTTATTAAAACTTGGTCTCGCCGCTCTACAATCTTCCCGAACTTTATCGGATTAACAATCGCAGTATATGATGGACGCAAACATGTGCCTGTATACGTGACTGAAGATATGGTAGGTCATAAACTTGGCGAATTCGCACCAACACGTACTTATAAAGGTCACGGTGCAGATGATAAGAGAACATCAGTACGCTAATTAAGAGGGGAGGTTAATCCTAATGCAACAAGCTAAAGCAATCGCTCGCACAGTTCGCATTGCTCCTCGTAAGGTACGTCTAGTAGTAGACTTAATTAGAGGCAAGCAAGTTGGCGAAGCAATCGCTATTTTAAAACATACTCCTAAAGCAGCTTCTCCTGTAGTAGAGAAAGTTTTAAACTCAGCAATCGCTAATGCAGAGCACAACTATGATTTAGATGTAAACAGCCTAATCGTTTCTGAAGTATTCGTAGACGAAGGTCCAACATTAAAACGTTTCCGTCCACGCGCACAAGGTCGTGCAAGTGCGATCAACAAACGTACAAGCCACATTACTCTAGTGGTATCTGAGAAGAAGGAGGGATAATACGTGGGTCAAAAAGTACATCCAATAGGTTTACGTGTAGGTGTCATTCGTGATTGGGAATCTCGCTGGTACGCTGAGAAAGACTACGCAACATTACTTCACGAAGATATCAAAGTACGTAATTACATTGAAAAAACTTTAAAAGAAGCATCAGTTTCTAAAGTAGAAATTGAACGTGCTGCTAACAGAATTAACATTACAATTAGTACAGCGAAACCAGGTATGGTTATCGGTAAGGGTGGTACTGAAGTTGAAGCACTTCGTAAAAACCTTAACGCTATGACTGGCAAACGCGTACACATCAACATCGTTGAAATCAAACGTGCAGATCTTGATGCAAAACTAGTTGCTGAGAACATCGCTCGCCAATTAGAAAACCGTGTATCATTCCGTCGTGCACAAAAACAAACAATTCAACGCACTATGCGTGCAGGTGCTAAAGGTATCAAAACTCAAGTATCTGGTCGTCTAGGTGGCGCTGATATCGCTCGTGCTGAGCACTACAGTGAAGGAACTGTTCCACTTCATACACTTCGCGCTGACATCGATTATGCTCACGCTGAAGCTGACACTACTTATGGTAAGTTAGGTGTTAAAGTATGGATCTACCGTGGAGAAGTACTTCCAACTAAGAAGAACTCTGTGGAAGGAGGCAAATAATTATGTTATTGCCAAAACGCGTTAAATACCGTCGTGTACACCGTGGTAAAATGCGTGGCCAAGCAAAAGGCGGTACTACAGTAACATTCGGTGAATTCGGTTTACAAGCTCAATCAGCTAGCTGGATCACTAACCGTCAAATTGAAGCAGCCCGTATTGCAATGACACGTTATACAAAACGTGGTGGTAAAGTATGGATTAACATCTTCCCACACAAACCTTACACTAAAAAGCCTCTAGAAGTACGTATGGGTTCTGGTAAAGGTGCTCCTGAAGGTTGGGTAGCAGTTGTAAAACCAGGCCGTGTAATGTTTGAAATCGGTGGGGTTTCGGAAGAAGTCGCTCGTGAAGCACTTCGCTTAGCATCTCATAAGTTACCTGTTAAGTGTAAAGTTGTTAAACGTGAAGAAATTGGTGGTGAATCTAATGAAAGCTAATGAAATTCGTGAACTTACAAGTGTTGAAATTGAAGATCAAGTAAAATCACTGAAAGAAGAGCTTTTCAACCTTCGCTTCCAATTAGCGACTGGTCAATTAGAAAACACAGCTCGCATTCGTGAGGTACGTAAAACTATCGCTCGTATGAAAACTGTTATTCGTCAAAGAGAAATCAGTGCTAATTAACTGATAAAGGAGGTTTGCAAGCATGTCTGAGCGTAACCAACGCAAAGTTTACACAGGCCGTGTTGTTTCTGACAAAATGGATAAAACGATCACAGTAGTCGTTGAAACATACAAGAAACACTCACTTTACGGTAAACGTGTAAAATACTCTAAAAAGTTCAAAGCGCATGATGAAAACAACACAGCAAAAGTTGGAGATATCGTACGCATTATGGAAACTCGTCCGCTATCAGCTACTAAACGTTTCCGTTTAGTTGAAGTTGTAGAAAAAGCGGTTATTATCTAAATAATTTCGGAACACTCGATCCGAAGGGAGGTAACCTAAGTGATTCAACAAGAAAGTCGTTTGAAAGTTGCCGACAACTCAGGTGCTAAAGAAGTACTTACAATTAAAGTACTTGGTGGTTCTGGCCGTAAAACTGCTAATATCGGTGATGTTATTGTTTGTACAGTTAAGAAAGCAACACCAGGTGGCGTTGTCAAGAAAGGCGAAGTAGTTAAAGCTGTAATCGTTCGTACTAAGAGCGGTGCACGTCGTAAAGACGGTACTTACATCAAATTCGATGAGAACGCATGCGTAATCATCCGTGATGACAAGTCACCACGTGGAACTCGTATTTTCGGACCAGTTGCTCGTGAACTACGTGATAGCAACTACATGAAAATCGTTTCATTAGCTCCGGAAGTTCTTTAATTACATGAAAGTAGCCATCAAGGAGGTGCGACAAATGCACGTTAAAAAAGGCGATAAAGTAAAAGTGATTACAGGTAAAGATAAAGGCAAAGAAGGCGTTATCCTATCTGCATTCCCGAAAAAAGATCGCGTTTTAGTTGAAGGTGTTAACATCGTTAAAAAACACGTTAAGCCTAACCAACTAAATCCACAAGGTGGAATTGTAAGCCAAGAAGCTGCAATTCACGTATCGAACGTAATGTTAATCGATCCGAAAACTGGCGAGCCGACTCGCGTAGGTTACAAAATGGAAGATGGCAAAAAAGTTCGTGTTTCAAAAAAATCAGGTAAAGTAATCGACTAATAGTAATAGAGAGGAGGTATACAAATGAGCCGCCTAAAAGACAAATTTGTAAATGAAGTATCATCTGCTCTAATGAGCAAATTTGAATATACATCAGTAATGCAAGTACCAAAAGTTGAGAAAATCGTTGTTAACATGGGTGTTGGTGACGCTGTTCAAAACTCTAAAGTTCTTGACTCTGCTGTTGAAGAATTAGCTTTAATCACTGGTCAAAAACCAGTTATCACAAAAGCGAAAAAATCAATCGCTGGCTTCCGTCTACGTGAAGGTATGCCAATCGGTGCAAAAGTTACATTACGTGGAGAGCGTATGTATGACTTCTTAGATAAATTAATCGCTGTTTCATTACCACGTGTACGTGACTTCCACGGTGTTTCTAAAAAAGCATTCGACGGTCGCGGTAACTACACTCTTGGTGTGAAGGAACAATTAATTTTCCCAGAAATCGACTATGATAAAGTATCAAAAGTACGCGGTATGGATATCGTTATCGTTACTACTGCGAACTCTGACGAAGAAGCTCGCGAGTTGTTAACACAATTCGGTATGCCATTCCAAAAATAATAAGGGAGGCGAGATCGTGGCAAAAAAATCTATGATCATCAAGCAACAACGCGGTTCTAAATTCAAAGTACAAGAATATACTCGCTGTGAACGCTGTGGCCGTCCACACTCTGTATACCGCAAATTTAAACTTTGCCGTATTTGTTTCCGAGAACTTGCTTACAAGGGACAAATTCCTGGCGTGAAAAAAGCCAGCTGGTAATCCCCTAATATTGGGAAGGAGGTAAATGTAATGACAATGACAGATCCAATCGCTGACATGCTAACTCGCGTACGTAACGCGAACATGGTTCGTCACGAAAAATTAGAGCTTCCAGCTTCTAATATCAAAAAAGAGATCGCTGAAATTTTAAAGCGTGAAGGTTTTGTACGTGATGTAGAGTATGTTGAAGATGACAAACAAGGAATTATCCGTATCTTCTTAAAATACGGTCAAAATAACGAACGTGTTATTACAGGTTTAAAACGTATTTCTAAACCGGGTTTACGCGTTTACGCTAAAACTGAAGAATTACCTAAAGTATTAAACGGTCTAGGGATCGCTTTAGTTTCTACTTCAAACGGTTTATTAACAGATAAAGAAGCTCGCGCTCAAAAAGTTGGCGGCGAAGTTTTAGCATACGTTTGGTAATAAGCAACAAATGAATGGAGGTGCAACATTAAATGTCTCGCGTAGGTAAAAAACCAATCGAGGTACCTGCAGGTGTTACTGTATCAGTAGATGCAAACAACGTAGCAACTGTTAAAGGTCCAAAAGGCGAATTAGTTCGTTCTTTCCACAAAGATATGAAAATCGAACAAGAAGGTAACGTGATTACAATCACTCGTCCTTCTGAATCTAAAGAGCACCGTACTAACCACGGTACAACTCGTGCGTTACTTGCTAACATGGTAACTGGTGTATCTGAAGGATTCTCTAAATCATTAGAATTAATCGGTGTAGGTTACCGTGCTCAATTACAAGGCAAAAAACTAGTACTTAACGTTGGTTATTCTCACCCAGTTGAGTTTACACCAGAAGACGGTGTTGAAGTTGAAGTACCTTCTAACACAAAAGTTATCGTTAAAGGTATTTCAAAAGAAAAAGTTGGTGCTCTTGCATCTAACATCCGTGACGTTCGTCCTCCAGAGCCTTACAAAGGTAAAGGGATCCGTTACGAAGGCGAATACGTTCGTCGTAAAGAAGGTAAAACAGGTAAATAATGCTGCATAAGCATTAGAAAGGAGTGACCTTTTGTGATTACGAAACAAGATAAGAATCAAGTTCGTAAAAAACGTCATGCACGCGTACGTTCAAAAATTTCTGGTACTACACAACGTCCTCGTTTAAACGTGTACCGTTCTAATAAAAACATTTACGCTCAAATCATCGACGATTCTCAAGGCGTAACATTAGTTTCAGCTTCAACAATGGATAAAGGTTTCGAAGGTTCTGCAGGGAACGTAGAAGCTGCATCTAAAATTGGTGAAACTATCGCTAAAAAAGCTGCAGAAAAAAACATCAAAGCTGTTGTATTTGACCGCGGCGGTTACTTATACCACGGACGCGTAAAAGCTTTAGCTGAAGCTGCTCGCGAAAACGGTTTAGAATTTTAATAAGAAGGAGGTACACATTTCATGGGTCACATTATTGACGCAAACAAACTAGAACTTGAAGAACGCGTTGTTACAATCAACCGCGTAGCTAAAGTTGTTAAAGGTGGACGTCGTTTCCGTTTTACTGCATTAGTAGTAGTAGGAGACCGCAATGGCCATGTTGGTTTTGGTACAGGTAAAGCTCAAGAAGTACCTGATGCTATTCGTAAAGCTGTTGAAGATGCGAAGAAAAACCTAGTGGAAGTTCCACGTGTTGGTGGTACTACACCTCATTTAGTAATTGGTAAATTCGGTGCAGGAAACATCATGATCAAACCTGCTGCTCCTGGTACAGGAGTTATCGCTGGTGGTCCAGTGCGTGCTGTATTAGAGTTAGCTGGTATTACGGACATTCTTTCAAAATCTTTAGGTTCAAACACACCAATCAACATGGTACGTGCGACTATTAAAGGTTTAACAGAACTTAAACACGCTGAAGAAGTTGCAAAACTTCGTGGTAAATCAGTAGAAGAGTTATTAGGTTAAGGGAGGGAAATGACTATGGCAAACAAATTAGAAGTTACCCTAACAAAAAGCCTAATTGGCGCTAAACCAGGTCAACGTGCAACTGCACAAGCTCTAGGTTTACGCAAAATGAATCAAACTGTTGAACACAACGATAACGTTGCTGTTCGCGGTGCGATTGCAAAAGTTGCTCACTTAGTAACTGTTATTGAAAAATAATACATTATTCTATATATAAGGAGGTGCCATCTAATAATGAAACTTCATGAGTTACAACCAACTGCTGGTTCACGTAAAGAACGTAACCGTGTAGGTCGTGGTATCGCGACTGGTAACGGTAAAACTTCTGGTCGTGGTCATAAAGGTCAAAAAGCACGTTCTGGCGGCGGCGTTCGTCCGGGCTTTGAAGGTGGTCAAAACCCTTTATTCCGTCGTTTACCAAAACGCGGCTTCACAAACATTAACCGTAAAGAGTTCGCTATCGTGAACCTTGATGCGTTAAACCGTTTTGAAGAAGGTACAGAAGTTACACCAGCTTTACTTATCGAATCTGGTGTTGTAGGCAATGAAAAATCTGGTATCAAAATCCTAGGTAATGGATCACTTGATAAAAAGCTTTCTATTAAAGCCCACAAATTCTCAGCTTCAGCAAAAGAAGCAATCGAAAATGCGGGCGGGAACATTGAGGTGATTTAATGTTTCAGACAATCTCGAGCTTTTTACGTGTGAGAGATATTCGAAATAAAATCATCTTTACACTTTTGATGCTGGTAGTGTTCCGTATTGGAACATTTGTGCCAGTGCCAAATGTGAACGCTGACGTATTAAAGCAAACAGACCAATATAGTCTTGTCGGCTTTTTAAATACATTCGGTGGAGGAGCCTTACAAAACTTCTCAATCTTTGCGATGGGGATTATGCCTTACATTACGGCATCGATCATCGTACAGCTGTTGCAAATGGACGTTGTTAAGAAGTTTACAGAGTGGTCAAAACAAGGTGAGGCAGGACGTAAGAAAAGTGCGCAATTTACTCGTTACTTTGCTATTATTCTTGCATTCATCCAATCAATCGCCATGTCTTACGGTTTCAACCGTATGTACGGTGGGGAATTGATTCAAGGTGAAGGTTTCCTAACTTACTTTACAATTGCTATTGTGTTAACTGCTGGTACAGCATTTCTTTTATGGTTAGGTGAGCAAATTACTGATAAAGGTGTTGGTAATGGTGTTTCAATCATTATCTTCGCAGGTATCGTAGCCGCTTTACCAACAACAGTGAACCAAATTTATGCTCAAGAATTTGAAAATGCTGGTGATCAAATGTTCATCAACATTATCAAAGTCGTACTGATTGCTCTTGCAGCTCTTCTTATTATTGTCGGAATCATTTACTTCCAACAAGCGGATCGTAAAATTCCAATTCAATATGCAAAAGGCACAAGTGCTAATCGTGGAGCACAACAATCTCATTTACCATTGAAAGTTAACGCTGCCGGCGTTATTCCAGTAATCTTTGCGGTTGCGTTCATCGTAACACCTAGAACATTGGCTAGTTTCTTCGGTGATGGGAAAGTAGCTATCTTTATCCAAAACACTTTTGATTATTCAAAACCAGTTGGTATGATTATCTACGTTGCATTGATTGTTGCATTTACGTACTTCTATGCTTTCGTACAAGTGAATCCGGAAAAAGTAGCGGACAACTTGAAAAAACAAGGTGCTTATATCCCGGGTATTCGCCCAGGTAAAAGTACTGAAAGTTATTTAACAAGTGTCTTATATCGCTTAACTTTTGTTGGGGCTATTTATCTGTCAGTTGTGGCAATTTTACCGATTTTATTCGTAAATATCGCTAATCTTCCGCAGTCGGCTCAAATTGGCGGTACAAGTTTAATCATCGTTGTGGGTGTTGCACTCGAAACAATGAAACAACTTGAATCACAGTTAGTAAAACGTCACTACAAAGGTTTTATGAAATAAAAGTTGGTTTTCAGGGGCGTTTTCGTTCCTTTGAACCATCATAATTGAAAGAGGGGGCTCACCGTATGAATATCGTTTTAATGGGTTTGCCTGGTGCTGGTAAAGGTACTCAAGCAGACAAAATTGTTGAGAAGTACGATATCCCTCATATTTCTACAGGCGATATGTTCCGTGCAGCTATTAGTAACGGTACGGAATTAGGCTTACAAGCGAAATCGTTTATGGATAACGGTTCTTTAGTTCCGGATGAAGTAACGATTGGTATCGTTCGCGAGCGCTTAAGCCAACCTGATTGTAACCAAGGATTCCTACTTGATGGTTTCCCACGTACAATTGAGCAAGCTGAAGCACTAGATGCAATTCTAGCTGATTTAGGTAAATCAATTGAACATGTGGTAAATATTGAAGTAGCTAAAGAAGATCTGGTTAAACGTTTAACAGGTCGTCGTATCTGTAAAGTATGTGGTTCATCTTATCATTTAATTTTCAACCCTCCAAAAGAGGAAGGAAAATGTGATAAAGATGGAGGAGAACTTTATCAAAGAGCAGACGATAATCCAGAGACAGTTAATAACCGTCTGGAAGTAAATATTAAGCAATCACAACCATTATTAGATTTCTACGCTGCTAAAAATGTTTTAACAAACATTAATGGCGATCAAGAAATCGGTAAAGTGTTTGCTGATGTAGACGCTCTTTTACAGAGCAGCCGCAACTAATAACCCGTGTCTCGGGCGCATTGATTTTGCTGAGGCAAGGTAGTATGCGGTGGCACAACGGAAAGTTAATTTTCGAGAGCTGCAAAAGCATATTGTGCCCGGTCTATGCACTGAAGAATGGATTGTTTCGTTTAAAGGATACCCTTTTTCCTAGATGCAATCAGTATTCGAACAGGGTATAATGGGTTTCGTGAAAAGTATCTGTTTTTAACAGGTATGCAGGATCTCATCTAGGACATTCCGGGTGATCGTGTTGACATGAAGGGATACAAGGTTCTCCGGGGACATATTATCCTGGGATTATGAGATGCGAAACCTGATGAACGTCTTTCGAACATCCTCATAAACCAAACCATTGTTGATGCGAATTATCTTGTTTAAGATGAAGCTTGCAGCAAATTCCGTTTGAATTTGACGATGAGAACCTGAATTGCATATAGAAGGGAGACAGGCTCGATGGCGAAAGACGATGTAATTGAAATCGAAGGTACAGTTGTTGAAACTTTGCCAAACGCGATGTTTAAGGTAGAATTAGAAAATGGTCATACAGTGCTAGCTCATGTATCTGGCAAAATCCGTATGCACTTTATCCGTATTTTACCTGGAGATAAAGTTACAATTGAATTATCTCCGTATGACTTAACACGCGGTCGTATCACATACCGTTTTAAATAATCTTTTGCACTCCGGACCACTAAGGAGGTTAGGTTAAGATGAAAGTAAGACCATCAGTAAAACCGATCTGCGAAAAATGTAAAGTTATTCGTCGACGCGGTAAAGTAATGGTAATCTGTGAAAATCCTAAACACAAACAAAAACAAGGATAATTCTAAAGGAGGTGCACATCGTACATGGCACGTATTGCTGGTGTTGACATTCCACGCGAAAAACGCGTTGTAATTTCATTAACATACATTTACGGTATCGGTAACACAACTGCTAAACAAGTTCTTGCAGACGCAGGTGTTTCAGAAGATACTCGTGTAAAAGATCTAACTGAAGATCAATTAAACCAAATCCGTGAACAATTAGACAAGTATAAAGTAGAGGGTGACTTACGTCGCGAAATCTCACTTAACATCAAACGTCTAATGGAGATCGCTTCATTCCGCGGTATCCGTCACCGTCGTGGTTTACCAGTTCGTGGACAAAATACGAAGAACAATGCGCGTACGCGTAAAGGTCCTCGTAAAACTGTTGCGAACAAGAAAAAATAATTAAGTAAAGGAGGTTTCTTCTTAACATGGTACGTAAACAACAATCACGTAAACGTCGTGTGAAAAAGAATATCGAATCTGGTATCGCTCACATCCGTTCTACATTTAATAATACAATCGTAACCATCACAGATGTACAAGGTAACGCTATTTCTTGGTCTTCTGCTGGTGCATTAGGTTTCCGTGGATCACGTAAATCTACTCCATTCGCTTCTCAAATGGCTGCTGAAACTGCTGCTAAAACTGCAATGGAACACGGTTTAAAAACATTAGAAGTAACTGTTAAAGGTCCTGGTGCAGGTCGTGAAGCTGCTATTCGTGCACTTCAAGCTGCAGGTTTAGAAGTTACAGCTATTAAAGACGTAACTCCAGTTCCTCATAATGGTTGCCGCCCACCAAAACGTCGTCGCGTATAATTAAGTTTCTTGTCTTGTCGACTAGATTTAATGTACACATATATTTAATATCGTAAAGATTGATTGACATTTGATTTTATGTTGAAATAGATATATATTCGATGTTTTTAAGGAGGGTAAATTGAATGATCGAAATTGAAAAACCAAAGATTGAAACCGTTGAGATCAGTAATGACCTTAAATATGGCAAATTTGTTGTAGAGCCACTTGAACGTGGTTATGGTACTACTTTGGGTAATTCACTACGTCGCATTCTGCTGTCTTCTTTACCAGGCGCTGCTGTAACTTCTATTCAAATTGACGGCGTACTTCACGAGTTCTCTACTATTGAGGGTGTAGTTGAAGATGTTGCTTCAATCATTTTGAATTTAAAGAAACTTGCATTAAAAATTTACTCTGACGAAGAAAAAGTTATTGAAATTGATTTTGCAGGCGAAGGTGTTATCACAGCTGCTGACATCATGCATGACAGTGATGTGGAAGTGTTAAACCCAGATCTATATATCGCAACTGTTGCTAAAAACGGTCATTTGCGCATGCGTATGCACGCACAACGTGGACGTGGATACACTCCAGCTGATCAAAACAAACGCGAGGATCTTCCTATCGGCGTTATCCCGATCGACTCTATTTACACTCCAGTTTCACGCGTCAACTTCACTGTGGAGAATACTCGTGTTGGACAATCGTCTGATTTCGACAAACTTTCACTAGATGTGTGGACAGATGGCAGCATCGGTCCTAAAGAGGCGATTTCGCTCGGAGCAAAAATTTTAACCGAGCATCTAAATATCTTCGTTGGTTTAACTGATGAAGCTAAAACAGCTGAAATCATGGTTGAAAAAGAAGAAGATCAAAAAGAAAAAGTATTAGAGATGACTATCGAAGAGCTTGATCTTTCTGTTCGTTCTTACAACTGCCTAAAACGTGCTGGTATCAATACTGTTCTTGAACTTGCTAACAAGTCTGAGGATGATATGATGAAAGTTCGCAACTTAGGTCGTAAATCACTTGAAGAAGTAAAAGCTAAGTTAGAAGAGCTTGGTTTAGGATTACGAGAAGAAGACTAAGCGATTTTATATAAAAAAATGTATGATCAGTAATTGAACGAAGGAGGGAAACATCCATGGGTTACAGAAAACTTGGACGTACAAGTTCTCAACGTAAAGCGATGTTACGTGATTTAGCAACTGACTTAATCATTAACGAACGTATTCAAACAACTGAAACGCGTGCGAAAGAATTACGCTCGGTTGTAGAAAAAATGATTACTTTAGGTAAACGCGGTGATTTACATGCTCGTCGTCAAGCGGCAGCATACATTCGTCGTGAAGTGGCTACAATCACTGACGCTGAAGGTAATGAATCAACAGTTTTTGCATTACAAAAATTGTTTGATGATGTAGCACCACGCTACGCTGACCGTCAAGGCGGTTATACTCGCATTATGAAAATGGGACCTCGCCGTGGTGACGGTGCGCCTGTAGTTGTGATTGAACTAGTTTAATCATTGCGAAATGCGATGGAGGGTGTACTTGTTCACGCAAATGAACTTTGCACCCTCTTTTTTATAAAAACAAGATTTATACGACAAATTTAAAAGCCGAGCGTTATGATGAGCGGACATAAGTGCTGTCTCGTTTAGCTCTACGCACCCCATTCACTCTAAGGTCTGAGCAACCTTAGAAGGTGAGAATATTCGATTATTGCGCATTTCTCTTGAATGGGGTGCGCGCTTTTTTATTGCATTAATGCACGAGGCTATTTAAAAACTTCCAAGTTGCACGTTTTTTTGAGTTGAATGACAAAAATCTTATAACATAAGTTTTTTCATCTTAACAGTTCGAGAAGGACGTCTTACGGAGGCTTTTAGGTAGCCTCGTTTATTTATACATAGAAAATTCTGTCTAGCATTTAAAGAGAAAACAGTGTAACGTAAAGAGATGAGCAGAGCTTAGTAAACTAGCACGAGGAGATGGTCATATGACGGAGATTTTATCTTTACAAAACATAACATTCACATATGATCTGGAGCAGCCAGAAGTGAAAAATGCTGTAGAAGATGTTTCATTTTCTGTAGAACAAGGCGAATGGATTGCCATTGTTGGTCATAATGGGTCGGGTAAATCGACGATTGCCAAAATCATGAATGGTTTATTGTTTCCGCAAGAAGGAACAGTAGAAATTTTTGGTATGCCAATGAACGAAGAAAATCTATGGTCGATTCGTTCACAACTGGGCATGGTTTTTCAAAATCCAGATAATCAATTTGTTGGAGCAACTGTACAAGATGACGTTGCTTTTGCGTTAGAAAATAATGGGGTACCATATGAAGATATGGTGAGTCGAGTTGAGCAGGCGTTAGAGCAAGTAAAAATGTCGGGTTTCATGAATCATGAACCACAACATTTATCTGGTGGTCAAAAGCAGCGTGTCGCGATTGCGGGTGCGTTAGCATTAAGACCGAAATTATTAATTTTAGATGAAGCGACTTCGATGTTAGATCCACAAGGGCGACAAGAAGTTTTAGATACAGTTCGTACATTAAGAGAAGAAACCGGTTTGACGGTTTTATCAATTACACATGATTTAGAAGAAGCGATTTTAGCAGACCGTCTTTTATTCATGAATCAAGGTGAGAAGTTTGCAGAAGGAAAACCTTCAGAGATTTTTGCATTGGGTGAGCAGTTGATCGCATTGGGATTAGATTTACCATTCTCAATGAAGATGGCTCATCTATTAATGCAGGAAGGTGTTTCGTTAGAAGGAACACATATGTCGGAGAGAGAGTTGGTGGAAGATCTATGGATATCAAACTTCAAGAAGTAGGTTTTTCATACGCTCAAAATACGCCTTTTGAAAAGCGAGCATTACATGATGTGAATATTGCGATTGAAAATGGCACTTTCCACGCGATTATTGGTCATACAGGATCGGGTAAATCAACGGTTCTACAACATTTAAATGCGCTTTTAAAACCAACTGAAGGGCAAATTCAAATTGGTGAAAAGACGATTGTGGCAGGTAAGAAAGAAAAAGATTTACGTGCTGTACGTCAAAAAGTAGGGATCGTGTTTCAATTTCCTGAACATCAACTGTTTGAAGAAACGGTTTTGAAAGATATTTGTTTTGGTCCGATGAACTTTGGTGTTCCAGAGCAAGAAGCAGAACAGCGCGCACGTCAATTAATTGAAGTAGTGGGCTTGCCACCAGCGATATTAGAAAAGTCACCATTTGATTTGTCGGGTGGTCAAATGCGTCGTATTGCGATTGCAGGTGTGTTAGCGATGGACCCAGAAGTTATTGTGTTGGATGAGCCAACAGCAGGACTTGATCCTCGTGGTCGCCAAGAAATTATGGAGTTATTCAATCGTCTACACCATGAGAAGAATCTAACGATGATTCTTGTGACACATAGCATGGAAGATGCAGCACGTTATGCAGATGCGATTACAATTATGTATGACGGGGAGAGCGTATTACATGGTACACCGAGAGAAGTATTTAGTGATGCAGAGAAGCTCGCTGCTTATCGTTTGGAAGTACCACACATTATTCAATTTCAAAAGCAATTAGAGGCGAAAATTGGACGAAAGTTGAATACGCTATGTCTAACTGAAGAAGAGTTAGCAAAAGAGATTGGTCAGCTTGTACGTGAGGAGCGTGATCAATCATGATGGAAAAAATGATTTTCGGACGATTTATTCCAGGGGATTCATTTGTACATAAGATGGACCCGCGTGCAAAATTGATTTTTGTTTTTGCTTTCATCTTTGTTGTATTCGTGGCAAATAACATTCCAGCTTATATTGCACTTGTTGTATTTACTTTCTTTATTGTCTTTGTATCACGTATTCGTTTGTACTTTTTAATTAATGGGTTGAAGCCGGTCTTAATTTTGATGATTTTCACCTTTTTACTCCATGTATTCTTTACAAAAGGTGGCGATTTATTAGTTGAGATTGGTTTTGTGAAGATTTATGAAGAAGGATTGAAACAAGGGATTTTTATTTCGATTCGATTCTTAGTTTTAGTATTTGTTACATCCATCTTAACTTTAACAACATCGCCTATTTCGATTACAGATGGTTTAGAGACATTGCTGAATCCATTAAAGAAAATTAAAGTACCTGTGCATGAATTAGCATTGATGATGTCGATTGCGCTACGTTTTATTCCAACATTAATGGATGAAACAGATAAAATTATGAAAGCACAGATGGCACGAGGTTCAGATGTAACGTCAGGGTCGATTAAAGAGCGTATTAAAGCAGTTGTACCATTATTGATTCCATTGTTCGTTAGTGCATTTAAACGAGCAGAGGACTTAGCTACAGCGATGGAGGTAAGAGGCTATCGTGGTGGTGAAGGAAGAACGCGTTATCGTCAGTTGAAATGGACGGGGCGTGATACAATTGCGATGGTTGTATTTGTAGTATTAGCAGCCATTTTAATTTATTTAAGAATTTATTATTAGGAGACTTGCATAACGATGAAAAGAAGAATGAAAGCTACAATTGCATATGACGGTACAAATTTCGCAGGATATCAGGTTCAGCCTCAACAGCGAACAGTCCAAGAAGAAATTGAGAAAGTACTGACAGCGATGCATAAGAGTGATGAAATCGTGCATGTAGTAGCGAGTGGTCGTACAGATGCTCGTGTACATGCAACTGGTCAAGTACTACACTTTGATACGACTTTATCCATTCCCCTTGATCGTTATGCACACGCATTAAACGTTCAATTACCACGAGATATTCGTGTGTTAGAAATAGAGGAAGTAGCAGATGATTTTCACGCGCGCTATGGTGTGAGTGGAAAACGTTATCGCTATATTTGGTCTTGTGAAAAGATTCAAAATCCATTTCGACGTTTTTATGCAACACCCACCAATGGGGTGAAACCAGATGTGACTTTAATGAAAGAAGCGGCACAGTATATTTTGGGTACACATGACTTTTCTTGTTTTTGTGCAGCAAATACAGGAGTAAAAGATAAAGTACGTACAGTGCATGCAATTAACTTTGAATGGCATGATGAGGAATTGCATATGACCATTGAGGGGAATGGCTTTTTATATAACATGGTGCGCATTATTGCGGGTACATTATGGGAAGTAGGTATTGGTAAAAGAGATGTGAATACATTATCTGCCACCATTGCTTCGATGGACCGTTCGAAAGCCGGTAAAACCGCGCCAGCACAGGGTTTATACCTTGAAAAAGTTCATTATCCACAGTGAAACAACATCACCTGGTGTTTTACTTAAAGCACTTGACTTTCATTGTTTTTTATTATAAGATAACGTATGGTATTTTCATTACCCCACAAGATAAGCCCCGAATCTTAGCTTTTGAGGATAAAGAAAACAATTGGAACAGAACTATAGAACAATTAGTTAGTAGGAGGATACTAAAATGCGTACAACATTCATGGCTAAAGGTCACGAAGTAGAACGTAAATGGTTAGTTGTAGATGCTGAAGGCCAAACTCTTGGTCGCTTAGCTTCAGAAGTAGCTGCTATTTTACGTGGTAAAAACAAACCAACATTCACACCAAACGTTGATACAGGTGATCATGTAATCATCATCAACGCTGAAAAAATCGAGTTAACAGGTAATAAATTACAAGGTAAAATTTACTACCGTCACACGCAATTTGCAGGTGGTTTAAAAACTCGTACTGCTGGCGAAATGAAAGAAAAATACCCAACTCAAATGTTGGAACTAGCAGTAAAAGGCATGCTTCCTAAAAACTCTTTAGGTCGTCAAATGTTCGGTAAACTTCACGTTTACACAGGTGCAGAACACCCACATGCAGCACAAAAACCAGAAGCTTACGAGCTTCGCGGATAATTAATAGAGGAGGATATTCCCTTGGCACAAGTTCAATATATCGGCACAGGTCGTCGTAAAAGCTCTACTGCCCGCGTACGTTTAGTACCAGGCGAAGGTAAAATCGTTATCAACAACCGCGACGTTGAAAACTACGTCCCATTCGCATCTTTACGCGAAGTTATTAAACAACCATTAGTAGCTACAGAAACTCTAGGTAGCTATGATGTTCACGTTAACGTGAACGGTGGTGGATTCACAGGTCAAGCTGGCGCTATTCGCCACGGTATCGCTCGTGCGTTACTAACTGTTGACCCTGATTTCCGTCCAGCTCTTAAATCAGCAGGATTACTTACTCGTGACCCTCGTATGAAAGAACGTAAAAAACCAGGTTTACGCGGCGCTCGTCGTGCACCTCAGTTCTCAAAACGTTAATCATTCAATTTACGATTCAAAAAGTCACTTCACTTTTGTGGAGTGGCTTTTTTGTTTGTATTTTTTTACAGAGATTTGTATTGTGAGAGAAAGGGGGAGATATAGATGTACATTCAAACAGAGAGAGTGATACTTCGTTTATTTAAAGAAGAAGACTGGGAAGCAGTATATGCGTATACATCTCAAGTGGATGTGATGCACTATATACCAGAAGGTGTTTTTTCAAAAGAGGATGCGAAACGCTTTGTCTTAGAAAATAAGGGAGAGAAGGCAAGGTATTTTCCAATCATCGAGAAGTCATCGAATCAATTAATAGGTCATCTATTTTTTGAGCCTTACTTTGGAACGCATACATATGAAATTGGATGGGTGATGAATCCTTGTTATACAGGTAAGGGATATGCTTCTGAAGCAGCTGAGGCAATGATTCAATATGGGTTTACTGAATTAGATTTACACCGGATTGTTGCGACATGTCAGCCAGAAAATATCGCATCATGGCGGATTATGGAGAAGATGGGTATGCGAAAAGAAGGATTGTTTAAGCAGTGTATTCCAACTGCTGATGGTTGGTGGGATGAATTTTATTATGCGATTTTAGCAGATGAATATAAAAAGAGCAGAGCTTTAGAGTAGCAACTGCTCTTTTTTCGTTTATTCAAATACTCGAATACCTTCATCTTGAAGTAATGGCCCAATTAATTTTGGTTTGTTGGTACTATGTGTAGCAAGATCTTCACTACTTAATTGAAACATTGAGCCGATTTTTTCAGCTGCTTGTTTTGCTGGAACACTGTAAACAATGCGTCCAACATTTGCCCAGATAGCCGCACTCATACACATCGGACAAGGTTCACAACTACTATAAAGTGTGTAATCTTGTAAATCTGTCATTCCAGATTGTGCGCAATAGGTATAAATTGCTTCAAGTTCAGCGTGTGCGATGGGGTTCTGATTTCGTTTTACGTAATTTTGTCCTGTAGCGACTATTACGCTATCCTTTACGAGTAGTGCGCCGAATGGTTCGTCTTTTTCCTGTTTTGCCTGTTTTGCTAGTTCAATGGCTTTTCGTAAAAATAGAATATCTTGTTCCATTCGAATTCTCCTAAATTGTTTTTTTACTCACTAATGTATCTTTCGGTTGGAATAGTTTTGCGATATTTTTCTCGATTGTTCGTAATATCATCTCAAATGGTTTCCATGCGAGCAGAATAGCGACGACGAAGAATGTGAATAGATAAATACTAAGCCATGCGTTTGGGAAAATCTTTTCAAGTTGTTCGTTTAAACCGTAATGATGATAAATGAATAGTAAGAAGCGGTGGAAAAAGTAAATAGCAATCGAACGTTCGCCTAATACTGTAAACCATGTACGCTTATGCGTCATTAATGCCAATATAGCAATACACATCGAAACGGTAATTAAAAATACGAAAAGTCTTAAAAAAGCTCCAGCAGCAAATAAGTCATCTGTTATAGGCTCTAACCCACGTACTTTATCATAGGAGTTACGACCACTTAGAATATTTCTAAAAGCATAGATTCTTTCAATCTGTGTCATGATTACAATCGCTATTGTTAAAAGAATGCCCACTGAAACAATTTTTAATGTTTTCGATTGTAGTTCTTCAACAAGAGCTTTTGATTTAATATATAGACCTAATAGGAAGAATGGTAAAAAGACAAAGATGCGTGATAGCACTAAAAAATCGCCTGCTTCTGTATAACCAATTGCAAGCGCGATAAGTAAAGACGTAGGTAATGTAATCCAGTAAGGTATTTTACGAACTGCACGTGCAATACATAACCAAGCAGCCATTGCGAACATGAACCATGGAACACCATCTTCAGTTAAAAAATCGATTGAATAATTTTTATTTCCAAACCAAGTATTTAAAGTGAAGTAATATAAAATCTTCAATAGTAAGTATAAGATTAGAAAGTTCGCAACCTTTTCTAATTTGAACGTATCTTTTAAAATAGCAGATTTACTAAATAAGCCTGCGATGAAGATAAATAAAGGCATATGAAATAGATATGTGTATATAAAAAACATCCTCATTACATCTGATTCTTTCGTGTAATAGTCAGTAGCATGACCAATGACAACCAGCACAATTAATAAAGCTTTGATGTTATCAAACACGAAAATTCTTTTATTTTCAGTTAGCATAGAACCCTACTTCCTAAATTCTTTTCTACATTAAATATAAAACAACTTCGAATGAAAGAGGTTGTTTTAACCTATTTTTTTACATAAATGTAATGTAGTAATATGTGGGCAAAATATAAATAGTTTTATAAATGAATATGTTATACTAACAATTGATATTGATTTATATAAATAAGGAGTGTTAGACGTGATCAATGAACAACAAGTTCGTGAATTAGTAGGTGCTTTACATGATCCTTTTCTACATAAAACATTAGCTGAAACAGATGGCATTGTTGAAGTAACAATCAAAGAAGAAAAAGAACATGTGAGTGTTAAAATTGCTGTAGCAAAGACAGGTACACCTGAACAACTTAATCTTCAAATGGAAATTGTAAACGTTTTAAAAGGAGCAGGTGCAAAGTCAGTAGGTATTCGTTTCACTGAGTTAGACGCATCCGTTTTAGAAAAATTCCGTGGACAAGCAACTGCAGCAGAAGCGCAAGGTATGCTTTCACCATTAAATAAAACAAAATTTATCTCAATCGCATCTGGTAAAGGAGGCGTTGGTAAATCAACTGTATCGGTTAACTTAGCAGTAGCACTAGCACGCCAAGGTAAAAAAGTTGGTTTAATTGATGCAGATATTTATGGATTTAGTGTTCCAGATATGATGGGTGTTCAAACGATGCCTGTCATTAAAGAAGATCGCATTTATCCAGTAGAGCGCTTTGGTGTAAAAATGATTTCAATGGGATTCTTTGTTGAAAACAATGCACCAGTTGTATGGCGTGGACCAATGTTAGGTAAAGTATTAGATCAATTCTTCCGCGATGTAGAGTGGGGCGAATTAGATTATCTACTATTAGATTTACCTCCAGGCACAGGCGACGTTGCTTTAGATATTCACCAAATGTTACCAGAGTCATATGAAATCGTTGTAACAACACCACATCCAACAGCAGCATTTGTAGCAGCTCGTGCTGGTGCAATGGCAATTAAAACAGAACACCACATTTTAGGTGTAGTCGAAAACATGTCATGGTTCCAATCAGATGTATCGGGTGAGAAGGAATATGTATTCGGTAAAGGCGGCGGTCCTAAATTAGCAGAGGAATTACGTACAGAGTTACTTGCGCAAATTCCACTAGGCCAACCAGATATCCTTGAAGAAGACTTTGCTCCTTCGGTTTATGCGAAGAATCATTCTACAGGACAATTATATTTAGAGATGGCTCAAAAAGTAATTGATGCTTTAGATAAGTTAGATCAAGAGCAGTAAAATTGCTTGAATAGATGTGTATAGATATTTAGAAATCGCGCTTTGGCGCGATTTTTTCTTTATAATAAAACTCTTTATCGTAGTAGAAAGAACACTTATTTCTTTTCTCTCATGCTATTTCTTTTCCTTTGTTCAACTTTTTTTCGTAAAAGCATTGACTTACATAATAATTGCGCGTATAGTAGTAAAAGTCAGTTCGAACAAGTCACTTTAACTTGTGAAAAACTTTCTTTAAAAAAGTTGTTGACTTATAAATAACAAACATTTATAATATTAAGAGTCGCTAATAAAGACGCTTTAAATAACTAAAAAACATTTTTAAAAAAGTTGTTGACAACTTGAATGAAGATGTGGTAAGATATTTTAAGTCGTCACAAGAAAACGACGAAACAAC
>NZ_JBJXHL010000008.1:0-110563 GCF_046159805.1 Kurthia sp. ISK08
CTTTTTTTGTGTTTCAAGAGGGGGGGAACCCTTGAAAAGATTTAAGGAGGATTGCCAAAGAGCACGACATTCATTTAGAAAGGTTGCTTTTGCTCTTGTATCTCTTTATTCGTTTTTCAAAGTGGAAATTGATCTAAATAATCCTGTATGGTTTTTAGAAAACCATACAGGATTATTTGTGTTTAAAATACTTTTGTTTTAAGTTCTTTTAATATATATGATGTAGTTTAAAAGCTTATTTATATAAGTTGTAAGGCATTTTATATCTTCTAGAGTATTATTTACCTTATGACTATTAAAAGCGCACATAGGGCTTTTATAGAAAGAGTTAGAAATAACATGAAAATATCGGATAATAAAAATTTTCATATTATATCTGAAATAAAAATGAAAATCAAATGTTTTTAAATTAGCTTTCTTCAAAAGTTTGTGAAAAATAAAAATAAGTAATAATACCTAATTTATTTATATGTGAAAATAATCACAAAAGTATGTTAAAAAATTCACAAATATAATAAAAAAGCGTATAAAACGCTTGCTCACTTAATCACAAAAGTAAAAAGCAAATGAAAAGTATTTGTGAAAATGTGAGCAAATGTGAAATATTACAAAATAGTGAACGAAATATCCTTTTTCTTGAAAGCTTGAAATATATCGCATATGATATGGAACTATGAAACGGAAATAATGAACATTCGAGAAGATACGGTTTTTTTCGAGCGAAGGAGGAAATTGAGATGAGTAATGCAAAGTTGAGCAGAGAGTCTTTAGAACTACATGAGAATTTAAGAGGTAAAATGAAGCTACAACCCAAAATTGAGGTGAAGTCTTCGAAAGAATTAAGTTTGGTGTATTCACCGGGAGTAGCAGAACCATGTTTAGCCATTCAACAAAATCCTAAAAAAGTATATGACTATACGATGAAAGGGAATTTAGTTGGTGTTGTATCAGATGGTACAGCAGTACTTGGTTTGGGAGATATCGGTCCAAAAGCGGCAATGCCTGTAATGGAGGGGAAAGCTTTATTACTTCAGCAATTAGCTGGCGTAGATGCGATGCCAATTTGTTTAGACACAAAAGATGTTGATGAGATTGTGATGATTGTTAAAAATATCGCCCCGACATTTGGTGCGATTAATTTAGAAGATATTTCAGCACCACGCTGTTTTGAAATTGAAGATCGTTTAAGAAAAGAATGTGATATTCCTGTATTCCATGATGATCAACATGGTACAGCTATCGTTGTATCAGCAGGTTTACGTAATGCGTTAAAAGTTGTTGGCAAACAAAAAGAAAATGTAAAAGTTGTTATTAATGGTGCAGGTGCTGCTGGGGTGGCAGTGATGAAGCTGTTACTTACAATGGGGTATCAGCATGTAACGGCATGTGACTCAAAAGGAATCATTTATAAAGGTCGCCCGTATGGTATGAATACCGAAAAAGAATATATGGCAAATCTAAGTAGTGCAGAAAATCAAGAGGGTACATTAGCAGATGCTTTAGTTGGTGCAGATATCTTCATCGGTGTATCGGTTGCAAATGTTTTAACAGAGTCAATGATTCAGTCGATGAATCAAGATCCGATTGTTTTTGCATTAGCGAACCCAAATCCTGAAATCACTTATGAACACGCGATGGAGTGGGGCGTACGTGTGATTGCGACAGGGCGCTCAGACTATCCAAACCAAGTGAATAATATGCTAGCTTTCCCAGGTATCTTCAAAGGTGCTCTAGCAGTACAAGCGACAGATATTAATGATGAGATGAAGATGGCCGCTGTAAAAGCCATTTCAGAATTAGTGACAGCTGAACAAATTGAGCGTGGTATTGTTATTCCAAATGTTTTTGAAACAGATGTTACAGATGATGTCGCACAAGCAGTGATGCAAGCAGCAATCGATAGTAAGGTTGCACAAAAGATTCCAAGTCTTATATAATGGAGAAACTTAAACATTATATAAGGAAGTGTCACTTTGGGAAAGAAAACAGTTTGGTATGAAGTTCAGGAAACAGAAACAATTGAAGCATGCTTAGAGCGTATGCGACAAGAAGGCTATATGCCGGTAGGACGTAGAGAAGAACCATTATTTGAGATGCAAAATGGTGAACCTGTACCTGTTCGACAGCTCATTCAGTTTAAAGGTTTAAAAATAGAAGAATAAAAACACGAACGATAAAATAATTTATTTCATAAATAGTTCGCATCTTTGTTGACTTGTTTGCTTTGCATTGTTACAATGTACATGAAAACAACAAATCCCACATATATGCTAGAGGATAGGCTCTAGCGTCTCTACCCGGCACCGTAATGTCGGACTATGCGGGAAGCAACAAGACTTTAGGATATTACAAATATTGCTTAAATGTTTTGTAAATACGAACATTTGTATATTTGAACCCCTTAAGTAGCTGCTTTTCGCACGTAGTCATATGACTATGGTGGAGAGCGCGTTACTTTAGGGGTTTTTTATTTGTTCAAAGGGGCGTATAAAAAATGAATCCGAAAATTGGCGTTATTATGGGCAGTTCAAGCGATTGGGAAACAATGAAACATGCCTGCGATATTTTAGAAGAATTAGAGTTAGATTACGAGAAAAAAGTTGTTTCTGCACATAGAACACCAGATTTAATGTTTGAATATGCAGAAGAAGCAAGAGCAAGAGGAATTCAAGTAATTATTGCAGGTGCTGGTGGTGCCGCACATCTACCAGGAATGGTTGCAGCAAAAACGACGTTACCAGTTATTGGTGTACCTGTGCAGTCACGTGCGTTAAATGGTCTTGATTCATTATTATCAATTGTACAAATGCCAGGTGGCGTACCTGTAGCAACTGTAGCAATTGGTAAAGCAGGTGCGACGAACGCAGGATTACTCGCCGCGCAGATTCTATCAATTACTGATGTAGAAATCGCAGAAAAATTAGAAACCAGAAGACAAGCAATGAAAATGAAAGCAATAGAAAGCACAGGTGACCTAAGTGAGTAAAATCATATTTCCAGGACAAACAATCGGCATCATTGGCGGTGGACAATTGGGAAGAATGATGGCCATTGCTGCAAAAGAAGCAGGATTTAAAATTGCGGTATTAGAACCCGCAATGGACTCACCTTGTGGTCAAATTGCTGATATTCGCATCGTAGCACCATATGATGATGAAGCTGCTTTAGAAGAGTTAGCTGAAGTCAGTGATGTGATTACATATGAATTTGAGAATATTGATTATGCAGGATTAAAAAGATTAACAGAGATTGCGTACGTACCACAGGGGGCAGAACTTGTACAAACGACGCAAGATCGTATTTTAGAAAAAGCTGCCTTAACGAATGCAGAAACACCAGTAGCACCTTATATTACAGCTCGCAATTTTCAAGAGTTAGAGCAGAAAATTGAGCAAGTTGGTTATCCTTGTGTTGTGAAAACAGCACGCGGAGGTTATGACGGTAAGGGCCAGCAAATTGTAAAGACAGCTGAAGATTTATCGCTAGCAAAAGACTTATTCACACATTCGGCTTGTGTGGCAGAAGCATTTATTCCATTTGAAATGGAGATTTCAGTTATCGTACAACGTAATGTACATGGTGAAACATATTGCTTACCAGTTGGTGAAAATATTCATGTGAATCATATTCTGCATGAAACAATCGTGCCAGCACGTATTATACAAAGTACCGAAAAATTAGCCATAGAGGCTGCTGAGAAAATTGCAGATGAATTGAATTTAGTAGGAACACTTGCTGTTGAAATGTTTGTATTAGCGTCAGGAGAAATTTTGATTAATGAATTAGCACCGCGACCTCATAACTCAGGTCATTATTCAATTGAAGCATGTAATATTTCGCAGTTCCATCAACATATTCGTGCCATTTGCGGCTGGCCATTACGTAAACCAAAATTATGGAGTCCATCGATTATGGTGAATATCTTAGGGCAACATGTCGTACCTGTAACGAATTCAATCTCAAAATACCCTGATTGGTCCATTCATCTTTACGGAAAACAAGAAGCAAAGAACAATCGAAAGATGGGTCATGTTACAATAATGACGGATGATGTAAATCATACCCTAGACGAAATCAAGAACTCTGGTATATGGGCAGAGTAGAAGGAGACTTTATTTATGATCGCACGTTATACACGACCTGAAATGGGAGCTATCTGGACAGAGGAAAATCGCTATCAAGCATGGTTAGAAGTAGAAATTCTAGCATGTGAAGCTTGGGCAGAGTTAGGGATTATTCCAAAAGAAGATGTTCAAAAATTACGCGAAAATGCATCGTTTGAAATCGATCGTATTTTAGAAATCGAAAAAGAAACACGTCATGATGTTGTTGCATTTACACGTGCAGTATCAGAAACATTAGGTGAGGAACGTAAATGGGTACATTACGGTTTAACTTCAACAGATGTCGTTGATACAGCTCTTTCTTACCAAATTAAACAAGCTAACGATATTATCCGTAAAGATATTCAAAATTTTATTGATATTATCACTGAAAAAGCAAAAGAACATAAAATGACGGTTTGCATGGGACGTACACATGGTGTGCATGCAGAGCCAACAACTTTCGGTTTAAAACTAGCACTTTGGTTAGAAGAAATGCGTCGTAACCAAGTTCGTTTTGAAGCAGCTGCTAAAACGATTGAAGCAGGTAAAATTTCAGGCGCAGTTGGAACGTATGCAAATATCGATCCATTCGTAGAAGCATATGTATGTGAAAAATTAGGTTTAACACCTGCACCGATTTCAACACAAACATTACAACGTGATCGTCATGCAGAATATTTCTCAGTGCTTGCACTAATCGCAACATCAATCGAGAAGTTTGCAACAGAAATTCGCGGCTTACAAAAATCTGAAACACGTGAAGTGGAAGAAGGGTTTGCAAAAGGACAAAAAGGTTCTTCAGCAATGCCACATAAACGTAATCCAATCGGTTCAGAAAATATGGTTGGTATGGCACGTTTAGTACGTGGTCATATGGTAACTGCATTTGAAAATGTTCCTTTATGGCATGAACGCGATATTTCACACTCATCAGCAGAACGTGTCATTATTCCAGATACAACGATTGCACTGAACTATATGCTAAATCGTTTTGGTAACATCGTGAAAAACTTAACAGTATTCCCAGAAAACATGAAGCGTAACATGACACGTACATTTGGTTTAATTTACTCACAACGTGTGTTACTTGCGTTAATTGAAAAAGGTCTGTCTCGTGAAGAAGCATATGATACAGTTCAACCATTAACAGCTCGTTCTTGGGATGAACAAATTCAATTCCGTCCGTTAGTAGAAGAGAATGAAAAAATTTCTTCATTACTATCACCTGCTGAAATTGAAGACTGCTTCGATTATAACTATCATTTGAAAAATGTAGACATGATTTTTGAAAGATTAGGCTTAAACTAAACAACCTATTTCATTCCATCTCATCAACGGTTCAATTCGTTGATGGGAAAGGAATGGATGAACTTTTAAAAGTTTTAATATTTCAAAAAAACGCAATACTTAAAATTATTTACCGGGGGAATGAACGTGGAAAAAGGTCAACTATTGTATGAAGGTAAAGCGAAAAGATTATATGCGACAAATGAGGAAAATGTATTGTTTGTAGCTTATAAAGACAGCGCAACAGCTTTCAACGGAGAAAAGAAAGAAGAAATTGCTGGTAAAGGTGTTTTAAATAATAAGATTACATCACTTATTTTTGAAAAACTTCATGCAGCAGGTATTCCATCACACTTTATCCGTCAAATTTCCGATACAGAACAATTGGTGAAAAAAGTTGAGATTATTCCAATTGAATTAGTTGTACGCAATATTGCAGCAGGTAGTTTAGCAACGCGATTAGGAATTGAAGAAGGTACAAAACTAAAACGTCCAATCGTTGAGTATTACTACAAAGATGATGCATTAGGAGACCCGTTCATTACAACAGAACATATTGATATTTTAGAAATTGCAACACCAGAAGAAGTGGAAACACTTTATCAAAAAGGCTTAGAAGTAAACGCTGTGTTACAACCATTTTTCCATGAAATCGGTGTAACGCTCGTTGACTTTAAATTAGAATTTGGTCGCGATGAACAAGGCACTGTACTATTAGCAGATGAAATTTCACCAGATACATGTCGTCTATGGGATGAAGAAACAAAGCAACACTTAGATAAAGACGTGTTTCGCCGTAATTTAGGAAGTTTAACAGAAGTATACGAAATCATATTATCTCGTCTAGGAGGATTTACAAAATGAAAAAAGTAAAAGTTTATGTAACACTTCGTGAAAGCATTCTTGATCCACAAGGCTCGGCAGTACAAGGTTCCCTACATAACATGGGGTACGAGGAAGTAGCAGATGTACGAATCGGTAAATACTTAGAGCTACAAGTCGAACCAAAAGAGCGCGACATGGATACGTTAATTAAAGAAATGTGTGAAAAACTACTAACAAATACAGTGATTGAAGACTATCGTTATGAAGTCGAGGAGGCCAACTAACATGAAATTCGCAGTACTTGTATTCCCAGGTTCAAACTGTGACTTAGATATGTATCATACGATTAAAGACGTATTAGGCGAAGAAGTGGAATACGTATGGCATGATGCAACAGATTTAAGTGCATATGACGGTATTTTAGTACCTGGTGGATTCTCCTACGGTGATTACTTACGTTGTGGCGCAATGGCGAACCAATCGAATGTAATGGAAGAAGTAAAGAAAGCAGCAGAAGCTGGAAAGCCAGTATTAGGCGTATGTAATGGATTCCAAATTCTAACGGAAGCAGGATTACTACCTGGTGCGTTATTACGTAATAAGAATTTAAAATTCATTTGTAAGGACGTAAATTTACGCGTTGTAAATAATGATACGTTATTTACAAATCAGTACGACAAAGATGAAATTATCACAATTCCAATTGCACATGGTGAAGGAAACTATTACTGTGACGCAGAAACATTGGAACAACTACAACAAAACAATCAAATCGTGTTCACATATGAATCAGAAAATCCAAACGGTAGTTTAGCGGATATCGCAGGTATTGTGAACGAACGTGGGAATGTTTTAGGTATGATGCCACACCCAGAGCGTGCAGCAGATGAGGTACTTGGGAATGCGCAAGGTCTTGCTTTATTCAAATCAATTGTAAAACAGTGGAGGGAATCAAATGTCAACCAAGCTTGAGCCAACAGCACAACAAATTAAGGAGCAAAAATTATATGCTTCTATGGGGTTAACAGATGAAGAATTTGCGTTAGTGGAATCGATTTTAGGACGCACACCGAATTGGACAGAGACAGGTTTATTCTCTGTTATGTGGTCAGAACACTGCTCATATAAAAACTCAAAACCAGTTTTACGTAAATTCCCAACAGAAGGAAAACACGTACTACAAGGTCCTGGTGAAGGTGCAGGGATCGTTGATATTGGTGACGAGCAAGCGGTTGTATTTAAAATGGAATCACATAACCACCCTTCAGCAATTGAACCATACCAAGGTGCAGCAACAGGTGTTGGTGGAATTATTCGTGACGTATTCTCAATGGGTGCACGTCCAGTAGCAATGTTAAACTCACTTCGTTTTGGTGAATTAGATGCTTCAAAACGTGTGAAATTCTTATTTGAAGAAGTTGTTGCAGGAATCGCTGGTTACGGTAACTGTATCGGTATTCCAACAGTAGGTGGCGAAATTCAGTTCGACCCTTGCTACGAAGGAAATCCTCTTGTGAATGCGATGTGTGTTGGTTTAATCGACCATAAAGACATTCAAAAAGGTATTGCTTCTGGTGTTGGGAACACAGTGATGTATGTAGGTGCAAAAACAGGTCGTGACGGTATTCATGGTGCAACATTCGCTTCAGAAGAATTAGACGAGAATGCAGAAGAAAAGCGCCCAGCAGTTCAAGTAGGTGATCCATTCATGGAGAAACTATTATTAGAAGCTTGTTTAGAACTTGTGAAGTTCGAATCATTAGTTGGTATTCAAGATATGGGTGCAGCAGGCTTAACTTCTTCAGCAGCAGAAATGGCTTCTAAAGCAGGCATGGGTATTGAGATGAATCTTGATGCTGTTCCACAACGTGAAACAGGTATGACAGCTTATGAAATGATGTTATCTGAATCTCAAGAGCGTATGTTAGTCGTTGTGAAAAAAGGTGAAGAACAACCAATCGTTGATCTATTTGCAAAATACGGATTAGATGCCGTATCAGTAGGTGTTGTAACAGACGATAAAATGTTCCGCTTAAAACATAAAGGTGAGATTGTTGCAGAAGTGCCAGCAGATGCATTAGCAGAAGATGCACCTGTTTACCATAAACCTTCAGCAGTTCCAGCTTATTATACAGAGTTCCAACAAATCGAAAATGTAGAACCAGAAGTAACAGATTATAAAGAAACATTAAGTGCATTATTACAACAAGCGACAATTGCTTCAAAAGAATGGGTTTATGAACAATATGACCATCAAGTAAGAACAAATACGGTTGTAAAACCAGGTTCAGATGCAGCGATTATTCGCGTACGTGGTACGAATAAAGGTTTAGCAATGACAACTGACTGTAACTCACGTTATATCTACTTAGACCCTGAAACAGGCGGTAAAATTGCAGTTGCAGAAGCAGCACGTAATATCGTATGTTCAGGCGGTCGTCCATTAGCAATTACAGACTGTTTAAACTTCGGTAACCCAGAAAAGCCTGAAATCTTCTGGCAAATCGAAAAATCAGCAGACGGTATTGCAGCAGCATGTCTAGCATTAGAATCTCCTGTAATCGGCGGTAACGTATCACTTTATAACGAACGTAGTAATGAAGCTATCTACCCAACACCGACAATCGGTATGGTTGGTTTAGTAGAGGATTTACAACACGCAACAACACAAGAAGTAAAGCATGCAGGTGACTTCGTTTATGTAATTGGTGACACGAAAACAGAATTCGGTGGTTCAGAATTACAAAAATTAATGAACGGTCGTATTTTCGGACAAGCACCATCAATTGATTTAGAAGTAGAAGCAGCACGCCAAAAAGCATTACTACAAGCAATTCAAGCAGGACTTATTGCATCAGCGCATGATGTAGCAGAAGGTGGTTTAGCTGTGGCAATCGCAGAAACAACATTCGGTACAAACTTAGGTGTGAATGTAACGTTAGAAGGATCAGCAACAACTGCTCTATTCAGTGAATCACAATCACGCTTTGTTGTAACTGTAAAACCAGAATTTGCAGCACGTTTTGAAGAAGTGGTAGCAGATGCAAAACAAATCGGTGTCGTAACAGAAGAAGCCAACATTGTCATCAATTCATCCGAACAACAACCGTTAATTGAAGGCACTGTAGCAGAATTCCAAGATGCTTGGAAAGGGGCAATACCATGCTTGCTGAAATCAGAGGCTTAAATGAAGAATGTGGTGTTTTTGGGATTTGGGGTAATCAAAGTCCAGCACACCTAAGCTACTATGGTTTACATGCTTTACAACACCGAGGTCAAGAAGGCGCTGGGATTGTTGTATCAGATGGTCATCATCTAAAAGCAGTTAAAGGCGAAGGACTTGTAAATGATGTATTCAACGAAGAAAAGTTAAAGTCTGTAGACGGTAAAGCAGCGATTGCACATGTTCGCTATACAACAGCAGGAGGGGCGGGGATTGAAAATGTTCAACCCCTTCTTTTCCACTCATCTACAGGTAGTTTATCGATTGCGCATAATGGTAACTTAGTAAATGCGAATCGCTTGAAAAAATATTTAGAGCGACAAGGTAGTATTTTTCATTCAAGTTCAGATACGGAAGTATTAGCGCATTTAATTAAAAAGAGTACACATGCAACATTCAGCGAAAAAGTTAAAAATGCATTGACGTTATTAGAAGGCGCGTATTCATTCTTAGTGATGACGAAAGACGAGATGATTGTAGCGCGTGACCGTAATGGTTTACGCCCACTTTCATTAGGTAAGCTAGGCGAGGCTTATGTCGTAGCATCAGAAACATGTGCATTCGATTTAATTGGTGCTGAAACAGTTCGTTCAGTGGAACCAGGTGAGATGCTGATCATCAATGATGAAGGTGTTCAATCAGTTCGCTTTGCAGAAATTCAAAATCGTGCGATGTGTGCGATGGAATATGTCTACTTAGCACGACCAGATTCTAATATTGATGGCATTAATGTGCATATGGCACGTAAACGTATGGGTAAACAATTAGCAAAAGAATGCGCTCATATCGAAGCGGATGTAGTAACAGGCGTTCCTGATTCAAGTATTTCTGCTGCGATTGGTTTTGCAGAAGAAAGTGGTATTCCTTATGAATTAGGTTTAATTAAAAACCGTTATGTTGGTCGTACATTCATTCAACCAACACAAGAATTACGTGAACGTGGTGTGAAGATGAAATTATCACCAGTTGTTCAAGTCGTAAAAGGCAAACGTGTCATCATGGTAGACGATTCGATTGTACGTGGTACAACATCACGTCGTATTGTCAAAATGTTAAAAGAAGCTGGCGCAGCAGAGGTACATGTTGTCATCAGCTCACCACCAATGACAGATCCATGTTATTACGGTATTGATACATCAACACATGAAGAATTGATTGCTTCAAGTCATTCAGTGGATGAGATGTGTGAAGCGATTGGTGCAGATTCCTTAACATTTTTATCAGTGGAGGGCATGGTTGAATCGATTGACCGTCCATATGAAGGGGAGAATAAAGGACTTTGCTTAGCTTGTTTCACAAGTAAGTATCCAACAGAAATTTTCCCAGATACGATTTTACCGCACGAAAAAGAATTATTAGTCTAGGAGGCCAAGATCTTGTCAAAAGCATATGAACAAGCAGGCGTAAATATTGAAGCAGGTTATGAAGCTGTACAACGTATGAAATCACATGTAGAACGCACAGCAAGAAAAGGCATCATGGGTACATTCGGTGGTTTTGGTGGTATGTTCGATTTATCTGAACTGAATTTAAAAGAACCTGTATTAATTTCAGGTACAGATGGTGTAGGAACAAAATTAAAATTAGCATTTATGGTGGATAAGCACGACACAATCGGAATTGACTGTGTTGCGATGTGTGTAAATGATATTGTCGCACAAGGCGCAGAACCACTTTATTTCTTAGATTATGTAGCAGTAGGTAAAGCAGTACCAGAAAAAATCGAGCAAATCGTTAAAGGTGTAGCAGATGGTTGTGTACAATCAGGGGCTGCATTAATCGGGGGCGAAACAGCAGAGATGCCTGGCCTATATGAAGAAGATGAATATGATTTAGCTGGATTTGCAGTAGGTGCAGCTGAAAAAGCAAATATTGTAACAGGTGAAAAAATCCAAGAAGGTGACGTACTTGTAGGGATTGCTTCAAGTGGTGTTCACTCAAACGGTTATTCACTTGTTCGTAAAATTATGTTTGCAGATGCAGGCTTCACACCAGATACAGTTGTAGCAGGTTACGAGCAACTTGGTCCAATTGGTGAGGCATTATTAACGCCGACAAAATTATATGCAAAACCGGTACTAGATGTATTAAAAGAAGTGGATGTACATGGTATGGCACATATTACAGGCGGTGGTTTCTATGAGAACTTACCACGTATGATGCCAGCAGGTTTAGCAACGGAAGTTGATTTAGGCACTTGGCCAGTTCTACCAATCTTTGATTTACTAGCAGAACAAGGAAAGTTACAACAAAAAGATTTATATAATGTGTTCAACATGGGAATCGGTTTTGTCTTAGCTGTTCCAGCAGCACAAGCTGAAAAAGTCATTGAGTTAGTCGAAAAACATGGCGAAAAAGCTTACACAATTGGTCGTGTGGTTGCTGGTGAAGGTGTGCGATTCAACGGTGAGCATGATGGGAGTTTAGTGTAATGACTAAAAAGTCCATTGCAGTATTTGCTTCAGGTAGTGGTTCGAATTTTCAAGCCATTGCTGAAGCAATTGAACAAGGGGAACTGCAAGCAACGATTCGTTTAGTTGTAACAGATAAACCAGATGCGTACGTGATCGAACGTGCAAAAACAAAGGGGATTTCAGTACTAGCCATTCGTCCAAAAGATTTTTCTTCTAAACAAGCTTATGAAGCAGCGATTTTAGAAGTATTAGAAGAAAAAGAAGTGGAGTGGCTTGTACTAGCGGGATATATGCGTTTAATTGGTGAAACATTATTAGACGCATACCGTTCACGAATCGTGAATATTCATCCTTCATTATTGCCTTCTTTCCCAGGGAAAGATGCAATTGGACAAGCACTCGATCACGGTGTGAAAGTGACAGGTGTAACGGTTCATTATGTAGATGAAGGAATGGATACAGGCACGATTATTATGCAAAAGGCTGTTGATGTGATTGATGGAGATAGAGAGCGAACAGAAGCGGCAATTCATGCAGTTGAGCATGATGTGTATAAAGCAGCTTTACAAAAATTGTGGCATTAAATCTTTACATATAGGGAATTTCCCGCTTAAATCTGAGGAGGAAAAATTGTGACAAAAAGAGCGTTAATTAGTGTTTCGGATAAATCAGGTGTATTAGAATTTGCAAAAGAACTTGTAGCATTAGGCTACGAAGTATTATCAACAGGCGGTACGAAAAAACATCTTCAAGATAATGGTGTACCTGTGACATCTGTTGATGAAGTAACAAAATTCCCAGAAATCTTAGGTGGACGTGTAAAAACATTAAATCCGATGATTCATGGTGGACTTCTTGCAAAATATGATGACGCTGAACACCAAGCACAAATGAAAGAACATGGTATTGAACCGATTGAGATTGTATGCGTTAACTTATATCCATTTGTTGAAACAATTTCAAAACCAGATGTAACATTCGAAGATGCAATTGAAAACATCGATATTGGTGGTCCAACAATGCTACGCTCAGCTGCAAAAAACCAACAATATGTAACAGTAATTGTTGATGCAAATGACTATGAAGGTGTCTTAGCTGAATTAAAAGATGCAGGTCAAACAACTTTACAAACACGTCGTCGTTTAGCAGCAAAAGTATTCCGTCATACAGCAGCATATGATTCATATATTTCGAATTATTTATCAGCAGAATTAGGCGAAGAATTCCCTGAACAAATGACTTTAACTTATGAATTAAAACAAACATTACGTTATGGTGAGAACCCACATCAAAAAGCTGCGTTCTATCAAAAACGTCTTGCTTCTGATTTCTCTGTTGCTTACGCAGAGCAATTACATGGTAAAGAATTATCATATAACAATATTCAAGATGCAAATGCAGCACTTCAAATCATCAAGGAATTTAAACAACCAGCAGCTGTCGCGGTGAAGCACATGAACCCATGTGGCGTTGGCACAGGTGAAACGATTGCAGAAGCATTCAATAAAGCATACGAAGCAGACGCAACATCCATCTTCGGCGGTATTGTTGCGCTAAATCGTGAGGTTGATGCAAAAACAGCAGAGCAATTAGCTTCTATTTTCTTAGAAATTATTATTGCACCTTCTTTCTCAAAAGAAGCAATTGAACTATTAACAGTGAAGAAGAATATTCGTTTACTAACAATCTCTTTCGATCAACATACACAAGATGCATTTAATACAGTATCTGTAGAAGGTGGTCTATTAGTACAAGAGCCAGATCGTTATGGTTTTGATGAAGCAGATATTCAAGTTGTAACAGATCGTCAACCAACAGAAGAAGAATGGGCGGCTATGCGCTTAGGCTGGTCTGTTGTGAAACACGTGAAGTCGAATGCCATTGTAATTACAGATGAGCAAATGACACTTGGAATTGGTGCGGGTCAAATGAATCGTGTAGGTTCTGCAAAAATCGCTTTAGAACAAGCCGGTGAAAAAGCAGCGGGTGCAGCACTTGCATCTGATGCATTCTTCCCAATGCCAGATACAGTTGAAGCAGCTATTGAAGCGGGCATTACGGCAATCATCCACCCAGGTGGTTCAAAACGTGACCAAGAATCAATTGATGCAGCGAATAAAGCAGGCATCACAATGGTTTTAACAGGCGTTCGTCACTTTAAACATTAATCTAAATTAAATTGGGGCTGTCCTATCATATTGGATAGTCCCTATTTTTAACAGGAGGAATAAGGAGTATGAAAGTTCTTGTAATTGGTAGTGGCGGTCGTGAACACGCGATTGTCAAACAGTTTAAAAAAGCACCATCTGTTGAGCAAGTTTTTGTCGCACCAGGAAATGACGGAATGAAAGAAGATGCAACCATTGTGCCAATCGCACAGTCTTCTTTTGATGAGTTAATTAATTTTGCGATTACAGAAGGAATCGGTTTAACATTTGTTGGACCTGAGCAGCCTTTAACTGAAGGAATTGTCGACGCATTTGAAGAAGCAGGTCTTCGTGCATTCGGTCCTCGTAAAAATGCAGCACAATTAGAAGGTAGTAAATCCTTTGCGAAAGATTTAATGAAGAAATATGAAATTCCAACAGCAGCATATGAAACATTCTCACAAGTAGATGAAGCTGTTGCTTACATTCGCGCACAAGGTGCACCAATTGTGATTAAAGCAGATGGTTTAGCAGCAGGTAAAGGTGTTATTGTTGCGATGACGGAACAAGAAGCCATTGAAGCAGTAGAAGATATGATTGGCAACCAACGTTTTGGTGATTCATCTTCTCGTGTTGTTATTGAGGAATTTTTAGATGGTGAAGAATTCTCGTTCATGTCATTCGTTCATGCAGGACAAATCTACCCAATGGCGATTGCACAAGATCATAAACGTGCATATGACGGCGACAAAGGACCGAATACAGGAGGTATGGGTGCTTATTCACCCGTTCCACAAATTCCGCAGTCAATTGTTGATGAAGCATTTGAGACGATTGTGAAGCCAACTGTTACAGCGATGGATGCAGAAGGTACACCATTCACAGGTATTTTATATGCAGGATTAATTTTAACGAAGAATGGTCCAAAAGTGATTGAGTTTAATGCACGCTTTGGTGATCCAGAAGCACAAGTCGTATTACAACGTATGGCTTCTGATTTCGGCTTATTTATGGATGCACTTCTTGCGGGTGTTCCATTTGATTTACAATGGTCGGATGAATCGGTTCTAGGTGTTGTCATTGCTTCAGAAGGTTATCCGCAATCTGTTGAAAATGGACATGCACTACCGAACTTAACGGAGTTAGCGAAGACACATAATATCTTCCATGCAGGAACAAAAGCAGCAGGAGAAGGTTTTGTCGGAAACGGTGGTCGTGTCTTATTAGTAACATCGACAGGCAAAAACTTAAAAGAAGCACAAGAAAAAGTATATGCAGGATTAGCACAGAAAGATTGGCAACATTTCTTCTTTAGAAAAGATATCGGTTGGCGAACTTTTTCAGCTGTAAAATAAATAATCTAAATAAAGGCAGAGGATGACTTCATCTTCTACCTTTATTTTTTCACTTGTTAAATCTAAAGTGTATAGTTATGTAAATATTTTTATAACTTAAAGGTTAATGATAGCGTTTTCATAGACGAAGTTATAAAATAGAATATGCATAAAATAGAAAATTAATTCGAAATTCAACAAAAGTTTGTACATTCTAAATTAAGCTTGTTCCATGAACGACGAGTGTGATAGCATATTATCACTCATGCGTTGTATTCATTAATCATCATAAATTAATGCAACAGACTTATAGGAGGAGATGTTTAAGGTATGAAGCACATAAATTGGAAAATACATGACATACGCGAACAAGTCGCAGTCATTGATGGAAAGAAATCTCCTTCAATGGTGATTACGAATGCTCGCTATTTGCACAGTATTTATAAAGATTGGGTAGAGGGAAATATTTGGATTTTAGGAGAGCGTATTGTATATGCAGGGCCTAAAATGCCACCGAAGATGGAAGGCACAGAAATCGTGGATGCAGCAGGTAAAACAGTTGTACCGGGTTACATTGAGCCACATGTTCATCCATATCAACTCTATAACCCATTAACATTAGCAAACTATGCAGGACAGACAGGAACAACGACATTCCTTTCAGATAATTTAACATTATTTTTATCATTAAAAAATGAAGAAGCATTTCGTATTATGGATGCATTAAAAGAACGACCATTCCACTTTTATTGGTGGATGCGTTACGATTCACAAACAGAATTGCTACGAGAACACAATCTCTTTACATCAGCTTCATTAATGGAATGGGGAGAGCGTCAAGATGTATTGATGGGCGGCGAATTAACAGCTTGGCCACGATTACTAGCTGGAGATGACCAGTTATTGTATTGGCTGCAAGGTACGCGTGCGCATCATAAAAAGATTGAAACACATCTACCAGGTGCTTCTTCACGTACATTAGCTCGTCTAAAATTATTCGGTGCAGATGGTGACCATGAAGCGATGACAGTAGAAGAAGTAGAAGAACGTATTCTACACGGCTATGCGGTAACATTACGTTATTCATCGATTCGTCCAGATCTTCCTGATTTATTAAAGGGAATTGTGGAACGAAAACTGAAAATCTTTGATCATTTAATGATGACAACAGACGGTGCAACACCAAGCTTTTATGAAAAGGGCTTAATGGATCAATGTATTCAAGTGGCACTCGATGCAGGTGTAGAGCCAATTGATGCATATCAAATGGCATCTTACAATATTGCGAACTACTATGATGTGACACATTCACATGGTCTAATTGCGACAGGTCGCTTTGCTACATTGAATATTTTAGAAGATGAATACCACCCAACACCAACAGATGTATTATCAAAAGGTGTATGGTTAAAGCGCTCAAATGAACGTGTTCATACGATGGAAGATATTGATTGGGGAGATTTTAAAGAGTTTTCAATGCCGGTCGAATTAACAGAGGATGACTTCCAATTCTCAATGCCATTTGGAATTGAGATGGTGAATGATGTCATTACGAAGTTGTATAGCACGAACTTGCATACAAATGAAGGTACATTAAGCTACGACAATGATGAATGTTATTTAATGCTTGTTGACCGAGAAGGTAAATGGCGTGTAAATACACTTATTAAAGGTTTTGCTAGCTCATTACAAGGCTTTGCGACGTCGTACTCTTGTACGGGCGATATTATTTTAATTGGTAAAGATATTCATGCGATGCACCAAGCTTTCAACGAAATGAAAAAAATGGGTGGCGGAATCGTCTTAATCGATGATCATAAAGTGCTAGCTTCTATTCCACTAACAATGGGTGGATATGTGTCAAAACAACCAGTTGAAGAAATTATCGAACAAGAAAAAGAACTAAAAGAAGCATTAAAGGAACGTGGCTTCCATCATGGCGATGCCATCTATACATTATTATTTTTACAATCAACACACTTACCATATATTCGCGTAACGCAGCGTGGTATTTTCGATGTATTGAAAAAACGCGTACTCTTCCCATCTGTAATGCGCTAAAATACTTTAACGATTTACAGAATAAAAGTGTTAATACTTTTTTCTAATCAATTCTGGTGATAAAATAGAATTGTAAAGAGAACGATGCAATTATAGAATAGAAGTGGAAGGGGGCCCTCGTTTACGATGCAAATTGAAAAAATTAAGGGTCATCAAACAGACCAATTATTTAAAGCTGTATTAGAACTAAAAGATTTAGACGAGTGCTATAAGTTTTTTGATGATTTATGCACAATGAGTGAGATTCAATCACTTGCGCAACGTTTTGAAGTAGCGCACTTATTACGATTGAAAAAAACATATGAAACAATCAAAAACGAAACAGGTGCATCTACAGCAACAATTTCACGCGTACGTCGTTGTTTCGATTACGGAAATGATACGTATGATGAGATGCTTGGACGTTTATATCCAGATGAACAACCATTTGACGCATCTCGTAAATAGGCTTTCAGCTTAAAAAGAACAGAAAATGTTAAAACAACATGAAGATGTGTTTTGACAAGACAAAATGAGAAATCGCAGTTTCGAGCGATTTCTCATTTTTATTGAATCCCTTCATTTTCATGTGAGTTTTAGTATACTAATGATAAGAATAGAGAGAATGGGTGGTAAGAGTATGGAATTTAAAAGTTGGCAGCATGTTTTTAAGTTAGATCCTGCGAAAGAAATTTCGGATGAACATTTAGAGAAAATTTGTGAATCAGGTACGGACGGCATCTTAGTAGGTGGTTCAGATGATGTGACAGAGGATGGTGTACTGGACTTACTCGCGCGTGTACGTCGTTATTCAGTACCTGTTATCTTAGAAGTTTCTACAATTGAATCGGTCACACCAGGTTACGATTATTTCTTCATCCCAACGGTATTGAATAGTACAAAAACAGAGTGGGTGAAAGATTTACATCATGAGGCTATTAAAGAGTTTGGTGAGCTGATGAACTGGGATGAACTTGTTGCTGAGGGCTATGTTATTTTGAATCCAGACTGTAAAGCAGCAACCTTAACAACTGCAAAAACAGACTTATCACTCGAAGATGTTGTAGCCTATGCACGTATGGCAGAACATTATTTTAAATTACCAATTCTTTATTTAGAATATAGCGGTATGTATGGCTCAGAAGAAGTAGTAGAAGCTGTATCCCACGAATTAGAACAGACACAACTGTTTTATGGTGGTGGCATTTCGGAGCCAGAACAAGCACAAAAGATGGCGCAATACGCGGATACAGTCGTTGTAGGGAATATTATTTATACAGATTTAAAAAAGGCTTTAAAAACTGTTAAAGCTGTAAAAGGTACGATATAATTTAAGAACAAATGTTTGTAGAAGGATGGTGCATGATGAATCAACTAACAAAAAATTTATTAAAAGGTATGAACGAACAACAAGCTGAAGCTGTTCAAGCTACAGAAGGACCTTTACTAATCATGGCGGGAGCAGGTTCTGGTAAGACGCGTGTATTAACACATCGTATTGCTTACTTGGTAATTGAAAAAATGATTAAACCGTCAAATATTTTAGCCATCACATTTACGAATAAGGCAGCACGTGAAATGCGCGAACGAATTGATGGTATTTTAGGTAACGGTACAGGCGATCGCATGTGGGTTTCGACATTCCACTCGATGTGTGTACGTATTTTACGTCGTGATATCGACCGAATTGGTTATAATAAAAACTTTTCGATTTTAGATACAACAGATCAGCTTTCTGTTATTAAAAATGCATTAAAAGAATTGAATATGGACCCGAAACAACATGAGCCACGTTCCCTTTTAAATGCGATTAGCTCAGCAAAGAATGAAGGCATTACATCAAGTGATTTTTCACAACAAGCTGACGCAAATAATCCATACGACCAAGCTGTAGCGAAAGTATATGAAAACTATCAACATCGTCTACGCAAAAATCAATCACTGGATTTCGATGATTTAATTATGATGACCATTCGATTATTTAAAGAAGTACCAGATGTGCTTGAGTATTATCAACAACGCTTCCAATACATCCACGTAGACGAATATCAAGATACGAACCATACACAATATACGTTGGTTAAGTTACTAGCAAGACAACATGAAAATATTTGTGTGGTAGGAGACTCAGACCAATCGATTTATCGTTGGCGCGGAGCTGATATTCAAAATATCCTATCATTCGAAAAAGACTACCCAACTGCTAGAACAATTATGTTAGAACAAAATTATCGTTCAACTAAAACGATTTTAAAAGCAGCAAATGATGTGATTCAAAATAATACAAGCCGCATAAAAAAAGAGTTACGAACTGATAATGAAGAGGGCGAAAAAATTGCGGTGTTCCGCGCATATGATGAAAAAGCAGAAGCGCAGTTCGTTGTCAAAACGATTCAAGAGCAAATGCTTATGAATAATCGTAAGCCAGAAGATTTTGCGATTCTTTATCGTACGAATGCACAATCACGTGTTATGGAAGAAATGCTTGTAAAATCGAATATGAGCTATACGATTGTTGGCGGTACAAAATTCTATGATCGTAAAGAGATTAAAGATTTACTAGCTTATTTACGTCTTATTGCAAATAATGATGATGACTTATCATTAGCGCGTATTATTAATGAGCCAAAGCGTGGTATTGGTGCGACATCATTTGACCGTATTGCAGTGAATGCATTAGAAGCGGACCGTTCGATTTTCGATGCACTAGCAGAAGTCGACTTTATGGGACTATCAGGGAAGGCGACAAATGCTGCGATTCACTTCCACTCAATGATTCAAAATCTAACGCAAATGCAAGAATATATGTCTGTCACAGAATTAGTTGAAGAAATTTTAGAGCGCTCGGGTTATCGCGAGATGTTAAAGAATGATAAGACGATTGAAGCACAAAGCCGTTTAGAGAACATCAGTGAATTTTTATCGGTAACACAAGCATTTGAACAACAAAGTGAAGATAAATCACTAGTTGCATTCCTAACAGACCTTGCATTAATTGCAGATATTGATTCACTTGGTAAGGAAGAAGAACAACAAGGAACAGGTGTCATCTTAATGACGATGCACTCAGCTAAAGGTCTAGAGTTCCCAGTAGTTTTCATTATCGGTATGGAAGAGAATGTCTTCCCACACTCACGTTCATTACAAGATGACGATGAGATGGAAGAGGAAAGACGCTTGGCTTATGGTATGAAACGTTTGTCAGAAATCGCGTAAATCGTGAAGGATTGGCAGGGTTAGTAAAAATTTTACTAGCAACAACTGATATTATGACACCACGGCGGAGAACCCAAATAATCTCCGTGACTAGATGGAAGCTAATACTCCCACATGCAATACTGGTAACAGATTGTGTGAAGTTGGGTGAAGACGCATTAAGTAGCCCTAACAGGTCAAGCTGAGGAAAGGTTAAACATACTGTGAACATGGTGCGGGCTGGGAACTGTATATGGTTAGGATTTAGATAGCTAATGACGAACCACTGAATGTACGTCTCGTAGAGCGGGCGATAGAAATATTGTCTAATTAACTATATTCCAAAAGGTTTATCGTATGGAATTCTGATGGATAGAACTAACGGGTTGTTCTACTGGAAAGATATAGTCGGGATAAAGGTGGAACCTAAGTACAGTTATACACCTAATAATATCGGAACGTTTGAGACCCCTAACGTTTAGTAATTGCTTGGGGATTGCAAATTGCATGAAAGAGCATGAATAGGGGAGTCAGTAGGGGCATAGTACTGCAGAAGCTTCTGTAATGGAAGTGGAGGGAAGGCCCCAAGTCTAACATCAATAGTAATCGCTATCCCATGTGGAAAGAAGGCGATGAATATGAAGGTCAAAGACAAGGATATTTGGCGATATGGTATTAATGATGTCGAACAAATATTATTTGATAAAGCATTAACTAAAACACGATTTAACCACTTGTGGCAATATGTCATTGATGAAAGAAATATTATTTGTTCAATTAAAATTATAGGTAGTAATAAAGGCAAGAAAACAGCAGGTCCAGATGGTATAACCTTTAATGACATTATGAAATTAGATATTGAAGATGTTATAAAGGAAATCAAAAATCGATTATTTGGTTCAAAACGAGGTAAAGCAAGGCATGTAATGATACCGAAAAGCAATGGAAAAATGCGATCTTTAGGCATAACCAATTTATATGATAGGATTGCACAACAATGTGTTAAAAATATCCTTGAACCTATTCTTGAAGCACAATTTAATCCTGAAAGTTTTGGATTTAGGAAAAATCGTAATGCTCAAGAGTGTATGTCCTATATCGCAACTACTTTACAATATAATAATGAAGGTCATATATACGATTGCGACTTGAAAGAATACTTTGATACTGTAAAAATTGATAAAGTACTTGATAAGTTAAAGTTAAACCACAATATACATGACTTAGCATTTCTAAAATGTATAAAGCGATTAATGTGGATTGACCTGATACAACCAAAAGAAAAATATAATGGAGTTGGATTAAGACAAGGAACAATTTTAGGACCAATACTCGCCAACGTTATGTTTCATGATTTTGAGCTTCGCCTTCATAAAATAAATGATTTTGAGCGAGAAAATGGTCGTCAAATTATCCAAAACCCCAATATTCATAAAAACCATGGTAAAAATTACAAACGTGGACGTGAATTTTACTTTAATTGGTTGAAACATCGTAGAGTAGTAAAAATTATTCGATACGCAGATGATTTTGTATTAATTAGCAAAGGGAAATATGATATATACGATGCAATAATGATGCTAGAAGATTGGTGTAAAGAAAACGAATTAGAAATAAATCGTGATAAAACAAAGTTAATACCAATTCATGGTGATGCACAACTGAAGTTCTTAGGATATAAATATCGAAAAACATACAGTACCAAACAAAATTCATTTATCATTTCGGTAAAAGACCAAAAGAAACTTTGGAGAGAAACTAAACTTAGGCTTGAATGGTGTTTATGGAAAGGCAATTTGGATTACTTCATCGTATATATAAGAGGAATATTTAATTATTACAATATCTGTACGAATTTAACATGGCTAATAAGTAGAATACATTTATTGCTTATAAAAAAGATGTGTAGAAGTCGACAAAAAGTACAAATTGATAAAGTTCGAAATCCTCATGTTAGCTTTATCATAAATGGACAACTACTTAATCTGTGGGAAATGAGACAACATAGTGTGAAAAGTACAGCAGATTATATGTATGAAGTACACAAACTATGGGAACCGAATCAAACGAGATATAAGGCACTTGAATGGTTGGACTATTTCTTTGAAAATCGAACAAAAACAGGGAAAAATAGTAGTAACATTATTTATATCCCAAGTCTCTTGAATCAACAAAAGAAAGATCCGATTTTAGATAAAGAATATCTATATATGGATCCACAAGAAATTCATATACATCATAAAATACCGTTAAGTCTAGGTGGTACGGATAATTATAGTAATCTCATAATGTTGAGTAAAACATCGCATAAATTCGTACATGATGTGAATTTGAAGTTAAAAGATTTACCTGCCTATATTAATTTAAAACAATTGAACAAATATAGAAAATTATGTGGTTATGAAGTATTAAAATAATGCGAATTTGACTATTGATGATTAGATGGAGCGCCGTGTGCGGGGAAACTCGCAAGCACGGTGTGGGGTGGGGGAAAACCTGGAGATCATATCAAAGGGTTACCTATCACCATTCGGCATTACAAGAGCGGAGCAGCAGTTAATTATTACATGTGCGCAAACACGTACTTTATTCGGACGTAGTAGCTTTAATAGTCCATCTCGCTTTATTCAAGAGATTGATTCTGCAATTTTAGAAGAAATTGCTTCTACAAGTTTCGGTTATCAAGCAACTTCAAGAGAGCCACGTCGTCAATCATCTGGCTATCGCAAGCCAATGAATACAGGAACAAAATTAAAAACAACAACGAATTATAAAGAATCTGGTGGCGATAAAGTAACATGGGCTGCTGGAGATAAGGCATCACACAAAAAATGGGGTATTGGTACAGTAGTAAGTGTAAAAGGTGAGGGTGAAGGAATGGAACTCGATATTGCCTTCCCAAGTCCAACAGGCATCAAGCGTTTACTTGCGAAATTTGCACCAATTGAAAAAGTATAGTCTGAAATAGATGGAGGAAAAAGAATGGACAGAAAAGAACTGGAACAGAAAGTCGCAGAATATAATCGGTTATTACATGAATACGGACATGCCTATTATGTATTAGACCAACCGACTGTACCTGATCATGTATATGACAAGATGTTGCATGAATTACTTGCGATTGAACAAGAATATCCGGATTTGATTTATCCAGATTCTCCAACCCAACGTGTCGGTGGCGAGATTTTAAAAGGATTTAATAAAGTAGAACATCGTTATCCGATGCTTAGTCTAGGGAATGCGTTCAGTGAAGCCGATTTAAAAAGCTTTGATGAGCGTGTTCGCCAATCGATTGGCGATAATTTCTCTTATGTATGTGAATTAAAAATAGATGGTTTAGCCATCTCACTAATGTATGACAATGGTCTATTTGTTCGCGGTGCAACACGTGGAAATGGTTCTGTAGGGGAAGATATTACAGAGAATTTAAAAACAGTGCATTCGATTCCTCTTCGCTTAAAAGAACCAGTGACGATTGAAGTGCGCGGCGAATGTTATATGCCGAAGAAGTCATTCACCAATTTAAATAAAGTACGTGCAGAGCAGGGGGAAGAATTATTCGCGAACCCACGTAATGCAGCTGCGGGTTCTTTACGCCAGCTTGACCCGAAAATTGCAGCAAAGCGTAATCTTTCAACATTCATCTATGCTATTGGCGGTAGTGGTGAAGATTATGGTCTCGCAAGTCACAGTGATGCACTAGATTATTTAGATCAACTTGGCTTCACTACGAACCACGAACGTAAAAAATGCCAAACAATTGAAGAAGTATTTGCATACATTCAAGAATGGACAGAAAAAAGACCAAACTTAATTTATGAAATTGATGGGATTGTAGTAAAGGTAGATCGCTATGACCAGCAACAAGAGCTTGGGAATACAGTGAAAGCACCGCGTTGGTCAATCGCTTACAAATTCCCCGCTGAAGAAGTCATGACGAAAGTTTTGGATATTGACTTAACAGTTGGACGTACAGGTGTTGTTACACCAACTGCGATTTTAGAACCTGTTCAAGTTGCTGGAACAACTGTCCAGCGTGCAACGCTACATAATGAAAACATCATTCGCGAAAAAGATATTCGTATTGGTGATGCGGTCATTATTCGTAAAGCTGGTGATATTATTCCAGAAGTAAAACAAGTATTATTCGACCAACGACCTGAAGGACTAGAGCCTTTTACAATGCCGACGCACTGCCCAGCTTGTGGCAGTGAATTAGTACGTATTGATGATGAAGTTGCGCTCCGTTGTGTAAATCCAAGTTGTTTTGCACAAGTCGCAGAGGGATTATCGCACTTCGTTTCACGTAACGCGATGAATATTGAGGGTATCGGTGAACGTGTAGTTAGTCAGCTACTACGCGAAGGACTTGTGAAAGATGTTTCAGACTTATATACATTAAATAAAGAAGAATTAATTGCCCTTGAACGAATGGGTGAAAAATCTGCACAAAATTTATTGGATGCAATTGAAGCTTCTAAGAAAAATTCACTGGAACGATTGTTATTTGGTTTAGGAATTCGTCACGTAGGTGCAAAAGCAGCACGCCTATTAGCCGAGGAATTTGAATCAATTGATGCATTAATGGATGCGACAGTGGAGCAGTTGACAGAAGTATTTGAGATCGGTGATAAGATGGCTGATTCCATTGTCATGTATTTTGAAAAAGAAGAAGTTCGTGAATTAATCGAACGTTTACGCCAATTAGGCGTCAATGTATATTATACTGGTAAGAAAATCAATACCGAAGAAATTGATAGTGTATTTAATGGAAAGACGATTGTATTAACAGGTAAGCTTTCACAATTAAATCGCTCAGAAGCGCAAAAGAAAATTGAAGAGCTTGGCGGCAAAGTGACAGGGAGTGTGAGTAAGAAAACAGATCTTGTCATTGCAGGTGAAGATGCGGGCTCTAAATTAACAAAAGCTGAACAACTCGGAATTGAAGTGTGGAATGAGGAACGTCTCATAGAAGAATTATCTTAAATGAAGGAGTTTTAGGAAATGATGAAAAAACGCCGCTTAATTCCTGCGATACTAGCTGCTGCTTTATTAGCTGGATGTACAAGTCCTCTTTCAAAAGAAGAGAAGAAAGTTGTAACGCAAGACAAAGATGATAGTCAATCAACGATTGTGCCGAATACGGTCACAGAAGGTAAATATTATCGTACATTATTACCTTATAAAGAAAGTGCAAGTCGTGGTCTCATTGTATCGAATATCTATTCAAACTATGATATTCAAGAAGCAGAACAAGGATTAACACGTATCTCGCGTAATGTATATGATCCAGACGAATACTTCTTCCAAGAAGGACAATATTTAGATAAAGAAACCGTACAATCGTGGTTGGCGCGTAGAAATCAATCAGCTGAAGGTCTAAATCCAAGCGATAAAGGTATGAGTCCAACAGAGCGTGCAAAAAAAGCTCCTGTTTACTTAGCACACATTATCGAACAAGATTATTTAAAACAATCGGGTTCGAATAAAGTGAAATTAGCAGGTATTTCAATTGGTTTAGCGTTAAATTCAGTTTACTACTATCAAAAGGAAGATTATGGCGCAACGTATGATGAGCCGATTCCAGATGCTACATTAAATGCAGAAGGCAAAAAAATTGCTGAAAAAGTTGTAAAGCGTCTACGTGGTATGGATGGTTTAGCGAATGTACCAATTACGATTGGACTGTATAAACAATCTGCACGCGGAGATATTGTACCAGGAACGTACATTGCCTATGCAGAAGTAGGCGAAGGTAAGTCAACAATTAGCGATTGGAAAAATGTTAGCGAAAAGTATTTACAGTTCCCAATGTCAAACCCTGAAGATAAGTACCGTGAAGTAAATGACAACTTCATCGCATTCAAAGAGAAAATTGATTCGTACTTTACAAACTCAGCGAATATCATTGGTACAGGTTACTATACACAAGATCGTATGCAGAGTTTAAAAATCAAAATTCCAATTAAGTTTTATGGTTCTTCAGAAATTACAGGTTTTACACAATATGCAGCTTCTGAAGTCGTGAAACAATTCCCGAAAGATTTAAAAGTAGAAGTAAGTATTACGTCTGTAAATGGACCAGAGGCATTGATTGTGAAAAAGAGTGGCGAATCCGAAACGTTTGTCCATCTTTATAACGAATAAAAAAACGTAAGTGATGTGACATCCATCACTTACGTTTTTTCATGTACTAAAACCGATGTTAAGCTGTGAACAAACTCAAAACTTTTAGAAAACCCTTTATTTTCAAGATGTTACGAGCGCTTTACTACATAAAAGTACCTTGCTTACTGTATGAAAGAAATGATATTATCATAGGTATGGTTATCGAATTTGGAGGTGTAATAAATGGCAAAACTTTCAGTAGAAGAAGTGAAACACGTAGCAAAATTGGCTCGTCTTGCAATCACTGAGGAAGAAGCGGAAAAATTCGCAAGTCAACTCGCTGCAATTACTGATTTTGCGGCACAATTGAACGAATTAGATACAACGAATGTAGAACCAACAACGCATGTTCTACCGCTTGTAAACGTACTTCGTGAAGATGTGGCAGCAGAAGGTTTATCACGTGATCTGATGATGAAAAACGTCAAGGAACAACAAGATGGACTAGTTAAAGTACCACCAATTATGTCTGAATAAATTAATTGAAGGAGGAACAATACGGATGTCATTGTTTAAACATACATCTGCTGAGATGCAAGAACTTCTAAAAAACAAAGAAGTAACAATTGCAGAATTAACAGCAGAAGCATTTGCTCGTATCGATGCACTTGATGGCGAAGTAGGTGCGTTTTTAGCACTAAACAAAGAAGTAGCTACTGCACAAGCAGCTGAGATGGACAAAGTACCTTTCGAAGAACGTGGACCACTATTTGGTTTACCAATCGGTGTAAAGGACAATATTGTAACTGAAGGACTTGAAACAACTTGTGCTTCAAAAATTTTAGAAGGATTCAACCCAATCTATGATGCAACAGTCGTACAAAAATTACGTGATGCAGGCATGATTACGGTTGGTAAAGTTAACATGGATGAATTTGCGATGGGTTCTGCAAACGAAAATTCAAGCATCAAACCTGTTCACAATCCTTGGAATTTCAATCATGTACCTGGTGGTTCTTCAGGTGGTTCAGCAGCAGCAGTAGCAGCAGGCGAAGTACCATTCACATTAGGTTCTGATACAGGTGGTTCAATCCGTCAACCAGCAGCATTCTGTGGTGTAGTAGGTATGAAACCTACATATGGTCGCGTATCTCGTTACGGTTTAGTAGCGTTTGCATCTTCTTTAGATCAAATTGGACCAATTACACGCAACGTGCGTGATAACGCATTATTATTAGAAGCGATTTCAGGCGTTGATGCAAATGACTCAACTTCTGCAAACGTAGAAGTACCAGATTTCGCTGCACAATTAACAGGCGATATTAAAGGTCTTAAAGTAGCTGTACCAAAAGAATATTTAGGTGAAGGTGTTTCTGCTGGTGTGAAAGCACAAGTACAAGCAGCGATCGACAAGTTAAAAGAACTTGGCGCTACTGTAGATGAAGTATCACTTCCACATTCTAAATATGCTTTAGCAGCTTACTATATCCTTTCTTCTTCTGAAGCTTCATCTAACTTATCTCGTTTTGACGGTATCCGTTACGGTTTCCGTGCAGAAGCAGATAACTTAGAAGATTTATACTTACAAACACGTGCGCAAGGTTTTGGTGATGAAGTAAAACGCCGTATTATGTTAGGAACTTACTCATTATCAGCTGGTACGTACGATGCTTATTATAAAAAAGCACAACAAGTTCGTACATTAATCAAACAAGACTTTGATGAAGTATTCAAATCGTATGATGTCATTGTTGGACCTACAACACCAACAACTGCATTCAAACTAGGCGAAAATATCGAAGATCCAATGACGGTTTATGCGAATGATATTTTAACGGTTCCAATTAACTTAGCAGGTGTTCCAGCTATCTCAATTCCATGTGGTTTTGACGGTGACCTTCCTGTTGGTTTACAAATCATTGGTAACTATTTCGAAGAAGGAACTGTTTACCGTGTTGCAGATGCATTCGAACGCGTAACAGACTTCCATACAAAAACACCTCAAACTTGGGAGGTAAAATAACATGACAAATTTTGAAACAGTTGTCGGTTTAGAAGTACACGTTGAGTTAAAAACTAACTCAAAAATTTTCTCACCATCTCCAAACCAATTTGGTTCTGAACCAAATACAAATACATCAGTAATCGACTTAGGATATCCTGGCGTATTACCTGTTGTGAATAAAGAAGTTGTGAACTATGCGATGCGTGTAGCTCTTGCGCTAAACATGGATATTAACCAACATACAAAGTTCGACCGTAAAAACTACTTCTACCCTGATAATCCAAAAGCATATCAAATTTCACAATTTGATAAACCAATTGGTGAAAACGGTTGGATTGAAATCGAAGTAAATGGCGAAAAGAAACGTATCGGTATTACACGTATTCATATGGAAGAAGATGCCGGTAAATTAACACATGGTGCGAACGCTTCATTAGTGGATTATAACCGTCAAGGAACTCCACTTGTTGAAATCGTTTCTGAGCCAGATATTCGTACACCAGAGGAAGCATATGCGTACCTTGAAAAACTAAAAGCGATTATCCAATATACAGGCGTTTCAGACGTTCGTATGGAGGAAGGTTCTCTACGTTGTGACGCGAACATCTCAATCCGTCCTTACGGTCAAGAAGAATTCGGTACACGTACAGAGCTTAAAAACTTAAACTCATTCAACTTCGTTCGTAAAGGGATTGAGTATGAAGCACAGCGCCAAGAAGCTGTACTAAAAGCAGGCGGCGAAATTAAGCAAGAAACACGTCGTTTCGACGAGAAAACAAGTAAAACTGTATTAATGCGTGTAAAAGAAGGTACGGATGATTACCGTTACTTCCCAGAGCCTGACTTAGTAGATATCGTAATTGACGACGCATGGTTAGAGCGCGAAAAAGCGATGATCCCAGAATTACCTGACGCTCGTAAAGAACGTTATGTAGCAGAGATGGGCATCCCAGCTTATGACGCACACGTATTAACTTTATCAAAAGAAACAGCGGATTTCTTTGAAGCGACTGTTGCAGCTGGTGCAGATGCAAAATTAGCATCAAACTGGTTAATGGGCGAAGTAAATGCTTACTTAAACGCAGAGCAAAAAGAATTAGCTGATACAGCTTTAACGCCAGAAGGTCTTGCAGGTATGATTAAATTAATCTCTGCAGATACTATTTCTTCTAAGATTGCGAAGAAAGTTTTCAAAGAGCTTGTTGAAAACGGTGGTAACGCAGAAGAAATCGTTAAGGCAAAAGGTTTAGTACAAATCTCTGATGAAGGTGCTTTATTAGCCATGGTGACAGAAGTCCTAGATAATAATGCACAATCAATTGAAGATTTTAAAAATGGTAAAGATCGTGCGATTGGCTTCCTAGTAGGTCAAATTATGAAAGCATCACGCGGTCAAGCTAACCCTCAAATGGTAAATAAATTACTAATTGAAGAAATTAACAAACGTTAAGTAAGTTGAAAAAGTCGTTCATGGTTCGTTTGATACCACTGAACGTCTTTTTTATTTTTTTAAGAAGTATTTATTTTAAATGGGGTAATAAAGTATGGAAAAGATTTGTGACTATTTTCCACTATCATTTGCCCTTTTTGTAATATAAAATTTATATTGGTGTAATAAATGTTATATTTAATGAAAAAAATGAAACTTTTTAAACCTTAAATCGTTAGAATAAAAGGTGGAAAGGAGCGTACAAATGGTAAATAAAGAAAAAAAAGAAGAAGAAAAAATGAGTGTTCCGCGAGCAATTGGTCAAACGTTCTTTTATTTTGCCATTATGGTGTTACTTGTATTAATTTACGGTTTCCATGATATGAGCGCGGGTCCATTTATATATACCGAGTTTTAGTGAAAGGAAGTGCATATTATGAATGTGCTACAACAAATTGCATCTGTTGCAAAGGAACATCCAGAAAAAGTAGCGTACCGATCAGCAGGTCAAACGGTTACTTACGGTGAACTTTGGGAACAATCAAATGCATTGGCGCATACCATAAAAAAAATGAATTTGCCTAAAAATAGCCCGATTACAGTTTACGGACATATGTCTCCTAAACAAATTATCGCATTTTTAGGAGTTGTAAAAGCAGGTCACCCATATATCCCACTCGATATTTCGATTCCTTTAGAACGAATTTCACATATCGTTGAGGCATCGAAATCTTCATTTATGATCACAACGGAGCAATTCGATTTAGAAATTGCTGTGCAACAACAAACAGCTAATGATTTGATTGTAAAGGGAGAAGGAGCTCAAAACGATCCAACTACATGGGTTAGCGAAGATGAAGTATTTTATATCATCTATACATCAGGTAGTACAGGAAAGCCAAAAGGCGTACAAATCTCTGAATCAAATTTACGACATTTTGTTGCATGGATTAACGAAGCTTGCTCGCTTCCAAATGGTGTGTATTTAAATCAAGCACCTTACTCCTTCGACTTATCCGTAATGGACCTATATCCAGCCTTAACAGGTGGAAGAGAGTTACATGCGATAACAAAATCTCAAATTGAAAATGCTGGTTTATTATTTGAAGAATTGCATGATTCCTCAATTAATGTGTGGACATCTACACCATCATTCGCGAAGATTTGTTTAATGAATCCAGAGTGGAACGATGAACAAATGCCTGATTTACAAACATTCTTGTTCTGTGGAGAGGTACTACCATTACAAGTTGCTAAAGAATTAAAACAACGATTCAAAAAAGCGACAATCTATAATTTGTATGGCCCAACAGAGACAACAGTAGCTGTGACAGCTGTTGAAGTAACAGATGATATGATTGAGACATATGAACAATTACCAATTGCGCCAGTCGATACAGGGATTTTAAAAATCATGAATGAACAAATGGAAGAAGTAACAGATGGGGAAAAGGGTGAACTTGTCATCTTTGGACCAACTGTAAGTACATCAGGTTACCTGTATGCAGAAGAACAGACGAATAAAGTTTTCAAAACGCATGAAGGCGAACGTATTTATAAGGCAGGCGATTTAGGATATATCCAAGATGGACATATTTTCTACGCAGGGCGTTCAGATTTCCAAATTAAATTACATGGTTATCGTATGGAGATTGAGGAAATCGAAAAGCAAATTGAAGCTTTAGACGAGGTCGGTGCATGTGTCGTGTTACCTGTTAAATCAGGAGAAGAAGTAACCGCACTTACAGCATGTGTTGCATTGCACAATGAAATGACTGAGAAGCCATTTAAAGTGACAAAGAATTTAAAGGAAAAGCTGTTAAAAGCCATTCCAAACTATATGGTTCCGAAAAAGTTTGTCTATTTAGACTCACTACCACTCAATATGAATGGTAAAGTAGACCGTAAAAGATTGGCGGTTGAAGTAGGCTTATGATTCCATATAGTGATTTTCTATTCTTCTTAATTACAGCAATTGCGCTGTTACCAACGATTATTCTTGGTTTCTTAGGAAAATCATCTCGAAAATATAATCTGTTTATTACAGTTGTTATGTTAGCATTGATTTTCGGTCTAGATATGGGGAATTATACGATTAATTGGAAGGCAACCATTTCGATTTTATTATTTACACTTTTCCAAGTGTTATTAATTAAGGGTTACCATTCGTATCGTAAAAATAAAAACCATACAGCCGTTTTTGTCATTGGTGTATTACTAGCGATTTTACCGTTAGTTCTTGTAAAAGTTTTACCGTTCTTTAATTTACACATCTTCGGATTCTTAGGTATCTCATATATTACATTTAGAGCGGTACAAATGATTATGGAAACACGAGACGGCATGATGAAGAAGGATATTCCAATTACAGAATTGGTTTATTTCCTACTATTCTTCCCGACTGTTTCATCTGGTCCAATCGACCGTTGGAAACGATTTGATCGTGATTTTAAAAAAGTACCAACGAAAGAGGAATACCGAGAGCTAGTTTATAAAGGGATTAATAAGATTTTCTTAGGTTTCCTTTATAAATTTATTTTAGCCTTTTTACTTTATAACAAAATCTTAGTGTTCTTACCGGATCGTACATACGGTGTTCTAGATTCTTTTGGAGGGCATCTAGCGTACATGTATGTATATAGTCTGTATTTATTCTTTGATTTTGCTGGGTACAGTTGTTTTGCGATTGGTGTCAGTTATCTAATGGGTATTCGTACACCTGAAAACTTCAACTTACCATTCATTAGTCGAAATATTAAAGAGTTCTGGGAACGTTGGCACATGAGCCTGTCATTCTGGTTCCGTGACTACGTATACATGCGCTTTGTATTTTGGATGATGAAAAACCGTTGGATTAAAAATCGCTATACAGTATCGTATATCGGTTACTTCTTATTGTTCTTATTAATGGGTGCGTGGCATGGCTTAGAGCTTCACTACATTGTGTATGGTCTGTATCAAGCATTACTCATTATTTGTTTCGATGTATTCGAACGATGGAACAAGAAGAAGAAGTTTTGGAAAAATAATAAGTGGACGCATGCGATTTCAGTATTCATTACATTCAATTTTGTATGTTTTGGTTTCTATATTTTCTCAGGCGCACTATTCTAATACGTAAGGGAGATTTTAAAAATGGACAAAGAAAAAGTAATTCAAATTATTGCAGATGTTTGTGAAGATGATGTTGTTTTAGAGGAGCGCGATTTAGATTTATTCCAAGAAGGTTTACTTGATTCATTCGGTACAATCAACTTGTTAGTAGCATTCGAAGATGAATTAGGCATCAATGTACCAATTACAGTATTTAATCGTGAAGAATGGAATACACCGAATAATATTGTAATGCAATTAGAAGAGCTTGCATGAAAAAAGTAACGTTTGTACCGCTGTTTGTTGCGGTTGCACTCTTTCTAGTCTTCTTATTCTTTCCGAATAAATGGCTTGAAAAAATGATTTCAGATGAACAAGTAGATGCTGCAAAAACAGAAATGAATCCACTTGTTTATCAAGGGAAATATATGCAATCGCGTATGTTACAACAAGATAATATGATGCCGATTTTAGGTTCATCTGAACTTGTACGATTTGATCCATTCCATCCGTACAATTATGCAAAAGCTACTGACGCACCATACGATACGTATCTTGTAGGGCGTGGTGGTATGCAAAGTCTAGTTCACTTTTTAAATATTGTGGAACAGAAGAAAAACTTAAAAGATAAAAAAGTTGTATTCATTGTTTCACCACAGTGGTTTGTAAAAGAGGGATTAGATGAATTCCATTTTTCACCGAACTACTCGATGTTGCAATCTTATGATTTAGCTTTCAATAAAGAAATCGATTCAGAGATTAAAAAGCGTGGTATGAAGCGTCTGCTAACATTTGATACAGTTAAACGTGATACAGTACTACGCACCATGTATGAATATGAGTTATCCAACCATAAAAAATATCCGATTGTCGGTAAAATGGCGATGGCTGTCGGAAGTATGACGCGTAGTATTCAACATAAAAAAGACTTGTATTATTCGCTATTTATTGGACATGATCCACGTAATCTAAAAGCAGATGACACATTAGTGAAAGGTCGTACATTTGAGCAACAACTTGCTAATGCAGAAGCATTCGGTAAGCCGCGTGTGAATAACGAATATAGTATTAAAACAAGCTATTATGATAAAAAAGTTAAGCCTAAGCTACAAGAATTAAAAGGTTATAAAAAAGACGAAGAATATACCAACTCACCAGAGTATGCAGATTTAAAATTAGTTATGGATGCTTTTAAAGATGCAGGTGCAAAACCAATGTTTGTTTCTATTCCGATGAATGGAAAGTGGTATGATTATGCAGAATTTGATAAAGAACGTCGTGATGATTATTACGCAAAAATGAATAAATTCTTGCGTGAATCAGGTTATGCTTATGTAGATATGTCACAACATGAAAATGAAAATTACATGTTCACAGACACACTGCATATCGGCTGGAAAGGCTGGGTTTACATGGACCATGCGATGGATGATTTTTGGAATCACAATCGCTAAATAAAAGTGCCTGACACAAAAGTATTTTTAACATAGCAAATCCCGTATGATTTTTCAAAATCATACGGGATTTGTTCGTTCAGATCAATTTTCGCTTCGAAAAACGCTTTCCGCGGGCATGGCTTCAAACTCCTCGTCACTGCGTTCCTGTGGGGTTTTCAGCTCATGCTATTCCCGCAGGAGTCGTTTTCTACGCGTTCAATTGATTTGATTATTCGTACTTGAGACCTATTATTTTGTTCTGTCTCAGGCTCTTTTTTTATCGCGGTAAGATATGTTTAAATTGTTTTCGGATGTCATCTAGCTGCTCCAATTTTAAAAGAGACTTTTGCGATTGTTCCTTCCCAATAGCAATTATAATATTTTCAATTAAAAAAGTAGGTGCAATCATTGAGTGAAATTCCCATAGTTCTCCTCTACTAGCAAATAGTAAATAATCTGTATAATGATTGAAATCTGATACAAGACAATCTGTCATCACAATAGCAGGTATCTGTAATGCCTTTGCATATTCTAATAACACTTGTGATTCAGGGTGCATTTTGACAAAACCAAATACAAAAATAAGATCTTCACTCGTGAAATGAATTAATTCCTCATAAATTTCATGTCCACTTTTAGGTAGTAATTTAATCGAGAAACCTAATCTAGAAAGACGAAAATGTAACAAGTTACCTAAACCTTCTGATGGACCAGGACTATAAATATAAATATTTTTTGCATGAATCATTTTTGACACCATTATTTGAAATTGTGATTCATCAAATTGTGCTAGCGTAAGTTCTAAATGTTTTTTACTTAAATCCATCATTTGCTGTTGTAAAGTGGAAGACTCCATTTGATCCATAATGTTTTCAAGCTTGTGTGCTGGTGAAACAGTAATTTCATTTTTATAATTTTGTTTAAAATCTTTAAAGTTCTTAAAGCCAATTTTACGCCAAAATCTTGAAACGGTAGCGTTACTAACGTGTAAAGACTTCGCAATTTCATCCTCTGTAAAAGTGAGGATATGCAATCCATTCTTTGAAATAAAGTCAGCAATATTTTTTTCATTTGGTGTTAAGTCAAATTGATCAAAATGTAGGTGTTGCATCTAAATCACTCCTTCTCTTATTCATTTATAGCATATTTTCACTTTTAAATGAAAAAAATTTTTCATTTTTTATAAAAAGAATATTAATTTACATAACGTTTTCAATTATCTGGAATTAAATTTACAATTCACTTCTATACTAAGCTTATCAACTAAAGGAGGTAAGTGTATGTCTGTGAATACTACGTATCAATTAACACAGTCACAAAAAATGATGGTTTTTGTTTTATCAATGTCTCTCTATGGTTTATCCAATATGTTTACGGAATTAATCCCATCCGTACAATTGGGTGTAATTGAATTGTCTGTCGAATATTTTGCTTTTATTCCTTTAACACTCTGCATTTTATTTCATCCTTTATACGCAGCAATTGGTGCATCGCTTGGAGAGATTATATTTGGTGAATTGATGTTAGGACAGTTTGGCGGTATTGGTGAGTTAGAAAAATTCATTACTTTTTCTTTAGGAATGTTCATTGCAGGAATATTAGTGCGTAATCCACTTAATCGTAAACAAATTATTATAGCAGTATTTACAGGATTATTAGTACATCACTTGTTAGGAACGATGATTGATATCGGAAAAGTATGGGTAGGTGTAGAAGAATTTGAAGCAGTTCCTGGACTTGCTGAAAGTATTGTGGTTATCGAAGGAGTCGCATTATTAAATGACTTACTATTTTCTGGTGTACTATTCGCATTACTACCTACACTTTACTTAGTTCCAAGACTGTATGGAAAAATTGAGCCTTTACTTGGGATGAAACCACGTGACCGAAAAGTAGAATATTCTATTTTTCAAATTGTTACACCTAAGTTAGTCGCAGTGTCAATTTTATTATCTGCTATCGCCATTTTATCAGAGTTTTTATCAGAGACAGAATGGGCATTCGGTGAATGGGAGCCAGAATTTTTAGGTATATTTGGTGAATGGTTTATATGGATTCCAATTGGTATTGCTACGATTGTAGTCTTAATTACAATCCAAGTCATGCGTTCTAAATCGAAAAAGAATTTAAAGGGGAATGAAAACCTTGGCTAAACCGATCATTCAAATGAAAGATGTTACATTTACGTATCCAGGTGCAGAGAATCCGATATTAAAAAAAGTAGATTTAACAATCTATGAACATGAATTTGTGGCGATTATAGGTGGAAATGGTTCAGGTAAATCAACCTTATGTAAAACATTCAATGGGCTTATCCCTCAATTTTATGTAGGTGACTTTGAAGGAGATGTTTGGCTAACGGATTTTCATACTGCAGAACATTCAGTGGGTGAATTATCAAAACATATCGGTTATGTCTATCAAGACTTTGAAAATCAAATTATGCGACCTACTGTTTTAGATGATGTTTCCTTTGTACCTTTAAATTATGGTTTGAAAGATTATAAGGAAAGAGGACTATGGGCTTTGGAAGTAACAGGACTCAGTTCAATTGCTAATGAATACATTTGGCAATTAAGTGGAGGTCAAAAGCATTTGTTAGCGATAGCTGGTGTGCTCGCAATGAAACCAAGAATCTTAATAGTGGATGAACCAGTTGCGCAATTAGACCCTCAACATGCAGAAGAAGTATATCGAGTGTTGAAAAAATTAAACGAAGAATTAGGCATGACAATTATTGTAATTGAACATCACACAGAATTCATTGCCGATTACTGTCATCGCGTCATTTTAATGGATCAAGGCTCTATTCAATGGACAAAGCCAACAAAACAAGCACTTTCAAGTATTAAAGATTTAATTGCACGCCAAATATATCCACCACAGGTAACACAAGCAGCTTATCAAATGGATCAAAAAAATATAAAAAATCTTCCTATAAATTTAGAGGAAGGAATGCAATACTTTATAAATTTAATGAAAAAAGAAAAGAGAAATCAACAAGTTATAACATCTTTATTTCCGAAAATTGAGCGATTGCCACTTATTTCATTTCAAAATGTATCGCTAGAGTTTAAAGACTTTCGAAAGCAAATAAAACAGGTATTAACAAATATTCATACGTCAATTTATGAAGGGGAGCGTATTGCAATTGTTGGAAATAATGGTGCGGGTAAATCTTCATTAATTAAATTAATAACAGGAATTACAAAACCGACTCGTGGAGAAATTCAGATTTGTCATTTACAAGCTAGTCGTTCCACACCAGAAAAACTAAGTCAACATGTCGCATACGTTTATCAAAATCCAGAAGAGATGTTTATAGAAGATTCAGTTAGAAAAGAAATTGAGTTATTTTTAAAATCTAGAAAAGTTGAAAACTATCCAGAAAAAGTGGAACAAATTTTAAAGGACTTTTCATTAGAAAAAATCCAACATGATGATGCGCGTTTATTAAGTGGGGGACAAAAAAGACGCGTATCTTTAGCGATTGGTGCAGCCATGCGTCCGGAAATCATGTTATTGGATGAACCAACCGCTAACTTAGATATTGCTACGAAAAGGCACGTTATTCAAATGTTGAATTCGTTGAAAGAGCATGTCAAAACCGTAATGATTGCTTCACATGATATGCAACTTGTTTCTGAATGGGCGACTAGAATTTTAGTTATGCACGAGGGAAAGGTTATCGGAGACGGTACGAGAGAAGAGATTTTTAGCAATCCTTCTTTACTTGAAAAAGCCGGACTAGTAATGCCACAAATTATGAAGTTGAGTCAAAAAATGAATTTAGAAACACCTTCTTATACAATTGAAGATTTTTGTGAAAACTTTATTTGTTTAGAAAGTGATGGTGTAAAACATGAATATGTATAAAAATTTAACAGAAAAATTTTCACTTGAATATATTAAAGGAGAGCTATTAAAAACAGCCTATGGTGGAAGAGGAACTTATTTAGGAAAACTGGATCCACGAACGCTCATTATCTGGTATGGATTTTTCGCTATTGTTCCCTGGTTTATTCATAATAAAATAATTCTCGTTAGTTTTCTTGTACTTATGTTAGGTATGACATATCTTGCGAAAGTGAGTCCCATGATTTTATTTGTACTTGGTATAGGATTATTGAGTGAGGTGGGTGTACTATTTATTGTTTCCATGTTATTTGGTGGAGATCTTACTTCCGTCGAACCAATGTTTTGGTTAACGATTAAACTGGCTGTTATATCATTAGCGAGTGTAGCAGTATTTACTAGTTTAGATCCTGAGGAGTTTAGTGATGCTCTATTAAGAATGGGTGTACCTGCCCAACTTTCATTCAGTGTATCTTATTGCTATCGTATTTTACCTACATTAATGGAGGAGTTCCATAAAGTTATTTTATCTTATCGTTTGCGTGGTAAAGCACCTAGTAAAGCAGGGTTTTTATACTGGAGATCAATTGTTTATTATATGAAAATCCTTATCTTATCGTTTTATCCTCTTATTTTAAATGGTGCTAAACGATCTCGTACAACTGTAGAAGCACTTGAAACAAAAGGGTTTGGTGGTGTGACATCCAACCAGCAAATGAAACAATTAAAAACTTCATATTTTCGTTTTCGAAAGACTGATTATACGTTTTTGAGTGTTTCCGTTTTATATATTATTACTAGTTTTACATTAAGTATTTATTATTAAAAAAGGACGTGCATAGAGATGAATTTTGATTTTCATACACATGGTAAGCTTTCAAAAAAGGTAGATTTTTCATTAGAATATTTTAAAAAGATGATTCACAGTGCGAAAGAGAGCGGATTGAATGGTTTTGCACTGACAGAACATTTTAATACGCATAATTTTGAAGATGTTTATAATACACTTGACGCACACTATTCATATACAAAGAATTATTATGAAGTAGATGGATTAAAAATCTTTCCTGGTATGGAGGTAGATATCCGAGAAGTAGGACATATTCTCATTATTGCAGATCGTATGGATATACGTGCAATGCGTATGTTATTAGAGAATTATACAAGTAAAGAGCAATTTATTCCTTTCCCCCAATTATTTGAGTTGGCTGCACCATTTAATCCGTTAATTATTGGAGCACATCCATACCGCGAAAGCACACCTTTATACGAATTAGATCCTAGTTTGTTACAGCAACTCGATGCTTTTGATTTAAACGGAAAGGATTTACATTCAATCGGCATTGAAAAGAATCAGGAACTGGTTTATCGTTTTGCTGAAAAACTAAATAAGCCTGTAGTAGGTGGTAGCGATACACATCATTCTTTACAATACGGTTGTTTATGGAATCAGTTAAATAAAGAGTGTCACACAGTAAAAGATTTGAAAAAAGTTATATCAAATGGTGATTATACGATTCACATAGCAAGTGATTTAGATAGTCGTGTGAAAAATGCCACAAAACAAAAAGCTATTGAGAAAAAAGCGATGGAGAAACAGCAGGTTTAATGTACTTTAAAAAGAGTTTAGTATAGACAAATGGGCTGAGGCATAAGTACAGAAAACAACCATCCCACATGAGCATAAGAAAAACTGGAATCGCGTTGTAGCACGGTTCCAGTTTTTTTTGTTGTGAACGCTAAAAAAGAGAAGTGAGATATTTTGTTCCAGCTTGTTTATTCTATTGAAAATCCTTTTGTTTCCTTCTTTTTTATGAAGCTTGTCGTTTCTGACGAATTAATAGGAATACACCATACACACAAGCGACTGCTGAGATGCCTGTTAGCATGAAGTAGAAGTTGTGTCCGCCGAATACATTATACACATAACCACCAATTGCGGATGCTACCATACCTGAAAACCCAAAGAATAAGAGTGCAAGTAAAGTTTGTCCTGTTGCACGCCATTCGCGTGGTACTAATTTATATAAGTACTGAATTGCCGCTGTATAAAAGATTGGGAATGTTACCATCTGTAGCAGTTGTACAGCAATTAATGCATAAGGATTATCCACAATTCCTGATAAGAAGAATCGTACTACATAGAAGAAGATGGAAATCGTGATGAGTAATAATTCTTTCCCAGGCTTTAACCACATAAAGCTTAAAGCGAAGATGACAATTTCACTTGCCGCTGCGATAAAGAACGCAAGCCCAACAAGTTTGTTATCGCCATTCAACGTAATTACGTGAATACCTAAAAATGTATCATTCATACGTGCAGAGATAGAAGCGATTAATATTAATAGAAGAAACAGTAAAATTTCTTTATTTAAAATTAATTTTTTAAAACCTTCAATCGTTACAGGTACAGGGCTTGGTGGTGCATCACGTAATAACCAGACAGATAGAAAGGCAAGTATTCCAGCTACAGCAAATAAATAAGAAATACTATGTAGACCAAACCAGTCCATTATGTAGCCGACAATTAATGATAGAACTGCATAACCAAGTGCGCCATATGTGCGAACAGAGCCATAAGAGATTTTTAATGTTTCAGCTGTTGTAAAACTTAATGATTCACAAAGTGGATCTAAAGGCATTAAAAAAGCATACACCACTAACGTAAAAATAACGATCCAGGTCATGCTAGATGCTTGATATAAGAAAAAACCACTAATGGTTGTGAGAAAAATTAAAACGAGCATTACTTTACGAATCGTTTTCAAACGATCACTAATCATACCGAATGTAGGTTGCACAATGATTGTAATAAGACTACCTACACTAATTAAAAGCCCTACTTTTGTTTCCGACATTCCCTGTGCTTTCATAAAAACGGGAAGAAACGGAATAAAGAGGGCGAGCATTCCAAATAATAAAAAATTATAGCTTTTGATGAGTGACTTTTGGATAAAATCAAGTCCTTTCAGTAAGAAGAATAAGAAATTCAGTTTAGTTAAAAATATGGAAATAGTCAATAGTAAATGAATTTGTTACAATAAAGACACAAAAGAAATAAAAAGAACGAGGAGGGAATGGAATGAAAACAGAACAACAGTATTTTGAAGAAGGAAAACCACTTGCTTTATATATGGACGAAATGTCGACTTTAAAAGATAATTCATATCGTGTTTATAATGGATTTACATTACCAGAGGACGAGGCTTTTATTGAGGCATTGAAAGCGAAAAAGCCAAACATTTTAGTGATTACAGAAGATTGGTGTGGAGATGCGATGATTAACAATGCCATCTTACGCAAGATTGCAGAAGCTGCTGACTTAGACGTACGTGCAGTATTACGCGATGAGAACCTTGATTTGATTGACCGCTATCTAACAAATGGTGGACGCGCTATTCCGATTTATATCTTCTTATCTGAAGAAGGTGAAGTTTTAGGAACATGGGGACCACGCGCACCTGAATTACAAGCTTACGTGATGAAGTGTCGTCAAGCATTACCACCAAAAGAATCAGAAGAATTCGATGCCGCTCAAAAAGAGATGTACACAATGATTGGTGAGGAAAATGCTTCAAACGATCAATTTTGGCATTGGGTGTATGCAAGTCAAAAACAAGCTTTAGAAAAAGTAATCTAATTTCATATAATAACGCATATTCCATTCGAAAAGAGTGGAATATGTATTTTATGGAAAAAAATGAACGAAAAGTGCAACATCTTAAGTAGAGAATTCGTTTTAGCAATAGGGGAAATTTTGAGAAGCAGGAAGGTATAAGAATGAAAAGAGCAAGAATCATATATAATCCAACTTCTGGGCGTGAAGCTTTTAAAAAACGTCTACCAGAAGTATTAGAGAAGTTTGAAATTGCTGGTTATGAAACTTCTTGTCATGCAACAACTTGTGAAGGAGATGCGACTGTAGCAGCGAGAGAAGCGGTTAAAAGAGATTTTGAGTTAATCGTAGCAGTTGGTGGTGACGGCACATTGAACGAAGTCGTTGCAGGTGTAAGTGAGTTTGAAAATCGTCCGAAAATCGGTTTGATTCCAATGGGAACAACGAATGATTTTGCCCGAGCTGTCCGAATTCCACGAGACATTAACAAAGCAGTCGATATTATCTTACAGGGTGATACATTACCCGTTGACGTCGGCTTAGCAAATGACCGTTACTTTATTAATATTGCAGGTGGTGGTCGTATTACAGAGTTAACCTATGAAGTACCAAGTAAATTGAAAACTGTTTTAGGTCAACTTGCATATTATTTAAAAGGTATTGAAATGTTACCATCGATCAAAGCAACGAATATGCGTATTGAATATGATGGTGAAGTTTTTGAAGAAGAAGCGATGATGTTTTTAATCGGTCTAACGAATTCAGTTGGTGGATTTGAAAAGTTAGCGCCAGATGCAAGTATTAATGATGGGTTATTCTCCGTATTCATCTTAAAAAAATGCAATATCGCTGATTTTATTAAACTTGTTACACTTGCTGTACGCGGTGAACATTTAAAAGATTCACATGTGATTTATACAAAAGCAAAAGAGGTAAAAGTTTATTCAGAGGATAAGATTCAATTGAATTTAGATGGTGAATATGGTGGAGATGCACCAGCTGTGTTTAAAAATTTAAAACGCCATATTGAATTATTTGTACCAATTGAAGATATTCGTGCAGAAGATCGTATAGAAGCAGAATAAGTTTAGAAATATGGAAGCTGTAGAAACATTTTGAGATAAATGTTTTCTACAGCTTTTTATTGTTCTATAGAATTTAAACAGAAAATGAGTTTGTAAGAAAAATAAGAAGGGGTTAGCGGACAATAGGTACGTCTTTTTTATATTGTCTGTTTACAACTTCATTAATATTTCACAATAAAAAATCACGCGTCATTTTAAAAATCAAGGGCATTTGTGTGACATTCATCACTGTCACATGAATGGCAATTTTTCCTCACACTTTTCACATGAATACGTAGCATTTCTGTCAAGAGTTAGCGATTTAAAGCTGTTTTAAAGGGGTATAATAAGCGTATGAAGGGGAGAAGCCTATGTACAAAAAGCAAGAACGGATTCTAATTTGGACTTGTGGCATTGCAGCAATTATTATGCTCATATCAATTGTAGTTAGTTACATTTTTTAGCTAAGGAGGCTAAGCAACATGGTGAATGAAAGTTCAGTATTTTTCAGTCGTCTGTTAACAGAATTCACGTTAACATTCCACATTATCTATGCAACAATCGGTGTCGGAGTACCCTTAATGATTATGATTGCACAGTGGCTTGGGATTAAAAAGAACGACGAACACTATATTTTACTCGCACGACGTATTGCGCGAGGCTATGTAATTACCGTAGCAGTTGGGGTTGTAACAGGTACCGCATTCGGTTTACAACTATCACTCTTATGGCCAAGTTTTATGGAAGTAGCAGGTAATGTTATTGCGTTACCACTCTTCATGGAAACATTTGCGTTCTTCTTTGAAGCAATTTTCTTAGGAATTTACTTGTACACATGGGATCGATTTGAGAATCAGAAAAAACATTTCTTATTATTAATTCCAGTAGCAGTTGGTTCAGCAATGTCAGCAGTATTCATTACAATCGTAAATGCATTCATGAACTCACCTCAAGGGTTTGATATTCAGGATGGTCAGTTAACTAATATTCAACCGATTGTAGCGATGTTCTCACCATCTATGCCTACAAAAGTAGGGCATGTACTTGTATCAGCCTTTATGACATCAGCGTTCTTACTTGCAGCGATTGCAGCGTATCGCATGATTCGCGGTTCAAGACATGCTTATTATAAGAAATCACTTTTCTTATTTATGAAGATTGGTTTAGTATTCTCTATTGCAACAGCCATTGTCGGGGACTTCTCAGCAAAATATTTAGCAGAATACCAACCAGAAAAATTAGCAGCAGCAGAATGGCATTTTGAAACAGAAAAAGATGCCGACCTCATACTCTTTGGGGTGCTAAATGAAGAAACAGAGCAAATTAAATACGAAATTCGTATTCCAAAAATGTTAAGTTTCCTTGCACATAATAACTTTAACGCAGAAGTAACAGGTCTAAATGCATTCCCGAAAGATGAAACACCACCGCTTTACATTCACTATCTATTCGACTTCATGGTAACAATTGGCGTATTCATGATTCTATTAAGTTTAGTGTATGTCATTGCGAAAATTAGAAAATGGTTATTCGTTGATTCAAAATGGTTCCGCTGGCTCATCGTACTTGGTGGACCACTAACATTCCTAGCAATTGAAGCAGGATGGTGGTTAGCAGAAGTTGGACGTCAGCCGTGGATTCTTGTGAAGTATATGAAAGTCGCAGATGCCGCAACAACGAGCGGAAACGTCGGCTTAATGGCTATTCTATTCGGTATTCTATATGTCATTCTTGGAATCGGTAGTGTGGTCGTATTAGTTAGAATGTTTAAATCAAACCCTGTAGAACGTGAATTAGCGGATCGTAAAATGGAAGGCGGGGATTCGAAATGAACATCGAAATTTTAGGGATTACGGTACTTTGGATCTTCCTATTCGGTTATATCCTTGTTGGTTCAATTGACTTCGGTGCAGGATTCTTCAACGCACATGGAATTATGACGGGGAAGCAACACATCCTGTCTAAAATCATCCAACGCTATTTATCACCAGTATGGGAAGTAACGAATGTATTCTTCGTATTCTTCTTCGTTGGAATTATCGGATTCTTCCCGAAAACAGCTGTTTACTTCGGTCAACCGATGTTGATTCCAGGAAGTATCATCTTAATTCTTTTATGTATTCGTGGTTCGTATTACGCATTTGAAGCATACGGTGCAAGAGGACATAAAGGATATGCAACGATGTACGGTATTGCAGGTGTCTTAATGCCAGCCGCACTATCAATCGTATTAACAATTTCAGAAGGTGGATTTGTTGATATTGTAAAAGGACAACCTGAATTGAACTATAAAGCATTATTCACAAGTCCATTAACGTGGAGTATCGTTGTACTATCTATCTCAGCTTGTCTGTATATCTCTGCAACATTCCTAACATGGTATGCGAATGAAGCAAAAGATATGGCAGCGCGTGACTTACTACGCAAATATGCGTTAATTTGGGCAATTCCATTAGTCATCTCAGTAATCGGTATTATGGTTGAATTAAAAAGCCATAATCCAGAACACTATGATCGTATGGTAGACCTATGGTATCTACTCGCACTATCAGCGCTCATGTTCATCGGTACAATCTATCTATTATTCAAAAAGATGAAGTTTGGCTTAGCAATTGGATTAGTAATCGGGCAATTCCTACTTGCGTTCTTCGCATACGGTATTAGTCATTACCCATACTTGATGTATCCACATTTAACGCTATATGATTCATTCACAAATCAAACGATGGCGATTGCGCTCGTTGTTACATTCATTTTAGGTCTGTGTTTACTTGTACCAGCCATGTGGTTAATTTTAAAACTATTTGTCTTCAATAAGAACTATGCAGAAGGTAAAGAAGATCATCACGCTTAAAGGAGTGTGTTCCAAATGGAAAACTTTTTAATATTCTATGCACCATTTGTGATTGTTGTTGTTTCGATTATCATCAGTTTCTGGATTGCAAAAATGGATGGTCCAGCTACAAGAGATGAAAAAGAATAGTTCGTATAGGGAAGAGGGAGTCGATTCAATCGATTCCTTCTTTTTTGCCTGTTTGTTTCGTGGTACAATAATAAGATTGAATGAAGCAACTGTGCATACGCTCGTTACGGCGTTTTGTATCACTGGATACAAGTAAGTTAAAAAGGAGAACGCACATCGAAAAGACGTAACATTATAAGCTTTTATAAATTTTCGATTGCGAATGTGAACAATGACTGTACCTGTAAAGAAGAATGACCGATTAACGGTTCATATAGAAGATTTAACGCATGACGGTGCGGGTGTCGCAAAAGTAGACGGTTACCCGCTATTCATCCAAGGTGGTTTACCAGAAGAAACAGCCGAAGTACATGTATTAAAAACATTGAAAAATTATGGTTTTGCGAAAATAATCGACATCACCGAACCATCACCAGATCGTGTCGAAGCACCCTGTCCGATTTTTCATCAATGTGGTGGTTGCCAACTACAACACTTGTCATACGAAGGACAACTAAAGTGGAAACAAAACATGGTTGAAAATGTGATGAAACGAATCGGTAAGCTCGATGTACCTGTGCACCCTGTAAAAGGAATGACAGAGCCATGGCATTACCGTAATAAAGCGCAAATTCCATTCGGATTAGAGGGAGAAGTACCTGTAGCTGGTTTTTATAAAACGAAGTCACATGCGATTGTTGATACGAATCGCTGCTTGATTCAAACAACTGAAGCAGATGCCATTTTAGAAGGGTTAAAGCCGAAACTATGGGCGCTCGGTTTAACCCCTTATGACGAAAAAACAAAACAAGGCTTACTTCGCCATGTCGTCGTTCGTAAAGCACGCACGACGGATGAAGTGATGGTCGTACTCGTAACGAAGAAACGTAAACTCGCGCAAAAAGAAGCCATCATTGAGACGATTCGTACACTTGTACCAAATGTACGCTCGATTATGCAAAATGTGAACGGACAAGATACGAATGTGATTTTCGGTAACGAAACACTACCTCTATGGGGCGACGAAGTAATTGAGGATTATATTGGAGATGTCCGCTTTGAAATTTCAGCACGCTCATTCTATCAAGTGAACCCAATCCAAACAGAAGTATTGTATGAACAAGCATTAGCTTACGCAGATTTAACAGGTAATGAGACCGTAATTGATGCGTACTGTGGTATCGGAACAATCTCGTTATTCCTTGCGAAACAAGCCAAATCCGTGATGGGTGTTGAGATTGTGCCACAAGCGATTGAAGATGCCAAACGTAACGCAGCACTGAATGGCTTTACGAACACATACTTTGAAGCAGGCCCAGCAGAAGAAGTGATTCCTCGCTGGTATAAAGAAGGCAAAACAGCAGATGTACTGATGGTAGATCCACCACGAAAAGGCTGTGACGAAGCACTTTTAACAACCATCTTAGAACAAAAGCCGAAGAAGGTTGTCTATGTATCATGCAACCCAGCAACACTAGCCCGCGACCTTCGAATTCTCGAAGACGGCGGCTACAAAACAAAAGAAGTACAACCAGTCGACATGTTCCCGCATACAGCGCACATTGAGACGGTAGTATTGATGTCGAGGCTGTAATATAAGCTGTTTTATTTCTAAAAAAATAAGGAGAAAAACTTATGTTAAGAAAAGCAATAATATCCGATTTGAATACAATAACGCAATTAGCAATCCTTCTATGGCCGGATAATGAATTTGATGACCTAAGGCAGGAAATGAAAGAATTGATTTTAGATAAAGAGGCTGTATTTTTTTTGTATTTTGATAATGATATTCCTGTCGGGTTTGCACAATGCCAGCTTCGACATGATTATGTTGAAGGTACAGACAGCAGTCCGGTTGGCTATTTAGAAGGTGTTTTTGTAATGGAGAATTATCGAAATAAGGGTATTGCTACGCAATTGCTCCAACACTGTGAACTGTGGTCTAAAGAAAATGCTTGTACTGAGTTTGCCAGCGATTGTGAAATTAGCAATGCAGAAAGTTATGTTTTTCATATGAAATTCGGCTTTCAAGAAGCCAATCGTATCATTTGCTTTAAAAAGGATATCACACTACAAAGTTAGAAATCACTGGAAGACAAATCTACACAAAACACAAATGACTGTACTTTTTCTGTTTGAGGAAACAAGTCCATAAAGCCGCTTTTTGATAGTCATGTGGTCAGATTAGATGTCATAGCTCGGTGAGTGGTCGGGTTGGATGTCGGCGTTGGCAAGTGGTCGGGTTAGATGTCGGGGGTCGCGAGTGGTCAGGTTGGATGTTTTTTCGGAAACTTTTGAGGTTGTGTGGTCGGGTTGGATGTTGGCTAAAAAACATTGCTATTGTAACGATAAATTAGAATTTGAACGGAGAAGGTGCATGGTAAATAAAAAAGATGCCATTGAGATAATTTTATACGCCGAAGAAAATGGAATTGCCATTTGGTTAGATGGTGGCTGGGGCGTTGATGCTCTTTTAGAAGAAGAAACAAGGCTCCACAACGATATTGATTTATTTGTGGAAGAAAATAATAGTAAAAAGTTTATTGAAATAATAAAAGAAAAAGGTTTTGCGGAAGTTACAGAAGCATATACCACTACAAATCACACGATTTGGAAGGACGCTCAAGACAGGATAATTGATTTTCATATATTTAAATTCAACGAACAAGGATACATTGTTTTTGAAGGAGAAGCATATCCCCCAAAAGTGTTTAGTGGTATTGGGAAAATAGGCGATAAAATGGTTAGATGTATTGATGCTGAAAATCAAGTATTATTTCATCTGGGCTATGAGCATGATGAAAATGATATGCATGATGTAAAACTATTGTGCGAGAAATTTAATATTCCTGTTCCTAGTGAATACAAGTAACTGAAAAATTCCAATTTCTCTATCAATAGTTCAATAAATTAGAAAACTACATGAAAGAGAATCGACTAAACTGTACACAGAATGTCGGATGAGTAAACGCACCCTTTGATAATATTGATGATGAAAGGAGGTTGTTCAATGGATTCTTTGAGAAGTATGAATAATGCATTGGCATATATTGAAGAGCACTTAACAGAAGAAATTGATTATAGTGAAGTATCTAAAATTGCTTACTGTTCAGAGTATCATTTTAAGCGGATGTTTTCTTTCTTAGCAGGCATAAGTTTATCAGAGTATATTCGGAGAAGAAGACTGACATTGGCTGTACTAGATTTGAAAGATAGGGATTTGAGAATAATTGATGTAGCCGTCAAATATGGCTATAATTCGGCTGATTCATTTTCCCGTGCTTTTCATTCCCTGCATGGCATTCTCCCTTCTGAGGCAAGAAGTGAGAATACACAATTAAAAGCTTATCCTCGAATGACCTTTCAATTATCAATTAAAGGAGGATGCGAAATGAACTATCGTATTGTTGAAAAAGAGTCATTTAAGTTAGTAGGATTTAAGAAGAGAGTTCCAGTTATTTTTGAAGGTGTCAATCCAGAGATTGCAAAAATGACCGAACTTTTAACACCGGAGGTTATTAAACATTTAAAAGCAATTTCAGATATGGAACCAAGAGGTATCATTAGTGCTTCTACTAATTTTTCAGAAGGTAGAATGGAAGAGAAAGGAGAATTAGATCATTACATTGGAGTAGCAACATCAAGTAATGATACTGCAGATTTTGATGTATTAAAAATTGATGCTAGTACCTGGGCTGTATTTGAATCAATTGGACCATTTCCGGAAACACTTCAAAATGTGTGGGGTAGGATATACTCAGAGTGGTTTCCATCTTCAGGATATGAGGCAGCCCCAGGTCCTGAAATTTTGTGGAACGAGAGTCCAGATACCGGAAATCCAAAGTATCGAAGCGAAATCTGGATTCCAGTAAAGAAAAAAGACTATTAATTATATCAATGTTAATGGTTGAGGGTGCTCCTTAGTTAGAGTGCCCTTTTCTTTAACAGCGGTATAGAGAAAGTCGATATTTTCCCACAAACGAGAGCCAATATTGGATATGTTTCCATTTACGAGCGTGGATATTTTCCCAAGTTCGAGGGTGGGTAAAAATAGAACTAAAATGCCGTTTTGACAGCTATTAAGACCTCTCAAAACATGTGGAGGTGGTAGCGTTGATGTCAAGAGTAGATGAATAAGTGTAGTTAAAGCGTTGATGTAATAAGGTTTATAGGGTTTCGTCTTCGTTTATTTTATGTGAATAAACGGGCGGAATCATTTTTGTTGTTGGTGTTGGAAGTGCTGGAATTTGGGGTTGAGTTGACAGAATGGATGACTTTCTATATAAAATGAATAATATATTTTTCATTTTATATAGAGCGATTTTTTTTAGTGAAAAAATAAAAAACTATTGACAGATTTTAAAAAGTGGTGTATATAATAATTAGAGTTAGCACTCAACGACAGAGAGTGCTAATAATGAGGATGAAAATAAGTAAAGGAGTGGTTATTATGGCAGGATTAATTCCATTCAACAGAAAGCGAAATGATGTAGCGAATACTGGTTTTGAAGATTTTTCCAACATGATTGATGACTTTTTTACAGGTAGCTGGCCATTGCAACGAAGTTTAGCGGCAGATACATTTAAGATTGATATTCAGGACAATGATCCAGAGTACACAATTGAAGCAGAGCTTCCAGGAGTAAAGAAAGAAGATGTAGAGATTACGCTTAACGAAGGAAGACTCAACATTTCAGTGAAAAAAGAAGAAGTTTCTGAAGATAAAAACAAAAAATATATTCATCGTGAAAGAAAATATGCTCAGATGTCACGAAGCATATTCCTTGCAGATGCAAATGAAGAAAGTGTTCAGGCAAAACTAGAAGAAGGTGTGTTGACAATTAAGGTACCTAAAAAGGAACAGGTCGACACCTCTAAACGCATCATGATCGAGTAATGAAAGGACAGTACATTAGCACACTGGCACAACAACATGCCGGTGTGCTAATGCTTTTTAATTGAGAAACAGTAGCGTAAGTTCATTGGTATAAACATCTGAATTAATATAGAATAAAATATAAGTGGAAATAAATGGTATTAAAGACGTAAGTGGTTACTTGAAGAAACAGTTTATGAATCAAATCAAAGCATTGCTTGAAGCTGAAAGTGATCTTTAACGTAGGCATATAAAGTATGATAACAAAAACAAAGGAAACTAACTCTTTTTTATAAATGAAAAGCTGTTCCTAAAACTATTTTAAGCGACTATAGAGAGTTGGATATCAGGTGTGGTGTAAATTAATATTTTTCCTAGCTAATTGTATTATAACTTGACTTTTCAATATTCCTATCGCATTACTAGATACCAATCAAAGGATTGGAGGTAATGCAAATGACTAATGAGCAAAAAGAGAAAATTATTGAATTAAGGAAGTTAGGGATAGGCTATCGCAGCATTGAATTGTCTACACTTGATTGGACAACTCCTATGAGGGAGGTTATTGTTAAATTAAAGCAAGTAGGCGATTTTTTATGACAAGACTTCTGAAAGTTAGTAGTACCGGTCGATGATTAAGGCTGAGCCATTACCTTTGGAAAGTGAGGTATTATAAAAACAGCAATAAGATAAAATTCAATACGAAATTATGGCTCTACAATAAATAACGTTGGTGAAGAAAAAAGCACCGAACTCACATGAGATCGGTGCTGGAACTTCACTAGCGTTATTTTTTATGTCAAACCATAGAAAACAAGTGAGTTTCCCGATAGAATAAAAGTCGACTAAAACCCATACTAAAGGAGAGACTCACTTGCACACTACTCATGATATTAAAAATTTACTAGATATACAAGACCCAAACATCACTTTTTCCGATGCATGCGTGGAAATAAAGCAAGATAGAGGAAAGGTATGTAAATTTATTTCCGCTACACTTACTTATATACCGACCCATTGCGCGGTTTGTGGTATGAAAAATGAACACTTTTCCGTGATTAAAAACGGGACACAAACCTCTCGCATCACGCTGCCACTCACGGGGGTGCATCGTACCTTCCTTTTACTTAAAAAACAGCGCTTCTTTTGTAAAAGCTGGTCCTGTACTTTCGTGGCGCATTCGTCTATTGTCGATCGCCATTGTTTTATTTCCAATCAAACGAAAGCACGCGTTACGATGAAAGCGACCGAAGCGCAATCCATCACGTTGATTGCCCAAGATGCGATGATTTCGGTGTCTTCTGTACAACGCTTTATTCAAGCGTATGCGAACGAATGCTTGAAACCAACGAATCGACTACCGGAAAACTTGTCGTTCGATGAATTTAAATACGCCAAAGGGCGCATGGCTTTTCAATATATTGATGCCCAAACCGGCACGATTTTAGATATTTTACCGAGTCGCTTCAGTTTTCATATTAAGAACCATTTCTACACGCGTTACAGCTATCGTGAACGCTGTTCGGTCAAAACCATTACGATTGATATGAATGCCGGATATGAAAAACGCATACAAGAACTGTTTCCAAAAGCGAAGATCATCATCGACCGATTCCATCTCGTTCAATTGATCAGTCGTTCGATGAATCAACTGCGAATCCAAGTCATGAATGGTTTTAGACGTGGGCACAACGAAGATCAGAAGAAATATCGTCGGCTGAAAAGATATTGGAAACTACTTTTAAAAAACGAAAAAGACCTGACCTATACCCTTTATAAACAGTTTGGGTTATTTGGGCAAACGACGGATAGGACCGTTGTCGATACATTATTGAACTATGATGAACGTTTACAAGTCAATTATACACTGTATCAATCCCTATTAAATGCCATGAAAGACAAAGATATAAACGTCTTACAAACGCTCTTAAAACAGCCTTTACACGAAGAAATTTCACTCGATTTTAGAAGAAGTATGCGCACATTAAAGCATCACTTAAGTTCCATTGAAAATAGTTTTATGTATCCATTCAATAACGGAAGAATTGAAGGCATCCACAATAAAATCAAAGTCTTAAATCGTGTTGCCTATGGGTATCGTAATTTCACGAACTACCGTCAGCGGATCTTCATTCATTTCAAATTGAAAAGAGCGAGTTGCGTTTCATAAATGAAACACAACTCGCTCGAAAAACCGACTCGTTTATTCTGTTAAATAGTCTCACCAACGTCATTTGACAAAGAACCGAAATTATCTTATTGCTGTTTTTGATTTATATTCCAAACTCTTTTTTAATATAAATTTCTTTATTTAGTGTAACAGTTTATTTACTTTTAACTATTACTTCATCATTTTCAAGTACGATATCTACATGTTTTACGTCTGTATGATCTAAGTAGTAATCTGTGATTTTGTCGCGTACTTCTTGTTCAACAACACGACGTAACGGACGCGCACCCATTTGATCGTCGTAGCCTTTATCAATTAACCAATCTTTGACATCTTGTGTAACGTCCATTGTGATTCCTTTTTTATCTAATGTTTTTTGAACATCTTCTAGTAATAAGTTCACAATGTCTTTTAATGCATCTTTACCTAAATGATTGAATTTAACGATACCATTGAAACGGTTAAGGAATTCAGGGCGGAAGTATTTTTTCATTTCATCCATAATATCATCAAACTCTTCATTTCCATCACCAAAGCCAGCATTAGAAGTACAAATAATAATTGTGTTTTTAAAGTTAATGACATTACCTTGACCATCTGTTAAGTTACCATCATCCATAACTTGTAGTAATAAAGTTAAGATTTGTGGATGCGCTTTTTCAATTTCATCAAATAAGATAACTGAGTACGGGTTACGTCTAACTTTCTCTGTTAATGTGTTTGAATTATCATCATAACCTACATAACCAGCAGTTGTTCCAATCATTTTAGATACAGCAGTTTGATCACTATATTCACTCATATCTAAGCGAATTAATGCATCTTTATTACCGAATAAATCAATTGCTAACTGCTTTGCAAGTTCTGTTTTACCTACACCTGTAGGACCTACGAAAAGGAAGCTACCAATTGGGCGGTTGCCCTCATCAAATCCAGCACGGTTACGACGAATTGCACGAGAGACAAGATCAACAGCCCTATCTTGACCAATAATTTTATCTTTTAAACGCTTATTAATATTTTTCAATCTTTCGATATCACTTGCATCCATTTGAGATACAGGGATACCAGTTAAACGTTCAATTGAATCTAAAACGTCTTTTACAGTAGCTTTAGTATTATGTGCAACATTGCTATTTTTTAGTTTATCTTCTAGTTCTTTAATTTCTTTTTGAATTTTGTCAGCTTCTTTATATTCTTCATTACTCACGGCTTTACTTTTATCATCTTGTAATTGTGTAATGCGCTTTTCAATTTCCACTTTATCTATTGCGGGACTTTGTGCTGACAAGTGAGCTGCAGTAATATCTAGTACGTCAATAGCTTTATCTGGCAATAAACGTTGAGGAATATATTGAATGGATAAATCTACACAAGCTTTTAATACATCATCTGGTAGTTCAACATGGTGATGTTCTTCAAATTTTTCACGTATACCCTTTAGAATATTAAAAGTGTCATCAGCACTTGGTTCATTAACAAGTACTTCATTAAAACGACGTGCTAATGCAGCATCTTTTAAAATATTATTCCGATATTCATCTTGTGTAGTTGCACCAATAACTGAAATTTCACCACGACTTAATGCAGGTTTAATAATATCTGATAGCCCTTTGCTACCAGAATCACTGCCAGTTGAACCTGAACCAATAATTTGATGGATTTCGTCAAAGAATAACACAATATTTTTCGCTTCTTTAACCGCTGCAACTAATTTTTGAATATTTTCTTCAAAAGCACCACGATATTGTGTACCAGCTTCTAAGGAAGAAATATCTATTGAGATGATTTCTTTATCTTTAATAGATGATGGTACATTGCCTTTAACTATAGCTTGTGCTAAACCTTCAACAATAGCCGTTTTACCTACACCAGCTTCACCAACTAAAATAGGATTGTTTTTAGTACGTCTACTTAAGACTTCAGCAGTTTTTTGGATTTCTTTATCACGACCAATTACTGGGTCTAATAAACCATCGCGTGCTTCTTGTGTTAAATTACGGCCAATTTGATTTAAATAATTACCTTCATCATTTTGTCTTTGAGAATTAGATTGTTGAAATGCATGCGCGTTTTGCTCAGCAGAATTCCCACCTTGCTGCTGTCGTAATTGTGCTAATTGTTCCGGAGAAACTTCTTTGCCATTGATATAATATCTTTTAGTACCACTATTGACAGATTCTTGCATATCTTGGAATATTCTTCTGAAAATTGAATCAAAATCATTATTGAAATATCCGTTATTCATACATATCACTCCTAAGAAATTTTAGAAATACTTAAGACAACAATAAATACTTAAGACAACAATTAAATCATATATATTATAATGAACTAATTGTACAAAATGGTACAATAGAACAAAGTGTCCATGATATCCCTTTTTTTAATGAGATAAAATATCTCCTCTTCCATAAAGTAACACTTCATTCTAAGTGTTATTTACAAGCATAATAAAATATACCCTGGAATATCAATACTAAACTGTACAAATTATTTAGAGTGCATCAACTTATATTCAGTAGGTGTTAAATAATCTAATGATTCATGTATTCTAATATTATTAAACCAATGGACATAATCAAAAAGTGCAAGATCAAGTGCTTGTTGGTCAGGGAAATTGGTACCATTAATAAATTCTGTTTTGATTGTTTTAAACATAGCTTCTGCTACTGCATTATCATAAGGGGACCCTTTTTCACTCAAGAATCTTTCGATTCCAAACGTTTGGAGTACAGCCTCAATTAATTGGTTTTTAAATTCATTTCCCCTATCTGTATGGAATAATTGGAGCTCGCTTAGATTGTATGGTACCGAAGCAAAGGCACGCTGAACTAGAGCTGCAGTTTTGTTCGGTCCAGAACTGTAATCAATAATTTCACGATTATATAAATCAACTAAAATGCAGGTATAATGCCATTTTAAATCAACACGAACATAAGTTAAATCACTAACAACGACCTTCAATGTTTCATCTTGTTCAAATTCTCGATTTAATACATTATCAATCTCAGATTCATTGCATTTTGCTTTTTGAGATTTATATTGTGCAATAGTATATTTTGAAACAATTCCTTGCTCTTTCATAATACGGCTAATTCGTTGGCGTGAGTTTGGAACAAAAACATCACATTGGAACAGAATATTATGTTCCTGGAACAAAAAAGAAGTTCGTTACATAGTTAGGAACAGCAATTAACTTATGTCGTATAAGGGTTTGTGAAAAACTTGTTCAAATGTTCCAAGAAAAATATGATATTAGGAAAATATAAGAATATAGGATGAAATCACGCAAATACGCAAATACGCGCGTAAGAAAGTTTAAAAACGTTTGGAACAGGAGAGTTTGGAATGCGAGAAAAATCTATCGAGTTGATAGATTGTCAAATTAACTGCACCACCTGATATTCAAATGCTTCTTGCGTGGTGTTCCAGTTGAGGCACTTTCTTGGTCGATTGTTGATCAATGAAAGTGCTTTTTCTATTTTTGATGGTGTTAGTTGTCCCAAATCCATTCGTTTTGGGAAAAATTCGCGTAAAAGACCATTACTATTTTCATTCGTGCCACGTTGCCATGGCGCGTAAGGATCAGCGAAGTAAATTGGGATGCCGTACTGTTTTTCGATGTCAGCGTAACAGCTAAATTCTTTTCCTCGATCCGTCGTAAACGTTTGAAAACATGGTCTTGGATAACGCGAAATGAGCTGTTCAATCGCCCACTTCATCGATTGCGCCGAGCGATTCGGTATTTGAATGCCGACATCGAAACGTGTTTTTCGCTCGGCGAATGTCGCGATACATCCTTTCGTACCGCGTGCTGAAACGACGGTATCTAATTCCCAATGGCCAAACGTTTCACGCGTTTTGACTTCTTTTGGGCGATGCTGAATAGAAGTTCCAACGTTGAAACGCCCACGTGTTTCGCGTGGTGCCTGACGCTTTCCTTTTTGGCGAAGCACTTGAAGCGTCACGTGAAGTTTCCCTGAATAAAGCCAGCGATAAATTGTTTTGAAAGATAATTTGCCTTGAAACAAGGAACCGACAATCTGTTCAGGAGACCATGTCGCTTTTAGTTTTTCTTCGATAACTTTACGCAGTTTGTCGGTACACTTTGAACGCGCACCACATTTTTTCTTCTGCGCAGCCGCGTGCCATTGCGCCTTTTCAGCTGACCATTCATTCAATCGCTTTAATTCACGAGAAATCGTTGTATGAGAACGGTTGAGATGACGCGCAATGGCACGACAAGAGTACCCTAATCCTTTTAAAACCTCTATTTTCGAACGTTCAGATATGGTAAGATGATAATAGCTCATTCAATATGGCCCCCTGTTGATTTTGGTGTAGGAACTTTAATTATACAGGTTCATATTGAATGGGTCTTTTTTATTTATTTTGAGTGGTGCACTTAATATTACAATTCGTCATTTACAAAATCAAATTTCAGCTGAAGTTATTCAGTTTGAAATTAAAGAGTTATAAGTTGAAATTGTAAGAGAAAAACTTGGACAAATTTCGGTCCAAGTTTTTTTATATGGACTTCATCTGTACTATCCTGAAATATATAATATAAAGAAATATTGTATAGGAGGAAGTTTAGATGTTGCAATTTGTTCAATGCCCAGTATGTTATGTGGAAAATAAACGTCCACTACATGATTCAGTCGAAAATTTTATTTGCCACCATTGTTCTCATGAATGGAGTCAATAAGAAGTGACGGCGTTAGCTTATGAAAACATTCAAAAATTACGTTTATCTGTGAGTAGTTTTGATGCGGGAGAGGATATATATGAATTAGATTTTGTTCAATCGTCTATTCATTTTAAAAGACCCTTCAATCAGCCCTCTATTGATACACACGGTATATTAAGCGAAAAAGAATTAAAACGTATTCGAAAGCGATTAATACAGCTTGACGTACTGAATTGGTCAGACGAATATATCATGGAGCATGTCCTCGATGGCACGATGTGGTCACTGCAAATCGACACACCTTTCGAACGAATTGACAAGCATGGGCATCAAGAATTCCCAAAGTAGTGGGATTCATTTGTACAGTGCTTAGAAAATGCACGTCGAAATGCCACCATTTAATTTTTACCACCACGCCAGAGGCTAGTTCTTCTGGCGTTTTTTTCATGTCTTTTTCTAGTAAAAATCGTTCAATCTGCCTTGCTTTCGTTTAATCCTTTTTCAAAAGGGAAAAAATGTAGGTGTGTATAGCATAAATTGACCGATAAAATGGGAGAGGATGAGTGAGTATGAAGAACGAACATTTAATTGATCCGCGTAAGAAGTTTTCGAATGATGGGTTTCCAGAGCAAGAGCAGGATACGCCTGCTTTACAGCAAAAGATGAAGCCGATGCCGGATTGTGGTGAGACGTCTTATAAAGGTTATGGTCGTTTGAAGGGGAGAAATGCACTCGTAACAGGAGGCGATTCGGGTATTGGTCGTGCAGCGGCGATTGCGTATGCGCGCGAAGGAGCGAATGTAGCGATTCAATACTTCCCAGGTGAAGAAGTAGACGCCCATGAAGTGAAGGAAATCATCGAACAAGAAGGTCAGAAGGCACTTTTACTACCGTATGATTTACGTGAAGATGCGGCTGCTTCTGAGATTGTCGAAAAGACAGTCGAAGCATTTGGCGGTGTCGATATTCTTGTATTAAATGCGGCACAGCAAATTGCACAAGACAGCCTACAGGATTTACACATTAAACAGGTAGAAGATACGTATAAAGTGAATGTTATTAGTATGTATGAAACAGTGAAAGCGGCTGAACCACATTTAGAACCTGGAAGTGCCATTGTTACGACGACATCTGTACAAGCTTTTAATCCTTCTACGCATTTAATGGATTATGCAGGAACGAAAGCTGCGATTGCGAATTTCACTTTGAACTTATCCAGTTATTTTGCGCCAAAAGGAATTCGTGTGAATGGTGTAGCACCTGGTCCAATTTGGACACCACTTCAATTAGATCATGGTCAATTGGAAGGAACGATTCCAAAGTTTGGTCAAGATACATTACTTGGTCGTGCAGGGCAACCTGTAGAGTTGGCACCTGTATATGTCTTATTTGCTTCTGATGAAGGGAGTTATATTACAGGACAAATTTATGGTGTGACAGGTGGCGAAGCGATTGATTTGTAAAATGATGGATTTAATGACTTAAAAAAATCATTTTAAGTGAAAATTTTTATTGTACATTGATTTCAAGTTTGCTAGAATTACTATTTGAAATAGCACACCTTTAAGAACAGTCCAGAGAGACTGAAAAGGGAACAACTTGAGAGCGAACTGTCTACATTTTTAGATGTCTTTGTTTATTCATGCCCTTTTTGTCTACTTTTGGACGAGAAGGGCATTTTTATGTGCTAATAAGTTGCGTCACTCTTTTAAAGGTGGTCCTGTGAGGCCCAAAAGGAGAATGGAGTCTTTTCATCATCCATTCATCATAAAAGAGCTCGGTTACATCTTAGAGAACATTGGAGGATTTTGAAATGGACTATCGTAAAAAGACCGTCGTCGCGTCGGTCGCAGGTTTGACTTTAGAAGGTATGGACATTATGTTCATCTCATTTGCGATGACGATGATTATCGCAGAGTTTCACATTGATTTAGCAACAGGTGGATTGATTTCATCAATCACAAACATCGGCATGTTAATCGGTGGTATTCTATTCGGAGTACTAGCTGATAAATATGGTCGTGTCAAAGTTTTCACATATACAGTTCTACTGTTCGCAGTAGGAACAGCTTTAACAGGTCTTGCGACAAATATTGAACAAGTGTACTTATTCCGCTTCATCGCTGGTCTTGGCGCAGGTGGTGAGTACGGTATTGGTATGGCGCTTGTTGCAGAAGCTTGGCCAAAAAATAAACAAGGTCGTGCATCTTCTTATGTAAGTGTCGGCGCGCAGTACGGTGTTATTTTAGCGGCATTACTAAGTGCAGTCATCTTACCAACATTAGGTTGGCGCGCACTATTCTTCGTAGGCGTAGTTCCCGTTATTTTCGCTTTCATCGTACGTAAAAATTTAGACGAGTCACCAGAGTGGTTAGAAGCTCAAAAATTGAAAAAAGCAAGTAACAAGCGTGAGAAAAATAAATTAGGTCAGTTATTCAACTCATCAAAGACAACATTTACAACGATTGCATTAATGATTATGGCGACAGTACAAATCGCTGGTTATAACGGTTTAATGATTTGGTTACCGTCGATGTTACAACAATCACAAGGCTTATCGGTATCAGGTTCAGCACTTTGGACGATTAGTACGGCAGTCGGCATGATTATCGGTATGTTAACATTTGGTCAGTTCTTAGACCGTTTCGGTACAAAACGTGCTTTCGGTATTTTCTTACTAGCATCAGCGTGTGCAGTGTTCATTTACGCATATGCGACAGGTAGTGCCGGTGTATTAATCGGTGGAGCCATCGTCGGTTTCTTCTCAAATGGTATGTTTGCAGGATACGGTGCATTAATCGGCGGTCTATATCCAACCGAAATCCGCAGTACAGCGACGAATACAATCTTCAACTTCGGTCGTGCAGTTGGTGGTTTCTCCCCAATCTTAGTCGGTTACATCTTACAAAATTACGATATGAAGATGGCGATGCTTTATTTAGCGGGCTTATACATCATCTCATTCGTTATGATGTTAACATTGAAAAAAGGAAGTACAACACAGGCAACACAGCTTGCGAGTTAATCAAAAATGGCTTCGACATGGCAACATGTCGAAGTTTTTTATTTTGAAAAAATCAAGCCTAATTTAGTGCAAAAGGGTTATTTCGTTCGTTTTTCATCGAAAAAAAGACGAAAAAATGTTGGTTGATTCTAAATTTCTCTGATTTCATGCACGTATAATTTGTACTCCAAAATCAAAAGTAGGTATGATGTGAGAAAGAAGTTTTATCTACAAAAGGAGAGATGGCACATGGATGTAAAATATCCAATTGGTCAATTACAAGTACCAGAAGAAGTAATGTTTGAAGATGTTCAAGGGTGGCTTGAACAAATCGACACATACACAGATCGTTTACGAAATATTGTAGACGGATTAAGTGATGAAGAACTTGAAAAAACGTATCGTGAGGGTGCATGGAATGTCCGTCAACTAGTTCATCACATTGCAGATTCACAATTAAATATGTATCAACGTCTAAAGTTGGCACTAACAGATGATTGTCCAACAGTTCCAGCCTTTTTAGAAGAAGAATGGGCGATTACACCAGATACAGAAGTACCTGTGGAATATTCGATTCGCATGCTAGAAGGAATTAATGGGCGTATTATCGCATTAGGTCAAACACTTACAGAAGATCAACTGAATCGTTCATTTATCCATGAACAAAATGGTGAGATTCTCGTCTCAACGAAGATGGCGAAGTTGGCATGGCATGAAGAACATCATTTAGCGCATATTCAAATCGCATTAGAAAAATAATTTAGTGGCTGGGACTTTTCCTAGCCTTTTTACATAGAGGAGTTGTGGTGAGATGAAAACAGTTTATGTAGCTGGTGGATGTCTATGGGGTGTCCAAGCATTTTTTAAAACATTACCGGGTGTAGTTGAGACAGAAGCAGGGCGTGCAAATGGTACAAACTCGACATTAGAAGGTGCATATGACGGTTATGCAGAATGTGTACGTGTTACATTTGATGAACAGGTAGTGACAGTCACGCAGTTAATGGGATATTTATTCGAAGTGATTGATCCGTATAGCGTCAATAAACAAGGAATCGACGTTGGTGAAAAGTACCGTACAGGATTATATAGTACAGAGGCGAAGCATTTAGAAGAAGCGAGAGCGTTCATTGATGCACGTTTGGACCATGCAAAAATCGCAGTAGAAGTGAAGCCACTGACGAATTATGTGCGCAGTGCAGAAGAACACCAAGACCGCCTTGCGCGTTGTCCAGATGACTACTGCCATATCCCGAAAAATCTGTTAGAGAAATACGTTTTGAAAGAAGAATCTCCATTGTGAGGTTCTTTTTTTTTATACAACATAGTTGCAAAATATAGCTAGTTACGATTCGAAATTAACCTGTTAGAGTAAAAGATAAAGGAATCGATTCATCACATGGTATTGTTGAAATAGTAAGGAGGGGGAAGTGGTGGTGAAGTTTGTGGTAACAATTGATGAAAAAATTGAAGATATAGAAGTGCATATCCATGCAGCTAATTATTCAGAAGAAGTAGAAAAGCTAGTAGAATCTTTAAAAACACCTAAGATGAAAATGATAGCAGGTTATAGAGAACAAGAAGTGCATATGTTGAAAATAGAAGATATTTTTTCTATTTTTACAGAGGATGGAAAAGTCTATGTACAAACAGAGTTAGAAGATTATCAAGTTAAAAAGAAGTTATATGAGTTTGAAAGTCTACTATATAAAGAGTTTGTCAGAGTTAATAAATCTACTCTAGTCAATTTACAGTATATTCAATGTATACGCGTTGGTTTATTAGGAACTACAAATCTTTATTTAGAGAACGAAGTCTGTTACCCAATCAGTCGCAAATATTTACGTGAGTTAAAAGATAGGTTAGGTATTGGAGGGAATATGGTATGAGAATGATTCAAAATGGTTTGTTAGGTATGTTAATCGGCTTAAGTATTTCTTATTTTATGGTTGCTTTAAGTATTTCACAGGTGGATGAAGCAATTGCAGGACACGAATTGTTTAATCAAATGATGGTCTCTGGAACTATGGGGACAGTAATTGGTTTTGCTGCTACTATTTTTCAAGTTGAAAAAATTCCTCTTTTTTATCAATTCACGAGCCATTTTCTTTTTGTAATTTTATGTGTATCTATTAGTGGCTATTTTGCAGGATGGTACAATCCTTCAGAATTGAAAAGTTGGTTTGTATTAATTGGGAAAGTAGGCGCTATTTATTTAGTCACTTGGTTTTTTATTTATATGAGTACAAAAAGAAAAATTAATGAATTAAATGAACTAATCCAAAATCGTAAACAACACTAATGTCCATTCGCCTTTCTCGTCGTTCAATGTTAAACTATTGAAGTAAAGATTGTAGGAGGTTTAACATGACAAATAACGATATTTTAATTCGTCTACGTTATGCGTTAGATATTAAAAATACAGATGTAGTAGAGATGTTCCGTTTAGGCGGTATGAAGTACACAAAGGATGACATCTTAAATATGCTGAAAAAGGTGCAAGAAGATGAAGCACCACCAGCAGGTTATATTGAGGTAACGAATGACATGTTAGAAGCCTTTTTAAATGGCTTAATTACATTCAAACGTGGACCACAAAAGCCAAAGCCAGGTCAAGAAAAACCAAAAGTGGAAGCAGTGAAAGATCATGCGAATAATATGCTAATTAAAAAAGTGAAAATCGCATTATCGATGACAAGTGAAGATGTACTCGACACACTATATGATGGTGGTGTAAGTGTATCAAAAGGTGAGTTAGGCGCGATTTTACGTAATCCAACACATCGTAACTATAAAGCTTGTGGCGACCGCTTCGCCCGTAATTTCTTACGTGGTTTAACAATGCAATATCGCGAAGATACAAAAGCATAAATGATGACACCAAAACGCAATTGTGTTTTGGTGTTTTTTTATCTATTTTCTATTCATGTTGTCGATATTATAAAAAAACAACTAGGAGCTACAACATGAAACAATACATACTTATTCTACTTTTATTTTTAAGCTGCCTTACGTTCGCATTTGAAAAGAACGTAAAAGCTAAAACAAACACCATTACTTTTTCGAATAAACAAGTGATGAAAACTTGGTTTTATCCTTATCGAGATCCAGCAGGGAAGGTTGCGCCAAATGAGATTCGTAGTCTACAAGGTTTTACAATCAATACGAAAAAGGATATTTATGTGAGCTATGCGACAGATGACAAAACAACATATGGCTATATTTATCACTATTATTCAACAGGAAAACTAGTAAAGAAAAGTACGCGTCTTGTGATAGGACATGGACAAGCGATTTCTAATTATAAAGGTTCAATTTATGTCGTTGCAGATATTTCAGGTAAGAAAAGCTATCAAATGTACAAAATCGATGAAAAAACATTGCGTGTGAAGCAGTCATGGACACTACCATCCAACATTCACCCGAACGTACTCTACATGCATAATGAACGCGAAGCTTCTGTCGTATCGAAAGTAACAGAGGGTTATCATATCAATCGTATTACATTAACAGGTAAGCAAGCTGTACTGGATACGAAGAAAAGAATCGTTGTAAAAGGATTAGTTGGAACAACAGTTAAAAAACCAGTTCAAGGCTTTACGTATGAAAAAGGGCTTTATTATATTTTGTCAGATGGTCAATATGGTGTGGTTGATGCGAAAGGTAATCTAAAACGAGTAGCACTGCAGACAAAACGAGAACCAGAAGGAATTGGCTTTGTGAATGGGAAAATGGTGATGGCATTTAATAATCTGAATGAACTATTCAAACAAAAATAAAATGCGTCAAATCAATTGGTAGAAAATGATGGGAAACGGTTGTGTGAAAGGGAACTTAGGCATAAAATGAGAACGTACGATATTTCGCCTTTTTTCTTCTGAAAAATCATGATTTATGCAACTTCTTTCGTTTTTTGAGGTCCTATTAGCGTAGAAACCGAACAAGCGGTAGAACCTCAATGACTTTAATCGTTTGAAAAAACGATGAGAGGGTATGGATTGTGTAGCATTGAACAAGAAGGAGTACGATCGTATGACACAACAAAACCGACAAAAACAGACATTAAAAGATGATGTAATCGATCAACTAATGGCGATTGGCGTATATAAAATCAAAGACTTACAACTATATCAAGTTCCATTACATATCCTTGTTCAGGAGTATAGAAAACACGTAAGTTAATTGAAAAAAAGCGAGAAGAATACAAGAAAAAATGTTAAAATGAAGAGATTGAAATAGGACATTGATTGTAATAGATAGGAGAATATAAATATATGTGTGGATTTACAGGATTCGTAGGCGAAGTAGCAAACCCAGATGTGGTTTTAGAAAATATGATGAACCAAATTATTCATCGTGGTCCAGACTCAGCAGGGGCTTATACAGATGGTGAGGCGGCACTTGGTTTCCGTCGTTTAAGTATTATTGACGTAGAGCATGGTAGCCAACCAATTTACAACGAAGATCGTTCACTTGTATTGATTTTCAACGGTGAAATTTACAATTTTGAATCAATTCGTGAAGACTTAATTGCAAAAGGACATACATTTACAACACATACAGATAGTGAAGTATTAATTCATGGTTATGAAGAATACGGTACAAAATTAGTACAAAAACTACGTGGTATGTTTGCGTTCGTTATTTGGGATAAAAATAACAAAAAATTATTTGCGGCACGTGATATGTTTGGTATTAAACCACTTTATTATGCGCAAATGAACGGTACATTAATGTTTGGTTCAGAAATCAAAAGTTTCTTACCACACCCTCATTTCGAAAAAGCATTAAATGAAAAAGCGTTAAAACCATACTTAACATTCCAATTCCCTGTGTTAAACGAAACATTCTTTAAAGGCGTATTCAAAATGCCAGCAGCTCATTATATGACATATGAGAACGGTAAAGTTGAAATTACGCGTTACTGGGAACCAAAATTCAATCCAGAAGAGCGTCCACTAGATGAAATCGTAAGCGAAATTGATGATACAGTACGTGAATCAATTAAGGCACACGAATTCTCAGATAAGACCGTAAAAGTAGGTTCATTCCTATCTTCAGGCGTAGACTCTAGTTATGTAGCATCTGTTTTAAAACCAGATAAAACATTCTCAGTCGGTTTCGCAGCGAAAAAATTCTCAGAAGTAGACAACGCAAAAGCATTATCTGATGAATTAGGCATTGAAAACGTAAGTGAAGTATTAGATCCAGAAGAATGCTTCAATAAAATTGGTGATATTCAGTACATGATGGATGAACCACATTCAAACCCATCAATCGTACCGCTTTATTTCTTAGCAGAACTAGCGCGTAAACACGTAACTGTTGTTCTTTCAGGTGAAGGGGCAGATGAATTATTCGGTGGTTACGAAGAATATGATGATTCACCAACAATGCGTAAATATAAAAAAGTACCAGGATTCATCCGTAAACCGATTGGTAAAGTAGCAGAAGCATTACCAGAAGTACGCGGTAAACACTTCTTAATGAAGGGTGGCTTACCTGTTGAAAAAACATTCATCGGACAAGCACACATTTTTGAAGAAGATGAATCAGCAGCAATCTTAAAACCAGAATTCTTAGATGCGCCAACAGTTGAAGAAATCGTTATGCCTGTTTATCGTAAAAATCCAAACGAAGATGATTTAACGAAAAAACAATTACTAGACTTAAATTTATGGTTAGTAGATGACATTCTATTAAAAGCAGATAAAATGTCAATGGCACATTCAATTGAGCTACGTGTACCATTCTTAGACCGCGAAATTATGCGTGTCGCTTCAAAAGTACCTGCACGTTACCGTATCAATGAAGAAAATACAAAATATGCATTCCGTAAAGCATCTGAACGTGCGTTACCACAAGAGTGGGCAAAACGTAAAAAGATTGGTTTCCCAGTGCCAATTCGTCTATGGATGCAAGAGGAAAAATACTATAACCAAATTAAAGCAACATTCGAATCAGATACAGCAGCGAAATTCTTCGATCAAAAAGCGATTGTACAATTGTTAACAGATCATTATGAAGGAAAAGCGAAAAACCAACGTAAAATTTGGTCAATCTATGTATTCCTTGTATGGTATAACCAATATTTCGGATAATCTGATTGAGGGAGCTAATGACATTGTTTAAGAGAAGTAAAGTCAGTTTGTCTTTGCTCCTCTTTTGCATTTTATTACTTAGTGCATTATTAGGTGGATGTACGAGCATTTTTCCTGCAAAAGATGAGCAATCAGAAAAAGCGATTAAAATATTGATTGTGGAGTTCGGAAGCGGGACGCCTATCCCTAATATGAAAGTGAACATTCGTGACGCGAATACGAATGAGTTGGTTATGGAAAAAACAGCAGATGCCAATGGAGAAGTGGATATCTATGGTTTACAAGACGGTAAGAAGTATCTCTTTACGCCGTCTTCTATTTATGAGAGTGAGAGCGAAGGGATTGCTCAACTTGTCAAAATAGAAGAATCGACAAGTTATATTCGTTTAGAAACGTACTATGTGCGTAATCACAAAGGAGCCAACGTACCTGTTGTTTTACAAAGGCCTGTTTTTCCACATGGGTGTGAAATTACAGCATTAACAGCAGTTCTACAATTTTACGGAGCCAATGTGACAAAAGAAGTCATGGAGAAAAAATACTTACCAAAAGAGCCACTTGTACGAGCAAATGGTGTTTGGATTGGTCCTGATCCAGCGAAGAAATATGCTGGTAACCCTGCAAGCGAAACAGACGGTATGTATGCTTTTGCGCCTGTAATTGAAAAAGCAGCACAAAATTACATCAAGCAAACAAAAAAAGTATTAAAAGTTCGCAACATGACAGGTGCTTCAAAAGAACAAATTTTAAATAAAGTAAACAAAGGAATTCCGGTCATTACATGGGTGACACTTGATTTAACACCGCCGCAGATGAAGCAAGGGTGGACGATTAAAGGAACGGATCATCCCATCGAAATGTATCGTAATTTACATGTTGTTGTCGTGACAGGCTATCAAGATGGAAAAGTTATTGTAATGGATCCATTAAAAGGATACGTCGTCCATAATGAAGAAGACTTTTTTAAAAGTTTTAAAGAGATGAAATCACAAGCAATCGTGCTTGAAAAATAAAGATAAGGCAGATGATGAACAAGTGGCAGAGCAATCATTTTTACCCATTTTAATAGGTTCCGACATGAATGCCTATGGAATGGCACGTGCTTTTTACGAAGCATATGGAATTAAATCCGTCGTTATTGGACGCGCACATTTAACACCAACACAAAATAGTCGTATTTTAGACTTCTACGAAGAACCAAAGCTAAAAGAAGACTTTTTAGCGATTATGCAACGTACTGCGAAGAAATTTGCAGGGCAAAATTTATTATTAATGGGTTGCGGTGATGATTATGTAAAACTCATTATTAAAAATAAAGATGAGCTTGTAAAAGACTTTACGGTGCCTTACATTAATGAAGAATTAATGGATCAAATTCTCTTAAAAGAGAATTTCTACGAGATGTGTGAAAAGTATAATTTCAGCTATCCGAAGACAGATATTGTTACAGCTGAAAACTACGAGAACTTCTCGCCAGATATTCAATATCCAATCATTTTAAAAGCATCGAATTCAGTGGAATACTGGGCTTGTTCATTCCCAGGTAAGAAAAAAGTATTCGTTGCACAAGATGAAGCTGAAAAAACTGCGATTTTAAAAGCAATCTATTCATCGTCTTACCAAGATGCGATGATTGTACAAGAATTCATTCCTGGTGACGACTCATATATGCGTGTATTAAATGCGTATATTGGAACAGATGGTAAAGCGAAATTAATGTGTTTAGGTAATCCAATTCTTGAAGAACACTCACCTGAAGGAATCGGTAGTTACGCAGCAATTATTACAACATATGACAAAGAGTTAATGGACCAAGTGAAGTTCTTCCTAGAAGATATCGGTTTTGAAGGTATTGCCAACTTCGATATGAAATATGATTACCGCGATGGTAAATATAAATTATTCGAAATTAACTTACGAAATGGTCGCTCAAGTTACTATGTGACAGCAGCTGGCTATAACTTAATGCAATATGTAGCAGATGACTACATGCTTGGTAAAAAACAAGATTTAGTCTATGCAGATAATGAGCATTTATGGACGGTTATTCCGAACGGTGTATTATTCAAATATGCACAAAACCCAGAGTTGAAAGCAAAAGCACGTCAACTCATTAAAGAAGGTAAAGTAACGAATTCATTATTCTATAAGGAAGATATGAATGTAACACGCTACGCAAAACTGACATTAAACAGTCTGAACTATTACCGCAAATATAAAAAATACTTTAATAAGAAGGGCTTGTCTTAATCTATGACTAAGAAAACATTAGGTATTATTGGTGGTGTAGGTCCATTAGCAACGATGTTGTTAGGGGAGATGATTGTCCGAAGAACGAAAGCTTCGACAGACCAAGAGCATATGCATTGTATCATTGATAATGATACGAGAATACCTGATCGTACAGCTTATATTTTAGATCATACAAAACCCAACCCTCTTCCTGTCATGGTACAAGATGCGGGGAAATTAGTCGGAATGGGTGTAGATGTAATCTGCATTCCTTGTAATACAGCACATTATTTTTATGACGATTTAGCAAAAGACACAGCCGTACCGATTTTGCATATGATTCGTGAAACTGCACAAAAAGTGAAAAATCTCGGTGCAAAAAAAGTAGGTGTCCTTGGAACAAAAGGAACACTTTCAACGAATTTATATCAAAATGCTTTACGCGAACAAGGGATTGAGCCAATCGTTCCAGATGATGCGTTACAAGATGTATTAATGGAAATTATTTATGAGTATATAAAGGCTGGGCGCAGCATTTCGAGAGAGATGTGGCAGCGTATTGAAGATGCAATGTTTGCAGAGGGCTGTGACTATATTGTATTAGGATGCACTGAATTATCCATTGTCAATCGTGATTTTGCATTGGACCAAGATTCACGTTACGTGGATGCGATGGTAACATTAGCAGATCGTGCGATTGAAGTATGTGGATATGAACATGTATAAATAAGCATCAGAGAGAGGGAGGAATCACAGCATGTATGTGGTTTCTCCTTCTTCTTGCAACCTGAATTCATGGAAACGTAGGAATTTTGTATAAAACAGATGCTCACATAGCGACAATTTATGTTTTAATTAAAGAAGATGAAAGAAGGTGGCGTTAAAATGACTTTTTTAACACAATTAAATGAAGATTTACAAGCAAAATGGAAATTTGAAAAAACAATGCCGATTCAAGATGAGATGATTCCAGCGATGTTAGCTGGACATGACGTAATTGCTGAATCGCCAACAGGAACAGGGAAAACATTAGCGTATGTCTTGCCAATCCTTCAACAAGTAGATGGTACAAAGAAAAATACACAGGCGTTAATCGTTGCACCGTCACAAGAACTTTGTATGCAAATTACAGATGTTATTCGTGACTGGACGGCTGGAACACCGATTACAGTTGTACCGTTAATTGGTGGTGCAAATACAGCGCGCCAAATCGAAAAGTTGAAGAAAAAACCAACAATTGCAGTGGGAACCCCAGGGCGACTAAACGAATTAGTACGTGCGAAAAAATTAAAATTACATGAACTGCGTTACATCGTATTAGATGAAGGTGACCAATTACTTGGACGTGAATCACGTGTGATTGTGAAATCATTCATTGATGGCGCAAATCATGACCGTCAAGTGGCTCTTGTATCAGCTACAATTACAGATGAGATTGAATTAGTAGGCGAACGTCTAATGTCTGAACCGAAGCGTTTTAAAGTACGTCCAGAAGACATTCCAGACCAAGGGAAAGTCATTCATTCATATATGAAAGTAAGCGTACGTGAAAAAACAGAATTACTACGTAAACTATCTCATATTGAAGGGTTACGTGGTCTTGCATTTGTGAATAACTTAGACCAATTACTAATGAAAGAAACAAAGTTACAATATTTAAATGCACCGATTGCTGTACTGCATGCAGAGATGAAAAAAGAAGAGCGTAAACAGGCGCTTGAAGCATTCCGTAAAGGAAAAATCCGTATTCTAATTGCAACAGATGTGGCGGCACGTGGTTTAGATATTATGGGCTTATCACATGTGATTCATGTGGATGTGCCACATAACCGTGAACAATATTTACACCGTTCAGGCCGTACAGGTCGTGCAGGTAAGAGTGGTGAAGTTTTAACACTTCTTACTTCATTCGAAGAAAAAGAATATAAACAATATACACGTGAACTAGAAGACCGTCCGACTGAACGTATTTTAAAAGGTGGACAGCTGATGGATGGTAAGGGTGAATATCCACATGCTTCACGTAAACCAGAAGAATTACGTCGTAAACAACAGAACCGTCGTGGTGGTAATGGTGGCAATCGTGATTCCAAACAAGCAAATGGTTCAAAAAAACCGTATAATCAAGGTGGAAGAAAATTTTCAAGCAAGAAAAAATAAGTAAATAAAGGGGTATGATGAGATGAGTTTTGAAGAAAAATTAGCGCAATTTGCAGAATTAGCTGTAAAAGTAGGCGCAAACGTTCAAAAGGGGCAAACACTTTTAATTAATACTTCAACAGATACAGTTGAGTTTACACGTATGGTTGTGAAAAAAGCGTATGAAGCAGGGGCAGCACGTGTAACTGTTAATTTTTCAGATGAAGCAATTGATCGCGCATTATTTGATTATGCGCCTGAAGAAGAATTTGAAAAATATCCACGCTGGATTGCAGAACAACGCGATGAATTAATCGAGCGTAAAGGTGCATTACTGTGGATTGATGCAGCTGATCCAGACTTATTAACAGGTGTTCCTGTGAATAAATTATCAACACATCAAAAAGCAGCAGGTAAGGCACTTGAAAACTATCGTGATGCTGTAATGAACGACAAAATTGCATGGTCAATTATCGCCATTCCTTCAAAAGCTTGGGCGAAAAAAGTATTCCCTCACTTACCAGAAGAAGAGCAAGTCCCAGCACTTTGGGAGGCCATCTTCAAAACAGTTCGAATTGGTGAAGGTGATGCAGTACTAAATTGGGAAGAACATCTGATTAAATTACATGCACGTGCAGATTTATTAAATGCCAAACGCTATACAAAATTACACTATACAGCACCAGGAACAGATTTATGGATTGAATTACCTGAAAAACATATTTGGCAAACTGGTTCAAGTCGTACACCAGAAAAAACAGAATTTGTAGCGAATATGCCAACAGAAGAAGTCTATACATTACCTTCTAAGTATGGTGTGAATGGCTATGTATCGAATACAAAACCACTTGTATATCAAGGAAATATTATTGATAAATTTACACTGGCATTTGAAGATGGTGTCATTGTCAAAGCAGAAGCAGAGATTGGACAAGACTTATTACAAGAGATGATTTCTTCAGATGAAGGTTCAAAATATCTTGGTGAAGTAGCACTTGTACCGCATGAATCACCTATTTCTGCATCAAATATTTTATATTACAACACATTATTCGATGAGAATGCTTCAAATCATTTAGCTGTTGGTGCAGCATATCCAACATGCTATGAAGGTGGAAGCGAATTATCTGAGGCTGAACTAGACGCACATGGTATTAACTCATCGATTACACACGAAGATTTCATGATTGGTAGCGGTGAGATGGATATTGATGGTATTTTGGCAGATGGTACAGTTGAACCAATCTTCCGTAAAGGAAATTGGGCATTTTAAATAAATAGAAACAATAGTTTAGGTTATAGGTGTAAACACACCATTTGATATGAGTATAAGAAAAACTGGAACCGTGTTGTGGCGCGGTTCCAGTTTTTCGTTGCGCACTCTAAAAAGAAAAGCGAAATGTTTTATCTATTCGTAGACATCTAGTTGACGTATAAACAGGGTAAAATAAGCATACGTGAATAAATGAGGAGCGAATGAACATGAAAGTATTAATTGTTGAAGATGACCAAGCCATTAGCCAAGTGTTAAAGGTTTATTTACGTAAAGCAGGTTTTGAAACAGAACAAGTCTTTACAGGTAGTGAAGTTTTTTTTATATTTGAACGTTTTCAACCAGACCTTGTATTACTTGATGTGATGTTACCAGGAAAAGATGGTTGGACAATTTTAAAAGAAATTCGTGAGCAGTCACAAACACCTGTGATTATGTTGACTGCACTTGGTGACACACATTTTAAATTAGATGGTTTAAATGGTGGCGCAGATGACTACATTGCCAAGCCTTTTGAAGCAGAGGAAGTGGTAGCGCGGATTAAAGCCGTGTTAAGACGCGTGAATCAACCACAACATGCAGTGAAGCAGTTTGGAGCTTTACAAATTGATTCAACAGCGCATCAAGTTCACCTGCACGGAGAAGAAGTGACACTCACGCCACGTGACTTATCCGTACTATTATTTTTAGCAGAACATCCAAATCAAACATTCACACGTGATCAATTATTAGAGAATGTGTGGGGCTGGAACTACGATGGAAGTGACAGAGCAGTTGACTTATCTATTAAAAGACTGCGTAAAGCGTTACAAGCGTGGGCAGCTGATGAGGGTGAAATCCGTACACTGCGAGGATTGGGGTATCAACTACGTGTTCAAAAATCGTAAACGTATCTCACTACAAACGTATTGGATGACGCGTTATTTACTCGTATTACTCATTGGCTTAGCGATTGTGGCATTTATTTCAGCCATGTGGATTCGTCATACGAATGTATCGTATCGCATGGATACAATGGAAGTACTAGCAGAACAAATAACAAACCAATTAACAGATGTAGAGAATCCAACAAATGATGTGCCGAATCGTTTTATTGGCGATCCTGAGAAGTTCTCAAGACAAGATATAAAACCAAAAGTCTATATAACAAATACAGACGGGGATGTACTAAATGAACGTGCTATGGGACCAAAAATTACCAAAATTCCAAAAGAGGTACTAACTTCTTCAGATGAAAAACAGACACTAAAAGACTTAGATGGTATATCGCAAACCTACTATATGGTGAAGAAAAAAGTAGAAATGGATGAGAAGCATGTAGGCTGGGTTGTTGTTATGGAAGATGAAAAAATGATGACGCGCTCGAATCAAGCATATGGTCAACTAGCACTAATGATTGGAGCACTTGCACTCATTGGACTTGGAGCTATCTATTATTTAACTTCTCGATTAGTTCGTCCAATTCGGGAGGTAGCTGTAGCAGCCAAGCAAATTCAAGAAGGGAATTATGCTATCTCTCTGCCAGATCATCCAAAGGAACGAGAAGTATATGAACTTGTCACATCATTTACTGAGATGGCGAATCGTCTTGAACAACTTGAAGCGATGCGTACAGAGCTTTTAGCAGGTGTAACGCATGAATTAAAAACGCCTGTAACAGCAATTGACGGCTTACTTCAAGCATTAAAAGACGGTGTTGTGACTGGAGAGGAAGCACGTGAATTTGTACAGATGGCAATGGTCGAAACGAAGAAAATGAAAACGATGGTAGGTGACTTACTTGCTTTTAACTCGTTTGCAGTCAATGCCATCCCACTTAAATTTGAAACAAAAGAAATCAATTCGTATGTAGAAAATACAATGAAACAATGGCAAACTACACAAGAGTTTGAAGAAGTTCAGATTACATTAGATGAACATGTAGAACCAATTCACCTCTCAATTGATCCTATACGTTTCCAACAGATTTGTACGAATTTATGGACGAATGCAGCACAAGCAATGCATGAACAAGGTCAGATTCATATTCGTCTACAAGCAGATAAAGAAAAAGTGCGTATTTTTGTTCAAGACGAGGGAAGTGGTATTCCAAAAGAAGAACAACCATTTATTTTTGACCGCTTTTATCGAGGGGAAAATAAAAAATATGCAATTCGTGGATTAGGGTTGGGATTACCACTTAGTAAAATGATGGCTCAGTCGATGCAAGGTGACTTACGTTTAGTGCATAGCGATGAACAAGGTACGTGTTTTGTGATTGAACTGAAAAGAAATGAAGCATGACGTCTCGTTGACACATTCCTTCTTTATAGTGAAGATAGTTCAAAAATAAGGAGTGTCAAATAGATGAAAAAGAGAATGATCTGGGCAATCGCTATCATCTTTGTTTTAGTTGTTGGAAGTGGTGTATATTATGCAACAGCCAAAACAGGATATGTCGCAAAAGTAGGCGATACGAAAATTACACAACAGCAACTGAATAATGTTTTAAATAAACAATATGGTAGTGCAGCGCTTGAAACATTAATTCAAGATCAAGTAATTACACTTGAAGCAGAAAAACAAAAAGTAACAGCAAGTGATGCAGAAGTAGATGCACAATATAAAAAAGTCGAAACACAATATGGCGGAGCAGATGCACTTGAATCAGCACTTGAATCAAATAACATGTCTAAATCTGATTTTAAAGCGAATTTAAAAACGTATGTACTCGCATCTAAAATGATTGAGAAGGATTTAGATACATCTGACGAAACATTAAAAGCTTATCTAAAAGAAAATCAATCTACATTCGATACAGCAGCGCAAGTGAAGGCAAGTCACATTCTTGTAGAGAAAAAAGCAACTGCGACAAAAATCAAAAAAGAGTTAGATGCAGGTGGTGACTTTGCAAAATTGGCGAAGAAATATTCAACTGATACTGCCACGAAAAGTAAAGGTGGCGACTTAGGCTACTTTACGAAATCAGAAATGGTGGAAGAATTTGCGACACAAGCTTTCAGCATGAAAAAAGGTGATATTAGTGACCCAATCAAAACAGATTATGGTTACCATATTATCAAAGTAACAGGTACAGTCGATGCAAAAACAGCGAAGTATGAAGAGGTCAAAGACAAAGTAAAAGAAGCGTATATTGAAGCGCAAATTAGCGCACAATATTCAAGTTGGTTAACAGAGAAAATGGCAGACTACGACATTACAAATACACTCAGTAAATAACAAAAGAAGCAGTATGAGAATTATCTCAGCTGCTTCTTTTTCTTACATAGTTGTACTTTTTTGGTTTAATACTTGAATGCCGCGAACGATATTCCAAATGACAATCGCCAATGAGAATAAAGCCATGAAAATGATGAAAATAATGACACCTATACCAAGTGCAGCACCTGTTGAATCACTCATTTCAGCTGATGCAAAGATACCCATTGTTGCTAAAATAATAAAGAAAATAACTGCAGGAACATAAAGTAACAAGTGAGAAATAAGTGCATGTGTTGCGTGTTTTTTTACATCACGATCTTTTACAACGAGCATAACAATCAGCGGTAAAATAAAGCCTGCAAAGAAAATACTGAAGTAACAAAGTGATGATAAAATACGATTATTCTGTTCCATGATAACCCTCCCTTTTGTTCATAATAACTTATATACGTATAAAAATGGAAATCGTTTCATGCTATTGCTATATTTCGTTAAATTCAGTAGAATGAGAGTGTTCAAAAATAATGATGTAAACCACAAGGGGTGCATACGTGCTGAGAGAGAGTTTCGACTCCAACCCTTCGAACCTGTAAGTTAACACTTGCGTAGGAATGTGGATAGAAACCGACATATAACGATGTCAGGCTCTGTCCTGATGTCGTTTTTTTTATCTAGATTACCACAGGAATTGTGTAAGACATCAAATCAATGGAGGTTCATAAAGATGAACAAACAAAGATTATTAATGATGATTGAGGTGGCCATTTTTGCGGCGATTGGTTTTATTTTAGACAAACTATCGTTTTCGATTTGGGCACAGGGTGGTTCCATTAGTTTAGTTATGGTACCAATCGTATTGATGGCGATGCGTTGGGGAACATTACCAGGGCTTGCGACAGGTCTTATTGTAGGGGTACTACAAGTTTTAACAGGTGCAAGTATTTTAACCCCATTACAAGGATTTTTAGATTACTTCTTTGCGTTCACAATTGTCGGGATTGCTGGAGTTTTCCGTCCGATGGTTATTCGTGCTTCAAAACAGAAAAAAGATGGCGCAATGCTTGGCTGGATTTTAGTGGGTACAGCAATTGGTGGAATCCTACGACTGATTTCACATACAGTAGCAGGCGCAGTATTCTTCGCAAGTTATGCGGGCGACCAAAACCCATGGATTTATTCTGTTGTTTATAATAGCTCGTATATGATTCCAGCTATTATTTTAACAGCTGTCGTGATTTATCTATTGTTTAGAGCAGCACCTAAGTTATTCGTTCAAAAGACGTATTAAGAATAAAAACGTAGCGACTAAGAAATCGTTACGTTTTTTATTATATATATATCCACCTAAATAAAAACTTTTACTGAATGTATGAAAGAATGCATAGACTTTTTATATGTATCTACAAAAATTATGATATAGTTAAGAGTAGAATTTTATATAGAAGGGACCGTTATACATGATTGCAACAACTCAACAAGAAATCGATGCGTTATTAAAAGCGGGTCGTGCCATGGCAGAAATTCGCGAGGCAATGAAAGCTGCGACAAAACCAGGCGTTACAACAAAAGAGCTAGATGAATTAGCTGGTAAACTATTTGAAGAAAAAGGTGCAGTATCTGGACCAAAAGCAGAATATGACTTCCCAGGTTTCACATGTATTAGTGTAAACGAGGTCGTAGCACATGGCATTCCAAACGATACACCTCTAAAAGAAGGCGATATGATTAATATTGATGTATCGGGTCATGTGGATGGTTTTTATGCAGATACAGGTATTTCATTTATCGTAGGTGATGCTGAAAAGCCAGAATTACAAAAATTATGTGATGTAGCACAGTCAGCTTTTGATCGTGCTATGACAAAGGTTAAACCAGGTTCTAAATTGAATCAAATTGGTAAAGCTGTAGAACGTGAAGCGCATGATAATGGTTTAAAAGTAATTATGAACCTAACAGGTCATGGTGTAGGACACTCATTACATGAAGAACCACAATATGTATTGAACTATTATGATGCATGGGACGCTACTTTAATGAAAGAAGGTATGGTTTTCGCAGTAGAACCATTCATCTCACAAGCAGCTGAAAATATTATTGAAGGTACAGATGGTTGGGCGTTTTTAACACCAGATAAATCATTTGTAGCACAACTAGAGCATACAGTAATCGTGACAAAAAATGGCCCGATTTTAACAACAAAAATTGATTAATAAAAAGAGGAGAACGATTTTTTCGTTCTCCTCTTTTCTATAGTGTAAAACATGTTAATAGATTGTTCTTGGCTTTTTACGCATAAATAGAATACCAGCAAGTAATACACCACTTAAAAATAATGCAGCTGTTGTTACTAATAATTCCTCAAAGTTATTTTGTACAGCAATTCCTAAATAGAACCAGATGAATAGAATCGGGAAGTAAGGATCGTAATGATGAAAGCGGATGTGAAGTGCAATGGCTACAAAGACAGTCAATAAGATGACGGCCCATAGCGGTTGACTTAATCCAAAACCATCCCAACGTGCTGCAACAAGTAAGATTGCTAAATTGAACATAATAAGTAATACGAGCCATGCTAAATAAAGTGATATAGGTAGGCGTGTGGTCATCGTATTCTTTTCAGGTAGTAATAAATACATACCTGCAAGTGCAAGTGTACTGAATACGAGTATCATACATGCGATGATGAACTGACTATTTTGCCAGTAATAAATCCAAACGATTGAAAGGACCATACTAATTGTAAATAAAAAACTTTGTACATGTGTAATCGCAAATTGTTTCTTTGCAAACATTTGCCATTGTTTGTAAATCCAATATAATATAGAGAGATAGATGAGTGCCACTACATAAAAGACATAGTCGGATGGATAAGCTAGAATGGTATAGCTATTTGCAACATCCACTGTCGTTTGACCATTGAATGGAAGAATGGCAGCAGATACGCTGACAATCATCATTGCTAAAAAACTGATTGTCATTAACAATAGTCTGCCCAAAAGATCTCCTCCTCATCAAGATTTTTCGTATTTAAAAATACTAACTATCATTATACACGTCTTTCATAGTGCAATCATTTTCAATTTGGTGAACGTTTCATAAAAAAAGGGTATATATAATCAGATTCAGGAAAAGGAGTGTTTACATGACTCAATCTTTAGAAGAATTAAATATGGATAAGAAGTTTAATAGTAAGAAGTCGTATAAAAAAGAATTAAAAAAATTACAGCTAAAAATGTTAACGTTACAACAGACGTTGCATCGTAATAATATCGGTTTAATTATTGCCTTTGAAGGAATGGACGCAGCTGGAAAGGGTGGCGCGATTAAGCGCTTGATTGAACGATTAGATCCGCGTGGTTATGTTGTACATCCAATTTCTGCTCCAAAGCCACACGAATTACGTCACAACTACTTACAACGTTTCTGGCGTAAGCTACCGTTTAGAGGAAGTATCGGTATTTTTGACCGTAGTTGGTATGGTCGTGTATTAGTAGAGCGAATTGAAGGTTTTGCAACGGAAGCTGAATGGACACGTGCTTACCGTGAGATTAATGAGTTCGAGCGTGTACTGACAGATGATCACTATATTATTTTGAAGTTCTGGCTACAAATCACAGAGGAAGAACAATTGAATCGTTTTAATGCACGTGAGAAGGATCCATATAAATCTTGGAAGCTAACAGATGAAGATTGGCGCAATCGTAAAAAATGGCCTCAGTATGTTCAAGCAGCAAATGATATGTTTGCTAAAACAGATCATCCGAATGCACCATGGATTTTAGTTGCAGGTAATGATAAAGAATATGCAAGAATCAAAGTATTAAAAGAAACAATTAAGCATTGTGAATCGAAAATTAAAAGTATGGGAATTGAGATTGATTACCCAGATGAGAAATAGTTTTTTAGTTAAAAGCTGATGAAATTGTGTAGAGAGAGATGATGTGGCATGCTTTACTTAGAGAGCGAACGCTGTATATATCGCGTATTAATTGAAGAAGATGCGGAAGCATTAACAAACCTAGTTGTACAAAATAAGCGATTTTGGTCCATCCATGAGCCACTTCATAGTCCTGAATATTACACGAAGAATTTTCAATTGAAGCGAATTAACGATTCGATGCATCAAATGAATATGCGTCGAGAGTATAGTTTTGGAATCTTCCTTAAAAATACGAAAGAGTTAATCGGTCATATATCGATTTATTCCATTAAGCGCTTGCCTTTTTCGAGTGCGTTCATCGGTTATTCCTTAGATGAGCGCTTTACTCGTAAAGGAATTACAACAGAAGCGGTGGAATGTATTACAAAATTCGGCTTTGAAAATTTGGATTTACATAGAATTGAAGCCTATGTATCGCCAGCAAATGAAGGGTCTTATCGTGTGCTAGAAAAAGTCGGTTATCAACGTGAAGGATTGTTAAAACAATTACTTTATATTAATGGTGTATGGGTAGATCATTATCTATATGCGAAGCTCGCAGAGGAACATTGAAAAGGTAAGACACTTTGGTATAAGTGGAAAAGACAATTTAAAAAGAAATTTTAAAAAAGAACCGCTGTCTTATCAAGGCAGCGGTTCTTTTTATTATTATAGGTCGTAACCGTTTGTTACAAGTTCAAGTTCGCCTGTTTTTGGATCAATGATTAAACCATGTACAGGTACATCTTTTGTGACTAAAGGATGATTACGTACAACATTTACGCTGCGTTTCACTTCTTCTTCTAAATCAGTGAAGCCTTTTAACCAATCCTCAACATCAATTCCTGTATGTGAGATGATTTCAAACGTTTTGTCATCTACCCCACGTGATTTAATTTCGTTGATAACTTTTGATGGATCCATTGAATTCATACCACAGTTTTTGTGTCCAACTACAAGTACTTCCTCTGCTTTTAAAGCATAGACTGCAACTAGTACACTTCGCATGATACTGCCGAATGGATTATTAATTTGTGCCCCCGCTGTTTTGATCATTTTCGCATCACCATTTTTAATGTTGATTGCTTTTTGTAATAATTCAATTAAGCGTGCATCCATACAAGTTACAATTGCTAACTTTTTATTCGGTACTACATCCGATACATATGATACATAATCTTGGTTTTCTACAAACTTTTTGTTAAACTCTAAAATCTCATCTAATTTTCTCATTACAAACTCCCCTCCCACATTTAATTTTATCTAAAAAAAGTAAAAAATTAAACGTTTATGGTAAAAATGCATAAAAAGAACGATTATTTAAGGTAATGTAGTGTTTCTGTTGAGAGACCTGTACCAATCGCAACCGCTTCAAGAGGAGATTGTGCTCTGTAAACTGGAATAAATAGTTCATTTGCTAACCATTCATCTAATCCTTGTAGTAAAGATGTCCCGCCAGCAAGAACGATACCACGTTCTACAATATCACCAGCAAGTTCTGGTGGACAAGATTCTAGAGTACGACGAATCAGTTCTAAAATCGCTTGGAATGTTTCAGATAAGCAATCTTGTAGCTGCATCGAATCAATTGTAATACTACGTGGTAATCCTGTGACTAAGTCACGTCCTGTTACGGTCATTTGTGCTACTGCATGTTCAATTGGTGCATGCCCAATCTCAATTTTGATTTCTTCAGCAGTTTTAGCACCAATTAATAAATTGAATTCTTTGCGTAGATAGTGAATGATATCATCGTTAATTGAGTCGCCACCAATTTTGGCAGTTGCCGTTGTTACAATACCACCTAATGAGATGATTCCAACTTCAGTTGTACCACCGCCTAAATCAACAATTGCGCTCGCTGTAGGCTCGTTTACAGGTAACTCTGCCCCAATAGCTGCAGCAACAGGTTCATCAATTAAAAATGCCTCTTTAGCTCCACATTGGCGTGCAGCATCCTGAATAGCTAAACGCTCAATCGATGTTGCCCCAGAAGGTGCACAAATAACGATGTTCGGTTTTTTAAATCGTCCTTTGTCTTTAAAGACGCGATCTAAAATCGTTTTTAAAAGAGCAGTTGCCATATCAAAATCTGCAATGACACCATCTTTAAGTGGATGACATACTGTAATATTCGGTGGTGTTTTTCCAATCATTGCTTTGGCTTCATGACCAATCGCAATTACTTGTTTTGTCGTTGTATTGACAGCCACGACAGATGGCTCATTCAAAATAATACCTTTATTTTTTACGTACACTAATGTGTTCGCTGTACCTAAATCAATTCCAAGAGCTGAAGATGTAAACATCAAACAACGCCTCCTCTAGCTTTATATAAATATCTAATATGATAAAAAAATAACAAATCAGTCGTTTTAATAGTATAAATGAAGAAAAAAGGGAATGATAGTTTAAATATGAAGGATAAAAAAGGAAATAAAAATAGAGTTGTTGATATATCAATATGTAAAGGCTTTTATTAGGATAAAAGTCTACTATTTAATCTTTTAAAATGCGCTAAATGTGTTAGAAGAAGAAAAAATATTTATCCTACATTTTAATAAAAAATTGCTTTTTTATGATGTCATATAAAAAAACGCCTCGTCTTAAAGACGAAACGTTCTTTTAAATGTTTCCACTAGAGATTAAAATGCCCAATTTCCGTTACGGAATACAGGAATACGTTCACCATCTTTTGTAATACCATCAATCTGCATATCACCAGAACCAATCATAAAGTCGACATGTGTCATACTGCGATTTAATCCTGCTTTTGCGAGTTCTTCTTGTGACATTTCTGTTCCGTTTTCTACACAAAAAGCATAGGCACTACCAATCGCTAAATGGTTTGAAGCATTCTCATCGAATAGTGTGTTGTAGTAAAGGAGACCAGAGTTTGAAATAGGTGAATCATGTGGTACAAGTGCTACTTCACCTAAGAAGTGAGATCCTTCATCTGTTGCAACTAAATCCTCTAATACTTGCTCACCTTGTTCAGCTGATATATCTACAATACGACCATTTTCAAAAGTAATTTTAAAGTTGTCAATAATTGTTCCACCGTAGCTTAATGGTTTCGTACTGCTTACATAGCCATCTACACCGTCTTTAAAAGGCGCTGTGAAAACTTCTTCAGTTGGGATATTCGCCATAAAATCAAAACCAGCTTCATTCTTACTACCGCCACCGCTCCAAATATGGTGTTCAGGTAATTCGATTGTTAAATCAGTACCAGGTGCTGTGTAGTGAAGCTTGTGGAAGTGATAACGATTCAATTCATCTACCTTCGTACTAAGCTGTTCATCATGTGCTTGCCAAGCTTCAACAGGTTGTTCTAAGTCAGCGCGTGTCGCTTTAAAAATAGCTTCCCATAGAGCAGGAACTTGTTCTTCAGTTGGTAAGTCGGCAAACATCATAGCAGCCCAGTCTTTTGAAGGTGCTGCAGCGACAGTCCAACTAATTTTGTTTGCTTGTGAAGCTTGACGATATTTTTCTAATCCTTGACCTGCAGCTTTTTGGAATGCCGCAATTTTTTCTGGCATAATACCTTTTAATAAGTCAGGACTAGATGATTTTACTTTAATAAAAGCAGCCCCATGTTCAGCTAGCCATTCTTTTTCAACTGTTTGCCAAATAGGGAAGTGATTGAATTCTTCAAGTGGTGCATGTTCAAAATGTAAACGACTAATAACATCATCATCATAATGTACAAATACTTGTTTTGCGCCTGCTTCATATGCTTTTTTAGCTAATGCTTGAGCAAGCTCTGTATTCTCAACTGTCACATCAATAAATAGATATTGATCTGGTTGAAGATTTGATCCAACACGAATTAAAAGTTCTGCATAATTTTCTAATTTTTCTTGAAAACGTAACATTTAAACCCATCCTTTGTTAATATAGAATTAATAGAAACTTCTATTCTATTTTCAACTATTTCGGGTAACGAATCAAGTTAAACATATAAAATCAAAAGAATAATAACAACTGGTACTAAACACTCTATTATATGTAATTTGGCAGTGAACGTTTGTACATAGAAATTTTCATGAAATATCCAATGAATGTAGTAGATGTTTATTAAGATTTAAGAATTTACACCGAAATATAAAGAAGAATGACGACTTTGGAGGTTCTGAAATGGATATATCATCAGTTATAGGGATTATACTTGGACTTGTCTCTCTTATTGTAGGGATGTTCTTTAAGGGTGTAACACCGGATGCCTTACTTAATCCAGCGGCGCTCTTTATTATCATTTTAGGAACGATTGCTACTGTTGTAATTGCCTTCCCAATGAGTGAGCTAAAGCGCATACCAAAATTATTTGGTGTTTTATTTAAGGATAAAAAATTAGTAAGTGATTTAGAAATTATTCAATTATTCTCAAGTTGGGCAGATTTAGCTCGTCGAGAAGGTTTGCTTGCCTTAGAGAGTAAAGTGGATGAAGTAGACGATTCATTCCTTAAAAATGGTTTAACATTAGCAATTGATGGTCAAAATGCAGATTACATACGCGATGTGTTAACAGAAGAAGTAGAATCAATGGAAGAACGTCATAGTGCAGGAGCGCAAATCTTCACACAAGCAGGTACTTATGCGCCGACACTAGGTGTATTAGGGGCTGTAATTGGTCTGATTGCAGCATTAAAAGAATTAGATGATGTTGAAAAATTGGGTTTAGCGATTTCAGCTGCCTTCGTTGCAACATTACTCGGTATTTTTACAGGTTATGTATTATGGCATCCATTCGCAAATAAATTAAAGCGAAAGTCAGCTGTTGAAGTAAAACAGAAGATGATGATTATAGAAGGTATCCTTTCAGTATTAGAAGGGGAGGCTCCTCGCGTAATCGAACAAAAATTGGCATCATACTTACCGAAAAGTGAACGTGCTAAAATAATTGGCGAAAGCGGGGCGGATGGCCTTGGCAAAGAAAGCTAAAAAACATAAAAAACATGAGGAACATATTCCAGAGTCTTGGCTAATTCCATATGCAGATATTTTAACGCTATTACTAGCACTCTTTATTGTATTGTTTGCATCTTCATCTGTTGATGTGAAGAAGTTATCACAATTATCCGCTGTATTTAGTACAGTATTTGATGGTGGTTCAGGCGTTATGGATAATCCATCACCTGTCGAAACAGATACGCCAAATAGTGAAACATTAAGTGCGTATCAAGAAGACCAACGTCAGTTAAAAGAAATTGAAACAGATGTGGAACAATATATCGCAAGTAAAGAATTAGAAGGAAAATTCGATACAAAGATGACAGAAGATGGTCTACTCATTACGATTAAAGCAAGTGTTCTATTTGATCCAGGTCAGGCGGTCATCTCATCTAAGTATGAATATATTGCAAAAGATTTGGCGAAAGTACTTAATTTAAAACCAAAACGTTCGGTTGTCGTGTCAGGTTATACAGATACAGTACCAACTACGGGTAGTCAGTTTTCTTCAAACTGGGAGTTGAGTGCAATTCGTGCAGTAAACTTTTTAACCTTACTTGTAAATTCGAATAAAGAACTAGATCCTGCTTATTTCAGCGCCAAAGGATATGGTGAGAACAATCCTGTCGCATCGAATGATACAGCAGAGGGAAAAGCTAAAAACCGTCGTGTAGAGGTTCTTGTGCAGCCTTTAGTAAAAGAAGATGGTTCATCATATGAACAAACAAATAGTAAATAGAAAAAGAGGGTGGAGTAAAATCCAGCCTCTTTTTATTGGTTAGATATAGTACATAAAAAAAGAAGTACAATGGGAAAATCCCAAAGCACTTCTTTTGCTTATTTACGCAGTGAACCAAGTTCTGCTACGATTGCTTGCATTTCACTTGGACTAAAAGCATCACGCTTATGTACTAATTCATATAAGTACACAAGATCTTCGTAACTCTCTGTGTCGAAGTTTTCAGGCTTCATGGCATCTGCATTGACCATGCGTAATTTTTCTTTAATCGCTTCAATCATGAAGTGAATATTTTCTGTAGATGGTGTTGTTAAATCCAAAAGGAACCCCTACCTTTCAAAGTTGGTTACCTTTTATAATTCCATTCATACAGACAATTGTCAATGACAATTTGATTTAAGATTTACTAGCACGTAATGCTAATTTTTCTTCTTTTAATGTTTTTTGAATAATACGTGTTTCAGCTACAATAACACCTGATAAACCGACAAGACCGATTAAGTTAGGAATTGCCATTAAGCCGTTCGCTACATCCGAGAATGTCCATACAAGATCAAGAGATGATGTTGCACCTACATAAACAAATAATACGAAGATGATACGATATATTGTCCCAGCGATTGGTGTCTTTACAAGATATTGTAGACACTTCTCACCATAGTAAGCCCAACCCATAATTGTTGAAGAAGCAAAGAATACAAGACCGATTGCTACAACATATGGACCCCATGCGCCTAGGAATGTATCAAATGCAGCAGTTGTTAATTCGTTCGCTGCCATATCTTTATTTGTATAAACACCTGACATAACGATTGTTAAACCTGTAATTGAACAGATTAAGATGGTATCTAAGAATACTTGTGTCATCGAGATTAAAGCTTGACGACCTGGTAAGTCTGTTTTTGCAGCAGCAGCAGCGATTGGTGCAGAACCAAGACCAGCTTCGTTTGAGAAAATCCCACGTGCAACCCCGTAACGAATCGCAGCACCGACAGCACCACCACCAGCAGCAGAGAATGAAAATGCATCTTTAAAAATAATACCAAAAGCAGCGGGTACATCTGTAATGTTCGTAAAGATTACAATTAAACCAGCAAGTAAATAGAAAATTGCCATAACCGGTACAAATACAGCTGTTACGCTACCGATTGATGAAATACCACCTAAAATAACTAACCCTACAACAATGGTTAATACAATACCTGTAATCCAAGGCGCAACGTTGAACGTGTTACTTACAACACCAGCAACTGAGTTCGATTGTGTACCATTACCGATACCAAATGATGCGATAACACCGAAGAAAGCGAATAGAACAGCTAGCCATTTTTGCTTTAGACCACGCTCTAAATAGTACATCGGTCCGCCAGCCATTTGTCCTTTTTCATCTTTCACACGATATTTTACGGCTAATAGTGCCTCACCGTATTTTGTTGCCATACCTAATATTGCAGCTACCCACATCCAGAAAATTGCTCCTGGTCCCCCTAGAATAACAGCAGTGGCTACCCCGACAATATTACCTGTTCCAACTGTCGCAGCTAAAGCTGTCGTCAGTGCTTGGAATTGTGAAATATCCCCTTCAGCCGATTTGTCATGGTTTTTTGAAAATACTAATTTTAAAGCAGTTGGTAACAAACGAATTTGTAAAAAACCAATACGAATTGTTAAGTAGATCCCTGTCCCTAAAATTAAGACGATTAGCGGTATCCCCCATAACACGCCTGAAACCTCGCCTAAAAATGCATTTAACTTATCTCCCAAAGCCCCCATTGAATTACCCCCTAAAAATGTAATTTTTCTTTAAAATGGAAAAATTAAAGCATATAACTATTTTCATAAAATTCTGTTAAATTGTCAATACCTAAAATGAATTTACATTATAACTATTTGTTATAATAGAATGTATGCTAGCATAACGGTTTACTCACAAAGGAGAAGGGTACTATAATTGGGATTAGGAAATACATAAAAAACCGGAGGAGATAAATATGGGAAAAAAATTAGTGTATGGTATTTTAGCGGGAGCAGCAATTGGAGCAGCAGTAAGCTTAATGAATCGCGAAACACGAGAAAAAGCAGTACAAAAAGTAACGAACTTAAAAACAGATGCACAATATTACTATTACAATCGTGATGAGCTAAAACAAAAAGCAACAGAGAAATTTAGCAAAGTGCAGGGCATTGTAGAAATGGTAATGGAGAATAAAGATTACTATTTGGAAAAAATTGCTGAATTTAGAGAAACACCTAAATTGACGGAAGAAGTAAAAATTGCGAAAGAGGTAACGAATCAAGGTGTGGACGATGTGAAAAAAGCTGAAGATGTCATTCACCTATAAACTTTAAGAAGGGGGAGGTTTATATGGCGAGGAAGGCAAAAGTTAAACATTCATCTGAAATGTTCGAGCGTTTAAAAATGATGCAAGTGAAAAAGAGACAACGTGACACAGAAGTAGATGAACTCGATTACACAACGCGTAAAGGATATATAAAAGGCGTAATAGAAGGTATAAAAAAAGCAGATGTATCAAGTTCAGGAGCACAACTGGCCTATTTCTTCCTTCTATCATTATTTCCATTACTTATTTTTATTTTAACGCTTGTTCCATTTTTAAATTTGCGTCCAGAACAAGTTTTTGTATTTTTAGAAACAGCGTTACCGTCTGAAACCTATAATCTGATTAGTTCCACATTGAGAGAAGTTTTGGATACGCGTAGTGGAAGTTTATTATCCATTGGTATTATTGCGACTTTATGGTCTGCATCCAATGGAGTAAATGCACTTATCAAGAGTTTAAATCGCTCTTATGGAATTGAAGAAACAAGACCTTTTTTAATTGCTAGAGGAATGTCACTTATTTTAACCTTGATGTTTATTGTGTTAATTATTGTAGCTTTAGTCTTACCTGTATTTGGGCAAACTATTGGAAAAACTTTGTTTAATGAAATTGGATTAGGAGATAACTTTTTAATAATTTGGCAATACGTCCGAATTATTTTACCACCTATTTTAATAGCAAGTGTATTAATAATTGTTTATTGGGTGGCACCGAATATGCCGTTATATTTAAAAAGTGTCATTCCAGGAGCTATTTTTGCCACTGCTGCTTGGATTGCTGTGTCATATGGTTTTTCATTCTATATCAGTAATTTTGCCAATTATTCCAAAACATACGGCAGTATTGGAGGAATTATTATTTTAATGTTATGGCTTTATATTATTGGTATTGTATTAGTGATTGGTGGACAGTTAAATGTAGCGACACAAAGAAGAACTGAACAGAAGATGCGAAGAATGGATCAAGTATCTAAGCAAGAAGAAAAAGGTAAAATTTCAACAAAAGTATCTTCAATTTAACGGAAAAAGAGCAACCTCTAAAATAAAGAGGTTGCTCTTTTTTTTTATTAAATTTTTGTGCGTAACATACGCAAACCATTTAGAATAACTAGAATCGTACTACCTTCATGTCCGATAACACCGAGTGGTAAGTTAACAATTTGCAAGAAGTTAGAGATAACTAATAACATAATAATAGAAATAGAAAAGATAATATTTTGTTTCACGATTCGTTGCATTTTACGTGCTAGTTTAATGGCATGAGGAATTTTTGATAAATCATTTTTCATCAGTACGACATCTGCTGTTTCAAGTGCTACATCTGTTCCTTCACCCATCGCAATTCCTGTTGTTGCTGTTGCAAGAGCAGGCGCATCGTTAATGCCATCACCAACCATACCAACGAATTTATATTCTTCCATTAATTCTTTTACATGTTTTACTTTTGTATCCGGTAGACATTCCGCAATCGCTTGTTCAACGCCAGCTTCTTTTGCAATGACGTTAGCTGTATTATGGTTATCACCTGTTAGCATAACTGTGTGAATACCCATTTCATTCAACTGTTGAATCGCAAGTTTTGACTGTTCACGTACAGTATCTTTTAGGGCAACTAATGCTACAATCCCTTCATCATTTGCCATGAAGATGACTGTTTTACCTTCGTTTGTTAATTGATCTGCTAGATTGTTTTTAAATGCATGAACACGTTCAAAACCGACGAATTCAGGTTTACCAACTTGATACACTGTGCCATCAATTGTTCCTTTTAATCCCCAACCAGGCATGTCTTCAATTTGCGCTTTGCGGAAAGTAGATACATTTTGTTCTTCTGCATACGTTGTAATTGCGATTGCAAGTGGGTGATTAGATTGTGATTCAATCCCTGCTAACATCGCAAGCAATTCTTTTTCATCTAATCCATCTGCAGTGACGAAATCTGTTACTACTGGTTTACCTTGTGTTAATGTTCCTGTTTTATCAAAAGCAATAGCACGCAATGCACTTAAATGTTCGATGTGTAGACCACCTTTGAATAAAACACCACTACGAGCGCCACTTGAAATTGCTGATAGTGTTGCAGGTGTAATCGCTGCAACAAGCGCACATGGAGAAGCAACAACTAGTAATACCATCGCGCGATAAAATGTTGTGTTCCAGTCCCAATCTAATAAATAGTGGGGAAGGAAGAGCATAAGACCTACAACGGCTAAAACAATTTTGACATACGTTCCTTCAAAACGTTCGATGAATTGTTCAGAAGGTGATTTTTCACTTTGAGCTGATTGTACTAATTCAATAATCTTTGAGAAAAGTGAATCTGTATTTGGTTTTGTCATTTCGACAATTAATGTACTTGTTAAGTTGACTGTACCAGAGAATACTTCGTTTTGAATTTGTTTTGTTACAGGAATTGATTCACCTGTAATCGCTGATTCATCAATTGTTGAAATCCCTTCAACGACTACACCATCTGTTGGCACACGTTCGCCTGGTTTAATGAATAGACGATCCCCAACTTGTAATTCAGAAACTTGTACACGCTTTGTTGTACCATCTTCTAATAGTAAGTTTGCGACTTCAGGTTGTAAGTCCATTAGTGCTGAAATCTCTTTATGGCTTTTGTTCATCGCATAAGTTTCCATTGCACCACTTACTGCGAAGATGAAGATTAAGATGGCACCCTCTGTCCAATAACCGATAATTGCTGAGCCAATTGCAGCTAAAATCATCAATAATTCAACGTTTAAGGTTTTTTCTTTAATTGTCTCCTCAATACCTTCTTTTGCTTTTGCAAAGCCACCAATAATGAATGCAGCTAAGTATAAAACAACTACTAATGTAGTCTCGCCAATATTTTTGCTTAGAATCCATGCCACTAAAATAAGTACACCTGATAATAGGGCTGCAATCATTTCATGGTGTATTTTCATTTTCTCAATTAACGATTCATTTGTTTTTGTCATTCTTCTTACCTCCTTGAGAATGGATATCATTATCGAAATGGATATAAAATCACTTAAAAGCTTAAATATCAATGATTTTAGTTCGACTTATTTCTTTTTATTAATTTATAATTATTATAAATAAAGAGAGGTTAAAAGTCAACTAAATGAGAAAATGACATTGGTTATCAATTAGATAGAGGGTTTAAATTAGAATGATTATCATTAATGATTAGATAATAATATAAAAAAAGCCGTAACGAAATGAATCGTTACGACTTCGATTTGTTTATTAGAATACGCGTTCAGCGTGATCTGCTAATTTTTCAAGTGATGATTTTTGAACATCTGCATGTAATGAGTTACCGTGAGAATCCATTGTAACTACCGCTGTGAAGTCTTCAACACCTAAGTGCCACATTGCTTCAGGAATACCGAATTCAAGTAAATCAACACCATCTACTGATTTAATACAGTCAGCATAGTACTGAGCAGCACCGCCGATTGCATTTAAGTATACGCCGCCATGTTCTTTTAATGCTGCAAGTGTTTTTGGACCCATGCCGCCTTTACCCATTACTGCGCGAATACCGAATTTTTTCATGATGTCGCCTTGGTATGGTTCTTCACGAATAGAAGTTGTTGGTCCAGCTGCTTTTACAGTCCAGTTACCATCTTCATCTTTAGCCATTACAGGACCACAGTGATAGATGATTTGACCATCTAAATCAACTGGTGCATCGTGGCTCATTAAGTGGTGGTGGATTGCGTCGCGTCCTGTGTACATACGACCAGAAATTTGAACAACATCTCCAACTTTTAATGAACGGATTTTTTCTTCTGTAATTGGTGCAGTTAATTTTACAACTTCACCTTGTTGTTTTGTTTCAGCTTTTGCTTCTTCTTCAAAGCTGATTTTTTCGCCGTCTTGGTAGTGCCATTCCATAATTTCGCCAGTTTCAGCGTTGATGTTAACAGCCATACGACGGTATGCCCAACAGTTGTACGCTACTGATACGAAGAATGAAGCAGGGATACGGTGCATAACGCCGATTTTACAACCAAGTAATGTTGCTTCACCGCCGAAGCCCATTGTACCGATACCGAATGTGTTCGCTGTTTTAACAACATATTCTTCTAATTTCGCAAGGTCTTCATTTGGATTCACATCATCTACGTGACGGAATAATTGTTCTTTTGCTAAATCGTATCCAGATGAACGATCGCCACCGATTCCAACACCGATGAAGCCTGCTGAACAGCCTTGACCTTGTGCTTGGTAAACTGAGTGTAAGATACATTTACGGATACCGTCTAAGTCACGACCAGCACGACCTAAACCTTCTAATTCAGTTGGTAAGCTATATTGAATATTTTTATTCTCACAGCCGCCGCCTTTTAAGATTAACTTCATTTCGATGTAATCTTTTTCCCACTGTTCAAACTTGATAACTGGAACACCTTCGCCAAGGTTGTCACCGCTATTTGCGCCTGTTAATGAATCAACAGCGTTTGGACGTAGTTTTGCGTCAGCAGTTGTTTGTGCAATTGCTTTTTTAATCATTTCTTTAATTTCGATTTGGTTTACGCCAACAGGTGTTTTAATTTTAAATGTTGGTAGACCTGTATCTTGGCAAATTGGTGATACATTATCATCTGCCATGAAAATATTGTTTGCTATTGTGTCTAAACTCATTGCAGCACGAGTTCCAGCATTTTCAGCTTCTTTCGCTTTTTTAATAGCACGACGAACGTCTTTTGGTAAGTTAGTAGATGTTTCTGTTACTAACTTATAAATGCTATTCTCAAGGTTTTGTAAATTCATAATAAAAAGTCCCCCTCAAAAGGTTTTATGTGAATCATTTTATATTATAACGTGTCTGAGATGGGAGAAAAAGAGAATATATAGAAATGCAGTGATTTTTTCAGAAAATTGTATGCAACATAGACAGGAAAAGTGTGAACAAAAAAAGAACAATTCGACTGTAATCGATTGTCCTCGTTTCGTTTATCTATTCTTTTTCTTCTGAATCCGTGCGGTTTTTAAATGTATCCATTTTTACTTCGATATCATCTACCATGGCAATTAAACGATCGATATCTTCTAACTCAGTCGTTTCAGGGTCGATTGCGTCCAGTACTTCCATGAAAATTTGCAGACGTTCTTTTAAATAGCTTACTTGCTGATCTTTATTTGTAATTGATTTACCCATCAGTACACCTCGTTTCATTGCTAGAATAACGGATTTATAACATTTTAGCAAATCCAAACAGAGCTCATTATTATCCGAATTTTCCGTTTATACATGAATGTATATTTACTAGGACTAAAATATGATACGATATGTTTCGGCTTTCAATTTATAAGCAAATTTATCTGTAGAAAGGAAGAAACTTGGTGAAAAATAACGATATTGCAAAAAAACGTTTTTGGATATTAGTCATCATCGTGTCGATTTCGGGTTTTTCTCAAGGAATGTTATTGCCGCTTATTTCAATCATTTTTGAAAAAGACGGTGTTGCTTCCTCACTCAATGGTTTAAATGCCACAGGTTTATATATAGGAACATTGCTCATTGCACCATTCGTTGAACAACCTTTACGTCGTTTTGGCTACAAGCCTGTCATCGTTACAGGTGGGGCACTCGTATTTGCTTCATTATTTTTATTTCCATTATGGAAGAGTGTATTATTTTGGTTCATTCTACGATTAGTTATCGGGATTGGAGATCATGCACTTCATTATGCAACGCAAACATGGATTACAACGACAGCACCAGTTGAAAAGTTAGGGAAGAATGTCGCAATTTACGGTTTATCATTCGGTCTTGGTTTCGCTGTTGGTCCTCAATTCGTTCCATTAGTCGAAATTAATGAAGCATTGCCATTCATTGTTTCTTCATTACTATGTTTAGCAGCTTGGTCACTAATTTTCTTCTTGAAAAATGAAAAACCAGAACCGATTCAAGTGAATCAACATGGAAACACATTCGTGCGCTATAAACGTGCGATGAAATACGCGTGGGTCGCATTTTTACCACCGCTTGTATATGGCTTTTTAGAATCTTCATTAAATGCCATCTTCCCAGTCTATGCAGTAAGAAATCACTTTGATTTATCGATGCTTGCCTTTACACTATCTGCTTTTTCAGTAGGGGGTATTCTAACACAAGTACCACTTGGAACACTTGGTGATCGCATTGGTAGACGAAAAGTATCGCTCATTGCACTTGGTGGTGGCGGTTTAATGTTTTTATTTGGTAGCTTTTTCGAATCATCTGAGTGGATTATTTTAATTAGTTTCTTATTAGCTGGTATGTTCTGTGGTTCTGTATTCTCTCTCGGTATCTCGTATATGACTGATTTAACACCGAAAGAGCTATTACCAACAGGGAACTTACTATGTAGTATTTTCTTCAGTGTTGGTAGTTTAGCAGGACCATTCTTAGGTGGTGCGTATGTACAATATGTGAATGCAAGCTTCCTCTTATTAATTGCAGGACTTGTATTATCCGTATTCTTCATCGCATTAATTTTCGGTAAAGAAAATAAAAAGGCAGTATAAAGAAAGAGGTAGGGAAAATTCCCCACCTCTTTTTTGTATGCTAATCAATTTTAAATTGATTAATCGCTTGTTTTAATAAGCCAATCTGATCCGATAAATCAGTTGCAGACTCAGCCACAATTTGAACAACTTTTTGTTGTTCTTCAATCGACTCAAATACTTCTGAAGTAGCAGCAGCATTATGCTGGCTAATTTGCGCGCTATGGTCAACAGAAGTTACAATGACGTCTTTTTGTGTCATGAGTTGTTGCACACTTTGGTTCACTTCTGTAATGGCTGTTTGAATTGAAGCGACTGTTTTTTGAATTTCTTCGAAAGATGTACCTGTATGTGTTACCGCATCGTTTTGTTGTTGAACAATTGCAGCTGTGCGATTAATTTCAGTATTTGCATTCATCGTTTCTGTTTCAATGCCTTTTAACGTATTTTGTACACTCTTTGTCGAAGAAGCAGTTTGCTCAGCTAGTTTACGCACTTCTTCTGCTACAACTGCAAATCCCTTACCATGTTCACCAGCACGTGCTGCTTCGATTGAAGCATTCAGCGCTAATAAATTCGTCTGTTCAGAAATCATATTAATCGATGTGATAATATTTTCGATTTCTTTCATTTTAGAAGATAGGTTGTGGAATACATCTTGCACATGTTGTACCAGTTTTGCTGATTCATTCGATTTTTCTTGAAGAATCGAAAGTTGTGTTAAACCATTCGCATTTGCTTTTTCCATCGTATTCGATGTTTGTAACATATGCTGGTTCTTTTCATGAAGTTCTGTAATCTCTTCTGTTAAATGATCTGTCGCTTGTTTTGTTGATCGGCTGTCAGCTAATTGTTTATGCGAACCTTCAGACATTGTTTGAACACTATTTGAGATTTCATCTGTTGAAGCAGCTGCTTCTTCAGAAATAGCTGTTAAACTCGTTGATGTATCACGAATTTCTACGATGGATGTATCAACATCTTGGATCAGCTGTTTTAAACTAACTACCATACTATTAAAGTGATTATTCAATTGACCGATTTCATCTTCACGTTTTACTTCATCTAAAGGAATTGATAAATTGCCACTCGCGATTTCTTTTAATTTAGCTGTTAGTTTCTGAATAGGACGAGCGAATGTACGAGCTAAACGTAATGTTAAGAAGAAACCAATAATTAATGAAATGACAAGAGCAATAGACATCATTAATAATAACTGATTCGCAGGTGCATTAAAGTCTTTTTTGTATGAACTGGCTGCAACAATCCATCCCCAATTCGGATCGACTTTTGAGTATGTAATTTTATCAGCCGTTTTATCCATATTATCTGGCAGGTGGAATGGATACGATGTAAAACCGCCACCTTTTTCAGCCGTTTTAATAATATTACGAATGAAATATTGTCCGCTACTATCTTGTAAATCCCATGACTGTTTATCTTCAATATTAGGGTGACCAATCATCATACCGTCTTTTTCTAAGAAGAAGATGTAACCACTCTCACCTAAATCTGTTTTATTCGTAATCGGACGAAGGCCTTTATCATTCTTTTGTCCAATCGTTACTTCTTTCACTTTTTCCTGTGCTTCTTCAAGTGATAACTCACCTGATTCGACTTTTTGGTTGTATCCATCGATCAATTGCAATGTCGAGGTCACACTGTTTTTTACAATCGTTTCGCCTAATTCATTCATACTATTTTTTGCGTTGATGAAACTTACGATTCCGATGATTAAACAAGGAATCAGCATAAGGAGTAAAGAATTCAGCATAATTTTCCAATAAATTGAATTTAGTATTTTCTTCACAGTTACCTCCTAATAAGATGTGTCAATATATCTATTATGTATTCACTTAAAAAATAAATCAACATATTTGGAAAAAGAAGGTATAAGAAATTTTGTTTTTAAATAGCATTTTCTTTTAGAAAGAGAGAAAGTGATGATTTATTAGACTTTTTTTGTAAAAAAATTGACGTTTTTAATATAAAATAAGATGAAAGTATAGGCAGGGAGATGAAAGTGATGGGAGATAGAGTAGCTTATTTTTTACACCTTGAAAAAACATTAATGTATGGGCGATCAGATGATTTTAAAGAGTTATTATCAAATGACTTTGTTGAATTTGGAACATCTGGACGTATTTATAATAAAGAGATGCAATTAGATTCCGTAGATACAAAAGGATCGGCGGCATGTCCATTTATTATTAAAAATTTTTCTGTTCAGCAACTCGCACCGACGATTGTTCACATTACATATCAAACCGAGGTGATTGACAATGGAAGTCGATCTAATCGCAGTTCAATCTGGAAGTATGAACATGAAAAATGGCGCTTATATTTTCATCAAGGAACACCGACAATATCATTTTAATATAATAGAGGAAGAAGGCAGATTATATGAATGAATTTTGTAGTTGCGAAAGATTAACACATATAAAAGTAGAAGCAGATTTTTATACAGATCCACTATGGTGCAGTATTTGTGGTTATAATTTAGATATTGATGAGTTTCCACTAAGAGAACTAATAAAAGAGAAGTTAATGTTATGGGTAGAAAAATATGAAGCCGTATTAGGAGGGAATTTCCATCAATCGTCATTTGAATATGAACTTAACAAGCGAGAATATAATCAAGTTGGATTAGAATTAACAGAAGAAATCAAAAAGGATATAGGTCATCAATATAATATCTCATTTTCATATGTATAAATAAAAAGAAGATGAACATTTCATTTTCCTTATTTAGAGTTCGCAACGAAAAAACGGAACCACATGGTAGCGTGATTCCGTTTTTTCTTATGCACATATTAGATGGTGTTTTATACGTATGTCCCATCTTCTTTTTAGTTTTATTTTCTCAATGTCAATAATGTCACGCTTTCAACGTGGGCTGTTTGCGGGAACATATCTACAGGTTGAATGTATTCAATGTGATAGATTTTCGTTAATTGTGCTAAGTCTTTTGCGAGTGTTGATGGGTTGCATGATGTATAGACAAAGCGTTTTGGTTTAATTTTTAGAACGGCATCAATGAAGCTTGGTGCAAGTCCTGTACGTGGTGGGTCTACTGTTAAGACATCTGGTACAAAACCTTCTTTTTGCCAACGAGCTAACCAATCTTCAGCAGTGCCTGTTTTATAGATGGCGTGTTGAATGCCATGATTTTCAGCATTTTGTTTTGCGTTATCGATACTTTCAGGAATAACATCCATTCCACGAATTTCGCTCGCATCTTTCGCTAACCAAAGTCCAATTGTTCCAACACCACAGTAAGCATCGACAACTTTTTCTGAACCAGTGAGTGCCGCTGCTTTTTTAATTTGATTGTATAGATGAACCGTCTGCGTTGGGTTCAATTGGAAGAAAGCACGTGCAGATAGATCAAATGCAAATTCACCTAGTTCCTCATGAATCGTTTCTTTTCCTGCTAATACACGTGTAACGTCACCGAAAATAAGCGATGTATCTTCAGAATTAATATTTTGAACAATGGATACAACACGCTCATCAATGTGTTGTAACTTTTCAATCAGTTCTTCTTTTTGCGGGAAGTTTTTACGCGTTGTAACAATGACAAGTTGAACTTCACCTGTGCGAACGCCGACACGTACCACAATTGTACGAATAATACCTTTTGTTGAGCGACCATCGTAAACTGGAATATCCAACTCCTCGATGATTTTTTTCGTTTTGTTCGTTACAAATGTCGTCATTTCATGTTGAACAGGGCAATCATTTAAGTCGAGTAATTTATGACTATTTTCAGCAAATAGTCCAGCCATTACATGTTTCCCTGGTTTTCTCACTTGGAATTGACTTTTATTACGGTAGTGCCATGGGTCATCCATGCCAATTGTTGACTTCACGTTAATTTTCTTCGCTTGATTCGGTACATATTTTTGAAGTGCTTGTAATACTACATGACGTTTTGCGACAAGTTGACTGTCGTACGTCATGTGTTGCAACTGACAACCACCACATGCTTCATAAACAGGGCAGGGTGGTGTCACACGATGCTTGGATTTTTTTTGTACTTTTAATACTTTTGCTTCTGAGAAGTTTCGGCTCACTTTCGTAATTTCAGCGTAAACTTCTTCGCCAACAAGCGCGCCAGGGATGAAGACGATATTTCGCTTATAGTAACCAATTCCTTCGCCATTAATCCCTAATTTTTTTATATTCAATGGAATGCGTTTGCCGACTTCCATTATTGTTTCTTGTGCCATACGTGCCACGTCCTTTTGCCATAATCAAAAATCATTTCTCCATTATAGCAGATTTGAAAGGGCGTCATACAGTTTTGGATAATGGAATGTATAACCATGTTCTAATAAAACAGTTGGTTTTACATTTTGACCTTCCAATACCATCTTACTTTTTTCACCGAGCGCTGCTTTTAGTAAAGGGGCTGGTGTCGGGAACCAATGCGGTTTACGCTTAATTTCAGCGATTGTTTTGCCGAATTGTTCCATGCGAACAGGATATGGTGCGGTTACATTAACTGGGCCTGAAATTGTATCGTCTGAAATAACGAAATCAATTGCACCGACAACATCATCAATGTGTACCCATGATACCCACTGCATACCTGAGCCGAGTTTTCCGCCAATATAGAAATCATATGGCATGGCCATTAATTTTAATGCGCCACCACCTGAACCTAGAATGACACCGAAACGTGTGAAAACAGTTCGTACACCATAGGCTTCCGCACGTTTTGCGATTTCTTCCCATTTCTTTACCGTACGTCCTAAAAAGTCGGTTGATTTTTGTGTAGAAGACTCGGTATAAACAGCCGCTTTTGATGTTGGATAAATACCGACTGCACTTGCGTTGACTAATACGTTTGGTTTATTTTCAAGGTCTTCAATGATTCGGATGATTTCAGTAGTCGCTTGCATACGACTTTTAAAGATGGCTTCTTTGCGTTCATCTGTCCAGCGGCCTTCATTTAATGAAACACCTGCTAAATTTATAAAGGCATCTGCATTTTCAAGTAATTCATTTGGTTTTGCATCTGGTTGTAACCACTGACAGTATTGTACATTCCCAACACGATGACTTTGTTTACGAGTTAGAATAATGACCTCATGTCCTTGTTGCGTGTAAAAGTCAGTTAACCCTTGTCCTACGAATCCACTACCACCTGCAATAACGATTTTCATAAAATACATCATTCCTTTTTCTAGTTTCCCTTATTGTACCCTTTATTTGACTTAGACATGCAATCAAAAGGTCTGGGTTGTCACGTTGAAAAGATGTATAATGAGAGGCAGGGTGGAGGTGATGATGTGGCACGCGTGATTACGAAAATTACACGACAAAAAAGAAATGAAGAACGCTATAATATTTATTTAGATGAGAAATATGCGTTCAGTGTGGATGAAGCCATTATCATTCAGTACGGTCTAACGAAGGGGAAGTCTCTTGATGAGATGGCGGTTGGAGAGATTGCCTTTGATGATGAAGTATCACGAGCTTATAATCGGGCCTTATCTTTTTTAGCGTATCAAATGCGTAGTGAGCATGAAGTACATCAGAAGTTGCTGAAAGCAGAGTTTGGTGAGGCAGTTATTCAAGAAGCCATTCAAAAATTAACACGACTTGGTTTTTTAAATGATGAAACGTATGCGACAGCCCTCGCAGAAACGAAAAAACGCACATCTAAAAAAGGACCAAAAGCGATTTTACAAGATTTAAAACAAAAAGGAATCGATCCGAAGTTACAACAAGAAGTTGTGGAAGCTTTTTCTGAAGAAGAGCAATTGAGTATGGCGATGGAGCTTGCGGAGAAAAAAGTACGACAAGAGCAACGCAAAACACCAAGTCAAATTAAACAAAAAGTGCAGGAATTTTTAGTGCGAAAAGGATATAGTTTTTCAATCGTACAACAAGTACTTGAAACGATTGTCATTCAACCAGAAGAAGATGAATGGACGAGCCTGATTGATTTACAAGGAGAGAAAGTTTGGAGAAAATATAGTCAGAAGTATGAAGGCTATGAACTTCGTATGCGTGTTAAGCAAGCTTTGTATCAAAAAGGTTTTCCAGCTGAAGTGATTGAACAGTATATAGAGAAGAGGGAACAGGAATAATGGAAAAAAAGTATAGTGAGATGACACCAACTGAATTACGCGAGTTGATTGCGACATTACGTGAAAAAGCGCGTCGTGCAGAACAATTAGGTATTCTAAATGAGTTTGCAGTATACGAGCGTAAAGCGATTTTAGCACAAGCTTTTTTATTAAACCCTGAAGATTTTAAAGTCGGAGAAATCTACCGTATTCAAGGAGACCCAGGTGTATTCTTTAAAATTGATTATTTAAAAGGAGTATATGCATGGGGATATCGTTTAGGCGGAGAACAGCAAATCGAAGCGATTCCTATTTCGATGTTAGTAGATGTGAAGGAGGCTTTTTAACTTGAAAACAAAAATTCAAGAGTTGGCAGAGTTACTGCAACAATCGAATGAGAATTTAAGTGAAGAAAAGGCACGTACATGGATTGAGTTATTATGGTCTGATTTTGAATCAACTTATGCGCGAGCAGGTTATTCATATAAGGGTGAAGAAATGACAGAGAAAATGGTACGTCAGTGGATTGAAAGTTACGGTTCGACACTACATGAATTTGTAGCGCGTAATCCAAAATACAAAGATTTATTAAATTAAAAAAGTGAGGTAGCGTGTCGAATACGCTATCTCACTTTTTACATGTTATAACCGAAAGAAAGTAGTAGAAGTGTAAGAACGGAAAGTAAAATGATACAGAGGCTAAGTACGATGACCGTCCAAATGACAAACACTTTGGACAGTTTCTTTTGATTTTTTAAAATAATAACGAGTGTAATTAACAATAATAAAAATAAAAAAAGGAATAAAGCAAATAAAGGGAAACGTTCTTTTGCTAAAAATAGTAAATCGATTGAAAACACCTCTTTCTATATAGTTAAAAAGCACAATGAGATTTAATCCACATTGTGCTTTTTTAGTTTTAATCTAATTTCGAACGTAATTTTTCTTCTGAGAAAATCCAGCCCGTATAAGAATTAACGACTTTTAAATGTTCGTCTACTTGCGCTACCGCAACGAATGGATAGCGATTATTACTGCGGTAGCGTAAATCGATTAGCCGCACTTCGGTTAAATTATTTTTGATTTTACGAATTTCAAAACGATAGATGGGTGAAAAGGATAGAAAACTTCTTAAATTTTCATCTTGAATAGCAACTTCGAAAAGTTCTTCTTCGGGTAGTGGCTCGATCTTAAATTTGTCGAGCAAAGTAATTGAACGTCCATAAGCTCTTGCAACATAATGATGTGTATCGGAATTCGCTGCTACACGATATTGGAAGAAGTAACGTGTAGGCGATAAATAGATGTCTTTTACATCTGGAATGGTATTTTGAACAGCTTGTTTTACAGCATGATGTAGCCAAGTTCTTATGATATAGTAAATGACGAGTGTGCCATATAAAATCGACATCGTGATGACAGGATCAGCACCGAATGCCCAAATCATAATGGCAATTACATTCAATCCAAAAATAATCGGATCAAACGTATTAATAATCCCAAGCGCAATCCATTTTTTTGTGAATGGCCGCAAAGCTTGAGTACCATAAGCATTGAAAATATCTACAAATACGTGTAAGGCGACTGCAAAAAAAGTCCATAACCAGAGATGAAGTACATTGGCATCTGGTAGTAACAGTAATAGGACAAGTGTGATTAATGTAGGCCAAATAAAGACTGCCGGAATCGAGTGTGTAATCCCTCGATGATGACGAATGTAGACGGCATTATTGCGAAGCTTTAATACCGTATCAATATCAGGCGCTTGTGATCCTAACATGACGCCAGCGATAACCGCTGTCGCTGTTGCAGTACTTGCTGCAACGGTTGGATCTGCAAATGTCAGGCCACTAATCGTAATGCCCATAACTAAGTGAGTCCCAGTATCCATTTTTTCAACTCCTTACAATACGAATCGCCTTTTAAAGTTGCTATACCCGATTTATCTTTATTTTAATTCAAGGAGGCCCCCAGTGTCATATCAATACAAAAAAGAGTTTCAACAATTTTTAGTCGAATGGTTCCAACGTGAAAAGCGAGATTTACCTTGGCGAAAAACGAAGGACCCTTATAAAATCTGGGTTTCAGAGGTGATGTTACAACAAACGCGTGTAGACACCGTCATTCCTTATTACGAAAATTTTTTAGAAAAGTTCCCAACTCCAGAAGTACTAGCTGAAGCGGAAGAATCCTTCTTATTAAAGCAGTGGGAAGGATTAGGATATTATTCACGTGCGCGTAATTTACAAGCAGGTGTACGTGAAGTCGTTGAATCTTACGGATCAATTGTACCAAATACACGTGATGAAATCTCGAAATTAAAAGGTGTCGGGCCTTATACGGCAGGTGCTGTTTTAAGTATCGCGTACGGTGTTCCTGAACATGCTGTTGATGGGAATGTCATGCGTGTATTAAGTCGTGTGCTATTAATTGAAGATGATATTGCGTTACCGAAAACAAGAAAAGTATTTGAAAAAGCTGTAATGGATTTAATTGATCCAGATCATCCATCTGATTTTAATCAGGGATTAATGGAATTAGGAGCATTAGTTTGTACGCCTACTTCTCCGAAATGTCTACTTTGCCCTGTTCGTGATTATTGTGGCGCATTTGCAGAAGGAAGAACAGCAGAGTTACCTGTAAAAGTGAAAAAAACAAAAGTGAAAAAATTGCATTATGATGTGTATGTCATTGAAAATGAAGCAGGACAGATTTGTATGGAACAAAGACCTGCTACAGGACTTCTTGCGAATATGTGGCAATTCCCAATGGTCGAACAAACGGCAGATTATTCAGGCATTGCACAGTATACAAAAGAACATGAAATTGAATTACATGGTCAGGAAGAATTAGTTGAACTAAAACATATCTTCTCACACATCGTTTGGCATCTAAAAGCTTTCTATGTTAAGGGCGAATCGAAGTCGGGTAAGTGGTTCACATTAGATGAAATCGAACATCTACCATTACCTGTACCGATGCAAAAGATTTTACAATCGTATCGCGTGCATACCAAAAAGCTTTAATTAAAATGTTAGAAAAAGAAGGAATTTGAAGTTTTTAGTGGAACATGACTTTTTTGCTACACGTTTAATGTCTACATTGATATAATGTTACAAAGAAGTTCTTTAAATGACTACGTTTCACAAAGGTGGGCTAAAAATGACAATTCCAGCAGAAGGGGACATTGTACAAATTCATAGCTACAAGCATAACGGTCAAATTCATCGTGTATGGCAGGAAACAATGGTCCTCAAAAGTACACCGAAGATTTTAATCGGTGCAAACGAGCGCACATTGGTGACAGAGTCAGATGGAAGAACATGGTTGACGCGTGAACCTTCCATCACTTATTTCCATACAGAGCTGTGGTTTAATATTATTTGTATGTTGCGTGAAGATGGTGTCTATTATTACTGCAATATGAGTTCGCCATTCGTATTTGATCATAATGCGATTAAATACATTGATTATGATTTGGATGTGAAAATTTTTCCCGATATGTCATACACATTATTAGATGAAGATGAGTATGAACAGCATAAACAAGAGATGAATTATCCACCAGTTATCGATAGTATTTTAAAAGCAAATGTGAACAAATTAATTAACTGGATTCAACAAAGAAGGGGACCTTTTGCACCGGACTTTATTGAAGCTTGGACGAATCGCTATGAATTTTATAAGCAGATTAAACAGCAAGAAGAGTAGTAAGGACAAGAACAAAACGCATAGTCTCATAGAAGAGAGAACGGTCTTAGAAATCCATTCGGTTTCTGAGAACGTTTTTTTATTTCGACTGGAAAATTTTAAACCTTTTCTATTTACGAAATAAAACTTATAATGAATTTTGCGACAATATAGGTCGTGTGAAATTTAAAGGAAGTGATCCAAATGGATAGTATGAAACGGTACATGAAATTTGTAAAACCGTATAAATGGGATATCGTATTTGCTTTTATCCTCGGTGTAATCAAATTCATGATTCCCTTAGCGATACCGTTATTAATTAAAGTCATCATTGATGATGTTATTAGTAATGATGGTTTACCACCGGATGAAAAGACAAAAAAATTATTCATGTGGATAATTTTCATGGCATTTTTATTCTTTATTGTTCGTCCACCAATCGAATATTACCGTCAATATTTTGCACAGCGTATTAGTAACCGTGTGCTTTATGATATTCGAACCAATATGTATGGACATTTGCAGAAATTAGGTCAGAAATTCTATGCGAATAATCGTGTAGGAGATGTTATCTCTCGTACCATTAATGATGTAGAACAGACAAAGGAATTTATTGTGACGGGGTTAATGAATGTCTGGATTGACCTTGTGACAGTTGTTATTGCGATTGGTATCATGTTATACATGGATTTCAAATTAACACTTGTAACGTTAATCGCGTTGCCATTCTATGTTATTAGCGTAAAGTTCTTCTTTACAAAATTGCGTACGTTAACGCGTGAACGTTCAAAAGCTTTAGCAGGTGTTCAGAGTTATCTACATGAACGTGTTCAAGGAATGAGTGTCATTACGAGTTTTACACTGGAACAACATGAACAAGGTGTTTTTAAAAAAGCAAATGGCAATTTTTTAGAAAAAGCTTTAGACCAAACACGTTGGAATGCGAAAACATTCATGGTTGTTAATACAGTTACAGGTATGGCGCCAGTAGCCGTAATTGGTTATGCAGGTTATCAAGTGATTCATGGTAGTTTAACACTTGGTGTACTAGCAGCATTCATCGGCTATATTGATAGTTTATATAATCCACTTCGACGCCTTGTTAATTCTTCAACTACTTTAACGCAATCTGTTGCTTCAATGGACCGTATGTTTGAATTAATGGATGAAAAGTATGACATTACAGATCGTGAAAATGCGAAAGAATTACAACAAGTAGCAGGTAAAGTAACGTTTGATGATGTCGCATTCCGGTATAATGATGACGGTCGAAATGTCTTAAATCAATTGAACTTTACGATTGAACCAGGACAAACAGCTGCATTTGTTGGTATGAGTGGTGGTGGGAAATCAACAATCATTAGTTTGATTCCACGTTTTTATGATGTGACAGGCGGGTCGATTAAAATAGATGGTCAAGATATACGTGATTTAACGATTGAATCTTTACGCCGAAATATCGGGATTGTTCAACAAGATAATGTATTATTTAGTGACTCAATTAAAGAAAATATTTTGATGGGGAATCCACAGGCGACAGATGAAGAAGTCTATGCAGCAGCGAAAGCAGCGAACGCACATGATTTTATTATGTCATTCCCAGATGGTTATGACACATTAGTTGGAGAACGTGGCGTGAAATTATCTGGCGGTCAAAAACAGCGTGTTGCTATTGCACGTGTATTTTTAAAAAATCCACCGATTTTAATTTTAGATGAAGCGACTTCAGCGCTTGATTTGGAGAGCGAAGCACTTATTCAAGAATCATTAGATCGCTTAGCGCATAATCGTACAACATTAATTGTTGCGCATCGTTTATCGACAATTACGCATGCCGATCAAATTATGCTCATCGATCATGGTGAAGTAAAAGAACATGGAACGCACCAACAGCTTATGCAAGCAAGCGGAGCATATCATGATTTATTCCAAGTACAAGTATTAGATTAAAACAGAAAAACCGAAATCGCATCATAAGGCGCGATTTCGGTTTTTTTAAATAACTTCTTCATTTTCTTCTTTGAACGATTCAGATGCATGGTGTTGAATGAACGATGTAATCAGTGTATTTAGATGTTCTAAGTTCTCTTCATAATCTAAAATGCGTGAAAGAATGTGTAACAAGTGGTAACTTGAGAATTCTTCTTCACTTTCACTCGCATGTTCATGTACGATATGTTGCGCGAAAATATCCATGACTTCATTACGTTGTAAGAATTCTTCTTCGCCAATCCAAGTCGTATGTTCAGCTTTTAACTTACCCGTATATTTTAGCAATAGTTGCTCGTGATATGTTAGTAAGAAATCAAGACGTTCTTGAATCATAATATGGAACTTTTCAGGAAGATGCGATAATTCATTTTCATGAAGGTGAAGACGATTTAATACCTCGATACTTTTCGTCATCGTAATTAACATTTGACGATAGACGACAAGTTTACGGTGTTTCATATTTCGTGCTTTTTTTGTATAACCACGTTCTTCTTTAAATAATTTGTACAAATTATTTACACGTTCGAACTGTTTGCGAAGTCGACGTAAAGATTGTTTTGTTGATGTATGTTCAGATGCTTGACGAACAGCGAGACGAATCCACTTAATAATATCTGTTTGTAAATACTTAATCGATGTGAATAATCTTTCTTCGTATTTAGGCGGTAAGAAAATTAAGTTGATGATGAATGCTGCAAGTACACCGGTCATGACTGTGACAAATCGCCACATCGCGAACTCGATGAAAGAGCCTTCTTGAAATTCCATAATCACAATAATCGTTACGAGAGCAAGTGAGATGCTCCCTTCTAATTTGAACTTCATCATAATGATGAGTGTCACCACAACAGCAAATCCAACGACTACATAGGAATGACCAAATGTAAGACCGAAAATAACGGCGATAACAGCGCCGATTAGATTCCCTTGAACTTGTTCAATAATGGTTTTGTAAGACCGATAGATGGAAGGTTGTAAAGCAAAGATTGCCGCGACTCCTGCGAAGATAGGAGCAGGTAGTTCAAACCAGTTCGCTAGGTAAAGTGCGAAAACAATTGCTACACCTGTTTTTAATATCCGGGCACCTAATTTCATGTGAAAGTGGGTAACCTCTCTTTCATTATTTATCGTCGTAACTTTATATCATATTGTAGAAACGGTCAACTATTTTTTCATTGTATATAAAATTCACGATATTTACCAAATATATTGTTACAATAGAAATAATTCAATTCATGGAGGGATTTAGATGGAATCATTGAAAAATAAAAAAGCACCTTTATTTACATTACCAAATGAAAAAGGGGAACAAGTAGCGTTAGAAAATTTCTTAGGTAAAAAGAATGTAATTTTATACTTCTATCCAAAAGACATGACACCTGGTTGTACAACAGAAGCTTGTGATTTTGCTGCAGCTTACGAAGATTTTTCAGATTTAGATGCTGTCATTCTTGGTGTAAGTCCAGATCCAGCTGAACGACATGAAAAATTCATCGCAAAACATAACTTACCATTCTCTTTATTAGTTGATACAGATGTCAAAGTAGCAGAAGCCTATGGTGTATGGCAACTGAAAAAGAATTTTGGTAAAGAGTACATGGGAATTGTACGCTCGACGTTTTTAATTAATAAAGAAGGTATTGTTCAAGAAGAATGGCGTAATGTTCGTGTCAAAGATCATGTTGCGAAAGTAGCAGCAGTTTTAAGAGGTGAGAATGAATGATTTATTTCACATTTGATCCACGACCAGATTTAAAAAAGGATTTAGAACAGTTCATGCCAGAAGAACAAATCATCTATGAGACAAAAGTAGATAACAATCATTTGAATGAAGCAGAGATTCTTGTAACATATGGAGAAGACTTAACGCCTGAGCATATGAAGTCCATGAAAAATCTAAAATGGATTTTTGTTGCTTCTGCTGGAATTGAGAAAATGCCGCTTGCAGAGTTAGACGAAACCGAAATTATTGTGTCAAATGTAAGAGGCATTCATAAAAAGCCGATGGCAGAATCCGTTTTAGCACACATTCTTTCATATTATCGTTCGTTACCGGCAATCTATGCAGAACAACGCGCACATAATTGGAAAAGAAAAATGCCTTCAAAAGAGTTAAATGGTGCAACAGCTCTTATTTTAGGACCAGGTGCAATTGGCAGTGAGATAGGGCGTTTACTTCAAGCTTTCGGTGTAAACACAATTGGTTGTAATCGTTCAGGTAAACAGGCAGATTATATGGATGAAATGATTGCTTTCAATCAATTATTAGACACATTACCTCGAGCTGAGATTGTTTTGTCTGTTTTGCCAAGTACAAAAGAAACAAAATATTTATTAACAGCAGATCATTTTAAAGCGATGAACCCCGACACATTATTTTTGAATTTTGGACGAGGCGATTTAGTTGCGACGAATGTGTTAATAGAAGCGTTACAACAAAAAGAGATTGCCTATGCAGTGTGTGATGTATTTGAACAAGAACCTTTACCATCAGACTCACCACTATACGACTTAGAGAATCTAACTGTGTCGCCACATGTCTCAAGTCAGTCTTCTCGTTATCTTGAAAGAAGTTTCGATATTTTTAAAGAAAACTATCGTCACTATCGTAAGGATGATTATGATCAAATCACAAACCAAGTAAATTTAAAAAATGGTTACTAATTTTCAATACCACGCTTCTATTTGAGAATAGCTGCGTGGTATTTTAATTTTGAGTATAAGAAGTTGACAGTAACTACTAATATTAGATAAACTAATTATAACGATTATAATTAAAGAATACTTATGAAAGAGGGTGCATGGCGATGTCTGAAATGCAATTAGAAACTGCGCTAGACACGCTCAAGAAAACAGGCGTTAGGATAACACCGCAGCGTCATGCGATTTTAGAATATTTGATTGAAGCGATGTCACATCCAACAGCTGATGAGATTTATAAATCATTAGAGTCAAAATTTCCGAATATGAGTGTAGCCACTGTTTATAATAATTTACGTGTATTTAAAGAATCTGGATTAGTACAAGAATTAACATATGGCGATAATGCAAGCCGTTTTGATTTTGTTACAAGCAAACACTATCATACGATTTGTCAGTCATGTGGTAAGATTGTAGACTTCCATTACCCTGGGCTTGACGAAATTGAACATTTCGCTTCACACGTAACAGGTTTTAAAATTAATTCACACCGTTTAGAGATTTATGGTGTATGTCCTGAATGTCAAGAAGAGCAGTCGCAATAATAGTAAGAGGGAGTTGCATAACGCAATTCCTTTTTTTATTGTTAACTCTTGCCGAGTGACGTTCGTTTTAATATGATTAAAGATAGAGATGAATCTATGCATGTGTCTGGATTTCATTTTGTGCGTTTTCGAACATGACTTTCTAATGAGTAGAAGCAGGGGGAATTCAAGTGGAACATATTTTACGTCCAATTTATCAAGAGCGAGCAAGTGATCCAAATACATTAGGTGCTATCTTAGTCGAAAAGATTGATGATCTAAGTCCTGAAACAGATAATATAGATGCAATTCTTCTTATATTAGTAGCAGAAGCAGAGCTATCTGTTTTTACAAAACACTATACATATGAAGAACATCATGCAGCTATGCATATCGTGACAAACAAACAATTGCGTAAATGGTTACTGTTAGGTACGAATAAAAAAATTATCAATTGGATTATGGACGGTCGTGTTGTATTTGATCGTAATGAAACAATTTATTCACTGCGACAAGAGATGCGAAATAATCCACGATACGGTCGACATGTAAAACTTGGTATTGAATTTTCAAAGCTACTTAGAAGATTTCAAGAAGGTCGTGTGAGTTTTGAACAACGTGATTATGTAGATGCTTTCTTTCAAATGATGGAATGTCTACATCATGTAGCAAGACTTTCTATTATTGAAGTAGGTGTTTACCCAGAGTTAAAAGTGTGGGAACAAGTAAAAACATATAATAATGAAATTTATGATTTATATGAAGGTTTTATTGAAAAACCACGATCTATTGAACAAAAGATTTTAGAAGTAATCGTTTATATAGAAAGTTTTATAGATCAGAAGGTTGTTGAGAGCGGTCGTCATATTGTTGAAGTAATGAAACAAAAAGATGTATGGACGATTCAAGAATTACATGAGCATGAAGAATTGAAAAATTACTCGATTAACTTAGAGGTATTTGTTGAATACTTAATTGATAAAGGTTATATTAAGATAGAACTTTTACCGACGAAGTCGAATGATGTAAAACATCGTTTATATAAGGTTGAATAAAGTTTTTAAAAAAGTTTATAAAAAGTGTTGACTTCGAACAAGAAGTTATTGTATTATATTAAATGTCAGTAAGGCATGACAACAAAACAACACATCAACATTGATTGATAAGTCGAAAAAACTTTTTTAAAAAAGTTGTTGACAAACAAATCGATAAGATGATAAGATATTGAAGTCGCTAAGAAACGACGCAATAACATGAACCTTGAAAACTAAACAAGCAAGAAGATAATCACAAACAAGTCTTATCACG
>NZ_JBJXHL010000009.1:0-54973 GCF_046159805.1 Kurthia sp. ISK08
TTTTTTTGTGTTTCAAAAGGGGGAAACCCTGAAAAGATTCAAGGAGGATTGCCAAAGAGTGCGACGTCCTGTCGTGAAGGCGATCATCTACATCCACGTACAAGTTAATGGCAATCCGTATCGCATCCAGCGACGCGCCTGTGAGAGTAGGACGTTGCTATGCAAGCTAAGATAATCAATCATTTGAGTGTTTGTTTTTTTGTGGATAGTATTTTAAAAATCCTTATAATGACATTTTATTAACAGAAACATTACAAAGGTTTTATTTCGTGTTTAGTATGGTATTATATAAAGAACCAAGTAAGGAGTTGAATGTACATGAGAAAAAATTATCGTTGGATTGCAATCGCTGTAACAGTCATCTTTACTTTATTAAAACGTGCTAGAAAAGCTAAATGATCTCATTTAGCTTTTCTTTTTTGGTATAATAGATATTATTCGCTACAGAGGAGTTTACATAATATGAGTAAATCATTATTTATTACATTTGAAGGTCCAGAAGGTGCTGGTAAAACAACAATTTTAAAAAAAATTGTTGAAAGATTCCAAGAACAGGGAATAGATATACTAGCTACTCGTGAACCAGGTGGTAGTCATATTGCAGAGCAAATTCGTCAAGTTATTCTAAATCCAGCGCATACGGAAATGAATGCAAGAACAGAAGCTTTATTGTATGCAGCAGCTCGAAGTCAGCATTTTGCTGAAAAGATAGAACCAGCTTTAGCAGAGGGCAAAATTGTTTTATGTGATCGTTTTATTGACTCTTCCTTAGCTTATCAAGGTGTAGGTCGTTCTTTAGGTATTAATGAAGTATATGATATTAACGTATTCGCAATTGGTAATAAGATGCCAGATTGTACAATTTTATTTGATTTAGAGCCTGAAGTTGGTTTAGCACGTATTCATGCGCATTCAGAACGTGAAATTAATCGTTTAGATGTTGAAAGTTTAGCCTTCCATCATAGTGTGCGTGAAGCGTATTTACAACTAGCTAATAAGTATTCAGAACGCATTCAAATTGTTGATGCAAATCGTCCAATTGAAGTGGTCGTTGAAGATGTATGGCGTATTTTACAAACATCTATAGCAAAGTAAAGGTCGTAAAATAATTCTTATGTTATAATTTAAAGAAAGAATCAATACCTAGTGAGGTGGATACGAATGAAATTAGTGGTAGCAGTAGTGCAAGACCAAGATAGCAATCGACTTTCCAATGCTTTAACGAAATATGATTTTCGTGCAACGAAGTTAGCCAGTACAGGTGGATTTCTTCGTTCTGGAAATACAACATTTTTAATAGGTACAGAAGATTCATTAGTTCCAAAAGTTTTAGATGTCATTCGAGAAAATTGTCGTGCAAGAGATCAAATGGTTGCACCAATTTCTCCAATGGGTGGTAATGCAGATTCATACATTCCTTACCCCGTAGAAGTAGAAGTTGGTGGAGCAACAGTATTCGTTCTACCAATTGAACAGTTCCATCATTTCTAGAGTGGAGGCGTTCGTCTTTGAAGATTAATCAAGATCTTCGAATCGGTAATAACCAAGCAAGAAAACCTTTGCCTATGCAGCAACCTAATACCCGTTTTGGTGATATGGTTGTTTCACAAGGTCAAAAAATGCAAACTGAGCAAATTACAAGGTTATTAGGCGATATTTCAACAGCAGGAGATCGTATAGCAAAGTCGCGTAATTTAAGAGATTTAGCAAAATTTAAAATGCTTGTAAAACGTTTTTTGAAAGAAGCTGTATCCTATGGTATGGAATTAAAACAATCTCATACATGGAATCGCTTCGGAGAAGGAAGACGTTTGAAAATTGTTGATACAATTGATGAAAAATTAGTTGAGTTAACAGAAGATATGTTAGATGAAGAAAAAAGTTCAGTTGATTTATTAGCTAAGATTGGTGAAATTAAAGGTTTATTAATTAACTTATACACGTAGCTCCCGTGTTTTTCGGTAGGACCGGAACACGGGTTTTTTTAAAAGAGGTGAAATGATGCAAGTCGATTTAACAATGTTGGAACAGACTCAACCATATGTTTTAAAACAACTTCAAACAATTTTTGACCATCAAAAAGTAGGGCATGCCTATATTTTTGAAGGAACTAGAGGTTCTTTAGTAGAGGAAATGATGTTCTATTTTACGGAATTGTTACTTTGTGAACATCCAAATGGTCATGTTCCATGTGAAACATGCAGAAGTTGTGTGCGACTGCAATCAGGAAACCATCTGAATTTTCATGAAGTTTTTCCAGAAGGGCAGTTTATTAAAGTAGATGCAATTGAACGTTTACTAGATGAATTAAGTAAAAAAGGTGTCGAAGAAGGCAGAAAAATTTATGTAATTCATGATGCAGAACGTTTGAACGTAAAATCAGCTAATAAACTTTTAAAATATTTAGAAGAGCCGGATGGTACAGTCACAGCAATTTTTTTAACGAATAATATAAATGCGATTATTCCTACAATTCGTTCGCGCTGTCAGCAGATTAAATTCCAGCCAGCCTCTAAAAAACTTCTAGTAAAACAACTACAAGAACACGAAGTTACATATTCAAGTGCATCGACGTTAAGTATGATTACAGCTAATTTAGATGAGGCACTTCGTTTATCAAATGATGATGCGTTTGCACATGCAAGAAAAACAGTGTTAAAATTGGTAGAGGCAGTTTCAAAAAATGTACATGAGTCATTGTTAGTTGTACATGAAGAATGGTTGCCTGCCTTTAAAGAAAAAGAGCAGATGGAATTGGCATTAGACCTACTATTATTTGCAATTCGTGATATAGTAGCAATAAAGGCAAACCCAGAGGCAGAGCTAACTTACCCAGATCAAAAACAGTTGTGGAGTACGCTAGCTTTACGTTCATCGTATCAGCATTTATCTGTACAGTTGGAAGCCGTCCTACGTGCACGTCAACAGCTACAGAGTAATATGAATCGAACGTTGCTGATGGAGCAGTTAATGCTGAACCTTCAGGAGGGGAAATCCTTTGTATAAAGTTGTCGGTGTCCGCTTTAAGAAAGCGGGTAAAATATATTATTTTGACCCTGGTGCTTATCAAATCGAAAAAAATGATTATGTAATTGTAGAAACAGCAAGAGGCATTGAGTATGGTAAGATTGTTGTGCCAATTCGCGAGGTAGGGGAAGATGATGTCGTACTTCCTTTAAAACAAGTGGTTCGACCAGCTGATGAACAAGATCGTTTTCAAGTAGAGGAGAACACAAGGGATTCAAGAAAAGCATTTGATTTAGCCACTGAAAAAATTGTGGAGCATCAATTAGATATGAAGCTTGTTGACGTTGAATATACGTTTGACCGCAATAAAATTATCTTTTATTTTACAGCGGAAGGTCGTGTTGATTTCCGTGAACTTGTAAAAGATTTAGCAGCTGTTTTCCGTACACGAATTGAATTAAGACAAATTGGTGTGCGTGATGAAGCAAAAATGTTGGGTGGTATCGGTCCCTGTGGTCGTATGTTATGTTGTTCAACATTCTTAGGCGATTTTGAGCCTGTTTCAATTAAGATGGCAAAAGATCAAAATTTATCATTAAATCCAACAAAAATTTCAGGCTTATGTGGTCGTTTGATGTGTTGTTTAAAATATGAAAACGATGAATACGAAGAAGTTCGTGAAAAAATGCCTGATATCGGTTATACAGTAAATACACCCGATGGAAAAGGGAAAGTAGTTGGCTTAAATATTCTTGAGAGAATGTTACAAATTGAATTATTTGAGCATAAACGTGTTTTAGATTACACATTGGACGAAATTTTACAAAGTATGGGTAAGAGCGTTCAATAGATCAATAATGAGGTGGCTTGAGTGAAGGACCGTAATTTTTTAGATACTGTTATGGAGTTCGAACAGCAGCTTGAGTTGATGCAAAAGCAATTTGAGGTCTTGAAAAATTCAGTAGCATCGATGATGGAGGAGCATCAAGCGCTCCAAATGGATAATCATCACCTACGTACAAGATTAGAAAAGGTTCTAGCGAGTAACGAATCCATTGAGATTCAAGAGAAGCCAGATCGTACAAAGAAAGAACTTTTTGATATTGGAGAGGGTTATGATAACTTAGCTCGTCTGTATCAAGAGGGTTATCATGTTTGTTCGTTAAATTTTGGAAGCTCAAGAAAAGGCGAAGAATGTTTATTCTGTCTTACGTTTTTTGATAAAAAAGGTGAGAAGCAAAACGGCTAAAAGACTGATTCCACATGTATGTGTGGCTCAGTCTTTTGCTATGTTGGAGGGATATTAAAGTATGGAAGAATGGTTAAAAGATGATGAGAGGTTAGATTATTTATTAGCAGAGGAATTGCGTATTATTCAGAGTCCGTCTGTTTTTTCATTCTCTTTAGATGCAGTTTTACTATCACAATTTGTGAATGTTCCACATCATAAAGGAAGTATAATTGATTTATGTGCTGGAAATGGAGCGATTCCTTTATTTTTAAGTAAACGAACAAAAGCGCATATCACAGCAGTAGAATTACAAGAAAAACTAGTAGATATGGCGACGCGTAGTGTTCAATATAACAAACTAGAAAATCAAATTAAAATCATGCAAGGTGATGTTAAAACAATCAGTAGTGTATTAGGAATCGAAAAACACGATATTGTGACATGCAATCCACCATATTTTTTAGCGCATGAAGCAAGTGATAAAAATTTAAAAGAGCATGTCGCAATCGCACGTCATGAAATTCATTTGAAATTAGATGAGATGATTTATACAACAGGCAAGTTATTAAAGCAAGGTGGTAAGGCAGCATTTGTACATCGGCCAGGACGTTTATTAGATATTGTGACAGCTATGCGTGCAAATCGAATTGAGCCAAAACGCATTCAGTTCGTCTATCCAAAACAAGGGAAAGAAGCCAATACACTTTTAATAGAAGGAATCAAAGATGGAAAACCAGATTTAAAAATTCTACCTCCTCTTTATGTATATGATGAGAACGGTGAATATACAAAAGAAGTACATGAGATGCTATATGGAAAAGAGTCTTAACCATTGTATGTATGTACTTCGTTGTGCAGATGGTACGTATTATACAGGTTATACAAATCGTTTAGAGCAGAGAATTAAAACACACAATGCAGGAAAAGGGGCGAAGTATACGCGATGTCGCTTGCCTGTGGAATGTATGTATTATGAAGTTTTTGAAACAAAGTCAGAAGCGATGTCTGCTGAGTATTATTTTAAAAAGAAAAGCAGATTAGAAAAAATAAAATATATGCGAGAAAGAGGTGTCGAATTTGATTCAGACACAGATGAGTAGCCAATACGAAAAAGGTCCATGTCTTTATTTAGTAGCTACACCGATTGGAAATTTAGAAGATATCACAATGCGCGCAATTCGTATTTTAAAAGAAGCAGATTACATTGCAGCAGAAGATACACGTAATACGAAAAAGTTATGTAATTACTTTGAAATCGACACACCACTTATTAGTTATCACGACCATAATCAAGAAGTTGGTGGTGAAAAGTTATTACAATTACTACGTGATGGAAAGACGATTGCACTTGTAAGTGATGCTGGTTTACCTGCAATTTCAGATCCAGGAGCAGATATTGCAATGAAAGCAATTCAAGAAGATTTTGCAGTTGTGCCACTTCCAGGTGCAAATGCAGCAATTACAGCGCTTATTGCTTCGGGATTACCAACACAACCTTTTTATTTTCATGGATTTTTAAGTCGTTATAAAAAAGAACGTCGTGAGGGGCTAGAGGCTTTACGTAATAAGCAAGAGACTATTTTGTTTTATGAAGCACCACATCGTTTAAAAGAGATGTTAAAAGATGTTCAACTTGTTTTAGGGAATCGTCAAATTGTATTAGCTCGTGAACTGACAAAGAAATTTGAAGAATTTATTCGTGGAACAGTAGAAGAAGCACTTGAATGGGCAAATACGAATGAAGTACGCGGCGAGTTTGTAGTTATAATAGAAGGAACTCAAGAAGAAATTGTAGAAGAAGCTGCAACTTGGGAAGCTTTATCGATTAAAGAGCATGTACAACAATTAATAGATGAACAAGCAATGAGCTCAAAAGAGGCGATTAAAGAAGTATCAAAATTACGCAAGTTATCAAAGCGTGAAGTGTACCAAGAGTATCATATAGAAGCATAAAGAAGAAAAGCCCTATGAAACGGCGAAATTTCATAAGGGCTTTTCTATATATTATAGATCACATATTAAAACAAGGTTAGGTTTATGGTTTAATAAATCGTTACTCTACACTACTGAAATGATTATTTTGAAATTTTAGATTGAATTTCTTTTACTAAAATTTGTGCGCCTTCTGGGCTAAGAATTAAGTTACCGCCAGCAAGACGGAAGTTATCATCTGATACTTCACCTGTTACCATGCAAGTCATGTTAGGCATATATTTTTTTAAGATGATTTTATCATCATCAACATAAATTTCTAAAGCGTCCTTCTCTGCAATACCTAATGTGCGGCGAAGTTCGATCGGAATAACCACGCGGCCTAGTTCATCAACTTTACGTACAATACCTGTAGATTTCATTAATAATCTACCTCCTAATTTAAATTTTATATATTATATATTTCGTCAAAATTCGACATTAATTCTTCATCTGTGACTTATCATACCAACTAATTACATATACGTCAATTATTTTACCTGATTATTTTAATATTTTTTTGAAAAAAAATCCATTTTACAAGTGAAATAAGCATATGTTTTTGATTTAAATAGCCAAAACGTGTTGAAAAATACAGTTTTCACGTCTGAAATAGTGTTTTAAAGTTAAAGTATTTTTTTCGACAAAATAAGACAAAAAGACAAATTTCGCTTTTACTAAGATTTACAAAAATGTTGAACTACAGATAAATACCCTGAATTCAAGGGAATTAAGCTGGATTCTTTTTCTGTTAGAAAATAAGTCTTGTAGAGTTCACTTGAAAGGAGTAGGGTACTCCTATAAAATAAGGTTTAAACAAATTAGACAATGGAGGAAGTTTTCGTGAATAATGAAAAGAAAACGTTCTATATAACTACACCTATTTATTACCCGAGTGGTCGTTTCCATATCGGTACAGCTTATACAACAGTAGCAGCAGATACAATGGCTCGCTATAAAAGATTAAGAGGCTTCGATGTTCGTTTCCAAACAGGAATGGATGAGCATGGTCAAAAGATTCAAGAAAAAGCACAAGAAGCAAATAAATCACCTAAAGATTATGTAGACGAGATTGCGGCGTCTGCAAAAGAACTTTGGAAGATGATGGACATCTCGTATGATGACTTCATTCAAACAACAGAAAAACGTCATACTGAAGCGGTTGAGAAAATTTTCCAAAAGTTTTTAGATAATGGCGATATTTATAAAGGTGAATATGAAGGATGGTACTGTACGCCTTGTGAATCATTCTTTACAGAAATGCAATTAGTAGATGGCAACTGTCCAGATTGTGGTCGCCCAGTAAATAAAGTAAAAGAAGAATCATACTTCTTTAATATGAAGAAGTATGCGGATCGATTATTACAATACTATGAAGCAAATCCAGAATTCATTGAGCCAGAATCACGCAAAAATGAAATGGTAAATAACTTCATCAAACCAGGACTAGAAGATTTATCTGTATCACGTGCTTCATTCGACTGGGGTATTCGTGTTCCTGGAGACCCACGTCACGTTATTTACGTATGGGTAGATGCACTAACAAACTATATTACAACTTTAGGATATCCAACAGATGAGAATGGTGACTTCAGTAAATACTGGCCAGCAGACGTACATGTAGTAGGTAAGGATATCGTGCGATTCCACACAATTTATTGGCCAATCTTCTTAATGGCACTAGATTTACCATTACCGAAAAAAGTATTTGCGCATGGTTTCATTATGATGAAAGACGGCAAAATGTCTAAATCAAAAGGAAATGTTGTGTATCCTGAAATGTTAATTGAACGTTATGGACTTGATGCAACACGTTATTTCTTATTGCGTGAGTTACCATTCGGTTCAGATGGCGTATTCTCTCCAGAATCATTCGTAGAGCGTACAAACTTTGATTTAGCCAATGACTTAGGAAACTTATTAAACCGTACAATTTCGATGATGAATAAATACTTCGATGGTGTGATTCCAACAGAAAATTTACAAGCCACTGAATTTGATGCTGCATTACAAGCACAAGCAGATGAAACGATTGCGAAGTACGAAAAAAATATGGATCAAATGCAATTTAGCGTCGTGTTATCGGATGTTTGGGCACTTGTATCACGTACAAATAAATATATTGATGAAACATCACCTTGGGTTCTTGCAAAAGATGAGGCTTTAAAACCACAGCTTGCAATGGTTATGTATAATTTAGCAGAGAATTTACGTCGTGTGGCAGTATTATTACAACCATTCATGACAAAATCACCTGTGGAAATTATTCGTCAATTAGGCTTATCAACAGATGTACTGGCTTGGGAGACATTAACACAAACGCATGTTATTCCAGCAGGTACAAAAGTGATTGAAAAAGGTGAACCAATCTTCCCTCGTCTTGAACAAGAGGTAGAAGTAGAATATATTCGTGAACAAATGAGAGGTTCTGTTAAAACATTAGAAGTAACAGAAGAAGCAGATGTCTATGATGAAGAAGCACCTGAAATCTCAATTGATGATTTTATGAAAGTAGATTTACGTGTAGCAACAGTAACTGCAGCAGAAAAAATGCCAAAAGCAGACAAGTTAATGAAGTTACAAGTAGATTTAGGTTATGAACAACGTCAAGTTGTATCGGGGATTGCAAAATTCTATACAGCTGAAGAATTAGTTGGACGAAAAGTGATTGTTGTTGCAAACTTAAAACCTGTGAAACTTCGTGGTGAATTATCACAAGGAATGATTTTAGCAGGAAGTAAAGATGACGTACTTGTTTTAGCTAGTGTAGATGAAAAATTAGCAAATGGTGCAAAAGTAAAATAAGAAAATACAAAAACTGGAGATGATTTTATAACATTTCCAGTTTTTTTATGAAAAAACATTCTTTTTTATTTGGTAATTATAGAAAAAGTTAGAATTTCATGATAGTTAAATTTACTACTTAAACACTATTTAAAGAGGACTAATTCCAATTTAATATGCAATTAGTATTATATTAATAAATTTTAAATTGGAAAAATTAATTTATGTAATAAATTTGTAATATACAGGTTATATATGAAATATTAAAACGGATAAAATAAGTACAGTGAAGGAGGAAGCCATGATGTTAATGGATACACATGTGCACCTAAACGCAGAACAATATGACGAAGACATAACAGAAGTAATTCAACGAGCTTTGGATGCGAATGTTCAAAAAATGATTGTAGTCGGATTTGATCGTCCGACTATTACGCGCGCCATGGAGTTAGTTGAAGAATACGAATTTTTATACGCAGCAATTGGTTGGCATCCAGTCGATGCAATTGATTGCACAGACGAAGATTTGCAGTGGATTGAAACACTTGCCACGCATCCAAAAGTGGTTGCCATTGGTGAAACTGGACTGGATTATCATTGGGATAAATCACCGAAGGATGTTCAAAAAGAGATCTTCCGAAAACAAATTGCTCTAGCAAAAAGAGTAAAACTACCGATTGTCATCCATAACCGTGATGCAACAGAAGATTGTATTTCAATCTTGGATGAAGAAAATGCGAAAGAAGTCGGTGGTGTTATGCATAGTTTTAGTGGAAGCGTGGAAACAGCCGAATTTTGTATTAATAAACTTAATTTTATTATCAGTTTAGGCGGTCCTGTTACATTTAAAAATGCGAAAACACCGAAAAAAGTTGCTGAAGAAATTCCGCTGAAATACATCATGTTAGAAACAGATGCACCATATCTTACACCACATCCATATCGTGGTAAGAGAAATGAGCCTTCTTACATCCCTCTCATTGCAGAACAAATCGCAGCATTGAAAGGCATTACAGTGGAAGAAGTAGCGAAAATTACAACAGAGAATGCACATCGTCTTTTTTATAAAATTAAGTAGAAAGCCCTAATTTCCTTATGAACTCAAATGATTGATTCTACAGGATTTGTTAAAAATAGGTATTTTTTCTACTATTGACAGTCCAAAAAAGAGTCTTTATAATCCAACGAGTGAATAAGGAGGTATTTTCATGTCAAATCATTCCATGAAAAAACTGTTCCCGGAATCATTAAAAAATTCGAAAGTGAAAATTGGTTTTACAACTCTTTCACTGATGATTGCGTTTGTAGTAGCTGCAGTATTTGGCTCTACAACTAACGAACAGGCAAGTAACACAGAAGCGAAATCAACGACTTCAAATACATCAGTAGATGCAAATCGTTTTGCAGGTGAAAAAATTGCAACAGTCGCATCTAAGAAATACAGAACAACAGCAGCATTAAATATGCGTAAAGGTGCAAGTACAAAATATAAGCGCATTGCGGTATTACCAAAAGGTGCTACAGTCACATATGTAAGTAAAAAAGGTGGCTGGTATAAAGTTTCGTACAAAGGTAAAAAAGGTTATGTATCATCAAAATATTTAAGCCGTACGAAAAAAGCATCAGGTTCAAATTATAGTTCAGGTCGTACAATGTATGTAGAAGCAACAGCCTATACAGCATATTGCTACGGATGTTCAGGTATTACAGCGACAGGTATCAACTTACGTAAAAATCCGAATAGGAAAGTAATCGCAGTTGATCCTCGTGTCATTCCTTTAGGTTCTAAAGTATATGTACAAGGTTATGGTGTAGCGATTGCAGGAGATACAGGTGGCGCAATTCGCGGTAACCGTATTGATGTATTCTTAAAATCAAAAACAGCGATGCGTAACTGGGGTCGCCGTACAGTGAAAATTACTGTATTATAAATAATAAAGAGGGAAGCATAGATATAATATGCCCCCTCTTTTTTTTCGAGAAAAACGCATATTTTCACTATAGTTCAACTTCGTGTATAATAGGAATATTGCAAACTGAGATGAAAAGAGGATTTGAACGTACGTGAAAATCAAAGAAGTCATTGTAGTAGAAGGAAAAGACGATACAACAGCGATTCGAAAAGCAGTAGAGGCTGATACGATTGAAACAAATGGTTCAGCCATTTCAAAAGAATGTTTAGAAAGGATTCAACATGCGCATGAAGTAAGAGGCGTGATTGTTTTAACGGATCCAGACTATCCAGGTCGTCGTATTCGCGCTTTAATCGAACAACAGATTCCAAATGTTAAACACGCTTTTTTACCTAAAAAACAAACGATTGCGAAGAATGGCAAAGGGTTGGGGATTGAACATGCTAGTCCTGAAGACATTAGAACAGCTTTGCAAAACGTTTATACAGTTGCAGATGATAAGTTTGTTTCGACAATTACATTAGAGGATTTAATCGCAGCTCAATTATTATCACATCCAGCTGCCAAAAAGCGTCGTGAACGTTTAGGTGAACTTTTAAATATTGGTCCAACGAATGGAAAACAACTAGTAAAAAGACTAGAAATGTTCCAAATAACAGAAGAACAGTTTGGTGCAGCAATTGCACAAATGAATCAGGAGGAAAAACATGCATAAAGATATTGCGACACCCGTTCGCACACAGGAGATTTTAAAAAAGTATGGCTTTTCATTTAAAAAGAGTTTAGGGCAGAACTTTTTAATCGATCCAAATATTTTAAGAAACATTGTAGGACATGCAGATTTAACGAAGGATAGCGCAGCCATTGAGGTGGGTCCTGGGATCGGTGCTTTAACAGAACACTTAGCACGCCAAGCAGGTAAAGTGGTATCATTTGAGATTGACCAGCGTCTATTACCTGTATTAGAAGATACACTTTCTCCATACGATAATGTCGAAATCATTCATTCAGACATTTTAAAAGCAAATGTAAAAGAAGTGATTGATACACAATTAGCAGGTTATGAGGATATTATGGTTGTAGCGAACTTACCATACTATGTAACAACACCAATTCTTATGAAATTATTAATGGAAGGTCTACCGTTACGCGGAATGGTTGTCATGATGCAAAAAGAAGTAGCAGACCGTATTTCTGCAAAACCAGGTACAAAAGCGTATGGTTCACTTTCAATCGCTGTACAGTATTATATGCAAGCTGAGATTGCGATGATTGTACCGAAAACGGTATTTATGCCACAACCGAATGTTGACTCGGCTGTATTGCGTCTGATTCGTCATGATGCACCACCTGTACAAGTAAAGGATGAGGACTTCTTCTTTACAGTTACGAAAGCTGCATTTGCACAACGTCGTAAAACGCTATTGAATAATTTACAATCGCAATTGCCAAATGGAAAAGCACGCAAAGAAGAAATTTTAGTTGCGCTTGAAGAAGCAGGTATTGAGCCGACAAGACGCGGTGAAACCTTATCAATAGAAGAATTTGGGAAGTTGTCAGACCATTTGTTACCAATTTTTCATTCTTAGAAAAAAATATAGAAAATCATATAAAAAAGAATTGACATAAGAATTGCTGCTTGATAAAATATTTATTTATGTATTGACAAACGTAGGTATTTTTGCTATGCTTGTATCTAGTGAGGTGTAAGCGAAATGCCAAAAACATTAGCCGACATTAAAAAGTCGTTAGATTGTCATTTGGGTAAACGTCTGCAATTAAGAGCAAACGGTGGACGCAAGAAGACCATTGAGCGCGTTGGAACATTACGTGAGACTTATCGCGCAGTATTTGTAGTGGACTTAGATCAAGATGAAAATGCGTTTGAACGCGTTTCATACAGCTATACAGATATTTTGACAGAGGCAGTAGAAATTACATTCGATGAAGAACCTAAAACTGCAGTAATTGATTAGTATTTATAATTTTTATGATTTTTTGAACACTTATCTTCTAACTAGATAAGTGTTTTTGTTATGACAAATTTCTAACTCTCCTACTTATGTGGTAGTTATGATAAAATATAAAACAGTAATCAATTGAGCGAAATTCGCAACAAGGAAAGAAGTGGAGGATCTTTATATGCTTTATGTAAAAGCACCCGCTAAGATTAACTTAACATTAGATGTTTTAAATAAGCGTCCTGATGGCTATCATGAGGTAGAAATGATTATGACAACGGTAGATTTAGCCGATCGCATTGGACTAGAATTACGTGAAGATGATGCGATTCATATTTATTCTTCAAATAACTTTGTACCAAATGACCATCGCAATCTAGCTTATCAAGCAGCAGCTATTTTAAAAGAGCGTTTTAAGATTCAAGAAGGCGTAAATATTACAATTGATAAACAAGTACCGATTGCGGCTGGTTTAGCTGGTGGTAGTAGTGACGCAGCAGCTACATTAAAAGGTTTAAATGATTTATGGAATTTACAGCTTACATTAGATGAAATTGCAGAAATCGGTTCAGAAATTGGCTCAGATGTTCCATATTGTGTATATGGGGGGACAGCTATTGCAAGAGGTCGTGGTGAAAAGATTGAGCATATTGAGGCACCACCGAATTGTTGGGTTGTATTAGCGAAGCCATCAATTGGCGTTTCAACAGGTTCAGTATATGGTGGTTTACAATTAGATTCGATTGAGCATCCAGATACACAGAGAATGAGGGATGCGATTGCAAAGGGTAGTTATGAGGAAATGTGCGCGAGTGTGGGGAATGTTTTAGAGAGCGTTACATTAAAGCTTCATCCAGAAGTATCGAGCATTAAGGAACAAATGAAGCGTTTTGGTGCAGATGCGGTATTGATGAGTGGAAGTGGCCCGACAGTATTCGGACTTGTATCAAATGAAACGCGTACAACACGCATTGTAAATGGTTTAAGAGGTTTTTGTGACGAAGTATATGCGATACGAATGTTAGGCGAACGCGAGTTGCTTGATTAAAGGCGTATGTTTATGGTAAATTTTGTATAGAATATTCGTGTTCAGGAGTGAATCACATGAAATGGAAGCGTAGTGAGCGTCTTGTAGATATGACGCATTATTTAATGGAGCATCCACAACAATTAATTCCACTTACTTTCTTTGCGGAATCATATCAATCAGCTAAATCTTCAATTAGTGAAGACTTATCGATTGTGAAAGAAACGTTTGAAGAAAGAGGAATTGGTTTATTGGTAACTGTTCCAGGAGCAGCTGGTGGCGTAAAGTATATTCCAAAAGTGCCGGATACTGCAGTGAAGAAGATTATTGAAGAATTAAAACAAGAATTAGGGCATTCGGATCGTTTATTACCGGGTGGCTATCTGTTTATGACAGATTTATTGGGCAATCCAGATTTGATGAATCGTGTAGGAAAAGTATTTGCATCTGCATTTTGTGACCAAAAAATCGATGTTATTATGACAGTAGCAACAAAAGGTATTTCGATTGCTCATGCAATTGCACGACACTTGAACGTACCTGTTGTTGTCGTACGACGCGATAATAAGGTAACAGAAGGTTCTACCGTAAGTATTAACTATGTGTCAGGGTCTTCTCGTCGTATTCAAACGATGGTATTATCAAAACGTAGTATGCAAAGCGGTCAACGCGTACTTATTACAGACGACTTCATGAAAGTTGGCGGTACGATGAATGGTATGAAGAATCTTTTAGAAGAATTCGACTGTACATTAGCAGGGTGTGCTGTGTTAGTTGAAGCAGAGCATCCAGATGAGCGTCTAGTCGACGATTACTATTCACTTGTGAAGCTAAAAGAAGTGAACGAAAAAGACCGTACAATTGTTTTAACAGAGGGAAATTACTTTACGAAGGGTGGAAATTAGGGTGAAAGAAGTTTCGACAACAAAGGCTCCAGCAGCGATTGGACCATACGTACAAGGTATGATTGTAAACAACATGTTTTACAGTTCAGGTCAAATTCCATTGACTGCAGAAGGTGTTATGGTTGAAGGTGACATTGTCGCACAAACACAACAAGTTTTTGAAAATTTAAAAGCTGTACTTGCAGAGGCGGGTACATCATTAGATCGTGTTGTGAAAACAACTGTTTTTATGGCAGACATGAATGATTTTGCAGAAATGAACGTGATTTATGCAAACTATTTTGGAGAGCATAAGCCAGCACGTAGCGCAGTAGAAGTAGCACGCCTACCAAAAGATGCGCGCATTGAAATTGAAGTAATCGCATTAGTATAATCTTATAAAATAAAGCACTTCTTAGTATTCTTTTATACTAAGAGGTGTTTTTTGATTTAAAAAAACAAATAAATGAACTTTTCGACATATATTTCTTTTATACATAAAATAAATTCTAAAAATTTAAAAAAAATAAGAAGGAATTGGGTAATTTTTGAAGAATAAAGAAAGTGGATAGGATTAGTTATGCAACTAAGATGAGAGGTGGTGAAAAAATGGAAGTTACAGACGTGAGATTGCGCCGTGTTCAAACAGACGGTCGTATGAGAGCAATCGCTTCCATCACACTGGACAACGAATTCGTCGTACATGATATTCGTGTAATCGATGGGAATACAGGGTTATTCGTAGCAATGCCAAGTAAACGTACGCCAGATGGTGAGTTCCGAGATATTGCACATCCAATTAACTCTGGTACAAGAACAAAGATTCAAGAATCAGTGTTAAAAGCTTACGAGGAATCAAGCGAGGAAGAAGCTGTTGTACTAAATGAAGTCGAAGTTGAAGTATAAGACGTAAGCGCGGAGCCACCTAATTCACCATAGGCAGGCTCTTTTTTTATGGGGAAAATAATAAAGAGATTTCGGTATGTCAAACGACCGAAATCCCTTTAATTTATGTGTTTTGTAACATGCGTTCTAGCGACTGTAAGGCATATTTCGTTGTTTCATCATCTACTGTAATTTGATGCATCGTCTCACCTGCCACGACTTGATCTAATTGCCAAAGTAGATGCGGTAAGTCAATTCGGTTCATTGTTAAACAAGGACACATGTTTTCGTTCAATGAGATGATGTGACGTTCTGGATATTGTTTGATGATTCGTTTGACTAAATTCATCTCTGTTCCAATTGCGAAACTTATATGGGGATCAGCCTGTGCAATTGTATCAATAATGTATTTTGTCGAACCGGCATCATCGGAAGCTTGTACGACTTCATGGCTGCATTCTGGATGAACAATTACTTTCATATCAGGATAATTTTCGCGTACTTGTTCAATATGTTGAACAGTAAAACCTTCATGTACAGAGCAATGCCCTTTCCATAAGATGACACGTATATCTTGTTTGTCGCCTTCAAAAACTAACGCACGTTTAATCGGGTCCCAAATTGCCATTTGTTCTAATGGAATACCCAAGTCGAACGCAGTATTTCGACCAAGATGTTGATCTGGTAAAAAGAATAGACGTTGTTTTTGTGTAAATGCCCATTCGACCATTTTTTTAGCATTTGAAGAAGTCACACAAGCTCCACCGTGACGACCTGTAAATTCTTTAATGGCGGCAGTTGAGTTCACATATGTTAATGGGATAATCGTATCATCAAAAATCTCCTGTAAAACATCCCAAGCCTGTTCGGTTTGATGAATGTTTGCCATATCAGCCATTGAACATCCCGCGCGTAAATCCGGTAAGTAAACACGCTGGTGTGCTGACGTCAACATGTCAGCTGTTTCCGCCATAAAATGTACGCCGCAAAAGACAATATGCTCCGCTTCGGTATTTGCTGCACATATTTGAGCTAGTTGTAAAGAATCTCCTGTCACATCAGCAAACTGAATAACTTCGTCTTTTTGATAATGATGCCCTGGAATTAAAAGCTTTGTACCAAGTTCTTTTTTAATTTTATGAATACGACTTTCAATTTCTACAGTTGATAAAGTTAAATATGTTTCCGGTATTTTTGAGATTTGTGTTAGTAAATTCACGTTTAAACTCCTTTCAATTGAACGAGTGCGCTCATATCTAATGAATGAATTGAATGTGTTAATGCTCCGAGTGAGATGTAATGTATTTCAGTAGCTGCATATTCAGGTAAGGTATCAAGCGTAATACCACCAGAAGCTTCCGTTATGATGTGAGGTGGAATAAGTGGTAACCACGACTCAATTTCTGCTGGCGTACGATTATCAAGTAGTAGAAGGTCAACACCTGCTTCAATCGCTTCAATTAATTGTTCCTTTGTTTCGACTTCGACTTCAATTTTGGTTGTGTGACCTAATTGTTGTTTCACATGGTTCACAGCTTTTGAAATGCTCCCAGCAAATTCAATATGGTTATCTTTTAACATGACACAGTCATACAGTCCACTGCGATGGTTAAAGCCGCCTCCTACACGTACAGCATATTTTTCAAACATACGTAAACCAGGTGTTGTTTTACGTGTGTCACAAATACGTGTACGCGAATTTGTAGTTGCGGCTACTGCTAGAGCTGTTTTGGTGGAAATCGCTGACATACGCTGAATTAGATTCAAAATGACGCGCTCTCCACTGAGAAGTGTTCGAATGGGTCCCTCAATACGTGCAATTAAATCGCCTTTTTGAATCGCTGTCCCATCTTGAATCAACTCATAAATTTGAATTGATTCATCGGTTAGTAGTTGAAATCCGATTTGAATAATTTTTTCGCCACAAAAGATCCCATCCTCCTTTGCGTAAAGTGAAAATTCACCTCTCTGTTTTTCATTGAATAGTAATTCAGAAGATAGATCTGTATCACCGATGTCTTCATTGAAAAATTCCGTAAGTTGTTGTTTGAGTTTGAGTAAATTCATACCATGTCCCCCTATAAATTGGCTGGTCTTTCTGTTGAATAAATAATGTTTGTGTTAAAGAATTATCACTTTGTGGATAGTCGCTCCGAATATGCCCCCCACGTGATTCTTTTCTTGCAAGGGCAGCTTGTACAATTAATTGAGCAGTTATGTGCATAAAATAATGTTCTATATCTAGCTGCGTCAAGTGGCGAACATCTTGTAGAAGTGGTTGTTGTAACTGCGTGCTTAATTGATTTAAATCATGTTCATTTCGAATGATACCTACTGCATGCATCATATGTTGTTGCAATACACTCGGTGTCATGAGTGATGGAAGTTGTTCCTTCTGTGTTGTAATTACATTTTCTGTGTAGTCAATCTCGCATGATGTATGTAAGTGCTTCGCTAAACGTTTTCCAAAAGCTAACCCTTCTAATAGAGAATTACTAGCTAATCGATTGGCACCATGAATGCCATTACAAGCAACTTCCCCAATTGCATACAATCCGGGCAACGATGTTTCACTGTTTACATTAGTCATAATTCCACCCATTAAAAAATGACTTCCTACAGTAATCGGAATACGTTGAGTTTCTAAAGAAATGCTCAAATCACTACATTTTTTAGCGATGCTCGGAAATTGAGTTGTGAAATTTTCAACGCATGAAATATCTAAAAAAACGGTATGCCCTTGTTTTATTTGATCGTAAACTGCTTTTGCTGTAATGTGTCGCGGTGCTAAATCACGTTGTGAATAATCTTCCATAAAATAATGTTGCTGTTCATTAACGAAACGTGCACCAGCACCTCTCACAGCTTCTGATACAAGACCATGCGTCTTTCCTTCCTGGAAAAGTAGCGTAGGATGAAATTGAATAAATTCTAAATCAGCTACAGTTGCACCAGCCAAGTAAGCCAAAGCAATCCCATCGCCAAAGCTATTTTCGCAATTTGAAGTTTGCGGGTACAGTGATCCAATGCCTCCTGTTGCTAGAATGACAGCTTCACCTGTGTAACGACATAATGCACCCTCCACATTCTTTGTATAAACACCGATTACACGTTGTTCTGGATTCTTAATTAATTGAATTGCACATTCTTGTTCATGCACGATGACGTTTGATGGGAGTGTTTTGTATAAAAATTCAATTGTATTTTTGCCTGTCGCATCACCGCCACTATGGATAATTCTGTGATGTGAATGGGCGCCTTCTAAACCAAGTGAAACCTCACCATCGCTTGTCCGGTCTACAGGTAAACCAGCTTGAATTAATTCTTTCGTAGCGATGTGACCTTCTCTTACGAGGAGTTGTACCATCTCATGGTTCGTATGATTAACACCTGCTTCATGTGTATCTTGTTCATGTGAGGAGAAGGAGTCTTCATGATGCCAAACCGTTGCAATGCCACCTTGTGCATAATAAGAACTGCTTTCATAAATTTCTCTTTTTGTAATGAGGTGAATTGTTTTATGAGAGGGTAATAGGCGGGCGCATTGAAGTGCGGCAATCCCGCTACCGATAATCAAAATATGATTTTTCATTTTACTTAACCTTCTTTACAGTTGTCTTGTCACATATATTTACATAAAATATGAAATAAAACAAGTTTTGTTTATAGAAAGAGGTTTTCGTATGGTGTACCTAGATTATGCTGCTACAGCGCCTATGAGCGATGAAGCCATTCGTATGTACGGGGAAGTTGCAACTACTTATTATGGAAATGCGTCTAGTTTACATGAAGCGGGTTGGTATGCGGCACAAATTTTACAACTAACTAGAGAGCAAATTGCTTCAATTTTATCAGTTTCTTCAGATGGTATTTATTTTACAGGTAGTGGTACGGAAGGGAACTTAATCGCAATCCTATCCATTATATTAGGGCAAAAAAAGCGGCAAATTATTACAACTATGGCAGAACACACTTCTGTTCATGCTGCGATGAATACATTGACAAGATGGGGCTATGAAGTCATCAAATTACCTTTAATGCCATGTGGACAAATTAATTTAGAAGAGTTAGAAATGCTGATTACAGAAGATACTGCACTTATTAGTGTGCAACATATCAATGCAGAAATTGGTGTCATTCAGCCAATTGAAGAAATATGTGAAATCGCGAAAAAATATCAAATCCCTGTGCATACAGATTGCGTGCAATCCTTTGGAAAGGTACCTTTACATGAACTTGCGAAAATGGTTGATAGTTTGACCGTTTCGGCGCATAAAATCGGTGGCCCGAAAGGAATGGGGGCAATTTATATTCATCCTAAAAGAATCATTGAACCTTTATTTCCTGGTGTAACACATGAGAAGGGGATGCGTGGTGGTACAGTAGATATTCCATCTGTAGCTGCTTTTTCAGCGGCGATGAATCAGTTATTTACAGAGCAAGATCTTGTAAAGTTAACGCAATTACGACAGTACATGTTAGCAGAACTTCGTACACTACCGATTGAAGTAGTTGAATCGTCAAAAGAGCAATATTCTGGAATTATTGGCATGATGGCGAAAGGGATGGAAGGTCAATTGATGATGTTGGAATTAAGTGAGAGAGGCTTTTATATTTCAACGGGAAGTGCGTGTGATGTAGAGCAAGATGAAGGTACAAAAACAGTTCTTGCAATGGGTTATACACCATCACAAGCGCGTCAGTTTTTCCGTGTATCATTACATCCTAAAAATACATTGGAAGAAATAGAAGAATTCGTAGAAGAAATGGGTAATATTATAAAAAAACATGAATTTTCTATGAACAAGTAAATGTGACTTTTCGAGCAGAATAAAGAGGAACTGTCTAAACAATAGCTTTTATGCGAATAAAAAAGGCAAAGATTTCTAATCATAAGTTGTATGACCTCTTTTTGTCAAGTCATGTACCCTTGAAAAATGCTTACATTTACTATATAGTCATAATAGAAAATCAGCTAAATGGAGGACTTGCGAAATGACAAAAATTTATGCGGTAGTTTTGGCTGCTGGTCAAGGAACGCGTATGAAGTCCAAATTATATAAAGTTCTTCATCCGGTTTGTGGGAAGCCAATGGTTGAGCACGTTGTCGATCATATTCGTGATTTAGACGTAACAAAGATTGTATCAATTGTTGGTCACGGCGCTGAGAAAGTAAAAGAGCAGTTAGGTGACAAAAGTGAGTATGTGTTACAAGAAGAACAACTTGGAACAGCTCATGCAGTTCAGCAAGCTGAAACTTTACTAGGCGACCTAGAAGGCACAACCATCGTTATTTGTGGAGATACACCATTAATCCGCCCTGAAACGATGAAGGCATTACTAGAGCACCACCAGCAACAAGCTGCAAAAGCAACTATCTTAACAGCTGTCGCTGAAAATCCTACAGGTTATGGTCGTATTCTTCGTAATGAAGAAGGACATGTTGAACAGATTGTAGAGCAAAAAGATGCAACAGTTGAACAACAAAAAGTAACCGAAATTAATACAGGCACATATTGTTTCGATAATAAAGCACTATTTGAAACATTAAAACTTGTTAAAAACGATAATGCACAGGGTGAATACTATTTACCAGATGTCATTGAAATTTTAAAACAACAAGGTGAAATCGTATCTGCATATATTTCAGACGATTTCTCTGAAAATTTAGGAGTCAATGATCGTGTAGCACTTTCTCAAGCAGAAGAAATTATGCGTGCGCGTATTAACGAAACACATATGAGAAATGGTGTAACAATCATTAATCCAGCAAATACGTATATCGGTGCAGATGTTACAATTGGTAGCGATACAATTGTTTACCCAGGTACTTTACTTGAAGGTCAAACGGTGATTGGTGAGGATTGCTATATTGGCCCGAACAGCCATATTGTAGATAGCCAAATCGGTCATCGCACAAAAATTGATGCATCTGTTGTGGAAGAAAGTATGATTGGTGAAGATGTCACAGTCGGACCTTATGCACACATTCGTCCAGCTTCAAATGTTTTAAATCGCGCAAAAGTAGGCAACTTTGTTGAGTTGAAGAAAACAACTTTAGGTGAAGGAAGCAAAGCTTCACATTTAACTTACTTAGGTGACGCTGAAATCGGTGCAGACGTTAATATTGGCTGCGGGACGATTACAGTAAATTATGACGGTGTTAATAAATTTAAAACGACAATCGGTGATCGTTCATTCATCGGCTGTAACGCAAATTTAGTAGCGCCTGTAACAATTCATTCAGACACATATGTAGCGGCTGGAACAACAGTTACAAAAGAAGTTCCCCCATTCGCACTTGCCATTGGACGTTCTCGTCAAGAGAACAAAGAGAATTACGTTAACAAATTAAATTCTAATAAATAATTAATATTTAACAGGAGGCCATCATGCCGTATCAATATGCTAACTCAAAATTAAAAATCTTTTCTCTGAATTCTAACGAACCACTTGCAGCTTCGATTGCAAAAGAAATGGGAGTAGAACTTGGTAAAAGTTCTGTAAAACACTTCAGTGATGGAGAAATTCAAATCAGTATTGAGGAAAGTATTCGTGGTTGTGACGTATTCATCGTGCAGTCAACTTCAGCTCCAGTAAACGAAAACTTAATGGAGTTATTAATTATGATCGATGCTGTTAAACGTGCTTCAGCTCGTACAGTAAACGTAGTAATGCCATACTATGGTTATGCTCGTCAAGATCGTAAAGCACGCTCACGTGAACCAATTACGGCTAAATTAGTGGCTAACCTACTAGAAACAGCAGGTGCAACACGCGTTGTACTTCTTGATTTACATGCTCCACAAATTCAAGGTTTCTTCGATATCTTAATTGACCACCTTGTTGGTGTTCCATTAATCTCTGATTACTTCAGCCAAAAAGGTTGGAACCCAGAAGATATCGTAGTAGTATCACCAGACCACGGTGGTGTAACACGTGCACGTAAAATGGCTGAACGCTTAAAAGCGCCAATCGCGATTATCGATAAGCGTCGTCCAAAACCAAACGTTGCAGAAGTTATGAACATCGTTGGTAACGTAGAAGGTAAAATTTGTATCTTAATCGATGATATCATCGATACAGCTGGTACAATTACAATCGGTGCGGATGCATTATTAAAATCAGGTGCAAAAGAAGTATATGCTTCTTGTACACACCCTGTATTATCAGGTCCAGCAATCGAGCGTATCGATAACTCTGTAATTAAAGAGTTAGTAATTACAGATTCAATCCAATTACCAGAAGAAAAGAAAATCGCGAAAATTACACAACTATCAGTTGCAAAATTGTTAGCAGATGCAATCGTTCGCATTTATGAAAACAAATCAGTATCAAAATTATTCGATTAATCATTCGAATGAGAGCAGGTGGGGTTCATCCTCATCTGTTCTTTTTTTATGCAACAAATTATCATGTGAAGCGTCCTAGTACTGTAAGAATGCCAAACGCATTCATTTGCTCCATGTTTATAGCACTTAAAACAGGGTATGTGTATTAGGTGTAACTATGAGACGGAAGGGGAAATGAAACATGCCAGAAACTTTACAAGTAAAGAAAAGACAAGCACATAAGAATTCAGTTTTAAGAGAATTAAGACAGGATGGTTTTGTGCCAGCAGTTGTGTACGGCTATCAAGTAAATACCACTCCAATCGCAGTAAACGAACGAGATCTTGAGAAGAAATTACGTGAAGAAGGCAGAAATGCAGTCTTATCTTTAGAATTAGATGGGAAACACGTAAATGCTGTATTATCAGAAGTTCAAAAAGATCCATTAAAAGACACATTGATTCATTTAGACTTTTTAGCAGTTAATATGAATCGTAAAATTGAGATGGAAGTGCCAATTCTGATTGTTGGTGAATCAGTGGGTGTAAAAGAGGGCGGCTCATTACAACAGCCAAATCGCGAAATTACTTTATTCGTTGAACCTTCAAATATTCCAGAATCAATTGAAGTAGACATTACAGAGCTTGGTATTGGTGATTCACTTGCTGTAGTAGATATTCGTGAACAAGTAGACTTTGATGTCCTACATGAAGACGATTTTGTACTTGCTACAGTTTTACCGCCAGTATCTGACAAAGACTTAGAACCTTCATTAGAAGAAGGAGAAGTAGAAGCAGATAATGGTAAGGAAGCTGAAGATCCATCACCACTAGAAAATTAAATAGATATGAATTAAATAAAAACAAAACGCAACGATTTTAGTAGAGTCGTTGCGTTTTGTTTCTGTTTAAACGTTCGAAGTATTCGTATTTTGTTTAAAAAGATGGGGTATGTTAAAATAACAAGGATTAGTACAGAAAAGGATGTAGTAGATATGAAATTAATCATTGGATTAGGGAATCCAGGTAAGCCATATGAACATACACATCATAACGTAGGTTTTGACACAATTGATGTATTGGCAGACCGCATGGGAATTACATTAAATCAAACGAAATTTAATGGTGTCTATGGTACGGTACATCGTCCAGAGGGTAAAGTCATTTTATTAAAACCATTAACATATATGAATCTATCAGGAGAATGTGTACGACCACTGATGGATTATTTTGATATTGATATAGAAGATATTGTCGTAATATATGATGACCTTGATTTAGAAAAAGGTAAATTACGTTTACGTCAAAAAGGTAGTGCAGGTGGACATAATGGGATTAAGTCGTTAATTCAACATTTAGGAACACAGGAATTTAATCGCATCCGCATTGGCATTAATCGCCCACCACAAGGTATGAAGGTGTCAGATTATGTACTAGCACGTTTTTCAAAAGAAGATCAGCCATTAATGCAAGAGTCCTTTGAAAAAGCAGCCGATGCAAGCATGTATTGGTTAGAGAAGCCATTCGTAGAAGTCATGAATAAATTTAATCAAAAGTAAAAAGAATAGATGCGTGTAGCTTTGGTAAACAACTTACCAAAGCCTTTTTCTATATGAAGAATAGGAGGAAAACATGGAAATCTTACGTCGGTTATTGATGAAAGACATGGAAGTAGCAGCATTAATTGAAGATATAAGAAGAGAACAACCTGCACAACTTGTAACAGGATTATCCGGAAGCGCAAGATCGGCTTTCATCGCTACAATGTATGCAGAAACAAAAAAATCAATCTACATGATTGCACCGAATATGTTGCAAGCACAGTCTTTGTATGAGGACTTATCAAAATTAATTGGTAGTGATGAAGTACATTACTACCCAGCAGATGAGTTTATCGCGGCAGATATGGCTTTAGCAAGTCCCGAATTACGTGCACAGCGTATCGCAACGCTGGATCATATGATTCATGATGTACAAGGCATCTATATTATTCCTGCTGCTGGTATGCGTAAAGTAATGACGCCAAAAGAACAGTGGTCATCACTTCGTTATACATTAAAACTCGGCGATGATTTAGATACACAGGAACTATTGAAGCAATTAGTCATGATGGGCTATACGCGAAATGGTATGGTGACAACTCCCGGCGAGTTCGCTGTTCGAGGTGGAATTATCGATATTTATCCACCATATGATGACCATCCTGTTCGAATTGAGCTGTTTGATACTGAGATTGATTCGATTCGTACGTTCTCAGCAGATGATCAGCGCTCAATTGCGAAATTACAAGAGATGGTGATCTTACCAGCGATGGAGTTTGTATTATCTACAGATGAACGACACGCCCTTGCAGAACGTTTAGAAGCTGGTTTAAGTGAAAGTTTAAAAAAGGTAAAGACAGATGCAGTAAAAACAGCACTTTATGAAAATGTACAAGCAGATATTGCGCTATTACAACAAGGTGAATTACCTGAGTATGTAAATCGCTATGGCTCTTTATTATATGAAAACCCAACTTTTTTAGGTGATTATTTCAAACGAGATGGCATTGTAATTTTTGATGAATTAACACGTATTCAAGAAACAATGGAAGCGTGGGATTCAGAGGAAAAAGAATGGCTGCTTGAGATGATTGAACTCGGTAAGATGTTGCACAGTGTGAAACCATCTTTCAGCTTTAAAGAATTACTTGCGAATATCGAGCAACAAAAAATCTTCTTTGCATTATTTGCGCGTGGATTTAAAGGAATGACGTTTACAACAACACGTAATTTTTCATGTAAACCGATGCAACATTTCCACGGACAGATTGCTCTGTTGAATAGTGAAATTGAACGTTGGGTGTCAAGTGACTTTACAACGCTATTTTTAACAGAGAATGAAGAACGAATCGATGTATTACAAAATCTATTGGCAGACCACGGTGTAGAAGTACAACTCGGTGAACCGAATGGACCGGGTGTCTTCATTATGTCTGGTGCTTTAACTAATGGTTTTGAGATGCCGATTCCGAAATTAGCAATCGTGACAGAAGATGAGCTATTTAAGCAACAAAAGAAACGTAAAGCACGTCCTAAAACGATGACCAATGCGGAACGAATTAAAAGCTATACAGAGATTAAACCAGGGGACTATATTGTCCATGTACATCATGGTATTGGTAAATATATTGGCATTGAAACACTCGAAATTAATGGGAACTATAAAGATTATTTGCATATTCGTTATCGTGCAGACGATAAGTTATATGTGCCAGTCGACCAAATTGACTTAGTTCAAAAATATGTAGGTTCAGAAGATAAAGAACCAAAGCTTCATAAATTAGGCGGAGCAGAGTGGAAAAAGACGAAAACGAAAGTATCAAAAGCAGTTCAAGATATTGCGGATGATTTAATTAAGCTATACGCTGAACGCGAAGCAGCAAAAGGTTTTGCCTTCTCTCCTGATGGCGATGAGATGCATCAATTTGAAGCTGCCTTCCCATATGAGGAAACAGAAGACCAACTACGCACAATTCAAGAAGTGAAAATGGATATGGAGCGTGAACGTCCAATGGATCGCCTTGTTTGTGGAGATGTAGGTTATGGAAAGACAGAAGTAGCCATTCGTGCAGCGCATAAAGCAATTTTAGATGGTAAACAAGTCGCTTTCTTAGTGCCAACAACGATTTTAGCACAGCAACATTATGAAACAATGCTCGACCGATTCCAAGACCTTCCGGTTAATATCGGTTTACTTAGCCGCTTCCGTACACGTAAACAACAAACGGAAACATTAAAAGCCTTGAAAGATGGACAAGTAGACATTTTAATCGGGACACATCGTATTTTATCAAAAGATGTGATTTATAAAGATTTAGGGTTATTAATTGTTGATGAAGAGCAGCGTTTTGGTGTCACACATAAAGAGAAAATTAAGACATTGAAAACAAATATTGACGTGCTAACGTTAACCGCAACACCGATTCCACGTACGCTTCATATGTCGATGGTCGGTGTGCGCGATTTATCGGTTATTGAAACACCTCCTGCAAACCGTTTCCCTGTACAAACGTATGTCATGGAACATAATGGCGCACTTGTACGAGAAGCGATTGAGCGTGAGATGTCGCGTGGTGGACAAGTCTTCTACTTACACAATCGTGTAGAGGATATGGCAAAACAAGTCGATCAAATTCAATCACTCGTACCTGAAGCGCGTGTTGCGTATGCGCATGGGAAGATGACGGAGAATGAATTAGAATCCATCATTTTAGGCTTCTTAGAGGGCGAATTTGATGTATTAGTTACAACAACGATTATTGAGACAGGAATTGATATTCCAAATGTTAATACGCTGATTGTGAACAATGCAGACCGTATGGGATTATCACAACTTTACCAATTACGTGGACGTGTAGGACGTTCTAATCGTGTTGCTTATGCATACTTCATGTATCAACGTGATAAAGTACTGACAGAAGTTGCGGAACAACGTTTACAAGCGGTAAAAGAATTTACGGAGCTTGGTTCTGGTTTTAAAATTGCGATGCGCGATTTATCCATTCGCGGCGCAGGGAATTTACTTGGTGCGCAACAACATGGCTTTATTGATTCAGTTGGTTTCGACTTGTATTCACAAATGCTTGAAGATGCCGTAACTGAAAAACAAACAGGTGAGAAAAAGACCGAAGAAAAAGGGATCGAGATTCTTCTTCCGTATGATGCATATTTACCGGATACGTATATTCCAGATGGTTATCAAAAAATTCAAATGTATAAGCGTATTAAAGCGATTGAAACAGAAGAAGCTTATCACGAAATTTCAGAAGAATTAGTAGACCGTTTTGGTGACTTGCCAATCGAAGTGGATCGCTTAATGCGTATTGCACGTATGAAAGCATGGGGATTAGAAGTTGGCTTAGAGTCCATCAAACTAAAAAATAAAATGTACCGTATTACGCTATCAATGGATGGTACACAACGAATTGATGGTAGTAAGATGGTATCCGATTCAATGGTTTTAGGGCGAGCAGTTGGCTTTACATTGGAAGATGGAAAACTTGTTTTAACAATTGATGAACGAAAGATGTCAAAAGATCAAGATGTCTTTGATTTGGTTGAAGCGGTTGTTCAATTATTGCCAGCTTCACTAAAAGAAGAGAATCCTGCATAATTTTTGTGAAAGGAGGAACTAAAGAAGTAGTTTCTCCTTTTTACATAAGTATTCAAAAAAATGTAGTAATGGAAAGAGGATGCGAATGACAAAAGTAAAAGGCTATGCAAAAGGAGTTGCCCTTTTAACGATGGCAGCACTTTTTGTAAAAGTATTAAGTATGGTCTATCGTGTCCCCTTTCAAAACTTAGTGGGGGACCAAGGATTCTTTATTTATCAACAAGTCTATCCATTTGTGGCTGTTTTCATGACATGGACATCGAGTGGTCTAGCGATTGCTGTTTCGAAGATGATTGCAGATGAACTTGGTCAACCATTGAAAAGGCAACAAGCAATATCGCAATTGTTATATCGCGCGCTATGGGTATTTTCAATTCTTTTATTTATTGGCATGTATAGTGCTTCTGATTTTTTTGCGCGTGCAATGGGTGATGAACAGCTCGGCTTTTTATTGAAAATCGGTTCACTTGTTATTTTTACAGTACCGACATTATCTATGTATAAAGGAAAGTTACAAGCACATGGCAATCTACAAACTGTCGCTGTGATGCAAGTGATTGAACAAGTTGTACGTGTAACTGTTATTTTAGGTGGTACAGCATATGTTATGGCTACTTCACAGTCATTATATACAGCTGGAGCAGTCGCTGTTTTAGGGACAGTTAGTGGCGAATGGATTGGTGTCCTACTTCTAATGTTATATATGAGAAAAAAGCGCCAGTCGATTTATTTACTTAACAAAGAAAATACAGTTGTTCGAAAGCGTGAATTTTTGAAAAAGATGCTCGTTGTGAGTGTCAGTGCGAGTATGAGTAGTCTACTGTTGATTTTCTTTCAAATTGTCGATGCATTTACCGTATTTGATACGCTCGTTCAGTATATTGAACAACCCATTGATGCGATGAAAGAGAAGGGGATTTATGACCGTGGTCAACCACTTGTACAAGTTGGATTAGTGATTGCTACATCATTCTCTATGGCCATTGTACCGATGATTGCAAGCGCGATGAAAAAAAGAAAAGGCGAGCAAATGCGCCAACTCATTCGTGTTACTTTTCAAGCAACACTTCTTTTTGGTGTAGCAGCAACAGTTGGTTTAATGCTCGTTATGCCTTATTTGAATAAAGCTTTATTTGAAACAGCAGATTTATCAGATGTACTGTCGGTCTATGTTATTCAAATTATTATGCTTTCAATGATTATGGCAATTACAGCGATTTTACAAGGTTTAGGGTATCGTAAAGGTCCTACGTACATTTTAGCCATCAGCTTGTTGATCAAAATACTAATTACAAAACCATTTGTACACTATTTTGGAATAGTAGGTGCAGCATGGTCGAGTAATCTAGCTCTAATCGTAGGTGCATGTAGTTTAGTGTATTATTTAAAAAAGAAACAAGATATTCAGTTAGCCAGTCGTCTGTTTTATCAAATCACAGGTTACGCAACAGTTTGTATGGTATTTGTTGTAGGCGGTATTCGCATATTTGATGAGATTTTAGCAATTGATAGTCGTTTATATGCAGCAATTATGATGCTTTTCTTAGTCATCATTGGTGGGAGTATCTTTATTTTATGTATTACACGTTATCGAATTTTTACAGTAAAAGAATGGTTGTTATTACCGCTTGGCAGTAAGATGGCGGCATTACAATTATTTTTAAATCGAAAATAGGTGGGTTAAAAATGAAAGAAATTACAGTTGTAGGTTTAGGTGCAGGTGACTTTGAACAGTTACCGATGGGTGTTTACCGAACATTAAAAAATGCAAAAGAAGTATATATGCGTACATTAGATCATCCTGTTGTCGCGGAATTACAAAAAGAAGGTGTATCATTTATCAGTTTTGATGAAGTGTATGAAAAACATGATGAATTTTTACCCGTATATCAAGAAATCGCTTCTACATTAATTGAAAAAGCTGAAAAGGAACCTGTTCTTTATGCAGTTCCAGGTCATCCACTTGTTGCAGAGATGACGATTCAACTATTAATTGAAGCGGAGAAAAAAGGTGAGATTCAGTTATCGATTGAAGGCGGGCAAAGCTTTTTAGATGCGATGTTTACAACGCTTAAAATTGATCCGATTGACGGTTTCCAAATGGTAGATGGTGCAACGTTCTCAGTTCATCACGTGCATATGCAAAATCATTTATTAATTGCACAAGTGTATGACCAAATTAGCGCCTCACACGTAAAATTAACATTGATGGAGAAGTATCCAGATGACTATGAAGTAACGATTGTAACAGCAGCAGGTTCAAAAGAGGAAGTCATTAAAACGGTACCGTTATATGAATTAGATCACGTTGCGGAAATTAATAATTTAACAACTGTCTATGTTCCACCTGTTCAAGATGCAAAAGAGGCATTAAAGGAGTTTTCAACATTACGTGAAATCATTGCCACACTTCGTAGTCCAGAAGGTTGCGAATGGGACCGTGCGCAAACACATGAAAGTTTAACACGTTATTTACTTGAAGAAGCACATGAAGCAATCCAGGCAGTAAATGAACAAGATGATGACCATATGATTGAGGAATTTGGCGATTTGTTAATGCTTGTTTTAATGAATGCACAAATTGGAGAAGATGAAGGCTATTTCAACTTAGAAGATATTATCCAAGCGATTAACGAAAAAATGATTCGTCGTCATCCGCATGTTTTCGGTGATGTACACGTTGAAAGCGTTGCGGAAATTAATGCGAATTGGGAAAAAATTAAAAAAGAAGAACACCAGAACCATGAAGATGAACCTGTACTAAAAGGTGAGTATCGTGCAGCTTCATCGTTACAAACTTCATATAATTATCAAAAAAAAGCAGCAAAATTAGGGTTTGAATGGGGTACAACTGAAGCATTCCGGGGTAAAGTGGAAGAAGAGTTGGCTGAATTAAAAGAAGCAATTGAAAAAGGAACAAAAGAAGAGCAAATCGAAGAATTCGGCGATGTACTAACGACTCTTGTGAATGTAGCACGCCACTATAAGATTTCTGCTGAAGAAGCGATGGTATTAGCAAATGCAAAATTTGCAAAACGTTTCGGTTATGTAGAGCAACAAGTAAAAGGTAGTTGGGAAGACTATTCAGTAGAGGCACTATTACAATTTTGGAGAGAAGCCAAAGAAAAAGAAGGAGAATCATTATGAGATTAGATAAATTTTTGAAACTCTCACGTTTAATCAAACGTCGTACATTAGCAAAAGAGGTAGCTGATCAAGGGCGTATTGAAATCAACGGGAAAGTGGTAAAAGCAGCGAGTAAAGTAAAAGTGGGCGATGAATTAGCGATTCGCTTCGGTCAAAAAATTGTAACAGTACGAGTAGAGTTATTAAAAGATGTTGTGCGTAAAGAAGAAGCAAGTACAATGTACACAATTTTAAAAGAAGAAAGACTGGAAAAAATCGAGCCACAATTCATTGACGATGAAGAATAGGTAGAAAAAAGAACTATTTTTTGTTAATTTATTGCAAAAATGTGGTTTGACAATACAATATTTGTCGATTTTCCTTTATAATGAACAAATAGATTGGTCAAAAAAGGAGGAGAGATTGTGTCTGAAAGAAAGCGTAATACAGTAAGTCGTATTCATACAGAATTTGCAAAACAAGAAGAGCTTCGTGAAAAAAGACTACATAATAAAAAAGTTTCGCTGTATCGAAATCTCGCTATTATGGGTACAGTTTTCTTCTTAATTATGGGTACATTAGTATTTACAATTATAAATCAGCATCAAGTATTGAAAAAAGAACAACAAGAACAAGTAGCATTAAAAAAAGAAAAGTTAGAACAAAAGCAATATAAGAAAGAATTAGATGCGCAACTCGTAAAATTAGATGATGATGATTACATCGCTAAGATTGTACGAAAAGACTTATTTTTATCTAAAAAAGGTGAGAAAATATTCCATTTACCAGAAGACTCAGAAGACGACGAAGGAATAGATCTTACGGAAAATGAAAAGAAGTAGTGTTGTTGACACGTGTTTTTTCATCGTTATAATAAGAGTAAGTCATAAGCAAGTTTAAAGTCATTGGAACTTTAAATATGTTCATCTGACGCGTCTTATTGTAAAATAAGAATAAGCAATACAGATGAATGAGCGATTGCGTATCATTCCCGTCGGACTACGGCTGAATTACTTGCAGTGGATATTCATAGAGTGTATATGGGTAGAACAATGAAGTATTGAAGAAAAGTACCAAACAATATGGTTATTGACTAGAGATAGTCGCTTAAATTCTAAGGAGGAGCATTTTTTTTATGGCAATTGAAGTAGGCAGCAAAGTGCAAGGTAAAGTAACAGGTATTACAAATTTTGGAGCATTCGTTGAATTACCAGATAACTCAACAGGTCTTGTGCATATTAGTGAAGTTGCTGATAACTATGTAAAAGATATTAACGATCATTTAAAAGTTGGAGAAATGGTTGAAGTTAAGGTAATGAATGTGGAAGCTGATGGTAAAATTGGACTTTCAATTCGTAAAGCAAAACCTCAAGCAGAACGTCCAGAGCGTCCAGAACGCCCGCAACGTCCTCGTCATAACAATAATCGTGGTGGCGGAAATCGTGGCGAGAGTCGTCAACCGCAAGAGAACTTCGAACAAAAAATGGCACGTTTCTTAAAAGACAGTGAAGACCGTCTAACAACATTAAAGCGTGCAACTGAATCAAAACGCGGTGGCCGTGGAGCAAAAAGAGGTTAATTTGCAAACTCTTTGGTCATAGAAAAAGTGTTTGAATAGATCTTAAAAGGTGAGAGAATTCTTGGTTAAGAATTCTCTCACCTTTTTATAGTTATCGAAAATAGCCATTTTTAAAAAGATTGTTTATAATAATTGTAATAAATTCCTTATATAGCATGATTCAATTAGTTTATTATTATCGTAAAAAAACAAAAAAAGAAACTTTCCTAATTGGAAAGCTTCTTTTAATATGACCCCTACGGGATTCGAACCCGTGTTACCGCCGTGAAAGGGCGGTGTCTTAACCGCTTGACCAAGGGGCCGATTATGGCGACCGAGGGGATCGAACCCCCGACCTTTCGGGTATGAACCGAACGCTCTAGCCAGCTGAGCTAGGTCGCCGTTAGTTGCTGTCTTTTTGACAACATAGATTATATTACAAGAGGATTGCGATACCGTCAACCCATTTTTGAAAAAAAAATAATACTTTGCAAAAGTATTTGTTTTTCCACGATATTTATAGCATTTTTTAGAAAAAATTGGGGTATTAAATAAGGAATGAAAAATAATACCATCTTATTTGGTATTGATTTATAAAATATTTGATAAGGAGGGGGATTTCAACACTTTATTCTATTACTTCTACCTCTGTAAAATGCTATGATAAAGCTAAGAGGTGAAAGAGATGGTCAAATTTGAGCAGGAAGTGAATGAATATATTCAAACTCATGCGTTGATTCAATCTGGAGATCGCATTTTAGTTGCATGTTCAGGTGGAATTGATTCGATTGTCCTTTTACACTTTCTACACACTTATCAAAAACATTATGCAATTGATTTAGCAGCTGTACATGTAAACCATATGTTACGCGGTGAAGCGTCGTATGAAGATCGACAGTTTGTAGAAGATTTTTGTAAGGAAAGAGAAATCCCTGTTTTCTCTACAGATATTCCAATTTCTGAAATTTTGAAAAGAGAGAATGGTAATTTACAAGACACTTGTAGAAGAGAACGGTATCACTATTTTGAACAAGTGATGAAGCAACATCATTATAATAAATTAGCTGTGGCACACCATGCTGATGACCAAATGGAGACGGTATTAATGGCTCTTATAAAAGGAGCTCATATCCAAGGGGTTCTAGGTATGTCTGCTGAGAAATCTTGGTGCTCATTTAAAATTATTCGCCCTTTTCTAAGTGTAACAAGAGAACAACTCGTCGCGTATTTAAATAGTCAATCTTTAATGTATAGAGAAGATGCAAGTAATGCAAAAGACGATTATTTACGAAATCGTATACGCCACCATGTCGTTCCTTTTATGAAGAAAGAGAATCCACAAGTTGCAGCAGCTTTTCAGTATTTTACCGAAAAAGAGCAAGCAGAAGATGTTTATTTAAACGAGCAAGCAGAAAGTGTTTTAAAACAGTGTGAAATACAAAAAAGTGATGATGAGATTTATCTGCGTATACTTCCGTTTCAAAAGCAGTCACTTGCTTTACAAAGAAGAGCCATTCTACTACTATTAAAATATCTTTACAAAGATACAATCGTTGCGCAAAGCCATGCACTTTGGACAGCTATTTTAGAGCTTATTCAAAAAACAGATGGACATAACGAAATTTCACTGCCTTTAGGAGGAAGAGCGATTCGCACATATGATGTTTTGGTTTTAACAAAACGTCCACAAGTACAGCAAGTCGTCCAACCACTTCAGCTGCAATTAGGTGAATGGGTCACCTTAATAAATGGTTGTAAAATAGGAGTGTTCCAAAAAAGTTCAGCGCCACAAGTAAGTAAATACGTTAAAAGTTACATACTGTCTACACAACAACTTCCTTTAACCATTCGAACAAAAGAAGTTGGTGATCGTATGTACTTACCAGGTGTGAATGGTTCTAAAAAGGTATCACGCATTTTAATTGATGCGAAAATACCGCAGTCAAAAAGAAGTACATGGCCTATTCTTGTGGATGCAAAGAATCAAATTTTAGCGATTCTAGATTTACGAGTGAGTCGTCTTTTACAAGACGATATGCGTTCAATAGATGATGGTGTAGTATTAATGATAGATACCGCTCCAAAGCAGTAATCTATTTATATTTAAGGAGGATACAAATATGCTTCAAAAGGACATCGAAGAAGTATTAATTTCTGAAGAACAATTACAAGAAAAAATGAAAGAACTTGGTGCACAGTTAACAGCTGATTATCAAGACAAATTCCCATTATTAGTGGGTGTTTTAAAAGGTGCTATGCCTTTTATGGCAGATTTAATGAAGCGTATTGATGCATACATCGAAATTGATTTCATGGATGTAACAAGCTATGGTAACGCAACGGTATCTTCAGGTGAAGTAAAAATCGTAAAAGATTTGAATACAAGTGTTGAAGGTCGCGATATTATCATCATTGAAGATATCATCGATTCAGGTTTAACACTAAGCTATCTAGTAGATTTATTTAAATATCGTAAAGCAAAATCAATTAAAATCGTAACATTATTAGATAAGCCATCAGGACGTAAAGTGAAGCTAGAAGCAGACTATGTAGGCTTCGACGTACCAGATGCGTTCGTTGTTGGTTATGGTTTAGACTACGCAGAAAAATATCGTAACTTACCATATATTGGCGTGCTGAAAAAATCAGTTTATTCATTTTAAAATAATGTGACAAATTTCACTTGAAATTTGTTTAAAACAAAGCTTTTAAATTGTACGCGCAAATAGTCATATGATAAGATTTATTATAGTTTTTCTGTTTACCTTGTGAGGAGGCTGGGGATGAATCGAGTATTTCGATACGCCATATTGTATTTATTGATTTTCCTCGTGATTGTAGGGATTTTTGGCACATTCAATGGCAAAAATAAACCGACAAAAGAATTGAATTATCACGAGTTTGTAACAGCGTTAGAAGATGGACAAATTACAGAGGCGGATATTCAACCTGAAAGGTTAGTATTCGTTGTAAAAGGTAAGTTAGAAGGTTATAAACAAGATGAATCGTTTATTACGAATGTACCACAAGATGATCAGGAATTATTAAACTTAATTCGTAAAGCAGCGCAAGATAATAAGAACAATATTAATTTCTTACCTGCACAAGAATCAAATGGTTGGTTATCGTTATTAACAGGGATTATCCCATTCATCATTATTTTCATTCTCTTCTTCTTCTTATTAAATCAATCTCAGGGCGGTGGAAACCGTGTAATGAGTTTTGGTAAGAGTAAAGCAAAATTGTATGATGACCAAAAGAAACGTGTACGCTTCACAGATGTAGCTGGTGCTGATGAAGAAAAGCAAGAGCTTGTAGAAGTAGTAGACTTCTTGAAGGATCATACGAAATTTGAAGAGATTGGTGCACGCATTCCGAAGGGGATTCTATTAGTAGGTCCTCCAGGAACAGGTAAAACATTATTAGCACGTGCGGTAGCTGGTGAAGCAGGCGTACCATTCTTCTCGATTTCAGGTTCTGATTTCGTAGAGATGTTTGTCGGTGTCGGTGCGTCACGTGTACGTGATTTATTTGAAAATGCGAAGAAAAATGCGCCATGTATCATTTTCATCGATGAAATTGATGCAGTAGGTCGTCAACGTGGAGCTGGTGTTGGTGGTGGTCACGATGAACGTGAACAAACATTAAACCAATTACTTGTTGAGATGGATGGTTTCGGAGCAAATGAAGGTATTATTATCATTGCTGCCACAAACCGCCCAGATATTTTAGACCCTGCATTGTTACGTCCAGGTCGTTTTGACCGTCAAATTACAGTAGGTCGTCCAGATGTTAAAGGTCGTGAAGCTGTATTAAAAGTTCATGCACGTAAAAAACCATTAGATGAATCAGTAGATTTAAAAGCAATCGCACAACGTACACCAGGATTCTCTGGTGCCGATTTAGAAAACTTATTAAATGAAGCTGCACTTGTTGCTGCTCGTTCAAATAAGAAGAAAATCGATATGGGTGATATTGATGAAGCAACAGACCGTGTAATCGCGGGTGTTGCGAAAACAAGCCGCGTAATCTCTGAGAAAGAACGTAACATCGTTGCTTATCATGAAGCAGGTCACGTTGTTGTTGGTTTAACACTTGATGAAGCTGAAAAGGTTCATAAAGTAACCATCGTACCACGTGGACAAGCAGGCGGTTATGCAGTAATGCTTCCAAAAGAAGATCGTTACTTCATGACAAAACCAGAGCTTCTTGATAAAGTAGCGGGCTTACTTGGTGGACGTGTAGCAGAAGATGTCGTATTTGGTGAAGTATCAACAGGTGCGCATAATGACTTCCAACGTGTTACAAGTATTGTTCGTTCAATGGTTACAGAATACGGTATGAGTGATAAGTTAGGTCAATTACAATTCGGCGCAAATCAAGGTGGTAATGTATTCTTAGGACGCGATATGTCTTCAGAACAAAATTACTCTGATAAAATCGCATATGAAATTGATCAAGAGATGCAATCAATGGTTGCAGAACAATATCAACGTACAAAAGATATTCTGACTGAACGTCGTGAATTATTAAATCTAATCGCACAAACGCTATTAGAAGTTGAAACACTAGATGCAGAACAAATCGAACACTTAGAGAAGTATGGTAAGTTACCAGAACGCTCATATGAAAAGAAAAAAGTAGACGATGATCCAGAAGCACTTGTGTTAGATGAAACATTTGGAGGAGACCCTGATCCATCGACAGCGGATCTTCCAAAACCAGATTCATTAAGTAAAAATAAAGACGGTATTCAAGAAGAACGTGAATAAAAAATTTTGACCGACTCTCCGAGTCGGTCAACTTTTTTTTATAGGAGTACCTGTGTTATGATGTCGAAAGATGTTTTAATTATGCTTATAAAGAAAAGAGGATATAATACATGTCAGATTATTTAGTAAGAGCAATTGGTTTTAACGGAAGTGTGCGTGCATTTGCTGTAAGCTCAACAGAAACAGTAGGTGAAGTACAACGTCGACACGATACATGGCCAACAGCTTCAGCAGCACTTGGACGTACAATGACTGCTGGTGTCATGATGGGTGCTATGCAAAAAGGTGACGACCAATTAACAATTAAAGTTCAAGGTGACGGTCCTATTGGTGCGATTATCGTTGACGCAAACGCAAAAGGTGAAGTACGTGGTTATGCAATGAACCCGCACGTGGATTTTGAATTAAATCAATTCGGTAAATTAGATGTACGCCGTGCTGTAGGTACACAAGGTTCGTTATCTGTTGTAAAAGATGCTGGATTACGTGATTACTTTACAGGACAAGTTGAATTAGTATCAGGTGAACTAGGTGAAGATTTCGCATATTACTTCACAAAATCGGAACAAACACCGTCAGCAGTTGGTTTAGGCGTACTTGTTAATCCAGATTATACAATTAAAGCAGCAGGGGGCTTCATTGTCCAAGTTATGCCAGGTGTAGATGATGAAACCATTACACAAATCGAAGAAGCACTATCAAAAATTGAACCTGTTTCAAAAATGATTGAAAAAGGCTTCACACCAGAAGAAATTTTAGAAGCAGTGTTAGGTAAAGAACATGTCGAAATTTTAGATCGCCAAGATGTTACATTCTCATGTAACTGTTCAAAAGATCGTTTTTCAAATGCTTTAATTGGACTAGGTGAAGAAGAATTACAGGCGATGATTGATGAAGATCATGGTGCAGAAGCTGAATGTCATTTCTGTATGGAAAAATACAGTTATTCAGAAGACGAATTACGCGATATTATCGAAGAAGTACGCGCTCAAAAATAATACAAAAAAGCTTTCCGCTCAAGTTTGGAGTGGAAAGCTTTTTTTATAGGGATATTTTGTAAAAATGATATACTAATTAATAAATAAGGTTGTGAGGTGTTTTGAGTGGAAAAATATGAAGTGATTAAACAAGAAATTTTAAAGTATCCAAATGAATTAGAATATTATCCGAAAGTAACGAATGAGTTAATTACAAAAGCAGAAGATGCACTGAATGTTAAAATAACCGGAACGTATAAACAATTCCTTTTAGATTTTGGTTTTTTATCATTTGGAGGTTTGGAAGTTTTCGGAATACCGCATGAAAACATCTTAAAACAAAATGAAGATTGTACCAATGTTGTTGTGAATACACTTGAAAGTAGAGAAGAAATCAACTTACAAGAAAGTTTATTAGTTATACATAACTTTGGAAATGGTGAGTTGTATTGTTTAGATCTATCAAGTAATCAACCGCAAGTTGTAGCAATCTGGGATGAACAACCTGAAAACGATGAATACCCTCCTGTGACAGAAATCATTGCAGAAACATTTGAAGACTTTTTAGAAGAATATACTGCAATGGAAATTGAAGAATTTGATTCATTATAACTGGGCTGTCATATACGTGTAAAAATACTACTCTATATGAGCATAAGAAAAACTGGAATCGCGCTGTTGCGTGGTTCCAGTTTTTCGTTGCGAACTCTAAAAAGGGGAAGTGAAATATTTGGTCCTAACTAGTTTTATTTATGTCATTTAACGATTTAAAATATTTTTTAATTTTTTCACTGCATAGGGGATTTCATGCAATTGTAAGCTAGCAAACCCTAGAATAAAATAACGCCCATCATCCTCATCCTCTACAGGTGTAAGGTAAAAGCGTTCTAAACTAAAAATTTCAAGACTTTCATTTTTGGCACATTCTAAAATCTCTGCATAAGATCTTTCTGTATTGTAATGAATAATAAAATGTAGTCCAGCTGGCACATCGATAATATTTAAGTCCTCGTCAAAAGCCTCTTCTAGTGTATGAATTAAACATTTGCGTACTTCTTCAAAGTGTTCAGTCATGGTTGATAAGTGTTTTTGGTAATAACCATCTTTCATAAAAAAATGTAAAGTATATAAGTTTAATGTGTTACAAGATGGAATTAAATGATTGAATTTTTCTTTATACTTTTTTAAAAGGTTAGGTGGCAGCACCATATAACTAATACGAATACCAGGAAACAATGTTTTGGAGAATGTACCCATGTAGATAGTACGTTGACTACGATCCAAACTTTGTAGCGAGGGAATATGCGCTGTTTCATATTTATATTCACTATCATAATCATCTTCAATAATATAACGCTCTTGCGGAACGTTCACCCAGTTTAATAATTCAAATCTTCTAGAGATCGGCATAATCATCCCCATAGGAAATTGATGTGCAGGTGTGACACATACGAGTTGGACATCTTGATTTTGAAGTCGTTCTACATCAAACCCCTTTTCATCAAGAGGTACCGTTAATACATCCCATCCATGATCTTCAATTAACGCTTTATAACGTGCGTAACCTGGATTTTCTAATGCGATGGTATGCGGTGCATCATCAAATAATTCGAGTAGTTGGCTCATTAAAGCCTGACTAGAAGAATGAAGCACTACTTGCTCTGGCTCACAACGTACACCTCGTTTAAAGTTCAAATGTTGTGCTAAAGTCTGACGCACAATGTAAGGTCCTTGCTGGTGAGATAAGTGAGATAGCTCATTATTGAATTGCTGAATCGCTTTTTGCTCACACTTTAACCATTCGTTATAAGGAAACAGGCTCATATTCGAAGCCATATGTGAAAATGAAGTCTGGTAAGGGCGTTCAATCGGCTGCTCTTTTAATTCAGCTGGTAGCCCACTCCATTCTTGATCATCTAAATCATACCTTGTAATGTCCTCTACAAAATATCCTTTTCTTTCTAAACTATAAACATACCCTTCTACAATAAGTTGATCGAGTGCGACAATGACGGAGTTAATACTCACGTTGAATTGCTCGGAAATTTTTCTTTTAGATAATAATTTCTCATGAGGTTGATAATTCCCAGCTAAAATTTGTTCTTTGATGCGTTCATATACAAGTTGATATTTATATTTTTTATCTTTTAGCATCGTATGTCACAACTCCTTTTTGAAAAGTGGTTCTTATTTTTTTTTGAAAGTGGTTCTTTTCTTTTTTTCTATAAATTGGCATACTTTTAATAAGTTAGAAAATTAAGAATGTTTGTAGCGTAAAATTGAATAAGCGAGAATAATTTATATGTGTAAAAATATGTATATTTTAATCGCGCTGAAAACTCTCAGAATAAGTGTAACATATTCTTACTTTTCTGAAAACGTATGGAGTGTACCTGAAAAATGGATATCCATAAGTAAATCAATCATTCTTGATCAATTAAAGAACATGAAGGAGGGACTTCGCTTGAGAATGCGAGAAAAAAGAGTGCCAACAGTGGGTATTGCTCTAATACCCATCGTTTCAATGGTTGTATTGTTATTTGTGGGTGTATTTATGTATGGATCGGACCCACATGTACCAATCATGCTAAGTGCGGTAGTTGCTAGTTTAGTAGCATTGTACTTAGGCTTTTCTTGGAAGGAACTAGAGCAAGGAGTCATGAAAGGAATCACCCTTTCCTTACAAGCCCTACTCATTTTAATTATCTTGGGAACATTAATCTCGACATGGTTAGCTGCAGGTATTGTCCCGACAATGATTTACTATGGTGTGGAATTTTTATCACAAGGCCTATTTCTCCCAATCGCAATCGTTATTTGTAGTTTAGTAGCAGTTGCTTCAGGTAACGCTTGGACAGCAGCAGGCACAATTGGTATTGCTGTAATGGGGATTGGTACTGTATTTGGTTATAATCCGGCAATGGTAGCGGGGGCAGTTATCTCAGGGTGTTATTTTGGTGATAAACTTTCACCGCTATCAGAAACAACGAATATGTCACCAGGTATTACAGGTGTAGAGTTATTCGACCATATTCGTAATATGATGTTTACGACGATGCCAGCTTGGATTATCTCCATTATCCTATTCTTTATTTTAGGATTATCTCAAAATACGAAAAATGGAAGCGCTGACACAATCGTAACATTACAAAATGACTTAAAAGAGTTATTTGTCATCTCACCATGGTTACTGATTGTACCTGTTATTGTTCTCGTATTAATTGCTTTTCGTATGCCGGCTATCCCTGGGCTACTAATTGGTTCTATTCTTGGCTTTGTAACAGCGATAATCGTACAAGGCGCTTCAATTAAAAAAGTTTTAGGGACAATGGTTTCAGGTTACGAAGGAAAATCAAATAACGAGGTAATTAATAACCTTTTAAACAATGGTGGCATCGAAACGATGATGTACACAGTAAGTCTCGTTATGTTAGCGATGAGCTTAGGCGGTATTTTAGAAACAACAGGTATTTTAGAAGTACTCGTAAATAGCTTACTGAATTTAGCTAAATCAACAGGTAGTCTAATTGCTACAACAGTTGTTACATGTATTTCTGCAAATGTCGTAGCTTGTGACCAATATTTATCGATTCTACTACCAGGACGTATGTATTTAACGGCGTATAAAAAGAGAGGACTTCATCCAAAGGCTTTATCGAGGACACTCGAAGATGCTGGAACGATGTCATCACCACTTGTTCCGTGGAACACATGTGGAGCTTTTATGGCAGCCACGCTTGGAGTAGCGACGATTGAATATGCGCCTTACGCATTCTTATGTATTATCAGTCCAATTATTGCGATTCTTTTCGGAATCTTTAATATCAAAATTGCTAAATTAGATCCACAAGAGCAGCTTGAGTTTGCTGAAGCAACTTTAGCAGCTGAAAAATTGGAAAATTCATATGTTTTAAATAATAAAGTCGACTTCGACTAACAAAGGAGAACAATTATATGTCAAACAATAATCAAGTATTACAATATATCAATCAAGTATTAAGTTTAGTAGAAAAGAAGGAATTAACTTCTGAAGACGCGAAATGGATTACAGAGGAAACAGTTAATGGTTTCCGCGAAAATATTAATCCTGGATTTTTAGAATATCGTAAAACGGTAACAGTTGATAATCAATTTGCTGCTGTTGAGTGGTCAGATGAAGGTTCACACTTCAAAGATGTAAACGGTAAAGAATATTTAGACTGCCTAGGTGGTTTCGGTATTTATAATGTAGGTCACCGTAATCCGAAAGTGGTAAAAGCAGTTATGGATCAATTACAGCACCAAGCACTACACTCACAAGATTTACTTGATCCACTACGCGGTATGCTAGGTAAAGTTTTAGCAGAAATCACACCAGGAGATTTAAAATATTCATTCTTTACAAACAGTGGTACAGAATCAGTAGAATGTGCGTTGAAAATTGCAAAAATGTACAATACTGAACGCTCAACTTTTATCGCAGCCACAAAAGCATTCCACGGTAAAAGCTTAGGTTCTTTATCAAGTACAGCAAAAGGTGTGTTCCGTAAACCATTCCAACCATTAATTCCTGGATTCCGTCATGTACCATACGGCGATCTTGATTATATGCGTAAAACATTCGAAGCATGTCAGTCAACAGGTGATGATGTAGCAGCAGTAATTTTAGAGCCAATTCAAGGTGAAGGCGGAATTATTATTCCAACTCGTGAGTACTTACAAGGTGTACGCGATTTATGTGACGAGTTCGGCGCATTATTAATTTTTGATGAAGTACAAACAGGTATGGGACGTACAGGTGCGATGTTCGCTTCAGAATTATTCGGTGTAACACCAGATTTACTTGCTCTTGCAAAAGCATTCGGCGGTGGAATTATGCCAGCAGGTGCTGTAGTGGGTAGCGAAAAAGTATTCTCTGTATTATTTGACAACCCATTCATGCATACAACAACATTCGGTGGTAACCCACTTGCATGTGCAGCAGCTCTTGCAACAATTAGTGTCCTTTTAGAAGATAACTTACCAGCGCGCGCAGCAGAAGTTGGCGAATATATGTTAAAAGGTCTTCGTGAAGCAGCAACAGAACATGGCGATAAAGTATTAGAAGTACGTGGTATTGGTTTAATGATTGGTATTGAATTCCACACAGATGAAATTGGATATGAAGTATCAAAAGGAATGTTCGATGAAGGCATTCTTGTAGCAGGAACATTAATCAACTCGAAAACAATTCGTATTGAGCCACCACTAACAATTTCTTACGAAGAAGCAGATCAAGTAATCAACACATTCAAAAAAGTACTATCTGAAAAATTTGATACAGCTGTATTAGCTAAATAAAACGAACATCAGAAGGGACGGAGCATACATGGAAGCAACGCAAGCGGTAAAAACATTAAAAAACTATATTAATGGTGAATGGCAAAAGCCTTCATCAAATCATGTAGAGGATGTCATTAACCCAGCAACAGGTGAAGTAATCGGTAAAATTCCTTTTTCAACAAAAGAAGATACAGAGCGCGCGATTCAAGCAGCACGTCAATCATTTGAAAGTGGTATTTGGTCTGAAAAGACAACGCATGAACGTGCAGCAGTTCTGTTGAAAATTGCGGATTTAATTGAAGCAGAAGCTGATGAACTTGCGAAAGCAGAAACAATTGATAACGGTAAAATTCTAGCAGAATCAGAATTCGATGTTGCAGATGCAGCAGCTTGTTTCCGCTATTATGCTGGTATTATGCTTCATCCAGATGGTGAAACGTATCATGTACCAGATAATGTGCAAGCAATGGTTGTAAAAGAACCAGTGGGCGTTACGGGACTAATTGTTCCGTGGAACTTCCCGATTCTTATGTCGGTTTGGAAGATTGCGCCTGCATTAGCAGCAGGAAATGCCATTGTTTATAAACCATCTGAAGTTACACCGATGAATGCACAACGCCTTGTTGAAATCATTGAAGAAGCAGGCGTTCCAAAAGGTGTGATGAACATGGTCATTGGTGACGGGCAAACAGTAGGGCAAACCATTTCTGAAAGTCATGATGTAGATATGGTTTCATTTACGGGAAGTACAGCAGTTGGTCGTGAAATTATGAAGGCTGCTTCTGGTAACTTGAAAAAGATTTCACTTGAATTAGGTGGAAAGTCGCCAAATATTATTTTCGCAGATGCAGACTTAGAAACAGCTGTTGATTATGGTCTATTCGGCATTTTCTTCGGCTCAGGCCAAGTATGTTCTTCAGGTAGTCGTATTCTTGTAGAAGAGAGCATTTATGATGCTTATGTAGAACGTTTTGCAGAACGTGCAAAATTAATTAAAGTGGGACCAGGACTAAATCCAGAGTCAAACATGGGTGCGATTGTTAGCCAAAAACAATTGGATCGTATTCTCTCTTATATTGAAATCGGTAAAGAAGAAGGCGCACGTCTAGTTTCAGGTGGTCATCGTGTGACAGCAGATGGTTTAGACAAGGGATTCTTTATTGAACCAACTGTTTTCGCTGACTGTACCCCAGATATGCGTATCGTTCGTGAAGAAATTTTTGGTCCTGTTGTAACAATTCAAAAATTTAAAACAGAAGAAGAAGCAATCCAATTAGCAAACGATACTGATTATGGTTTAGCTGGTGGTGTATTCTCTGGTGACGGCGCCAAAGCGTTACGTGTTATTAAAAAAGTACGTGCAGGTATCACATGGGTGAATGATTATCACCCAACATATGTGGAAGCGCCATGGGGTGGATATAAACAATCGGGTATTGGTCGTAGTTTAGGTAAATACAGTTTGGAAGAATTCCAAGAAGTAAAACAGATTAATATTCGTTTAAATGTAGAGCCAAATGGTTGGTTCCCAACGAATTAAATAAAAGAAAGAGAGTCGCTTCATAATAAGGAGTGGCTCTTTTTTTACGAAAATTTAGAAAAATACATTTTTTGTCACATATTAGGGTATCTTTTGATTGACATTCGCAAAATGCGCGCGTATTATTAAATTAATAAAACATACAAATTTACTAGGGATTAGGAGTGGGATTGCATGACAAATCAAATTGTACAATCAGTAACAGATTTAGTAGGTAATACACCAATCGTTAAATTAAATAACTTAACAGGACCAAATGACGCAAACGTATACGTGAAATTAGAATATATGAACCCAGGAAGTTCTGTAAAAGATCGTCTAGCTTTAGGTATGGTAGAACAAGCTGAAAAAGATGGTATTTTAAAAGAAGGTAGTACACTAATTGAGCCAACTTCAGGTAATACAGGAATCGGTTTAGCGATGATTGCTGCTGCAAAAGGTTATAAATCAGTCATCGTAATGCCAGATACAATGTCAATGGAACGCCGCAACTTATTACGCGCATATGGTGCAGAATTAATCTTAACACCAGGTGCAGAAGGTATGAAAGGCGCTATTGCAAAAGCAGAAGAACTTGCAAAAGAAAATGGCTGGTTCTTACCGCAACAATTCGAAAACCCTGTAAATGCTGTTGTTCACCGCGAAACAACAGGTCCAGAAATCGTTGATGCATTCGAACAAGCTGGTTTAACATTGGATGCGTTCATCGCAGGTGTTGGTACAGGCGGTACAATTACAGGTGCAGGTGAAGTATTAAAAGCAAAATTCCCTGAACTAGAAGTAATCGCTGTAGAACCAAAAGATTCACCTGTATTAGAAGGTGGAAAACCAGGTCCACATAAAATCCAAGGTATTGGTGCTGGTTTCGTACCAAAAGTATTAAACACAGAAGTATATGGCTCTGTTTTCCCAGTAGAAAATGAAGCAGCATTTGATACAGCACGTAAAGTAGCAAAAGAAGAAGGTATTCTAGGTGGTATTTCTTCTGGAGCAGCTGTCTATGCAGCACTTGAAACAGCAAAACGTCTTGGAAAAGGCAAAAACGTACTAGCAGTTCTTGCTTCAAACGGAGAACGTTACCTATCAACACCACTTTATCACTTTGATGACTAATCAATAGATGATTGAATAAGAGGAATTGTGCTTTGGCGCAGTTCCTTTTTTGTGTTTGGCTCTGTTTAACTTGATTGTTGTTTTTCTTCAAATTAAAAGCGTATTCGGGAAATTTCGAATACGCTGGTTTGCGAGTGGCAAATACATAAAAATCTACCCTTTATAACGTTTCAACCTTTTGAAAAATCTCTTTGTAAAGGATATCCAACTCTTTTTCATCTTTCAAATAGAAATACCAAGCATCTTCTCTATTTGCATCAATATCAGATAAATAAATTGTCGTATGCGAACCATTATTTAATGATTCCCAATGAGCCGTTTTAAAGGTAGTCCCTTCTCTTGTAAATGGAAAATGACGTTTTGTTGAATCGAAAAAAATAATAGGCATTTTAGAATTATCATAAACTTTAATAAATCTATCATCTGATGCTTCTTCAAACATCACTGGTGTTATCATAACCGCATCAAAATTTGTTGAAATACGCAATGTATCTTCACTAAATTCATCTAATAGAATTTGTTCGAATTGAATTTTTTCGTTATTCATTTCAGGAATATCACCAACCACAGCAATTTTTAAAGGTACTCCATCATATTTAACTTCATCATTTGAACACGCAACTAATAATAACAAACTTATTATTAATAAAATTTTTCTCAAATTTATCCCCCCTTCTTTTTTCGTAATCCTGTTCTTTTATTAGCTAAGGCTACTTGTTTTTCATTCATTATACATTATCGTTCTACAAATATTCCCAAAACATTTTTATGCTATCATTTTTCTTAATGGTATCGTTGCGTTTGTTTCGTTTATTGGGTATAAGCAACTTTCCACCGCAAATGCACGAATACTACGTTCATTAGAATCAAACGAAAGTGTATCCAAGAAATTAAACCATTCCAAATACTGTTGCAAATATTTTGTAGCAACTCCTTTAAAACGTATTATCCATTGTTTTAAGCGTTGATGAAAATTGTTTACATTTTGTATATGAAAAATCCCCTTAGTTCATTCTGCACCTGTTTTAAAACGATAGTGTGTAAATCCTTTATCATTTGCATACGTTTTAAACGCTCGCCAAGCATCGGTGCATAGTACGGTTGAAGAATTCAATTGATCACCAATCGCTTTATCTAATTGTTTTTTCGTTATACGGCCACGACCAAGTAACCCAACAAAAGTATTTTTTGTTCGGTCACGAGCCACTAATACACATACTTGTTCGTGACTAATCCCTCTAAATTGAGATTTACCACCCCGTTTGCGAGGTTTTCTTCCTGCGATTTTACGCTTTCCTTTTTCAGAGTATAAGAAGTAAGTTTCGTCCATTTCAACAATTTCTTCGAATGAATTGATTTTAATTTGTGATAAGGCAGAAAGGATTTTATGTCGCCAAAAAAATAACGTAGTATGTGAAATTCCCTTCATCTTTTTAGCGGATTCACGAAGGCTTAATCCACTTAACATACATTCGATAAATTCTAACCAACGATTTGATTTTCTTGTTCGATAAATAGGCGTAGCAGTTGATTCTGTAAATGTTTTTTGACAGTTTTTACAACGATATCGTTGACGCTTTACCGTTTTTAACCCATTTTTCACTTCAAATGTCCCAAAACGAACAACATTTGAAGCAGTACTATGAACACAACACAGCCCATTCTTTGCTTTCGTTTCACTTACTTCTTGAAAAACAGGTCGAGTACCGTGAAGGGGCATTAATAATCTCAACTACCTTCATAACTTCGCCCCTCCGAACAGATATTCTTAACAGTGTTTTAGAATGAATGTTCGTAATAGTCAAATATCAACAACTTAATTAAACAGAGCCTTGTGTTTAAAATGTAGTCACTTTTGCGAAAACTTCCAACATTTCATATACTAGGGACAACAGTGAAAATACATACAGTGGGGGAATTACTTTGACGAATCAGCTTTTTCAAACAGATGCGTTTCCGATGACGAAGGACGCATTTTTTTATCGCTATAAACGACAGACACAGCAAGAAGTACATCATATTTTATTAGAGAGTGGACGAGGGGGAAAGCAGTCGATTGCTGCTTGGAATCCACTAGCAATTATTTCATCACAAGATAATGGTATTCGTATTGATTGGCGAGATGGTTCAGTAGAAGAGCGCGTGGGGGAATCACTTCATTTAATAGAAGAACTAACAAAAGAATATGCAGTAACATCGAATAGTGAATTTTTTACAGGTGGTGTAATAGGGACAGTTTCATATGACTACACGCGTAAAATTGAAAAATTAGCTGAAACAGCAGAAGCAGATGTACGACTACCAGACCAATACATGTACTTAGTGGATGCTTGGGCAGTATATGATGAAGCAAATCAAAATGTGACATTGATGAAGACTTCAACAAGTAAAGTAGATTTAGAAAAGTGGCAAGAAGAATGGGAAGTAGAAGGTTCTGAACGAATCTTTTCTGCAGATACATTAAGTGTGCAACATCAGATGGAGCCGCGAGATGTATCGATGACAGGGGAACAGTTCGAACAAGCTGTACGAAAGATTCAAGAATATATTGCACAAGGTGATGTATTCCAAGTGAACTTATCTGTGCGTCAGTCGAAAGAATTCACAACAGATGCGATTGTTTTATATGAGGCGCTTCGTACATTTAATCCTTCACCATACATGGCATTCATTCAATCACCAGATTTTGCGATTGTATCAGGCTCACCAGAATTACTTGTGAAAAAAGAAGGAACAGCTCTCTCAACACGTCCGATTGCAGGAACGCGTCCACGTGGTGCAAATGATGCGGAAGATTTAGCACTTGCAAATGAACTAATAGAACATCCAAAAGAACGTGCAGAACATGTTATGTTAGTTGACTTAGAACGCAATGATTTAGGAAAAGTATCAGCTTACGGTACTGTTCATGTCGATGAATTTATGGTTATCGAGAAGTATTCACATGTGCAGCATATCGTATCTAATGTTCGAAGTGAATTAGATCCTTCTAAATCGAATGCCGATGTAGTACGTGCGATGTTCCCAGGCGGTACAATTACAGGTGCCCCGAAAATTCGTACGATGGAAATTATTGAAGAACTGGAGCCTGTTCGACGCGGTATTTATACAGGATCAATCGGTTGGATGGGCTATAATGGCGATTTAGATTTCAATATTGTGATTCGAACAGCTTTCATTCAAGATGAGCGTGTTCATATTCAAGCAGGAGCAGGGATTGTTATTGATTCGATTCCAGAAAAAGAATATGAAGAATCGCTGAATAAAGCAAAATCAATGTGGCAAGCAGTTCAGATGGTGGAGGAGTTGACGAAATGATTTTAATGATTGATAACTACGATTCATTTATCTACAATATCGTGCAATATTTTGGTGAGTTAGGCGAGGAATTGTTTGTAAAACGAAACGATGAAGTAAGCATTGCTGAAATTGAAGAATGGAATCCCAAAATGATTGTTATTTCTCCAGGACCATGTTCACCGAATGAAGCAGGTATGAGTTTAGAAATCATCCAGCATTTTGCAGGGAAGATTCCGATTTTAGGCGTATGTTTAGGTCATCAATCGATTGCGCAAGTATTCGGTGGAGATGTCATTCGTGCCGAACGTCTTATGCATGGCAAAACGTCACCTGTCTATCATGAGAACAAAGGGATGAACCAGAATATGCCGAACCCATATATCGCTACACGTTATCATTCTTTAATTGTTGATCCAAAAACATTACCTGACTGTTTAGAAGTTACATCTTGGACAGAGGAAGGCGAGATTATGGGGTTACGTCATAAAGAATATGCTGTAGAAGGTGTCCAGTTCCATCCTGAATCGATTATGACTGAAAAAGGGCTTATGTTATTAGAAAACTTCATTAAAACATATTGTTAGGAGGAAAGTGTATGTGGTGCTTTAAAGATGGTGAATTTGTAAGAGCAGAAGATTTACATATTTCACCTTTTGATCATGGTTATTTATACGGGCTTGGTTTTTTTGAGACGTTTCGTACATATAATGGAGAACCATTCCTATTCGCAGAGCATATGCAGCGTATAAGAGAAGCGCTTGCTACGTATCGCATTCAATTACCTTATACAGATGTGGAATTAAAAGAAGTCATTCGAGAGTTAACAGCTAAATCGAACGGTGAAGACGGTTATTTTCGTTTGAATGTCTCTGCTGGAGATGAAGGACTTGGATTACAAGCGAGAACATATGAAAATCCAACAGTTATCATTTTTCGTAAGGAACTACCACCTGTTTGCCGAGAAAAGTCGGCTGTTTGGCTTGATACAATCAGAAGTCAACCCGAACAGGCAATGCGCTTTAAATCACATCACTACGCCAATAATATTTTAGCGCGCCAAGAAGTATCTTCACTAAAAGATTTAGAAGGTTTTTATGTGACAGAACAGGGCAATGTAGCGGAAGGGATTACATCAAATATCTTTTGGGTAACCAATGGTCGAATCTATACACCTTCTTTGGAAACGGGTATTTTAAACGGGATTACAAGACAATTTGTAATGGAAATAGCGCGTAGCTTGGAAATTCCTTTAATTGAAGGTCTCTATCAAAAAGAAGAGGTAGAACAAGCAGATGAATGTTTTGTAACGACTTCTATTCAAGAAATTGTAGCGATACGAAAGTTGGGTGCGAAGGAATTTAAAGGTTGTGATGGTGAAGTGTATCAACAATTATACGAAGCTTATCAAAAGAGAATTGAGGGATTACGTCTATGATGTTAGAACATTATAAAGAAAAGCCAATCGGAAACCATACATTACATTTTGGAAAAGAAACATATGTGATGGGTATTTTAAATGTGACACCAGATTCATTTTCAGATGGTGGGCAATTTAATTCGGTAGAACGTGCAGTTGCTCATGCAAAAGAGATGGTAGCAGATGGCGCTAAGATTATCGACATTGGCGGTGAATCAACACGACCAGGTTATACACCTGTATCAATTGAAGAGGAGATTCAACGTGTTGTGCCTGTTATTCGTGCCATTCGTAAAGAATTAGATGTTTTGATTTCGATAGATACATTCAAATCAGAAGTAGCAGAGGCGGCATTAGAAGCAGGAGCGCATATTGTGAATGATATCTGGGGAGCGAAGCATGATCCGAATATTGCGAAGGTAGCAGCTAAGTGGGATGCGCCGATTATTCTGATGCATAACCGACAAGAAGAATATGTAGGGGATGCTTTTTTCCAAGCAGTACGTGAAGATTTAGAAGAAAGTATTCGAGTTGCTTTGGAAGCAGGAGTTCCACATGAAAACATTTGGCTCGACCCAGGTATTGGTTTTGGAAAAACACATGAGCAAAATATTGAGATGATGCGTCATTTAGCTGAACTTGTTGATTATGGTTATCCTGTACTACTTGCGACTTCAAGAAAGCGCATGATTGGTCATATTTTAGATTTACCGGTAGAGGAACGCATGGAAGGAACGGGTGCAAGCTGTTGTTACGGTGTAGATAAGGGCTGTCATATGGTACGTGTACATGATGTGAAGCCGATTGCCCGTATGATGAAAACAATGGACGCTTTACGATAGGAGAGAGAGAATTGGATTATATTCATTTAAGAGATGTAGAGTTTTATGGCTATCATGGTGTATTAGAAGCAGAAACAACATTAGGACAACGTTTCCGAGTGACATTAAAATTAGCTGTGGATTTAAAAGAAGCAGGTCAAACAGATGATTTAAATAAAACAGTGAGTTATGCAGAAGTATATGAGTTAACAAAAGAGATTGTAGAAGGCAAACCATACAAACTAATTGAGGCTGTAGCTGAGAAAATTGCACAAACAATTTTAAGTACATTTACGAATCGAGTAAAAGGCGTGCAAGTCGAAGTGATTAAACCAGATCCACCAATTCCAGGGCATTATCGTGAAGTGGCAGTTGAAATTACACGAGGTGAGGGAATATGACGCGCGCTTATATCTCATTAGGTTCGAATATGGGGGATAAAGTAGCGTCTCTAAAGCAAGCAGTTGAACTTTTACAAGCACATGAACACATCCAAGTTATTCGAGTTTCTTCTATATATGATACGGATCCTGTTGGATATGAAGATCAGGATGTATTTATGAATATTGTAGCGGAAGTAGAGACTGAGCTAACAGGAGAAGAATTACTAACTGTGTGCCAATCAATTGAACAAGAATTGAAGCGCGTAAGAGTAGTGCGTTGGGGCCCACGTACGATGGATTTAGATATTATATTATATGGTGATGAAGTAATTGATACACCCATACTGACTGTACCGCACCCACGAATGCATGAGCGAGCTTTTGTATTGGTTCCATTAGTTGAACTGAACGCAGAGGTTATACATCCTGTACATCGAAAAAGTGCAGAAGAACTCCTTTCTGAGAATGGACATGATGGTGTACGATTGTTTGAAAAATGGACATAGGCACTTTCAATCAAAAGAAAATGAGAGGAAAGGCATGAATTGTATGCTAAAATTGTGTACAATAAATACATTATGGACTGCTATGAGCGGAACAATTATAAGGAGTGAAAGATGTGTCAGAAGAATTAAATGACCAAGTTTTGGTGAGACGCCAAAAGATGGATTCAATCAGAGAAGCTGGCTTAGATCCATTCGGTCAACGCTTTGAAAGAACGCACTTAACAAATGAATTACATGAACAATTTGAAGCTGTTTCAAAAGAAGAGTTAGAAGAAAGAGAAGCAGTAGAGGTAGTTGTAGCTGGTCGTATTATGACGAAGCGTAGTAAAGGTAAAGTAGGCTTCGCAAACATTCAAGATTTAGGTGGCCAAATTCAAATTTATGTACGTAAAGATGCGATTGGTGAAGAAGCTTATGAAATCTTTAAACGTGCAGACTTAGGTGACATTGTTGGGATTAAAGGAACGCTCTTTAAAACAAACGTGGGTGAATTAACAATCAAAGCATTAGAGTTCACTTTCTTAACAAAGTCATTACGCCCAATGCCTGAAAAATTCCATGGTTTACAAGACGTTGAACAACGTTACCGTCAACGTTACTTAGATTTAATGACAAATGATGAAAGCAAAAAAGCATTCATTACACGTAGCCAAATCATTCGTTCAATCCGTAACTTCTTAGATAACAAAGGTTATTTAGAAGTAGAAACACCAATGCTAAACTCTGTAGCAGGTGGAGCAGCAGCACGCCCATTCGTTACACACCATAATGCATTAGATGCACAAATGTATATGCGTATTGCGATTGAGCTTTACTTAAAACGTTTAATCGTAGGTGGATTAGAGAAAGTATATGAAATCGGTCGCGTATTCCGTAATGAAGGTGTATCAACTCGTCATAACCCTGAATTTACATTATTAGAGTTATATGAAGCATATGCCGATTACGAAGATATCATGAATTTAACTGAAGACTTATTCGTTCACGTAGCACAAGAAGTTCTTGGTACAACACAAGTTCAGTACGGTGAAGATGTAATTGATTTATCTAAAGGCTGGAAACGTATGCACATGGTAGATGCTGTTAAAGAAGCAACAGGTGTAGACTTCTGGAAAGAAATGACGAAAGAAGAAGCACAAGCTCTAGCAAAAGAACACCATGTAGAAATCAAAGATACAATGGAAGTAGGACATATCATTAATGAATTCTTCGAACAAAAAATTGAAGAATCATTAGTTCAACCTACATTTGTATACGGTCACCCAGTTGAAATCTCACCATTAGCGAAGAAAAATCCAGAAGATCCTCGTTTCACAGATCGTTTTGAGTTATTCATCGTACGTCGTGAGCATGCAAATGCGTTCACAGAGTTAAATGATCCAATCGATCAACGCGAGCGTTTTGAATCTCAAATGGTTGAGAAGGAACAAGGAAATGATGAAGCACATGAGATGGACGAAGACTTCTTAGAAGCTTTAGAGTATGGTATGGCTCCAACAGGTGGTTTAGGTATTGGTATTGACCGTCTAATTATGTTATTAACAAACTCTCAATCAATTCGTGATGTATTATTATTCCCATTAATGCGTCAACGCGATTAATTATTTCTATATAATATTAAAAGGTATCGATCTTGAATCGATACCTTTTTTATATCCCGTACATTTACTACTTGTAATTTAAAAAGAGAAGATATACAATATAAAACATGTTGTTACGAAGAAGTAATTACATCAAATAATGTAAATAATCTTTTTTAAAAAAGGTGCTTGCAATATTTAAAGTATAGTGATATACTAATTAAGTCGTTAAGAGCTGACGTGAAAAACAAATAAAACTTTTCTAAAAAAGTTCTTGACTATCAAAAAACAACTTGATATAATAACTAAGTCGCTAACGAGTGACTGAGAAAATATCTTGAAAAAAGAATTTTAAAAAGTTCTTGACAAGATAAAATATCATGTTATAATAATAAAGTCGCTAAGGCAACTTAGTGAATGAACCTTGAAAACTAAACAAGCAAGAAGATAATCACAAACAAGTCTTATCACA
>NZ_JBJXHL010000010.1:0-53952 GCF_046159805.1 Kurthia sp. ISK08
CCACTTAACGTGATAAGACTTGTTTGTGATTATCTTCTTGCTTGTTTAGTTTTCAAGGTTCATGTTATTTCGTCGTTTTCTTGTGACGACTTAAAATATCTTACCACATTTCCATTTAAGTTGTCAACAACTTTTTTTAAAATGTTTTTTAGTTATTTAAAGCGTCTTTGTTAGCGACTCTTAATATTATAAACGGTTGTTATTTATAAGTCAACAACTTTTTTTAAAAGTGAATTTCTTAAACATTACTGTTTGAAAAGCACTTGTATTACTATACCTCTATAACGAATAACTGTCAACAATTTATTTCAAATAAAAAAAGCTATTTAATTGATTCTTTTCTAAGAACCAACCAAATAGCTTTGTTGTTTAATTATCGTACCCAGATGAAGTAACTTAGGAAGACAAAGAATAAGATGTACATAATCCAGTGAACTTCTTTACGACGACCTGCTAATAACATTGTTAATGGATAGAAGATGAAACCAACCGCAATACCTGAGGCAATGCTATAACCTAAAGGCATCATTAGCATTGTTAAGAATGCTGGTACAGCAATTTCGAATTGATCCCACTCAATATTTTTCAATGAACTTACCATTAGAATACCTACAATAACTAGTGCTGGTGCTGTTACTGCCGATGTGATTACATCGAGTACTGGGAAAAAGAATAGTGATACTGCGAATAACGCTGCTGTTACTACTGCTGCAAAACCAGAACGCGCTCCTGCTGCCACACCTGCTGTTGACTCTACATAAGCAGTTGTTGTTGATGTACCTAATACTGAACCTACCGTTGTACCTAATGCATCTGCCATTAATGCACGACCTGCACGTGGTAACTTATTATTTTTCACAAGACCTGCTTTATCTGCTACAGCCATCAATGTACCAGCTGTATCAAAGAAGTCTACAAATAAGAATGTTAAAACAACTACTAAGAATTGAATATTTAATAGTGACGAGAAGTCATGTAAAATCGGGTCAAGTGCAACACCGAATGTTGGTGCGATACTTGGAATTGATGATACAACTGATTTTGGAACTTCGATTACGCCAGCAATCATACCAATAATTGTTGAAGCGATGATTGTAATAAAAATAGCTCCTGGAACTTTTTTAACCATTAAGATGACTGCAATGACAATTCCAACAACTGCAAGAAGTGTGTCACCTTTTGTAAAATCACCTAATGTAACAATCGTGTCTTTGTCTGCAACGACGATTCCCGCACCTTTTAAACCAACGAATGTAATGAATAAACCAATACCAGCTGATACCGCATATTTTAATTGAACTGGAATGGCATTAATAATTGTTTCACGAATGCCTGTTAATGAAAGAAGAATAAAAATAATACCTGAGAAGAATACACCTGTTAAACCTGTTTGCCATGGAATACCATATGCTCCTACTACAGCGAAAGCAAAGAATGCATTTAATCCCATACCTGGTGCTAATGCGATTGGATACTTCGCTAAAATACCCATAATAAGCGAACCGACAATCGCTGCTAATGCTGTTGCGACGAATACAGCTCCTTTATCAATTCCAGCTGCGGCTAAAATATTTGGGTTAACCGCCAATATGTATGCCATCGCTAAGAATGTTGTAACTCCACCAATGATTTCTCGGCGATAATTCGTGCCAAGTTCTTCAAATTGGAAATACTTTTTCATGATTAAATCCTCCGAATGTCGTCAAAAATAAAAAGTGCACAACTTTTAACAGTCGTACACTTACGATTCTATGTATCCATAGTATGAATAGAATAATCTATTCAATCGTAGTCAAGTCATTTACGGTAACTTGGTAGAAACTTCTGAGCCTTATTCTCAGTTTTATACGACGACGTTATTTAATTTACATTCATAATATAGCACTGTATTTTTCAATTTGCAATACTTTTTACGAACATTTTCAATAACTAATTAATAATAGTTCGTGAATAAAGTGTTTTCTGTCACTGTAAATCTCTTTATCTATAAAACGAATATCAAATTTTGTTATCTACTCAATTCGAATACCTAATAAAGAGGCTAATATTAATGCCTGTTCCATATTGACACGACAACCTTTCAAACGTTCTAAATCAACAGTCAAATGTGTGAATTGTGAAGATCGTAAATCAAGTGTAGTTAAATCTGTTTGCTGCATCTGTAAACCTGACAAGCGACATTGTTCAAATTGTAAAAATTGATGTGTCACTGCATAGAAATCAGATTGTTCCAAATCACATTGATTAAATAATACATGCTTTAACTTTGTTTCATTAAATAACGAAAAATTCATTTTGCACGATTCAAATGTTACGTCCCCCAAACTTGACCCTTGAAAAATCGTTCCAACTAATTTGCAACGTTCAAATACAACTCGGTGAATCGAAGACTTTGAAAAATCTACATTGGATAAGTCACAATTTTCAAATCGAACATCTAAAGCATTTAATCTTTTAATGGAACTATTATTCAAACGACAATCTCGTATGATGACTTGTACAAAGCGAAGATCGCAAGCTTCATCTTCTTCGAAGTTAATACTCTCTATTAAACACTGCTCTGCTTCCCACTCTTCTTGCGCTAAGATACGATCCCATGTTGTCTCTGTTAAATGTTGTGGTAATTTTGGTTCATTCATCTTATCATCCTCTCCTTTCTTATCACTTTACACTAAAAAAGAGGAACCGCAATTGCAGTCCCTCTTTAATTCACTGTTTTAAAAAATCTTAGTACCAGCCGTTTGCTAACCAGAATTGTTTTGCTTTTTCCCATGAACCATAACGTTGTTTCACATAGTTATCCGCTACACGTTCTTGGTTTGCTGGTGAGTAGTCACCGTTTAGGTAAGATTTATCTAATTGGTATTTACCAATATATTTACCTGTTGCGCTTCGTGCATCATATGAGTTGCTTGATTCCTTTTGTGCAATCCAAGCTTTCGCTGAAGATGATGAACCTTGATAAGATGATGCATTACTTGCTTTTTGTGTTGTTTGTGCTTTTTGTGTTGATTGATATGATTTTGTTTGTGTTTGCGCTTGTTGTTTTTGTTGTACTGGCGCTTTGTAAGTTGTTTGTTGCTTTTGTTGAGATGGTGCTTTATATGTTGATGATTGTTGTACTTGTTGTACTTGTTGTTTTTGAACAGGTTGAGCTGTTTTTCTTACTGTTGTTGTACCATCAGGGATTACTAATGTTGTTCCTACATGGATTAAATTTGGATTTGAAATTCCATTTGCTGAAGCGATACTTGATACGAATGAATAGTCTTTACCAAATTTTTGAGAGATACCTGATAATGTATCACCTGATTGTACTTTATATGAAGTGTGCGCACTAGCATCTGCTCCTGCTGCAAAGCCTGCAACACCAACTGCTACTGTTGTACCTAATACTAACGTTTTTAATGATTTCATAATATTCATTTCCACCTTTTGTTTAATTTTTATATTTGTTCTCTCTATTATGTTCTTGCTGATTTTTAATATTTTTTCGCTCCTTTTCTGAAGCTGATAATAGATTAACATGATTTTTTATTACAAAAGTTACAGAAATATCACAGCTAAATGACCACCATGTATTAAAAGTTATATAAAGAACTGAATTAATTATTAAAATAATATATCATTATTATGATATAAGACCTAAAAACATTAGAATGTTGATATGACTTTGTTTTTACAATAAATTATAGGCTATTTTATTTTTCAATTTATCTAAGCAACATAATAAGAAAAAAGATAAAAATAGATGCAGATTTTTTTGTTATAGTGGATTTAATGAATAAAAAGGAGATTTTTTAGCTTATGAATCAACAACAGACACCACTTTACACCGCACTTATTCAACACAATGCGAAGCAGCCGATTAGTTTTCATGTGCCTGGACATAAAAATGGTATGCTCTTCCCTTCTTTTGCAAAATCTATCTATGAGACACTGCTAAAAATTGATGCAACCGAAATTACAGGACTTGATGATTTACATGATGCAGAGGGATGTATTGAAGAAGCACAGTCATTACTGCGTGACTTGTACAAAACAGAAGCAAGCTATTTTTTAGTAAATGGTTCAACGGTGGGAAACTTAGCGATGATTTTAGCGACATGTCAGCAAGGCGATACCGTTCTTGTTCAGCGTAATTGCCATCAATCGATTTTGAATGGATTAGAACTTGCAGGAGCAGAACCTATCTTTTTAACTCCAGCTTTTCATGAAGATGGACAACTCCCTACCTTATTAACAAAGAAAGTTGTTGAACGCGCGACTCAACTTTATCCAGAAGCGAAAGCCATCATTCTGACGTATCCAAATTATTATGGATTTTCGGATGCGATTGAAGATGTAATTCACACTGCAAAAGAAGCAGGGCTTTTCATTTTAGTCGATGAGGCGCATGGGGCTCATTTTCAATTAGAAGGTTTTCCAAAAAGTTCACTATCATTCGGCGCAGATATCGTTGTTCATTCAGCGCACAAAACGTTACCTGCGATGACGATGGGTTCATATCTTCACATCGGAACAGAACGTATTAACAAACAATCAGTTGAACGCTACCTTCGTATGCTCCAATCAAGTAGCCCTTCTTATCCGATTATGGCTTCACTTGATTTAGCTCGTTATTATTTAGCCAACTTACAAGATGTACAGGCAATTTTAGAAAATATCCAAGAATTCCGTCAGTCTCTACAAAAGATTGAAGGTATTCGTGTTTTAGAAGCATCTTCACTCGATCCATTAAAAGTAACGATTCAATCAACAACAGGATTAAGCGGTTATGCACTACAAGCTCTTTTTGAACAACAAGGTATTTTCTCTGAACTAGCTGATCCTTTTAATGTATTATTCGTACTTCCACTGGCAGTAACGGATTATACTGATACGTTGAAACGAATTAAAAGCTGTTCATTTGAAAAAGGTGAGCCACTTCAAAAAGAAAAAAACATATATATAGAAGAAACTCAAAAATTAGCACGATCTTTTCATGAATTAAAGGGTGAAACATACTATGTAACATTTGAACATGCTGCCGGAAAAATAAGTGCTGAACTCGTTACTCCATATCCCCCTGGTATTCCACTCATTATGAAAGGTGAGCGTATTACAAAACAGCACATTGAAACTATTCAGCGTTACCAACAGCTAGGAAGTCGCTTTCATGGCGGTAGTAAATTAGCATCTCAACAACTACTTGTATATCAATAAAAAAGAGGAGCCGCATGTGATTGCGTCTCCTCTTTTTTCATCATTAGTTTAAGTTACCAGGTACAGTTTTCATGATACGACCTGATTTTACGTTTTTCACAGGTTTTGTTGCTGGACGTAATACGCGCATTCGTCTCACCTCCTCTCAAATCCATTCGAACAATTATTGCTCTACTGTTTGTAAGCTGTTCTTCCAAACAAGATTCAATACTTTTTTAATGTTCTTTTTCTCTGAAGGACATGGACGTTCGCCTGATACGACACGATACCATGGGCAGTGATTCCCTTGACACGCTGGACGGAAGAAGCAAGATTGACATACTGTATCTGTTTCTTCACCTGATAGTAACCAAGAAGCAATTTTATCGTAGTCTAAATCCATCGTACCGTCTGCTTGAATTTTACCTACTTTATTTACTTCTTCATCTAAAACCGTTGTACATTTATACAATTGACCGTCTGAACCGATAACCATCGCGTTCGGTTTTGCTGCATAACATACTGCTGCTGTCGGATTCAATGCACCTTCAACCATGTTACTCATCGCAAGACCTTTATCCATCGCTGTTTCTGTGAACTCCCAGATTTTCTTATTCGCTGTAATATGCGTACAAGTTGGAATTTCTTCATCGTTCGGACCACCCCAACGACCAACAGGACGGAAGAATACGCCAAAACGTGAATCATTCGCAAAGTGCTCTTTTAAGAAATCAATTAGGTGTTCTGTTTCACGTAAGTTATCTTCATCAAAGTTAATACGGATTGTCATATTGAAGTCGCCTTCTACATCACGTAATGATTGTAAGTTCTCAACGATTTTTTCAAACGTTCCTTGTCCACCAATCATATGACGGCGCGCATCATGCACTGCTTGAACACCATCAATTGTCACCATGTATTGTGATACATTCCATGATAGTAACTTTTCAAATGTTTCACGATTTAAAAAGTAACCGTTCGTTACCACGTCTGCTGAATAATCAATATTATGTTGCTCTGCTTGTGCCATGAATTCTTTCGATAACTCTTCGATAATTCCTAACTCTAATAGCGGCTCTCCACCGAACCAACTAATGTGTAAGTTATCTAGTGTACCCGCGCGCTCTTTTACTAAAGCTTTCACACCTGCTTTTGTTTCGTCTGTCATCTTACCTTTTGCAAATGACTCATAGCAATAACGGCAACGGAAGTTACATTGCTCTGTTGTCATTAAGATTAAGTGCAGCATATCTGTACGGTGCATCGTTTGGTGTAATAAATCAGCACGTTTTAACTCATCTACTGTATCTTTTACGATAAAACCATTGTCGAATAAAGCTTGCTTTACTTCTGTATCAAGCGCTGGTGATCCTTGACGCTTTAGTGCTGTTAATACTTCTTCACGTTCTTTTTCGTCAAAATTAACGATGGCGCCTGTGTAACTGTTGTAGACAATTACGCCGCCGTCTTCTGTTTTTGTTAATGCATTAAATTTCGATGGAATGTATTTTACTTGTTCCATGTCTGTTCCCCCTCAAAAATCAATCTTTGTACATCCGATAGATGTCATCTTCTCAAACCTTTTTGAAACAGAAAAAAAGGATTGTCCCTTCTATAAACGCGCAGTATTCGCCTTACTGCGTGTTTATACGAAAGACAGTCCTTTAAGTAGAAATAATCGTCATGCTTTTGAATATGGACTTCTGCCCACAAGCAGACAGACCTGTCCTACCTATTTTGTTCACGACAAAATAGAAGGTAGCAACAGTTGTCTGCTCGATTCTCCCTCATGCGATTATTTCGATTCTGTTGTTGGTGGCTTAGAAGTAACGTCTTCTTGTACACGTAATGCGCATTCGACTTCGCCAGAAATACGTGTCATAACAAATGCAATGGTTGTACCGATTGTTTTCGTGTTCGCATTATTTCGCATACAGCTTCCCTCACAACTTTTTTTATCAATCATTCGTCCGTTTAGCTAGCCCATACATGTATGCGCTAGTGATTGAGTTTATTTTACAAGGGATTTCCGCTTTATGTCAATGTTCTATTTTATGTCCATTTGGGAACAAGTCGAATATAAATTAATTCAAAGACCAATTCACAAACCGTTTGCGTCAGAATAATCGTCATTGCTAAACTTTGCATCGCAGGTGGCAAAGCAAATGTTAATGGTAAGACAGCTAATGAATTACGTGTAAAACCACTAAAAATTAATGCTCGCTCTGCTGGCTTTTTCAAACGATATAACCGTGCAATCATGACAGATAAGACTGGCATAATCACTATGAATGCAATATAAATCGGAATCACTGCGAAAATTTCTTCCTTCATATTTGCCATGCGTTGTACTTGGGGCGCGACAATCACAAAAATTGTCAAAGCCATCGTCGGCACAGGTAACCATGCAGAGGCTTGTTGAATCTTACGAATGGGTGAATCGAATCGCAAACAATATTGGATTGTTACTGCCACAAATAGTGGTAATACGAAAATCCATAAGAATGATGTGAGGAAGGGTTTCCACTGCATGAGCGCAAGAGCTTCACTTCCAACAAAGAACCATAGTTCAAATGGCAAAATGATGAGCTGAAGAATAAGTAAAAAAGGCGTCGCAAATAACATCTGTTTGGCATCACCCTGACCAAGTGCCGTAAATACGATGACATAGTCTACGCATGGCGCAAGTAATACGAGATAAACAGCTAGTCGTAAAGCAGGTTCAGTCGGTAAGAACGTAACGAGCCCGTACACCACAAGCGGTACAACGATAAAATTCACCGCAAAAAGTGCAAAGAAAAAACGTAAATTCACGCGGAAATCATACTTTGTAAAGAATGGAATTTGTGAAAACATACTGTACAGTAAGATAGCTAAAACAAATGGAATCCACTGCTCTAATAAGCTACTACTCGTTTGAAAAAAGTAACCATAGATGAATGCAAATCCTAATACAATAAAATAAAAAGTAGCTTGTCTCTCTTCTAATCTTTCACGCATCGAATTCTCTCCTTTCTTCATGTTATAGTGAACACATACTTATTCATTGTGACGGAGGGATGCAAAGTGCGCAACCTCCAAATTCAGTACATTCTTTAGCACAGACCATTATTTTCTTTTTCCAAACAGATGATTTACAATAAAGAAAAGTAGCTCGGTTTCGGGGGTGGGACGATGTTTTATTTAGATGAGTCAGGCACAATTTCAAAGAATAAGCCACACGCTAGTAATATGCGTGATGTGTATTTCATCATTTGCTTCGTGCATACTCATGACCCTGAACAATTGAAAAAAGTATATCGTCGCACGATGAAAAAATTACGTCGTACATTTGCTGACTATTTTGCAACGCATGTTCGCAATCCACGCGAACCAAAAGGCTCTGAACTCACACCGATTATGAAGCATTATTTTATTTCGGAACTCATTCAAAAAACGGATATTACTGTATCCTATGTTGTGATTGATAATCGTCATGTAAAAGATGTCTTCCGAGAAAATGATGCACGTACATTCAATTTTTTCGTGAAATATTTACTTCAATTAAAAGAGTTAGACGCACGCGATCAAGAACACTTACATCTAAATATTGATAACCGAAATGTGTCACTCATGAATATGCATCAATTAGAGGAATATCTTGCGACGGAACTTGTTTTAACAGAGAAAGTAAGACATGTGCAAGTCGAGTATTTAGACTCACGTGATAGCTACGGAGTTCGTACAGCCGATTTGTTTGCGAACTTACTCTATCAACGATTACGCTATCGTCGTAATCCGTTTCCAGACTACCACTTACAAGATCGCATACGAAAAAAATCACCGATTCATCCCGCTTCACTCGAATGGGTATTCCAACAATTTAAAGCGAGCGGACGACTTCAGAATTATTTTTACATCCCTACGCAAAAAAATTGACGCTTACTTTTCGCGGTGCTACTATAGATTTAGGCGTACAAGTAAATCCTGAATCTACGCAATTGTGTCGAAAGACGACTGTAAGCTGTCTCTGTTTGGCAGCCGTACTCAGGTCAGTATGCCTTGAATTGAATACACGCGACATTTTGTCGTCACATAGAAGAACCCCTGATTTTAAAAAAATCAGGGGTTTTGTTTTATATAAAAAGCTAATCTCTATTCTGTTATTTCTTCGAATTCACCCGCATACATCATGATCGTACCGAGTAGATCGTTAAACACTGTCGCATGAACGGTATATACACCACGTTCATCATCATAACCATCTTCAACAATCGCTTGTCCTTTGAAAAAAGAAGGAAGTGGCACGAGTCCAAATAAGTGTTGGGCATTCGTGCGTGTAATGAGTTTGCCCTCTTTTGAAACATTCAATAATAAATTCGAACGCATCATTGCGGGTTTTCCGAGTAAATCGTAAGCTGTATTCGTATTCAAATCAATACGTGTTGTCGAGTTGAACGCACGTGTTTTCTTTGGAAAATAAAAATTACGCGACCAATTCATATCGACAATACCATTCCCCTGATCCACCGTTTCGTACATCATATCAAATGGCACATTCGAGCCCTGCTCTGGAAATAAAAAATCCATCAACGGCGCTGCATAGTAAAAAGGCATAAGTAACGGACTCCCATGCTTCACCGTCGACATCACCCCTTTTGCGCGGAATGTTTCACCAGGAGCTGTATGATAGCGGTGTTGTAACATCGGATGCAATCGTTCAAAATCCTCACCAAGTAATTGCTTATAGACAGACATAGATTAGCCTCCTTTCTATAATGATTCCCGATTTAGTTGAAAACATACTATGAAAGCATGCGCTCAAATAAATCTCTGGAATGAGATGAATCGCTAAAATATGATGCTTTACAATATGAAGCTTTACACTGTTATTATAATATGAATGGAAGGGGAAATATAGTTTGGGCGGTTGGGAGGGGGGACTTCTTATTTTATAGCATAAAAAGCCTACACCTCTTGCGAGGTATAGGCTTTATTAAAGTTCTTGTGCTCCTGCGGTGCTTACGCATCCTCGTCGCAGATTAGCCGTGCGCTTATGCGCACTGAACGACTTCGTCGTTCCAACAAAAAAAGGCAATGCACTTGCAAGCGAGCTTGCGGTGCATTGTCCTTTGTTTTGTTGCGGCTAATTACTCCCACTCAATAGTTGCTGGTGGCTTAGATGTAATGTCATACACGCAGCGGTTGATGTGGTCTACTTCGTTTATGATACGTACTGAGATTTTTTCTAATACGTCCCAAGGGATACGTGCCCAGTCAGATGTCATACCGTCGATTGATGTAACAGCGCGGATTCCGATTGTGTAATCGTATGTGCGTTGGTCGCCCATTACGCCAACAGAGCGAATGTCAGGTAATACAGTGAAGTATTGCCAGATGTCGCGGTCAAGGCCAGCTTTTGCGATTTCTTCACGTAGGATGAAGTCAGATTCGCGAACGATTTCTAATTTTTCTTCTGTTACTTCGCCAAGTACACGGATTCCAAGACCAGGGCCTGGGAATGGTTGACGCCATACTACTTTTTCATCAAGACCTAATTCAAGACCTAATTGACGTACTTCGTCTTTGAATAGTGTGTTTAATGGCTCGATTAATTCGAATTGCATGTCTTCTGGAAGACCACCAACGTTATGGTGTGATTTAATTGTTTGAGCTGTAGCTGTACCAGATTCAATAATGTCTGTGTATAGTGTTCCTTGTGCTAGGAAGTCCATACCTTCTAATTTTGAAGCTTCTTCGTCAAATACGTAAACGAATTCGTTACCGATGATTTTACGTTTTTTCTCTGGGTCAGAAACGCCTTTTAATTTGTTCATGAAGCGTTCGCGTGCATCAATTTTGATCACGTTCATGTCGAAGTCTTCAGTGAAAGTTTTCATTACTTGTTCAACTTCACCTTTACGGTTTAAGTTGTGGTCTACGAACATACAAGTTAATTGGTCGCCGATTGCTTTGTGGATTAATACCGCTACAACTGATGAGTCAACGCCACCTGAAAGTGCGCAAAGTACTTTTTTGTCGCCAACTTGTTCACGAATTTTCTCGATTTCTACTTCGATGAAGTTCGCCATTGACCAGTCGCCTTTTGATTGGCAAATGTCTAATGCGAAGTGACGTAGTAAGTCGTTTCCATAAACAGAGTGACGTACTTCTGGGTGGAACTGTACTGCATAGAATTTGCGGCTTTCGTCTGCCATTGCAGAGATTGGGCAAGATTCGCTTGTTGCGATTGTAGTGAAGCCTTCTGGTGTTTCTGTTACAAGGTCACCGTGGCTCATCCATACAACTTGTTCTGTTGGAAGGTCTGCAAATAATGCATTCTCTTGTAAAATTTTAATTTCAGCTTTACCGTATTCACTGTTACCTGCTTTTTCAACTTTACCGCCTAGTGTATGTGCCATTAATTGCATACCATAGCAAATACCTAAGATTGGTAAACCTAATTCGAAAATAGCTGGGTCAATGCTGAATGCACCTTCACCATAAACTGAGTTTGGGCCGCCTGAGAAAATAATCCCTGTAGCGTGCATGCCTTTGATGTCTTCAGCTGTAATTGTGTGTGGGTGTAATTCACTGTATACACCGAATTCACGAATACGACGTGTAATTAATTGATTATATTGGCTACCGAAATCAAGAACAACAATCTTCTCTTGATTCATTAAATTTGTACTTGCTGACAAAAGTTCCACCTCTTCATTAATAGTTAAATTGATTACGTACTCATACGGTAGGACGGATGTAGTTCATCTCAATTGATTCGAAAAGAACGCGTATGAAAATATCACTATTTTCCACGCGTCCTCACTTCACATAAAAGATGATTTACTAAGCCTCTATATATACCGTTCATCCACCTTCATAGTCAAGTTATTTACGGCAACTCGGTAGAGACATTCGAACCATATTATCGAACATATATGAGGGTAATTCAATTATTATACTTTGCACTTAGTTTAACTGTAGTAAGGCTTAAAATCAACCTCTTGTTTCATTAATTAAATTTTTCCAACATTCTTTAAATTCATCCCATCTAGCCGAATCAGCATTCGGATCATATAAGCGTCGTTCCATTAAATTTGTCAATTTCGACATATCTTCTGTACGGAGCTGTTGATCCACTCGTTTTGCAAATGTTGCTAGTGTTTCACCGTCTTCTCTCACAAGTAGATTATGACGCGCTAGTCGGCGAAGTAGTACACGATAAGCTTGTTCAATTGGTGGTTTTTTCTGATTGTAATACCAGATGAACAAGTTCACATACCAGCGATGACGTGTAAAGAATAAGACAATTGCTAGTACTATGACACTAATACTGAATGCGATTGGTAACCAATTATTCGTATTCGTTGTTGTTGCTTTTTGTTCTTTTGGTTGTTGTTCTTTTTTCGTTTCTTGCTCTTTCTTTGGTTGTTCCTTCTTTTGCTCTTCTTGCTTTTTCTGTTCTTCCTGCTTCTTTTCTTCTTCTTTTTTCGCAGGTGCTTCGTTTTGTGTCGTTTCTTCTTCGACTTGTTCATCGAATCCTTCAAAACCGATTGTCGGTTCAAATGGCATCCAACCAACTTCTGGAATGTAGACTTCTACCCATGAGTGTGCGTTATTGTTCGTTACACTATATTGGCTCATACCATCCTTTAATACTTCCGTTGAAGCGGTTTTATCGCCTGGTGAGAATCCTTTCACCCAGCGAGTTGGTACACCAATTGAGCGCATCATCATGACCATCGAAGTCGAGAAGTTATCACAATACCCTACTTTTGTGTCGAATAAGAAGCGATCAACATAATCTTCATCACCTGTTGGATAACCGACATTTATATTTGAATAGCGATACCCCGATGTTTTAAAGTAATCGACCACTGCGTTTGCTTTATCATATACACTTTTTTCGTCTTTCGTAATATCTGTTGCTAAGTCGCGTACTCGTTTTGGCAAGGTTGCAGGAACTTGTAAATTTTCTTTTTTCTCTTTCGGTGTAATACCTGTGTCTTTTGCAATCATTTGCATGCGTGATGCATCTAATTCTTTTTGTTTATAGATTGGTTTCGTATAAACATATTCATAGCTTAATAAATCAACGACTTTACGATCTTTACCTTTCGTTGCACGAATCTTACCTGAATCTAACTCGATATAAAATTGATTGTTCTTTTCATTACTGCGTAAGATTTCTTTAATTCCATACGGTTGTACAAGGAAGCTATATTTCTTATCCATCTTCACTCGCATATCTAATTCATTCTTTTTCTTACCGCCTGGAATTGATGTTTTAATCGCTTCACCATAGTCAAATGTAGAGACAAGAATTTCGTCCTGTGCATTCTTCCAACCTCGTCCTGTATAGTAAGACTTCGATTCTACACGCATGTACTGCGGTTCTTTTGCAGTGTATTGAAAGACCGGTGTACTATCGCGTTCAAAGTCTCCCCCTAGTTGGTCGTCATTTTCAACATAACCAATTTTACCAACTGTATTAATATTAGCATTCGTCCACTTTACTAAATTTTCAATTGGCTCTGGTAAGTTTGTTGCTGCTTTTTGTTTTGGCATTGCATAAGCAAATGCCGCACTCACACCAATCAATAAAAATAACGGAACCAGTAGTTTTAAATAGTTCCCAATCGTTTGCTTCATTTTATTTTCACTCATCAGTCGCTCTGTGAATAATAAGCCCGTCAATAAGAAACCTAAAATCATCGTGCGTATAATACTTGCATCCGCATTATATTTTGTAAATGTATCAATGAGTGCTAAAAAAAGTACAGTTAAAATGAAGAAAAATAGAATAGAACGTCGAATCGTCAACCAATGGTGAATTAAATAAATGGTCATCCATAATAAAATTAAGAAGAGCATCGTTTTAAATCCATCTGACATATCTGTCCAGTTACCTGTAACAAGTGCACGCATACTTTCTGTTATACTCTGGATAAATGGTCCGTCTTGTGGCTTTTGTATGTATAACATAAACCAAATAATATAGGCGACTTTAATTCCAACAGAGATACCTGTATGTACGTGCGCAATATTTGTTACTAAGCAAATAACGATAAATAACATTAATAAACCGTAATGACCTGTATTCGTCAATTCCATAACGGGTAGTAACCATTCTCGTAACATAAAGAAAATAAGTACATATAAAAAGAGCAGCTTACTCCACTTCAACAAATCTTTATTCTCCATATCTACCCTCCTGACCCACTAAAGAAAAGCGTCCGCGTTCTACATAGACAACTTGAATACCTGCTTTTTCAGCATGATACTCAACAACTGGATCAGCTTTCCATGTTGTTTTATCATTTGGTTTTACGACATAGATGATTGGTTTACTACCGCGCGTGGCATTCATCTTTAATAAATCAATCCAATCCACATCTAACTGTGATGTAACGAGCATGAGTGCGTTTGAACTACGAACTAATTCATCATGTCCATAGATTTTCTTCGGCTCATAAATTGATGGTTCAATTGTCGCCAAATAATACATCAATTGCTCCAAATCATTCTCTGAACGAAACTCAGCTAATGAGAAGCGGTGTTCTCCTGCTCCTAAAAAACAAACAGGCTCCTTTTGGCGATGTGCCGCTTGCATAAGTGAAGCAACAAACGAAATCTGCCCTTCAAAATTCGCACCTTTTGATGTATCTAACACAACACATACATCATCTGATTGTTGATATTCAAATTCTTTCGTATAGAGCATGCCAGTTTTGGCAAAGCTCGACCAGTGAAGCCACGCCATACGATCTCCTGGGGCATAATCTCGAATACTTGCAACCATTGTTGACTGCTGCGGTTGTTTTTGTGATGTATAACCTAGCATTCCCTGTTCTTGTGAGAATCGTCTAGTGAAGGACATGTTCTCGACTTTCGGATAGACAATCAACGTCTTTTTCGCTTCAATGTATTTCGTCTTTTGAATCCACCCTAATACATCGGCTACTTGTACTTGAATACCTTCTAATTCATGGCGACCACGCGCTAGTTTTGGAACGGTATAGCTCCAACTTACTTGTCGCTTAAAGCCCATCGGTAATAACTTGTGTAAATCACGTGTCTGTAGTTCAGCAAAGGCACCTTTTGGTTCCATTTCTTGTACAACAATGAACAAGATGGGAAGCCATGATTGTCTTTTTAATGTGACTTGAACTTTTAGTGCGTCACCTTCTACAAAACGCTTATTTAAAACCTTTCGTTCGACTGTCATATGACCAATTGGCGTTAAAAAGACAAGGAAGGAATACAGTGCAAATGGAATGACCATAAAGAACACAAACCATAACACGAATCCTCCTTGAATCGTTGCAAATAATAAACTGCCTAGCACAAGTAATAGGACGAGTAACATACGTGTGACAGACGATGTAATTCGTCTTAACCTCGATTTCATCGTGCTTCCGTCTTTCCAACAGGTACAGGAACACTTGCTAACACGCGTGCTACAATATCCTCTGCTGTTAAGTTTTCATAACGAATCTCTGGTTTTAAAAGAAGACGATGGGAGAATACGAATGGTGCTAAATATTGTACATCGTCTGGTGTCACATAGTTTCTTCCTTTTAAAAGCGCATAAGCTTGTGAAGCTTTCATTAAAGCAATCGAAGCACGAGGGCTTGCTCCTAAATAGATGGCTGTATGTTCACGTGTCGCTTGTGCAATCGATACAATATACTCTTTTAATAAGTCTGATACAGCTACTTCATCCACTTGTTTTTGAAGACCAATCAATTCTTCAATCGTAATCACTGCTTGTAGATTTTTAAGTGGACTTTCTCCCTCTGCTCGTCTTAACACTTCAATCTCATCTACTTTTGTTGGATAACCCATTTTCATTTTTAATAGGAAACGATCGAGTTGTGCTTCTGGTAATGGATACGTCCCTTCATACTCCACAGGATTCTGTGTCGCCATGACAAAGAACGGTTGACCAATATCGACTGTTTCACCATCAATTGTGACAGAAGCTTCTTCCATCGCTTCTAATAAAGCAGATTGTGTTTTAGGTGATGTTCGGTTAATTTCATCGGCAAGTACGATATTCCCCATGATTGGACCAGGACGGAAGTGGAATTCCATCTCTTTCGGATTATAAATTGAAACACCGACAACATCAGAAGGAAGTAAATCGGGTGTAAATTGAATACGCTTAAATTCCGCACTAAGTGACTTCGCTAAAGCACGAACCATGACTGTCTTACCTACCCCTGGCACGTCCTCTAGTAATACATGCCCTTTGGCTAGTAAAGAAACGAGGCTTAATTCGGCAATATGTTTTTTACCAATCATCACTTTCTCGATGTTTTCAATGACTGCTTGTAATTTATGTTGTGCTTCCATCCATATTCCTCCTAATATTACTGATTACTTCTATTTTGAAGTTATTTTCATTTTTCGTCAATCTAAGCGCAAGAAAACGAATTAAAATATACTTTTGATGTCTTTATTCTATAAAAAAGAGAAGATGCGCTCCAAATGTCACATCTTCCCTCTTTCCACCTAGAACATTCATCCTGTGTGAAACAAACTTAGTATTTTTTGTTTTGCGCACGAATAAGACCGATTTTACGCATGAAAAGTTCCTCCAAGTGTTCAGCTTCACCTTGAGCTAATACCTCTTCTAAAGGACCATTCATTAACACTTCACCATCATGTAGTAGAAGTACATCGTCTGCCAATTCTTCTGCGAATGATAGTAAGTGTGTAGAGAATAAAACCGTCTTACCTAAATCTTTTTGTTCTTGTAAGATTTGTTTTAACTCTGCAATCCATAATAGATCCAGTCCGTTCGTTGGTTCATCTAAGATGAGTAATTTTTCATCACCTAGTAAACTTTGTGCTAAGTTCAGGCGTTGACGCATCCCTTTAGAGAACTGACGCACATGCTGTTTTCTAAATTCCCATAGACCAACGCGCTTTAATACTTGTTCTACATCAGACTTTGGTAATTTTTTCAGATGCGCAAGTAGTTGTAAAATTTCATACGCTGTTAACGTTTGTGGGAAGTTTACGTCATCTGGCATGTACTTAATCGATACGCCATCTTCCCATTGTAATTCGCCTGACTCTAAATCTTCTTGACCGATTAATAAGCGAATTAGCGTACTTTTACCCGCACCGTTACCACCTGCTAAAGCAATAATTCTTCCGCTATTTAACTCAAAGTTAATGCCATGTAAACCATTATTAGAGGAATAGACTTTTTTGACATCAATACCTTTTACAATCATTCTGCTTTCCCCTTTCTAGATAGAATCCACTGTGCAAACAGTAGGGGACCTAAAATCCAAGCAACACAAACAACCATATAGATTAGATAACCAAAAACAGAATTATAGAATTCTGTAAAGTCAAAGAAAGCAGGTCCTAAAGCAGTTGTTTGTCCAGAGAATAGGAAATAACCGAAGCGAATCCATTCTGCAGGGTTTAAATGCATCATAATAATCGTTAATGTTAACGTTAATTTACCTGATACGAATGTACCGATTGCCATTAATAAATATGAAATTAATAGCAGTGCAGCTGCCCAGACAACGAGTGAGAGAGACAGTGCGTGTAGTCGGTTTTTTGCAATGACACCGCATAGTACGGCAATTGCTGCAAAAATTAAGACGAGTAGGATTGAGAGTGTAACGAATACTAAAGGTAATTGCACAGAACCTGCAATACCACTCATAATTAATACGACTGCAAACGATAGGATTAAGATTAAGAAGAACGATAAAACAATGGAGATGTATTTACCGAAAATGTAACTTCCAAGTGACAGAGGATATGTTTTTAGGAGTGAGTACCATCCTGACTCCACATCGCTCGCCACACTCATACTACCGATTGTTAAGATGAATAGTGGTAGTAAGAAAAGTAATAGATTTAAAAAGCTTGCTGTTTGTCTCGTAAAACCATCAACAGGTAATGCGAGTTGTTGAATCAATGCAATTGCTGCAAAGACTAGAATGAACAGAACACCGACAAGTTGCATCCAGCGACTGCGGAGCATCTGCTTCCATTCTAGTTTAATAAAAAGTTGGTTCATGATGGATTACGCTCCCCAATTAAAGCTTTTTAGTTCGTCAAAGCTCATTACTTTTCCAGAGCCATTCTTTTCAACATATTTTTTTGCTGCTGCTTCATCTTTGAATGCAATGACACCATAACTCATTGGTGTTGGTACTTTTTTATCGTAAACGAATGTTGATTTTTCAACGTCTAACCATTCGTCACTGTCATTATCTTTAATGAATGCTTCACCAATATCATCTTTGTTCATTGTTTTATAGTAATCCATTAAACAACCGAGATCATCGAACATTTCATAATCGCCATTTTTCAAAGCGATTTGTCCAGCGTATTTTTCATTCGCTAAACTCATGTTACAGATTTTGCAAATGTCTGTTTGTTTATTAATTTCTTTTGCTTCATATTCTTTATTACCACAAGCAGTTAATAAGAGACTTGTTGCTAAAAGTGCGCCTAACCATTTTTTCTTCATATTTTAACACTCCTTCTCCAGCCATAAAGACTACCAATAAATAAAATACCACCTAAAATAATGAGCCAAATTTTCATTGGGCGATCTGTTTCAAATTCTGTAATGGATTTCATACGTGGTTTTTCATCCACTAATTGACTTGTTTCTGTCTTATTTGTTTGTTGGTCCATCTGATTCAGTAGTACAACACTTGGTGATTCAATGTAGTATTGGTAAGCAGGTTCACGTACCATCCACTGTCCAAAACTTTGAAGTGCTACATATTTTGAGTCGCCAATACCATCATCTTCTATGTCAAAACCAGAATAATCATCATAGTAGTTTCCGACAATATTACTCGCTGTACCATCTGAACGAATGTTCACGATATTCCCCAGGAAATCATTATGCTCTACTTCGTTCTCTTTATAAGACCCTGTGAATTCAACTGCTGTTTGATTCGTTAAAAATGTATTATCAAGAATCGTTGATTTTTTCATATTTTGACTTGAAATCGCTGTTCGATTCCCGATTAATTCATTATTTTTCGTCACGATATTCTCTGCATTATAAAGTGTAAAACCTGAACTATTCCAATCACTTTGATATTGGATTTTGTTCTTCTCTAATAATGCATTTTTTGCAATCATGAGCATAATTCCTGTCACATTATTTTCAAGTGTATTTCCTGTTGCATAAATATCTTTTCCGTACATATAGTGAAGACCATAGCGACTAAATGTAGCAATATTATTAATGATTCGTGATCCTGTTACACGTTCTAAATAATAAGCATCTAGCACTTCTGTAATGTCACTATCGGAGATATTAATGCGCTTACTATCATATGCCGCAATCCCTGTCCCCTTATCTGCATACTGTCCATCAATACCACGCATCTTAAAGTTTTTTACGTGGACATCCGATGAGTTTCGAATGTTTACACCGCTGAACATATAGACCATCTTCAGGTTCTCAATATGTATTTGTGAAGATTTCTTCACATCTATGGCAGACTGAGAACGTGAAAAATTCAAATTTTTAAGGGTGACATCTTTTGTGTTTTCGATTGTTAATACTGTCTTATCATAGCCAGCTTTCAGCAGTGTTTTTTCACCACCGACAATCGTAATCGGCTTACGAATCGTTGCCTGTTCTCGGTACACACGATCAAATAGTTTTAACGTGCCTCCGCTTGGCGTTTTGTCGATTTGTTTTTGTAGTGATTCAGCATGGGCTTGTGCTGAAAAGCCAATTAGGCTAATGAAAAAAACGAGTAAAAAACGCCATTTCATATTGGTGCCTCCATTAACTACAAAGGGGAATTGCCCAAAAGGACAACTCCACTTCATGTATTATTTACTTAATGACCGCTGTTATCTGAATGTTCTTCGCTGTCTTTATGGTCTTCTTTGCTATCACCGTGGTGACCGCCACCATTGGCTGCTTTGTACTTTTCGTGTGCTACATCATCAATGTCACTTACTTTTACGATTTTTGCACCTTTATGTTTGTCTGTGAAAGCTTTTGCACTTGCATCGTCTTTGAAGTAAGCAAAACCATAATGCATTGGTGTTTTAATGTCGCCTTTGACAACAACTGCATCATCAAGTTTCATCCAACTCTTATCATCGTAGTTTCTCACATATTTATCAAGTGTTACGTCGTGCTTTCTTTCATAGTTTAACATACAACCTGCATCATCAAAGAATAAATTCTTCCCGTCTTTGTCGACAGCTTGAGCTGTAAATGCGCCCATTTCATCCGACTTTTGATAAACAGTCATATTACAAAATGCACACACTTCATCTTTCGCTGGCTCTTTTAATGTGATGCCATCCACTACAGTTGTACCATTTGAATCTTTTGTTTGATTTTCAGTTTGTGTTGTTGAAGCAGTTGTCTTTGGTGATTCCTCTTTCTTCGCTTCATCTTCTGTATTTCCGCAAGCCGTTAATAATGACATAGCAATTAATGCACTAATTCCTAAACGATATTTCATATATTTTCCACTCCTTTTTTTCATTCACTTTATACTCTAACGGTCAATTGTGAAATAAGATGAAAGTTCATGTGACTTTTTTTCGTCAAAAATGAAATCTATTAGAAAAAAATCATCGAAACTTTTCACATAAAAAAAAGAACCGTACTTAATTTTGTACGGTCTCTTTCATTCTACACGAACATACTATTTCCAAAAATCATCGTACACGGTAATTGGTAGATGACGTTTATGTTGTGAGCGTAAATAATGCTTTTCAAGTGTTTCTTGTGCTGCTTTTGGAATTTCCTTACCTTCCAAGTAATCATCAATTTCATCATATGTGATGCCAAGCGCTACCTCATCTGGCAGAGAAGGACGATTTTCCTCAAGATCGGCAGTTGGTGTTTTTTCATATAGATGTTTTGGACATCCGAGTTCCGCTAACATCGCGCGACCTTGACGCTTATTCAAACGCCATAAAGGTGTTAAATCTGCACCACCGTCACCGTACTTTGTATAGAAACCTGTTACTGCCTCTGCCGCATGGTCTGTGCCAATGACAACTGCTTGTTTCGCAGCCGCAATCGCAAACTGGACTTTCATGCGTTCACGTGCTTTTTCATTTCCTTTGATAAAGTCAGATAATGTAATACCTGCGTCTGCTAAAGCTTGAACACCTGCATCTACTGCTGGTTTTACATTCACTGTATAAACCTGTGTTGGATTCATAAAAGCAAGCGCATCATTACAATCTGATTCATCTGCTTGTACACCGTAAGGAAGGCGTACTGCATAAAACGTATAGCGCTGTTCACCTGCTTCATCATTCAATTCATCCACAGCCATTTGTGTTAGTTTGCCTGCCAATGTTGAATCTTGTCCACCTGAAATACCTAATACGAAGCCTTTTACGAACGAGTGCTTGTATGCATATTCCTTTAAAAAATCAATTGTACGACGAATTTCTTCATGTACATTAATCGTTGGTTGTACATGTAATTCTTTTATAATCTGTTGTTGAAGTGTCATTTTTCAAAGCCCCCAATTCGATCATTTACCACCTTAATCATTTCTTGTACTTCTGCGATATTACGCATTTTGTTATCCCAACATTTTTGGCTTAAATCAACAGGATATTCTTCTGGATTCAGTGAACGCTTATATTCATCCCATAGTAATTGTAAGTTGTCTTTTGCATATTGCTTCATCTCATGCACTGTTGGGCTTGTGTAGATGACTTCCCCTTGTTCAATCACTTTTGTGTGTAAGTTCTTCGCTTCAAAGTTTGTGACAAATTTTGAGATGAATGTGTGAACAGGATGGAACATCTTAATTTTCTCTTCTGATTGTGGGTCTTCATCATACATCGTAATATAATCACCCTCAGCCTTACCATTTTCACGATCGATAATGCGATATAGCTTTTTGCGTCCTGGTGTCGTTACTTTTTCTGCGTTTGCAGAAATCTTAATTGTATCGACCATCTCACCATGTTCGTCCTCAATTGATACAATTTTATAGACTGCGCCTAATGCTGGTTGGTCATAGGCTGTAATAATCTTTGTACCGATTCCCCACATATCCACTTTTGCATCTTGTGCTTTTAAGTTCAACATCGTGTATTCATCTAAATCATTTGAAACAACGATTTTTGCGTCTTTGAATCCTGCTTCGTCTAACATTTTTCGAGCAGCTTTTGATAGAAAAGCAATATCACCGCTATCTAAACGAATACCGATAAAGTTAATTTTGTCACCTAATTCTTTTGCAACTTGAATCGCTGAAGGAACACCGGATTTTAACGTATCGAATGTATCAACTAAGAATACGCAGTCTCGGTGACGACGTGCGTATGCATGGAACGCTTCATAATCACTACGATAAGATTGAACAAGTGAATGTGCATGTGTTCCAGCGACAGGGAGGTCAAATAGTTTTCCTGCGCGCACATTACTTGTTGATTCAAATCCACCAATAATAGCAGCACGTGTACCCCAAATCGCTGCATCCATCTCTTGCGCGCGACGTGTACCGAACTCCATTACAATCTCATTTTCTGCTACATGTTTAATACGACTTGCTTTTGTTGCGATTAATGTTTGGTAGTTCACAATATTTAAGAGAGCAGTTTCGATTAATTGCGCTTCTACAAGAGGCGCTTCAATGCGTACAATTGGTTCATTGCCAAAGACAATCTCACCTTCTACCATTGAATAAACATCACCTGTAAAACGTAGATCTTTCAAATACTCAATAAAATCTTCTTGATAACCTACTTCATCACGTAAATAGGCAATATCAGATTCACTGAATTTAAAATCTCGTAAATACTCAAGCATACGTTCCAAACCGGCAAATATAGCGTATCCATTGCCAAATGGAAGTTTTCTAAAATAAAGTTCAAACACTGATTTTCGATTATGAATCCCATCCGCCCAATAAGATTCTGCCATATTAATTTGATATAAGTCTGTGTGTAACGCTAAGCTGTCGTCAGGGTAAGTTGCTTTCATCTTTATACTCCTTCTTCCACTGTTTCATTTAGTCATTTAATACTTCATTTAGCGAATTACTCCGTATACTACCCGAATGGCTCCATTTCAAGTCATTTCTCATATATTTCAACGCTAAAATAAATATGTATGTCTATTATCATAGCAAAAAATAAGAGGTAAGTCGTCTATCTTGTCATAACTTTGACACATACACATTTTGTAAGTGCTATTATACCATGTAAAAAGTAAACCACTTACAAAAATCATTTGAAGTATTCGACTATAGCGATTAAACTAAATAGGCACCATATTTTCCTATTCCTTACATATGCTTTTTTGACGTTGTGTTTGGAATTTAAAAGAGGAGAGGAAGAAGTTCACATGAAGACCTATACGGTTCAAATTGCTGGATTTACACGTCATTTACCCATCGTTCAAATCGAAGAAAACTTATCAATTGCAAGTTTTGATTTACTTGGGGATGTAGAACTTGTTGAAGTAGCTGCACAAAAACTGGCTGAAAAATTACCGCATGTTGATGTACTTATCACAGCAGAAGCAAAAGGTATACCACTTGTTTATGAACTATCGAAGAAGTTACAGTTACCACGCTATGTTGTCGCACGCAAACAAATAAAAAGTTATATGAACCAACCCATGATTCATGAAGTAAACTCAATTACAACGTCGACACCTCAGATTTTAGCAATTGGCTATGAGGATGCTGCTTTTTTAAATTATAAACGTGTTGCCATTGTTGATGATGTTATTAGCTCAGGTTCTTCTCTTGAAGCATTAGAAGCTCTTGTACAAAAAGCTGGCGGTGAAATTGTTGCAAAAGCTTGTATCTTAGTAGAAGGCGACTCCATTGGTCGTTGCGATGTGATTCATTTAGACAAGCTACCACTTTTCACTAATCACATACCAAATCCATCACATACATAACAAAAAGAGGACAGAATGATTTTATAATCATCTGTCCTCCTTCATCATTTATATTTGAATTTTTTCATGTTGTAGCAAACGCTCTTTCAGTGGTAAACCGCTACGAAATCCTGTTAGTTTACCATTCTTTCCAATAACACGATGACATGGAATGACGATGAGTAAAGGATTTTTTCCAATTGCAGATGCTACAGCACGTATCGCAGTTGGCTTACCAATCGCTTCTGCTATTTGTGCATAATAACGGGTCTCACCATACGGAATGTTTACGAGCTCTTGCCAAACTTTTTTTTGAAAATCTGTTCCCTGTAAATCCATTGTTATCTGATCCAATTTGAATACTTGCTCTTTTGCATATGCTTCAAAATGGTTTATGAATGGCGCTAACTTCAAATCATCTCGAATCAGATGATCTGCGTATTCATTCAATTCATCCCAATCATTCGTTACAAAAGACAGCCCTTCTTCTGTACAAGCAACATAAAATTTCGTTTCTAGCGCTTGCCATTCCGTATAGTACATAACATCACACTCAACTTTCTAACGTTTTTTTATATTGTTTAGGTGTTGTACCAACCAAATTTTTAAATAATGTTATAAAATAAGACGTGTTATGTAATCCCACTTGATGTCCAATTTCTTCAACTGATAAATACGTGTGTTTTAATAACTCCACTGCACGCTGAATGCGTACTTTTTGTAAGTATTCTGTTGGTGTATAACCCTTTACACTTTTATATACACGTTGTAAATGATAGGGGCTACTATGAAATTCATCTGCTAAGACACGTAATGTGATATGTTCTTGATAATATTGATCCATATAAGCATTCATCTGATTCGTCCAGTCTTGATTACTTAGTTTTAAGCCACCTGGTTTACAACGTTTACATGGATAATAACCTGATTCCATTGCTAAGTCACTATTTTTATAGATGCGTACATGTTCTACATCTGGCTTACAAGATGGACATGACGGCTTACAAAAAATCTTTGTTGTCGTAATTGCGTAAACAAATTCACGGTCTACACTTGAAGTTCTCATTTGAATTGCTTGCCATTCAAATTCTGTTGGCGTACGTCCTAACATATAATCATCACCTAATTTCTTTTTTCTTTCTAATTAAACATCTATTTTATCGAACTGATTTTAAAGGAGTGGTTTTTTTGAATTCAATTTATCAACCTGCTATACATTTTCAAGATGTTCATCTAACAATTGATGGACAAACGATTTTAAATGGCATTACAGGATCTATTCCAGATGGGAAAATCACCACATTCGTTGGTCCTTCTGGTGCTGGTAAAACAACTTTACTCAAGATGTGTAATCGTCTCATCTCCCCAACAAGCGGAGAGATTCAAATCTATAATAAAAATGCACAGGATTATAACCCTGTTGATTTACGCAGAGAAGTCGGAATTGCCCTTCAATCTGCTCCTATGATTAAAGGAACAGTCTATGATAACTTGAATCTTCCACGTACACTTCAAAACCAACAATTATCACGAGAAGATGCCATCTCTATCTTACAGGACGTCGGACTAGACGAAACGTTTCTTAAAAAGGATGCATTGGACTTATCTGGCGGGCAAAAACAACGTGTATCCATTGCACGTACACTCGTCAATCGCAATAAAATTTTATTATTAGACGAGATTACTTCTGCACTCGATCGTATTTCTGTACGTGAAGTTGAGGAGCTTATTCAAAAGATTAATAAAAAATACCATGTAACAATTATTTGGATTACACATAATTTAGAGCAAGCGATTCATTTAGGTGATTATGTATGGGTATTGATGGATGGCCAATTGATAGAAGCAGGCGAGAGTTCCATTCTAAAGTCACCGAAGAATGAGCGAGTTAAACAATTTATTGAGGGGGTAGATGCATGAGTTATACAGCACTTGCGATTACTTTATTATTCGTTTTAATTCCTTTAATTCTTTCAAAAACGCTACACTTACAATTAGAAAAAGACACAATCATCGCAACGATTCGTTCGATTGTTCAACTACTCATTGTCGGGTATATTCTAAAATTTGTTTTTACAAGTGATGGTTATCTTTATACAGGACTGATGATTGGTTTAATGGTTTTAGCCGCTACATTAAATGCGCGAAAAAAAGGTTCACATATTGATGGGATCACGTGGAAACTTGTCGTCACATTTTTAACAGTTGAAGTGATTACAATGTCTATTTTAATTGGTCTAAACGTAGTACCAGCTACACCTCAATATATGATTCCCCTAAGTGGTATGGCAATTGGAAATGCGATGGTTCTCTCTATTCTATTTTTAAATCGCTTCTCTTCTGAAATTGAAGCCTATGAAGACCAGATTGAATTAATCTTGTCATTAGGTGGTACACCAAAACAAGCGATTCATAGACAGTTGATCTCTTCGATTAAAGCGAGTATGATTCCAACGATTGAAAGCCAAAAAACAATCGGATTGGTTCAACTCCCTGGTATGATGAGTGGTCAAATTATTGCAGGAGCTGATCCTATTCAAGCGGTGCAATTCCAGTTACTCGTTCTTTTCATGCTACTATCTACAGCTGCATTATCGAGTGTTATTTTAGGATTTTTATCGTATCCAACACTGTTCAATAAACAAATGCAAATGATTCATGAGAAATTTTCTGGTGAATGAAAAAATCGTCTTCCCATTCCATGTGAGAAGACGACTTTTTTGTCATAATATTAATTTTGTACCTAGTAACAAGTTACAGATTTTGAGACTCAATTGCAACTCGTTTGTCATAAAACAGTGTAAATTCTGTAACAAAATAGTCCAAAAAGGTTTAAAATCATTAGTTTTCAGCTACAAGTCTATCTTATAATGGATAGAATTCGTTCTCAATTTTTATGCTCACATTTGCTTTTATATAAAATATAAATTCTTTCTATTCAAAAGATTCTCTACATCTACCATAAAATTTATGTTTTTCTAAGAATTTTATGTTTTAATTAAAGAACAATAAACTTTTAAATTCATTAGCGAAGGGGTCTGCTATATGGCACTTAAAGATTTTTTCATCGCATTATCTGAAAATCAATTTTTAAATGACAACGCAAAAAAATATGGTTTAAAGCTTGGCGCACAAACTGTTGTTGCAGGAACAAATTTAGATGAAGTCATTATAAGTATTCAGAAACTAAACGCACAGGGGATTTCTTGTACAGTCGACCATTTAGGGGAATTTGTTCAAAATGAAGCAGAAGCGATCGCTGCAAAAGAAGAAATTCTACGCATGATTGAAGTGATACATGAGCATCAACTCGATGCGCACATCTCACTTAAGCCTTCACAGCTTGGTCTCGACTTAAATGTTGATTTTTGCTATCAAAACATTGAGGAAATCGTAAGTTGTGCGCAACAATACAAACTATTCGTGAATTTCGATATGGAGAACTATGAACGTTTACAAGTGACACTTGATTTCGTTTTACAACTTTCAAAAACGTATGACAATGTGGGAACTGTTATTCAATCCTATCTTCATCGCGCTATGGATGATTTAGAAACATTGAAGAACACGCGTGTCAGAATTGTAAAGGGTGCTTATAAAGAGCCTGAAACGGTTGCTTTTCAAACAAAAGGTGAAATTGATGCCAACTTTATCCGTTTAGCTGAATACCATCTATTAAACGGAAAATTCACATCGATTGCAACACATGATCATCGTATCATCGCGCATCTTCAAACTTTTATTCGAGAACAAGCGATTGCAAAAGAAAAATATGAATTCCAAATGCTCTATGGTTTCCGAACAGATTTACAAAAGTCACTTGCAGATGAGGGTTATCCATTCTGCACGTATATTCCATATGGCGAAGATTGGTATGGATACTTTATGCGTCGTTTAGCAGAACGCCCGCAAAATATAAATCTTGTTGCTAAACAAGTGTTCAATAAAAAAACAAATACATTGATTGGCATTGGTGCAGCCGCATTTTTATTGGGCCGCCTCACCAAGAAAAAATAGTCGATACAAAAAAGAGAGGTAGGGTTCTTATTCCCATCCTCTCTTTACTATTTGTTCCAACCTTTTTCTTTAAAACGCGCAATCGCCTCAATGCGATTACTTACATCTAACTTATCCAGAATTGTTGAGATATAATTTCTTACTGTTCCTGGCGATAAAAACAATTCTTTTGCAATTTCTTTCGTTGTTTTTCCTTCGGCAACAAGACCAAGTACTTCAGATTCACGCTCTGTTAAAGGGTTCGAATCATCTTCATATACGATGTCAATTAATTCAGGCGCGTAAATACGACGACCATCCACAATCACGCGAATTGAGTTGACAAGTTCCTCAATTGGACTGTCTTTTAATAAATACCCACGTACTCCTGCTTTTTTCGCTCGTTCAAAGTATCCTGGGCGTGCAAATGTCGTTAAAATAATAATTTTATATTCTTGATCTTTTAATTGCTCTGCTACATCTAGCCCTGTTTTACCCGGCATTTCAATATCCATGATGATGATGTCTGGTTGATGTTCTGCAATTTTCTCAAGTGCTTCTTCACCGTTTTGAGCGATTGCCACAACGTCCATATCATCTTCCATATTAATTAATGCCTTCATAGCGCCTAGTAACATGCCCTGATCTTCTGCAATGACAATTTTAATCATGCTGCTCACACCTCTCGTCTCATTCTCCATATTATAACAAAAAGCGAGGAATATAAAAGCATTCATCCTCGCCCCCGTACTATACAATTTTTTTAATTGGTAAAATTGGTTTTACTGATGTTTTACGGATATGTTGTGGCAACTGCTTAAATGTAATAAATTGATATGTCTCTGGATCATATAATTTGAACTTAAGTGATGCCAAACTTAATTTTAATGTAATCGTCGTTGCATAGTGTAATGGTGGTGTTTTTTCATGCGCTTCTTCTAGTGCATAGTTTGGAATACGTGGCGCTAAATGATGTACATGGTGGAAACCGATATTTCCTGTTAACCATTGTAAAACAGCTGGTAATTTATAATATGAACTACCTTCTACTGCTGCTTTCACATAACTCCATTCACTCTTCTCTTCGAAGTATGAATCTTCAAATGTATGTTGAATGTAGAATAACCATACACCTAGCATCGCTGCGATATACATTGATAATCCGGTTACAAGCAAGAATGGTACAAGACCTAAGAAATAAATGACTGCACCATATAGCACGACTAATACGATATTTGTAAAATACGTATTCATACGTTCTGGCATACGCGCACCACGACGATTTTTACGGTTTACTACTAATAGTAAGAATAGTGGCCCTAGCCCAAACATAACAAGTGGGTTTCGGTATAAACGATAGCCGATTTTCTTCATTTTTGATGCTTGTTGATATTCTTCTACTGTCATCATCCAAATATCGCCTACACCGCGTGCATCTAAATTTGAGCTTGATGCATGGTGTAAAAGATGTTCATGACGCCATTGTGAATAGCCAAACATCGTTAAAATCCCTGTAATTGTTCCCCATACTGCGTTTGCTTTTTTGTTTTTAAAGAACGACCCATGTGTACAATCATGGAAAATAATAAAGGTACGAATTGCGAAGAATGCTGCACCAATACTCAGTGCAATCGCTCCTACAACTGTCTGGTCAATAATCATATATGCAATTACCCACATAGCTACTAGTGGAATAATAGTGTTCATCAATTGGAAAATACTTTTGGTGCGATCTGATTTTGCAAACGGTTGAACCGCTTTGTGTAACTCTTTTGTTCTTTCACGTTCCATTCTTTTGCCCCCATCCCTATTTCCTTAATCTTAAAGGGGTATGGACTATTCACATAGGGGTGATTGTCATAGATGTCATATGACAAATGTCACTTAAAATGACCCATTGGAAAAAGCGTTCAATATCTCATATCGAACGCTTTTCATTTTATACGTTAAAGTAACGAGCATCTGGGTGGTTAAATACCATCGCAGAAACAGATGCTTCTGGTTGCATCATAAAGCCTTCTGTTAACTCTACCCCAATATCCTCTGGTCGTAACAATTTAAATAACTTTTCTTGATCTTCTAAATTCGGACATGCTGGATAGCCGAATGAGAAGCGCTGACCTTGATACTTCGCTGCAAAACGGTCGCGCATTGTAAAGTCTGTCGCATCTGGATAACCTGCATGGTCACGCATTTCTTGGTGAATACGCTCTGCAAATCCTTCCGCAAGTTCAAGCGCTGTTGCTTGGAACGCATGACTTTCTAAAAACTTCCCTTGCTCTTTTAATCGTTGTGCATATTCTCTTACACCATGCCCTGCTGTCACTTGCATAAAACCTACATAATCCATCTCTCCACTATCTTTAGACTTTAAGAAGTCTGCTAAACATAGGAATGGTGCTTTTTCTTGACGTGGGAATGTAAAACGCTCAATCTCTGTTTTCTCATCTTGTGGATCATAAATGACAACATCATCTCCATCAGATTGCGCTGGGAAGAATTGATACATACCTGAAGCCGATAATAAATCTGACTGTAAGTATTCTGTCACTAAATCATATAACTCATTCGCACGTTTGTCGCCGCTAAGACGTAAGTCCTCACTATAACCTCTCAGTCCTAAATGGTGACCGATTAGTGTACGCATATTCACATATGGATATAAGTGCTTTACAGAATAGTCACGAATAACACGACGTTCTGTATCATGCGGTTTATATACTTTAAAGTCACTGCTTACTGTTTTAACAGGACGTGTTGCTACGGCTACAGCTGTACCTCCTGCTGGTTTATTCGCTTCTTTTTCAGCACGTTTTTGTTGTGCTGTAGCGATTTCAGCGAGTAATTCTTCTCGTTCCTCACCTTGTAATCGGTTGATAATTTCAAGCCCTGCCATTGCATCTTTTGCATACATCACAGGTCCATCATAGTTTGCTGCAATTTTCGTATCAGTGAAGCGACGCGATAATGCTGCTCCTCCAACGATAATCGGTGTATCGATTCCGGCTTCTTTGAAGTCCTGTGCTGTTATAACCATTTGTTGTGCTGATTTTACAAGTAGTCCTGATAACCCGACAATATCTGGCTTCTCTTTACGTACGGCTTCAATTAATGTTTGCGGTGCAACTTTAATACCTAAATCTACAACCGTATAACCATTATTACTCATAATAATCTCTACTAAGTTTTTACCGATATCATGTACATCACCTTTTACGGTTGCAAGTAACATCTTACCCTTACCGACATCATCTACTTGTTTCTCCATGAACTGTTCTAGATGGGCAACCGCTGCTTTCATTACGCCGGCTGATTGTAATACTTCTGCTACAATCAATTGGTTTTCATTGAATAGCTTGCCGACTTTCGCCATCCCTTCCATTAACGGTCCATTAATAATATCAAGTGGTGTATCGTACATCTCACGCGCTAATTCTAAATCTTCAATTAGCCCCTCTTTTGTACCTTCTAAAATATAGTAAGCTAAACGTTCTGGTACAGTTTTCGGAATATCATCTTCTGATTTTTCTTTTTTCTTATCTCGGTAAAAATCAGTGAATACAGCTAATGTTTCGTCTGTTGTGTTGAATAATAAATCATTCGCTAAATTGATTTCTTCTTCTGGAATCGATGCATAACGCTCTAATTTTTCAGTATTCACAATCGCATAATCAAGACCAGCTTGTGTACAGTTATATAAATATACTGCATTTAACACTTCACGTCCTACAGGTGGTAAACCGAACGATACATTCGATACACCTAGAATCGTTAAAGCACGTGGCAGCTCCTGCTTAATTAAGCGAATTCCTTCGATTGTTTCAACAGCTGAACCAATATACTGTTCATCACCTGTTCCAACAGGGAATACAAGTGGATCAAAAATAATATCTTCTGGTTCAATGCCCCATTTATTCACAAGTAAGTCGTATTCACGCTTGGCAATCTCAAGTTTGCGATGACGGTCAACAGCCATCCCCTTCTCATCAATTGTTCCAACAACAATTGACGCACCATATTTTTTCACGATTGGAATAACAGCATCAAAGCGTTCTTCGCCGTCTTCTAAGTTAATGGAGTTAATAATCGCTTTACCTTGTGAATACTTTAAAGCTTCCTCAATTACTTTTTCATCTGTTGAGTCAATAACGAATGGTACTTTTACTTTTTGTCCGACTTCTTTCATGAAGTTAACCATATCTTCTAATTCTTCTCGGTCAGGATTCGCTAAACAGATATCAATAACATGCGCACCGTTTTTCACTTGAGCACGTGCAATTTCAGCTGCTTCTTCAAACTTCCCTTCGATAATTAGACGCTTAAATTTACGTGAACCGATTACGTTTGTACGTTCTCCTACAAATAGTGGTCGCATAGAGTCATCATATACAAGTGCTTCAATTCCTGAAACTGTATGATGCGGTTCTTTTTCTTCTAATGGTCGTGGCGGTGCATTTTCTACCACTTTACGAATCGCACGAATATGGTCCGGTGTCGTTCCACAACAACCACCTACGACATTTAACCAACCTTTTTCAACGAAACCAGCAAGCTTTTTCGATAAGCTGTCAGGTGTTTCGTGGTAATGCCCTTCTTCATCTGGTAAACCCGCATTCGGATAACAACTAACATAACTTGTTGCTAGTTCAGATAATGAACGTAAGTAGTCAGTCATAAACTCTGGACCCGTCGCACAGTTCAAACCAACTGATAGTGGTTTAATATGTTCAATTGAAATATAGAAGGCTTCAATACTTTGACCAGCAAGTGTTGTTCCCATCGGTTCAATCGTACCTGAAATCATAATTGGAATTTCTTTACCGAGTTCTTCAAAAGCTTGCTTAACACCAAGTGTACCTGCTTTTACATTCAACATATCTTGTGATGTTTCAAGGAGTAGTACATCTGCGCCGCCTTCAATCAAAGCTTTCGCCTGTACATAGAAGTCATGCTTTAACGCGTCAAATGTAATACCACCTGTTACAGATAATGTCTTCGTCGTTGGGCCCATCGCACCTGCAACAAAACGTGGCCACTCAGGTGTCGATAATTCCTCTGCTACTTCTTTGGCAATTTCGACAGCACGTTTATTAATTTCAACTGCTTGATGACCTAAATCATATTCATTTAATACGAGTGGTGTACCACCAAATGTATTCGTTGAGACAATATCCGCTCCTGCTTCAAAATAAGCACGATGAATTCCTGCAATAACATCCGGTCGTGTTAAATTCAAGTTCTCGTTACAACCATCATATTCATCGCCCCCAAAGTCATCTGGCGTTAAATTCGCATTTTGTAACATGGTACCCATCGCACCATCTAATACGAGAATATGATCTTTAATTCTTTCTTCAATGAGATGTTTCGACAACGTGACTTCCTCCCTTAACCTTTTCATCTAATTCCTTAATGTAGTGAATTAATTCAACAGACATATCGTAGCGCATGAACGGTGTAATCAGATAAATACCGTTAAAGAGTGATGCAGCTGTGTCAATTAATTCTTTCGCAATTTGGACACCCTCTGCCTGTGCGCGTTCTTTATCGCCATCTGCTGCTTTCATACGTTCAAGTACTTCATCTGACAACTTAATGCCTGGCACTTCATGGTGTAAAAACTCAGAATTTCGTAAACTTGTTAGTGGCATGATTCCGATGTAAATCGGTGTATCTAAATGTTTTGTTGCTTCATAAATTTCAATAATTTTCTCTTTTGAGTAAACAGGCTGTGTAATGAAATAATCCGCACCTGCTTCAATCTTTTTCTCTAAACGTGGAATGGCACGTTCGACGACACGTACATTCGGATTGAATGCTGCCGCTACAGAGAAGTTTGCCTTTTTACGTAGTGGTTTTCCCGAGAAAGAAATACCTTCGTTTAATTTTTTAATTAATTGTAGTAATTCAATGCTCGATACATCATAGACGCTTGTAGCACCTGGGAAATCCCCTACCTTTGTTGGATCACCTGTCACAGCTAAAATATCGTGAATACCTAATGCATCTAAGCCCATCAAATGAGATTGTAGCCCGATTAAATTACGGTCACGACATGTAATATGTGCTAATGCTCGTACATTCTTTTCATATTTTAAAATCGATCCCATCGCCACATTCGATACACGCGGTGAAGCAAGTGAATTATCTGCCATTGTGACAATATCGGCGCCCGCTTTTTGTAAAATCGCTGCTCCCTCTAAAAACTTTTCCGTTTCTAAATGGCGCGGTGTATCAAGTTCAACGATAATGGAACGCCCTTTTTTTACTTTCTCGTGAAGTGGTTCAAATTTAGACACATTAGCTTCACGAATCACTTCTTCTTTAGTTGTGATAACTTCTTTATTTTCCATTGGTAAAACATCTGATAAATGTTTCTTCACTTCGTGAATATGTTCAGGTGTTGTTCCACAGCATCCACCAATTAAGCGAACCCCTTCATCACGTAATTCAACTGCAGCGCGCCCAAAATATTCTGCTTCTGATTCATATACCACTTTTCCTTCTTCTACATCGAGTAGACTTGCATTCGGATACGCAGATAAGAACGAGTTCTTTGGTAGCTCAACATTTTCAAGCGCCTTCACTGTATGGTACGGGCCTAACCGACAGTTCACACCGACAACATCAGCTCCAGCTCTTTCTAAATGTTGCAGTGCATCATTCAACTTCATTCCATTTAATAAAACCCCTGGGTCATGCATCGAAACTTGCGCTACAATCGGTCCATCTGAGAATATGCGAATTGTTTTCACTAATGTTTCAAGCTCTTCTAAGTCGTAAAATGTTTCGAGTAGTAAACCATCTACACCTGCATCAAGTAATACTTTTGCTTGTAAAACAAGTGATTCAATAATCTCATCTAGTGAATGTTCATCCTTACGAATACCTCGAATTCCACCAATTGTTCCAAGTACGTACTCGCCATTCTTTGCAGCTCTTTTCGCTACCTCTACACCCGCACGATTCAGTGCTTCATATTCATCTTGAATACCGTAGCGAGCTAACTTAATCGTATTCGCTGTGTACGTATTCGTCTGAATGACATCAGCGCCCGCTTCAATATATAGTTTATGAATATTCTCAATTACTTCCGGCTTTCGAACATTCAGTTCTTCATAACAAAAATCAATCCCATATGAATAGAGCAGTGTCCCCATTGCGCCATCTGCTGTTAATACCTTTGTCTTTAAATCTTCTAGTAACCCCATACACTCCCCATCCTTCCTTCATTTCAAAAAAGCTATAAAAAAACCTTCTTACATTGCATAAGAAGGTTTGAACTGACACTTGAAAATTAGCCTTCTTATCTTTTAAGAACCATAAGTCCTTCTGGAATTAGCACCTGACCATCTAAATGGCTGGTTGCTGAAGCGTCGTCGGGCCAGTCCCTCGGCTTCTCTTGATAAGAAATTATTGAATTTTTAAAATATTAAAAGAATCATACCTCTTAAATAGAGTACCGTCAATAGCTTCTACCACTTTCAGCTAAATATTGTACGAAAAAGCGCTTACTTTATCACAATATTTCGTAAATTCAGTAATAGGTATTAAAAAAAGCGTATGAGATTTTTTCACATCTCATACGCTTCATATTTTATTTTTTTATCGTAAATGCATCGCCAGCATTTGAATCAAAATCACGCGCATTGACATACTCACCTTGTACAATTAATCGTTTCGAACCATCATAATTACATGTAACGAGCGTAAGTAGTCTTTTTTTAGCTTGATTTTCGATAACTTGAACGTCAGTTGCTTCTGTAATAAAGATTTTTGTAATTTTATACGTATACACGCGCTTATAGTCCGTTGTGTACATAAGCATTCCTTTTTTTGCTTTCGTTAAAGGGCTAAATAATGTTTTATCATTATTCATATTATGACCTGCTAATGCATAATTACCTTGCCCCATTTTCATATCCTTCTTTAATGTACCTGCGCCAATTGCTAGATTTGTATTTGAAATTCCGTATAAAATAGGCAATTGTAAAGATACATCGGGAACACTTAATGCACCAATTGAATGTACATCACCTTGATTCATTTGTGCCTTTAATACATCTTGTAAGCTAATATTTTCCACATTACCAAAATCAAAGCTTACGTCATCCGCATTTTGTGCTTTTTGTTCATCAAACTGCTCAATTGCTTGATTACTCATATGTGACACGATGAACCCCATAATTTGTTTATTGAAAATTAGTGCAACACCTAAAACAAACAAAACAATGCCAATCGTTAAACTTAATTTCCTGTTCATTATGGAATCCTCCTTTCACACTTTATACGAATTCTCGTTGTCTTTGAATAAATTGATTCATAACTCGCGTAGCAACTTCTTCACCATTTTGAATACATAAACCAATCCCCACACCATAATACGAACAACCAGCTAAATGTACATGTGGATGATATTTCACCATTTGTTTTTCAATACGTTCAACTGCTTGTTTATGTTGTAAATTATAAATTGGCATCGCATCAAACCATTTTTTTACATCAATCCATGTTGGTTCATCTATTATTTTTAAGCTTTTTTCGATGTCTTGACGTGCTATTTGTGCTAATTCATCATTTGTCATCTGACAAAATTCTTCAAAACGAGGATTATTCTTTTTATAAAACATACGGATAAGTAACTTATCCTCTTTAGAAGTATGACGCCATTTGCGACTTGTCCATGTACATGCATTACAATCTACATCATTACCTGATGATACAATATATCCTGTACCATCTGCTGGTAGCACATCATTCGGTAAATCATAAGCCAAGTAAACTGTAATAATAGAACCCGTTTGTAGTTCTTCAAAATCACGTTGGAAAGGCTCTTCCTTCAATAGTTTTTGTGCGACTTGGTGCGGTACAGCTAATACGACTTCATCTGCATCTAACCATTCACCCGTATCTATTTGAATCTTATACCCATTCGTGTCTTGTTTTAACAATTCCACCGACGTATTTTTTAAAATCGTCGCGTTCTCTAGTGTTTCTTCGATTCGTTCAAATAATTCTACTAGGCCATTTTTAAACGAGATGAATTTCTTTTTGGCATTCTCTTGGTAGAACGCTTTATTTGCTTCAAATCCACGCATGATACTTCCAAATTCATTTTTATATTCAAATAAATAGGGTAAAGTAGAAGCAATTGTTAATTTATTCAAATCACCTGAATAGACACCAGATAAAACAGGTGCGACTTGTTTTTGAACAATTTCTTCACCTAAATAATATGTTAAAAATTCTCCGACCGAATGATTTGTTGTAAAAGGAAGTTCGGTTTTTTCTAAGTCTTGTAAAACAGCTTTTTTTCCTTCTTCTGAAATAAGCGTACTTTTATTTAATGCTTGTTCATTCATAGGAATTCCAAACACGCTATCTTCTGGAATTGCATGTAACTGATTTTCAGTTAAAATATATGAAACGCCTGTGTCATTATAAACAACTCGATCTTCTAATTGTAATTCTTCGATTAATTTTCGAACACTCGCATGGCGCGACACGATGGAATCTGCACCAACTTCCATTAAGTAACCATCACGTTGTTTTGTGACCATCTTACCACCGATTTGTGCGTCTTTTTCAATCAATGTCAAAGCGAGGTCCAACCCTTGTTCTTTGGCTTGTTTTTGCAAGTAATGCATCGTACTCATTCCGGTAATACCGCCACCAATTACGACTACTTTTCTCAACGTCTGTCATCTCCGTTCATTCATGTTCTTCCTTAGTATAAATCAAATTGACTCGGAACCACATTGTTTTATCTTACAAACTCTTGAACACTTTTCAAATACGCAAGCGTTTAATTTAGCTTTTTGTTCCATTTACGGTAACCTTAAATTAATCCTATTTTGAAAGGGTCTTGCTATGAATTTATTAATGATTACACTCTTTTTATTAATCGGTTTACTAGCGTCTAATATTATTAGCCACTATGTAAAATTTTTACCGACTGCTTTAATTCAAATTGGTCTCGGTGTTATTTTAGCACTTTTCGTTCCAAGCTTAGACTTAGAACTCGATACCGAATGGTTTTTATTACTTTTTGTTGCGCCGTTATTATACAATGATGGACGCTATTTTCCACGCAAAGAATTATGGAGTATGAGACTACCTATTTTAGGGAATGCCATCGTACTGGTACTCATCACAACGATCGGCGGTGGGTATTTTATTCACTGGCTTGTGCCAACAATTCCACTCCCTGCTGCCTTTGCACTTGCTGCCATCCTATCTCCTACTGATCCTGTTGCAGTAAATGGCATTGCAAAACGTATTCGAATACCTGAAAAGATTTTAAGTGTTGTACGCGGGGAATCACTTATCAATGACGCTTCAGGGTTAGTAGCTTTTAAATATGCAGTTGCTGCAGCTGTATCAGGGTATTTTTCATTCCAAAGTGCCATTTTAAATTTCTCTTATACGTTTTTAGCAGGAGGGATTTTAGGTTTAGTTCTTGGATTTGTTCTAATTGAATTACGATTTGCTTTTAGACGTGCTGGCATACGAGATGCTGTTTTCCACACACTTTATCAAATTTTAACGCCCTTTATCATTTATCTCATTGTGGAAAATATTTTTCATGCTTCTGGCGTTATCGCCGTTGTCATTGCAGGGATTATTCAAGCTATTTTTAAAGAACAAACCGAAACTGTCCTTGCAGAAGAACAAGTACTAACAGAGAGTGCTTGGGAAATCGTTTTATTCGTTTTAAATGGCGTTGTTTTCTTATTACTTGGTTTAAATATTCCATTATCTATGAAGCAATCGATTTTAGATACACAAATCGATAATTGGATTTTAATTCTTTATGCATCTGCAATTGGTGCAATCATTCTTCTTATACGCTTCGTTTGGTCACATTTATTTGCACTGTGGCAATTCAAGCGAAAAAGAGATGAAAAACCAACGCTGAAAATGAGTCTAATTAGTAGTTTGGTTGGTGTACGTGGTGCTGTCACAATGGCGGGGATTTTATCATTACCATTCTTCCTCGATACAGGAGAACCATTTCCAGAACGATCTTTAATCTTATTTTTAGCTTCTGGTGTTATTCTTTTCACACTGATTATTGCTACAGCCTTCTTACCGTTACTAACGGATAAAGAAGAAATGACGGTTGTAAAAGAAGGTCAGCTGTCATTCCATGAGGCGAAAAGTTTTGTGTTAGTGCAAACTGTAAAAAAGATGCAATCAAAAATTAACGAGGAAAATCGTTATATTATTTATGATTTAATTGATAATTTACAACATCTATTCAGACAGACACAATTAGAAGCCAATGCAGATGATTCAGGTAGTTCAAAACATGCACCAAAATTAGAACGTATTCGCTTGAATGCATTACAAGTTGAACGTGACTATATCAATGGATTGTATAAAGATCATAAACTTGATGAACATATGTACCAGTCATTACTACATTCTATATCTGATCGCGAAAAAATGCTGTCGATTAGCACTTGGAAACGTGGATTGTTTACATTACGAAAAGTTTTACGCGAGTTATCTATTGCTAAAAAGCATTATAATAACGAAAAAGAAAAATATCTATCGTATGTTCTCATGCGTCAAGATGTTCGTCGACACGCTTATAAAAAAGCAATCGATTATTTAAAAGAAAAACGAAAAAAATCAGATCATCCTGAGCTATACACCGTTATTCTTTTTGAATATCAAAAAGCATACGAACGCCTACGAAAAAAAGTCACAATGGACTCTGTACGCGAAGAAGAACTAAAAGAAGAATTAAATTTAGTGATGCTCGAAACAGAACGTCAAGAAATTCACTTATTATATGAAGAAGGCAAAATTACACGCGATCAAGAAAAAGACTTACGTCGCCTTGTAAACTACATGGAAAATATCGCATTATACGAACATGTGGAATAAATAGCAAAAGAGCTTCAGCATATGAAAATGCCGAAGCTCTTTTGCTTTTAGCTAGAATTTTGTTCTAGTCTCTTGTATTATTTTTTCTTTTTGTACTTTGCAATTTCATGAACTACTAAATTCGAATAGAATTTACCACCTTCAGGGTTCGGGTGGATATGGTCATTATAAAAGATTTGTGGTTTATTTTTAGATGCTTCATACCAATCAATCTCATGTACATTATCATATTCTTTCGCTGCATTTCGAATCGTCTTATTCACACTATCTTGCCAACTACGACTCACGCGCACATTCATTAAGAATATTTGACGTTTTGATCCAAGTAATTCATAAATCTCTTCCCACTGCGTTTTTGTAAATGTACCATTCGAGCCTAAACCAATTAGTACCGTATTCGATACCTGTCCTTGATTCACCTTTGTACGCAATTTATCAATCGCTGCATCAACTTGTAATGCCACTGTCGCATCGACATCAATACGCGGTAAATCTGCTTGTAAAGCACTAGCAGCACTCAGCATAACAGAGTCACCCAATGCAGTAATCGGTGTGTTAGCTAATGCAATCTTACCATTGGCGACATCTTTTTTATATTGCGCTTCTTTTTTCGCCTTTTCATCAGCTTTTGCTTTTTTCTCAGCTACAGCTGCTTCTTTTGCTTCTTTTTTAGCTTTTGCAATGGCTTCTTCTTTTGCTTTTTTACGTTCTTCAGCGGTTTGCTCTTTTTTCGCTTTTTGCTGTTCTTCTTTTAACTTCTGCTCTTCTTTTAGATGTTGCTCCAGTTCATTCTCTTTAGAAGCTTGTGGAGCAGGTTCGACAATCATACCGTACGTGAAAACAATCGCAATCGCTGAAATAGCAAGCATTGTAAAGCGCTGTTTCATGTTTTGCTGTTTCCACTTCCACGACCATGTACCGTTTCTAAAGACAGCCAACCAATTACGCCATTCCCCACGACGAATTGGATTTTCCACAAAACGATACGACAATGCTGATAAAATAAATGTTAAAACCAATGCTAATAGAATTTTCATACCGCTAATCTCATCTGTTTTAACTGCAATTCCTAATAATACAATGATTGGGAAGTGCCAAATATAAATACCATAAGAGCGTTCACCAATCCATAGTAACGGCTTAATACTAAAAATCTTCGCAATGGAATTAGCTGGATGTACAATAACAGCGATTAATACTGCCGTTACTGCCGAAGCCAAGTACATACCACCATAATATAAGAAGCTACCGTCTTCTTGTGTGAAAATCATTAAAATGATTAAAATCCCTAAACTGACCAAACCTGCGATATTCAATACTTTTTTCAAATCAGGTGTTACATTCGGACTCAATTTTGCACTTGGCCATACGAATGCCAATGCCGCACCTAGTAAAATTGAAAAGGCACGTGTGTCCGTCCCGAAATAAACACGACTTGGATCCGCATCAGGACTATACATGAATGCCATTGCCTCTGCTGAAATAAACGACAGTAGGACAATAAATATTGCAAGCTTTCCTTTTGAACGAATAAATGTTAACGCTAGTAACATTAAAATCGGCCATATAATATAGAATTGTTCTTCTACCGCAAGTGACCACATATGTTGCAGTGGTGAAGGCGGCGCAAACTTTGTAAAATATGAGTGATCTTGAAGTATGTAATACCAGTTACTCACATAGAAAAAAGCCGCAGCAACTTCTTCACGTAATCCTTCTAAGAAAGAACGCTGGAATAATGTAATCCACGTCACTAATGCAACTAACATTAATACAAGTGCTGGAATGAGCCTTCTAAATCGCTTAATCCAGAAACTCTTAAAATCTATTCTTCCATTCTTTTCGAATTCATTAATTAATAAATCTGTAATAAGATAACCTGACAATACGAAAAATACGGTTACACCAAGAAATCCACCATCAATTCCATCAATATGTAGATGATATAAAATAACAGCTAATACTGAAATAGCTCGTAATCCGTCCAATCCGCTAATATATCTGCGTTTTTGCTTTCCAGGACGCGGCATTGAAATACCTCCTAAATAATTGTTTCATCTCTCTCTATTTAATAAGACGTTTTATTTCTACATTAAGTTTTCTTTTTCATATTTTTATTGTAATTTCTATTCTAATAATAGCTTAAATTTATACATGCGTTAAGTTTTTTCATTCTTTGAATTAGCTATAAGATACGTTTTTTCAAAAATTAAAATCAATTATGCATCACCCGACTATTTCATATATGTTACAAATAATACAAATTTATCACAATTCCCTTTTTTATACTATTTTATACATCATTAATATTATGATTAAGGAAATAGGAGGGAAATTATGCAATTTAAAAAGAAACACACCATGTCATTCTTGCTCAGTATTTGTTTAGTCTTTACGATGTTCTTCTTACCTACTGAACAAGCTTCAGCAGCATCTATTCAATTAAAAGTCGCAAATACAAATTCATTAAATCTTCGTACAGGTCCTAGTACAAAATATAAGGTTATAAAATTACTTAAAAAAAATACAGTTGTCACACAAACTGCAAAAAAAGGTACGTGGTCGAAAGTAAAAGTAGGTAAGACAACTGGTTATGTATCTTCCAAGTACTTAACAAAAATTATACTCTCTACTAGTAGCACAAAGGTTGGAAAGTACTACTCCATCACTGCCGCTACACTTAATGTCAGAAAGACAAGTAGTGTTACGTCAAAAAAATTGGCTACTGTTCGCTTTGGCGATCAATTTAAAATTAAAGCCCAAGCTAAAAATGGTTGGTTTAAAATCGAATACGCAAAAGGCAAAACAGGTTATGTCTCACATAAGTACGGTATTATTTCTACTTCCAAAGAGAACGCATATCCAGAAGGCACGATTTTTGGTCCATTAAGTGGTCGAACATTCGTCGTAGATGCAGGACATGGTGGCGCGCAAAAAGGTGCTTATTATTATGGTATCGCTGAAAAAGATTTAAACTTAAAAGCTGCTAAAACTTTGCAACAACAACTTAAAAAAGATGGTGCGAAAGTCATTATGACACGCACAACGGATAAAACATTATCACTCGAAAAACGCGTACAAATTTCAAAATCTGCTAAACCAGATGCCTTTATTAGTGTTCATCACAATGTATATAACAAAAAAAGTGAGGAAGGCTATTTAGCTCTTTATACAAAAAAAGCTGAAAAGACATTTACGAAATACTTATTTAACGCATTAGATCGACCAGTTTCAGCTGTTTCAGACGTACCTGCAGAAGAATATCGCTATCAAAACTTACACGTTCTACGCGAAAACCCATACATCGGTACACTGTTAGAATACGGTTATATGAACCGAAAATCTGAACTAAAAAAGATTAATACAGATAGTTATCGTAAAGCAATGGCACAAGGTATTTCAACTGGTCTAATTAACTACTTTAAAAAATATTAATAGTTAAAAAGACTTTAATTGTTTTCAAATACAAAAAAGGAATCGCACATATTTTGGCGATTCCTTTTATTTGTGTAGTAATCGATTAAATTCCGATTACATCATTCCTGGCATGCCACCCATATCTGGCATTGCTGGTGCTGATGAGTTATCTGGAAGGTCTGCTACTACTGCTTCTGTTGTTAGGAATAATGAAGCTACAGATGCAGCATTTTGAAGTGCTGAACGTGTAACTTTTGCTGGGTCTACGATACCTGCTTCAATCATGTTCACCCATTCACCATTCGCTGCGTTGAAGCCTGTTCCAACTTCTTCACGTTTTAGACGATCTACGATGACAGACCCTTCTAAACCTGCGTTATTTGCAATTTGACGTACTGGTTCTTCTAATGCACGTAATACGATGCGCGCGCCTGTTGCTACGTCGCCTTCTGTACTATTCGCTACGGCTTCTACTGCTGCATGAATACTTACTAATGCAACACCACCACCAGCTACAATACCTTCTTCTACTGCTGCGCGTGTAGAGTTAAGAGCATCTTCAATACGTAGTTTACGTTCTTTTAGTTCGATTTCAGTTGCTGCACCGACACGAATTACGGCAACACCGCCAGCTAATTTTGCTAAGCGTTCTTGTAATTTTTCTTTATCGAATTCAGAAGTTGCATCTTCGTATTGGTTACGAATGTTGGCAATGCGATATTCGATTGCTTCTTGTTGACCAGCACCTTCAACAATTGTTGTATTGTCTTTTGTTACAACTACTTTTGCTGTGCGTCCAAGTTGGTCTACAGTTGTCTCTTTTAAATCTAAACCAATTTCTTCTGTAATCACTTGTGCGCCTGTTAAGATCGCAATATCTTCTAACATCGCTTTACGACGATCACCGAATCCTGGTGCTTTTACAGCAACTACGTTGAATGTACCGCGTAATTTGTTTAATACAAGTGTCGCAAGTGCTTCACCTTCAACATCTTCTGCGATGATTAACATTGGACGACCTTGTTGTACAACTTGTTCAAGCACAGGTAAGATTTCTTGGATGTTTGAGATTTTTTTATCTGTAATTAAGATATATGGATTATCTAATACTGCTTCCATTTTATCTGTATCTGTTACCATGTAGTGAGATAGGTAACCGCGGTCAAATTGCATACCTTCCACAACTTCTAGTTCTGTATTAAAACCTTTTGATTCTTCTAATGTAATAACACCATCATTACCTACGCGTTCCATTGCTTCTGCGATTAATGAACCTACTTCGTCATCTGCAGCTGAGATAGAAGCTACTTGTGCAATTGCTTCTTTGTTTTCAACTGGTTTTGAAATCGATTTTAGTTCTTTGATTGCTGCTTCAACTGCTAAGTCAATCCCTTTACGGATACCGACAGGGTTTGCACCAGCTGTTACGTTTTTTAAACCTTCTGTAATCATTGATTGTGCTAGTACTGTTGCAGTTGTTGTACCGTCACCAGCGATTTCATTTGTTTTTGAAGCTACTTCAGAAACTAATTTTGCGCCCATGTTTTCATATGGATCTTCTAGTTCGATTTCTTTTGCAATTGTAACACCGTCATTTGTAATAAGTGGCGCACCGAATGCTTTTTGTAATACAACATTACGGCCTTTTGGTCCTAATGTTACTTTTACTGTATTCGCTAATTTATCCACACCTGCTAACATTAAACTACGTGCATCTTCGCTAAATTTAATTTCTTTTGCCATTGTATAATTCCCTCCTAGAAAATCAATCCGTTCGTTTATTTGTATATGTTAGATTACTCTACGATTGCTAAAACATCGCTCTCACGTAGAATTAAATAGTCTTTACCTTCGTATTTTACTTCCGTACCTGCGTATTGAGCATAAATTACTTGGTCGCCTGCTTTTACGCTTAACGGCACCACTGTACCACTATTTGTTACGATTCCAGAACCCACTGCTACAACTTTACCTTGCTGTGGTTTTTCTTTTGCAGAGTCGGGTAGTACGATACCGAATGCTGTTTTTTCTTCTACTTCTACTACCTCAATAATAATACGGTCACCTAATGGCTTTAACATGTTCTAATAACCTCCTAATTTCTATGCGTCAATATTGTTTGTTGGCACTCTTATACAATGAGTGCTAACTTATAGTCTTAATAATAAGCACTCTCGATTTTTTTTGCAAGTCATAACATTTATTTTTTTATAAAAAGATGACCGATTTACATTTTCTTTTTGCTTCAACTTATTGGTAGAATAGAGATACCAATATTTCCGGAAAGGATTTGCTTATGAAAACTAAAAAAACACCACTCTATATATTAATTACATATATACTCATGCAACTATCACCTATCATCTTTTTAAAGCCGATTGCTTCTATTATTCAATGGTTGGAACCAGGCATCACTAATGATGAACTGTCCGCACAAGCACGCGGTTGGACCATCTTCTTCACGTTCTTTCTCGGTACACTTGTAACGATTTTCTTCATCTTACGTGACAAAAACTTTTTCAAAAATGCTTTTGTCGGTGGCAAGCGCTATTCTACTATGGGAGCGATTGGCTGGGGCGTTTTAGGATTCTTCATGATTTTAATTGGCCAATCACTTGCTGGTTTAATCGAAACGTCACTTGGTATTACACCTGGTTCTGAAAATACAGCACAACTTTCTGCAATGGCTAAAGCAGCCCCTATTGCGATCATCAGTATTGTATTCTTTGGACCATTCCTTGAAGAAGTCGTATTCCGTCGCGTCATCTTCGCATCGTTAAACCAAACAACGAACTTTTTCATCGCAGCGAGTGTCAGCGCCGTTGTATTCGCAATCGTGCATATGGATTTTTCTCATATCATCATCTACGCAACTGTTGGGTTCATCACTGCTTTTCTGTATAACAAAACAAAACGACTGCTCACAACGATTATTGCACATACGATGTTGAATGGTTTTGTTATCATCATGAATCTCAATTTAGACAAAATACAAAAATACCTCGAAACGCTACAATCTATGCAATAAAAAGAGCCTCTTTTTTTTTAGCGTTCGCAACAAAAAACTGGAATCGCACAACAGTACGATTCCAGTTTTTCTTTTATATTATGCAGCTAGCTCCATTTCTCGCTGCTGCTCTGCTTTCAAATAACTTCTATAACCTATACGCGAAATCATGATACTGATTTCGTATAAAATGCATAATGGTAATGTGACAATCATATGTGACACGATATCTGGAGGTGCGATGACTGCTGCTACACAGAGTAGCGCAAAGTATGCGTACTTCCTTACTTTTGACATGCCCATTGGCGTAATGATTCCGAGACGCGTCAAAAATAACATAATGATTGGCAACTGAAAAATCAATCCAAATGGCAATGTAATTTGCATTAAAAATTGGAAGTATTCATAGATTCCAATGGTCTGTTCAACATCCATTTCTCCTGCTAACCCCATCATCCACTTCAACATATACGGACGTAACACTAAATACGAAAATACAACCCCTACAATGAACAATAGGAATGCATACGGAATATAGCGTAATGTCGCTTTGCGCTCTTTTTCATAAAGTCCTGGGCTCACAAAACCCCATAACTGAAATAGAATAATCGGTGATGTCATAACAAGCGATAAAATAAAGATAACTTGTATGTAAACCTTCACTGGATCGGTAACACGAAAAGCATGCAATTGAAGCGATTTTGCTTCTTCAGTATGTTGTAAAAATTGTATGAGTGGTTGTGCTAAAAAGAAACTTCCAATAATCGCTAAAACAAAGAATCCTGCAACAATTAATAGCCTCTTTCGAAGTTCCTCTATATGTTCAACGACTGTTAGTTCTTCTTGTTCCATCAGATGAACACCCTACTTCGTCTCTTCGATTTTTTCGACAGCTTTTACTTCATTTGCGCTGTTTGTTTCAACTGTTTTTTGTTTTGTACTTTCAAAATCTTCGTCTGTTAAACCTTTTGTTGCAGATTTAAACTCACGGAGTGTAGAACCCATCGCTCTTCCTAGTTCAGGAAGTTTTTTGGGACCAAAAATAATGACAGCAACACCTGCAATAATCGCAATACTAGCTGGACCTACCATTACACACACCTCCTCAATTTGATAACTACATTCTACTCCACACTTCGTCATTTGTATATTATTCTTTCGGTCTACAAAACTGAATATTTAAGACTATTCTTCCACATTTCGAATAAAGTAACTAAGCGTTTGCAATTCAATCGATAAATCAATTGTATGAACGCGGAATGTCTCCGGTACTTGCAGACGAACCGGTGTAAAATTCAACACACCTTTCGCACCCATCTGAATTAATCGGTCTGTCATAAACTGTGCTGAACGTGCTGGTACAGTTAAAATAGGTAGTTCTGCTTTGAATTCTTCAAACTTCTCTTCCATCACATCTGGATGGAAAACAGGTACACCATTTACAAGCTGCCCTTCCATTGGATAGTTCGTATCGAATGCTACAACAATTTTCATATTATGGTTCTTTTGAAAATTATACTTCAGTAAGGCATGACCTAAGTTACCAATACCGATTACTGCTACATTCATACGTTGATCTTGATCAAGGACGCCTCTAAAGAACACAAGTAATTTTTGTACATCATATCCGTACCCTTTTTTACCGAGTGGTCCGAAATATGAAAAGTCACGACGAATCGTCGCTGAATCAATTTGCATGGCCTCACTTAACTCTTTTGATGAAATTCTATTCTTTCCTGCATCCGCAAAATTTTGGATGAAGCGATAATACAGCGGAAGTCTTTTCGTTGTGGCCTGCGGTATCCTATAATTCTCTTTCAAACATGTTTCCTCCTACGAATCTGGTTATACAATTTAGATAGATGACCATTGCACCAATGACAGCATTTCGTTACACTTAAGATTGAACTGAGGTGTCGAAAGTGATTGTATTACAAGTCAATCAATTATATAAATCATATATTGCAGATGAAATTTTAAGTGGCGTTAAACTCGAAGTTCAACATCGGGATCGCGTCGCACTTGTTGGCCGAAACGGCGCAGGTAAATCTACTCTTTTAAAAATTATAGCAGGTCAACTCTCATATGACTCTGGTGAGATTATTATGCCAAAAGGAATTAAACTTGGCTACTTAGACCAACATGCTGGTCTAGAATCTGATTTATCCATTTGGGATGAGATGATGACCGTATTTGAACCATTAAAACAACTTGAACAACAAATTCGTTCACTTGAGTTGCAGATGGCTGAACCTACGATTTATGAAAATGCAGAACGTTATCAAAAAATCACAGCTGAATATGACCAGCTACAACATGATTTTAAAGAACGCGGCGGCTTCCAATATGAAGCGGATACACGCTCTGTTCTACATGGTATGCAGTTTTATCCTGATTCCTATGAACAGTCTATATCTTCATTATCTGGTGGTCAACGTACAAGACTGGCTCTAGCAAAATTACTTTTAACAAAACCTGAATTACTCATTCTGGATGAGCCGACCAACCACCTGGATATCGAGACATTAAACTGGCTTGAAAACTACCTGAAAAACTACGACGGCGCTATCCTTATCGTATCACATGACCGCTATTTCTTGGACCAAGTTGTGTCTATTGTTTATGAAGTTTCTCGTCATCATGTCACAAAGTTCACAGGTAACTATTCAAGTTACTTAGATCAAAAAGCAAAGAACTATGAACGCGACCTAAAACTTTATGAAAAACAAATGGACGAAAAGGCAAAACTCGAAACATTCGTCCAAAAGAACTTAGCGCGTGCATCGACTACGAAGATGGCACAATCTCGTCGAAAAGTTTTAGAGAAAACCGAGTGGATGGATTCTCCTGATGGCGATGAAAAATCAGCTACTTTTACATTCGATATCGAAAAGCAAAGTGGTAATGACGTGTTATCCGTTGATGACCTCACAATCGGTTATGGACAAACGCCAATTTCTGAACATATTAACATGCGTGCCTATCGAAAAGACCGTATCGCCCTTGTTGGTCCAAACGGTGTCGGAAAATCTACACTATTAAAAACAATTATAAAAGATTTACCTGCTCTGTCAGGTGATATTCGTTATGGTACGAATGTGCAACTCGGTTATTACGATCAGGATTTAGCAAAACTTTCTACGAATCGTACCGTACTACGTGAGATTTGGGATGAGTGGCCACTAATGAATGAAAAAGATGTTCGTACTGTTCTTGGTCGTTTCCTTTTCTCAGGAGAAGACGTCGATAAAATCGTACACGATCTATCAGGTGGCGAAAAAGCACGTTTAACGCTCGCGAAACTCATGCTTGAGAAAAATAATGTACTGATTTTAGATGAGCCGACCAACCATCTTGATTTAGATAGTAAAGAGGTGTTGGAAAATGCACTAATTGATTTCCCGGGTACGCTCATCTTCGTATCACATGACCGTTACTTCATCAATCGCATTGCAACAAAAGTTGTCGAGCTATCGAATGAGGGTTCTTTTGAATACTTAGGTGATTATGATTACTATGTAGAGAAAAAAGAAGAGTTAGCTGAAATCGCAGCTGAAAAAAAAGCTGCTCTTATAAAAACAAAGCCAATCATTCAAAAGGAAGTACCTACATCGAATCAAGCCATCGACAAAGAGACGAAGAAAAAAGAACGTAAAATTCAACGTCAAATTGAAGATATTGAACAGATTATGAGCGACCTTGAAACAACCATTGCAAAACTAGAAGAAGAACTATGTGATCCTGACGTATTTTCAAATCACGAAAAAGCATTAATCATTCAAACACAATTAGATGAAGAAAAAGTAAAGCATGAAGAATATGAATTACAGTGGCTCGCTTTACAAGAAGAATTAGAGCAATTATAAATATAAAAAAGAAGGTGTCTTTTCCAAATGGAAACTTGATACCTTCTTTATTTTTTATTACAATAATATCTTGTGACGAATCTAGATTTTTGCGCTGATTGCTTTTCTAACAAAGCAACTACATACTACCTACAATTTCCATTTATCCACTGAAATTGTGTATAACTTGTAAAAATCTCCACAAAGTTATACACAGGTAAGGTGCTTATATAATCGGAATCCACAGCACTTGTCCACATTACCCACAGAATTTTCTGAATTTATCCACAAATAACTGTGTAAAACTCAAGTGATTTACAAATTCTTCTTCTCACATTTACACACCATTAAAAAAGCGATTTTCCCATTTCTCATGAGAAAACCGCTACTATTTCATCATTATTTACGATTCCACGATACTAATTCCATACCTGGACGACCATTTAGGCTCCAGTCACTGCGGACACCGCTTTTAAACATTTCTGTACCTGCTGCTGCAATCATTGCGGCGTTATCTGTACATAATGGTAGTGGTGGTACATAGAATGGAATTCCTTCTTCTTTAAATACTTTTTCTAAAGAAGCACGTAACCCTTTATTCGCTGCAACACCACCTGCTGCAATGACTTGTTTGACTTGATATTCTTTTGCAGCACGCAACGTTTTAGCTGTTAATACCTCTACCACACTATCTTGGAAGCCTTTCGCCACATGATGTGGATTAACTTCTTCACCACGCTGAATTGCATTATGTTGATAGTTAATCACTGCTGATTTTAAACCACTAAAACTAAAATCATATGAGTCTGCTTCTAACCACACGCGCGGAAAATTAACAGCTCCATCACTTTCATGTGCCATTTGATCAATTTTCGGGCCACCCGGATATGAAATATTCAATACACGCGCTACCTTATCATATGCTTCACCTGCTGCATCATCACGTGTTTCACCGATTAATTCGAATGAGCCATGTTCTTTCATCAATACAAGCTCAGTATGACCACCTGATACAACTAAAGCTAGTAATGGGAATTCCATCGGTTGTACAAGATGGTTCGCATAGATGTGACCTGCGATATGGTGCGTACCGATTAATGGCAACTGATGTGCAAATGCAAAGGCTTTCGCTGCATTAATGCCAATGAGTAATGCGCCTACAAGTCCTGGACCTTCTGTTACACATACTGCATCTAAGTCTGATGGCTGTAAACCCGCTTTTGTTAATGCTTCTTCAATAACGAGCGTCACATTTTCAACATGGTGACGAGAAGCAATCTCTGGTACAACACCGCCAAAACGTTTATGACTTTCAATTTGAGATGCCACAACATTCGAAACAATCTCTGTTCCGTTCTTAATAATGGCTGCGGCTGTTTCATCACAACTACTTTCAATACCTAATACATAAAAATCTTTTTCCATTATAAATTCACCCACATGACAAGAGCATCCTCTTGATTATCTGTATAGTATCCTTTACGAATACCACCTTCTTGAAAACCTAATTTACGATATAAATTTTGTGCGACTTCGTTTGTCACACGTACTTCTAAACTCATGACAACAACATTTAAAGATTTTGCATAGGCAATGACTTCACGCATCAATGCTTCCCCAATGCCTTTTCCTCGTCCTTCTGGTAATACAGCGACATTTGTAATCTGGCTCTCATCTAATACGACCCACATGCCACAAAAACCAATAACCTTTTCTTCCTCATTTACAGCAACAAAATAATGTGCTTGTGGATTCTTCTCCATCTCATAATAAAAGGAATCTAATGTCCATGGAGTCGGAAATGCAATTTGTTCAATATGATGAACAGCAGGTACATCTTCTACGGTCATTAAACGATATTTAATCATGCTGTTTTGCCTTCTGTTCTTTAATCCAGTTAGCTTCAGCTTCTGCAATTCGTTTATATGTTGGTACAAATGCATGAACGGTTTCAGCAGCTGGTAGTGGCTGTTGCTCTGCTAAATAGATTAATTGACTAGCACTTGGTAGATTAAAAGGATACGGGGCACGTAAAGCACGTTCTCCTAAGCATTCAACGATTTTTTCGTAAAAGACTTCAACATCATGACCAACAAATAAGATAGGCTGATTTAATGCGTCTAATTGATTTAATAATTGTTCTAATTCATAATGTCCATCTTCAATAATAACTTCCAATGAATCCTTACTACTATATGCACCTGCATACACATTTTGTCTTCTAGCATCTACAAGCGAGCAAATCACATGCGGAAAGTATGGTACATTTGCAGCCAATACCTTTAAACTCGATACACCTACGATTGGGATATTTAATGTCCACGCCAATGTTTTGGCAATCGTAACGCCAATTCGTACACCTGTATAAGAGCCTGGCCCCTCACTCACTGCAATGGCATCTAAATCAGCAGGTTGCATTTTTGTATGCGCAAATAAACGATCGATTGCTGGCATCGCACCACCAGAATGATTCAATTTTATATTTGCGACTTCTTCCGCAATTACTTGACCGTCTTTTACAAGTGCAATCGCAAGCGGTGTATTTGCTGTATCAATTCCTAACCAAATCATCTCATAATCTCCTCACATAATAGCGTATAACGCTCGCCAATTGGCGTTAATATAAATAAACGTTGATTCTCATCGATTCGCTTAATCGTAATGTCTAAACGCTCTGCTGGTAAGTCTGGCTCGATTAATTGTGCCCATTCTACAACTGTCGCCGCATCACCATAGAAAATCTCATCCCAACCTAAGTCCTCGTCGCTATCTGCTAAGCGATATACATCTAAATGATTGAAAGGGATACGTCCTTCATATTGCTTCATAATCGTAAAGGTTGGACTATTAACGTGGCGTTTCACACCTAACCCTTTAGCTAAAAATTGTGTGAAAGTTGTTTTTCCAGCCCCTAGATCTCCTTCAAGCGTTAAAACATCTTGAGCTTGTAAACGTGTCGCTATTTTTTCTGCTAATTGCTGTGTTTCTTCAAGTGATTGAATCGGTATTTCAATTGTCATGTATTTCGTCCTCTCACAACATACTTATCTATCTATTCTATCGAAAATTCTTTATTTCTTCAAAGTGAATGTATTCGTTTTTAAACAAAAAAAATAACACAGCACCATCTGCTGTGTTTACATAAATATAAATGGCGGTCCGGACGGGACTCGAACCCGCGACCTCCTGCGTGACAGGCAGGCATTCTAACCAGCTGAACTACCGGACCATTTCTTCTATGATATTATTCTAACATATCTTCTATGTCGTTGCAAGCTTTTTTCAAAATCTTTTTAAAGCTCACTTTGTGTCGTTTTCTCTCTTCTCGACTTCTTTATTCTAATATAAGTATGGGGGGTTTGCAATAGTTTTTTTCTAAAAAACCTTAATTATTTTTTAACCTTTATTTTATTATATTTATAAAATGAAAAAAGAATTGGATTAGATAATTAGAGCGAGTGATCCGTTTCGATGACCCAATGTTCCGTTTACTCAGGTGAATGTTCCAAACTACAGTGCGAGTGGCCCGTTTCGAAGAACCAAAGTTCGATTTCACATTAGAATAGTCAACTCAAGTCTCTTTTACTAATTAAAAGTCTTGCAGAAAGTAAAATTATGCTCAAAATCGATATTCTGCGCTGCTAAATACCACAGCATTTCCTTCAATTTTTTCAAAGGCTTCCCTCTTTTGAAACATAAAAAAAGTAACCACTCAGATGAGTGATTACTTTAGC
>NZ_JBJXHL010000011.1:0-34025 GCF_046159805.1 Kurthia sp. ISK08
CAATAATGTTTTCCCTGCACCAGGTGGTCCCAAAAGAATTAAATTGTAACTTTGCTCTAACCATTGGAACTCCTGCAGCTGTTTCATTTGGCGCTCTGTAATCGCTGTTTGCTCCTCTAACTGAAACATATGCAACGGCTTATGGTATGGGAAACGTGCCCACGATAAACGCTTTTCGATACTCTTTTCTTCTCGTCTTCTAAGCTCTAATGTTGTTAGTTCATCAATAAATTCTAAATATGTCCACGATACTTGTTCCGCTTGGCGGAGAAGCTCTGGGAGCCCCTCAGCGGTTTCTGCTAAACGTAATTGCTTAAATGCCTGTTGGATATCTGCCACACTTTTACTCATATTATTTGCCTCCCATACGTTGAATGTATTCTTTTAAATCTCTCGTTTGAACTGCTATTGCTAGCGATTCTTTTGATTCTTTTACAGTAGTTATTGGCTGCTCAGGTTCGATATTTGTACGCTTAAAATAGGCGACAACGTCTCGGAACTCATTTGCGCTGTATAACTTTTCTTGAATACATTTATGTATTGCTGCAGATAACCATTCGGGATTCTCTTTCGCAATTTTTTGGAATAACAATAATTGATCTCTACGATATCGACCGTATGTATGACAAACATCTTGAATATATTGTTCGGCCCCATCATATGGAAATAAAGTGAGCACATTTCGTTGTAACTCATCGAGCGACTTAGAGCGATCACGTCCATGATTTAGATTTTTTATCAACTTGCCTTTTTCTAAACTGATGGTATGTTCCGCAAGTATTTCGCCAGTATGCGGTGCTAAGATTTTTAATTTTTGCCCTTGGGGCACTATTTGTACGACTGGATAATTCGTATAGGTTCCTAGTGGAACGGAATATCGATTCGATGTGTACCGGACTGTGTTGTCCTTGTTGACATTCCTTGTTATAATTTCTGTATGGTTGCTTTCTAATATAGGAAGCGGTGTAGAGACTTTTTTTAAGTGTTGCTTTTCCAGGAGAAACACTTCGAAAGGTCTCTTTTTTGTTGTATTGTGCACTTTATAATTCCCGGTACGTTCTAACCATTTTAAAGACCTCTCATTCCAGTCCTCAAGTGTTGTATAAATTCGATTTTTAGCGAAATTATATTTTACGTATTTTACAACACTCTCTATTTTACCTTTGGATTCGGGATCTGCTTTGCGGCACAGATAGATTTTAAATTTCCGGTCTTTTATATACTGTTGAAATTCCTTTGTTAAAATGAGGTCGCCTGCATTTTCACTTACCGCAATTAAATTGTCTTGATCGTACACAATTTCATCTGTTATACCGCCATAAAACTGAAAAGCTTTTTCGTGACAGGCTATTGTATCTCTTGTCGTAAAAGGACGATCTAACCACACAGTGAATTTATGTCGAGAGTGCGCTAACACAAAGGCAACGAAGTATAATTTCACTTCTTTACCACCTGATGTTTTTTGAATAGTTTGTCCCCAATCTACTTGTAATTGCTTCCCTGGTGGCAGCTCAATGACCGCTTCGTATTCACGGGGTTCATCTACCTTATCAATTTGATAAATTTCGCGAATTTCATTTACATAACGTCTAACTGTACTTTCCCCAACATCAATTTCAGGGTATTTCTCTTGTAGCCAATCTAAAACTTGTGCCCCTGTTAAGCTTGGAAACTCAAGTAACCAACCTACAATCCAATCTTTGTATTCATCCAGCTTCTTCTTACGGCCAGTCTGACTAAACTCATTTACTGCATCTTCAAATGACATATCTAAATATTTATACACGGTATTACGTGATATTCTTAGTCGCTTTGCAATTTGCACAATCCTTAATCCACGATCACGCAATTGATGAATTTCGATATGTAACACAAGCTTCTCCTCCATTAGTACAGCCTCCTATTAAACTGATATTTCCAGTTTACAGGAAACTATTGAATTGGTGAAAAAGTGTTCAATTGAAATGAGCAAAAACTGTTAATTTTATTTTAGCGGTTACAATTTTTCATACAGCTCAACATATCGTTGCGACATGTTGATAGATGTAAGCGGTTTAACCCCACTCTGAGTAAAAATAAAGGGAACCATACTATGGTTAAGTAGTTCAGTTTTGGAGTACAAAATGACAAAATGTACTTCAAAATGGACTACTTTTTTCATTTTAACTTACATACCAAATTACATACAAAATGATTTATAAAATGCAATTGAAAATGATAATTGAATGAAAATTTGTGATTTTGTGGTATTATGATAATATAACTTATAGAAAAAATTGCTTATTCAACTAACGGGCAGGATAATGAGAAAAGGTTTTTTGATAGAAATAAGAAATTAGATGGTAAATTAGTTAAAAAGGCTGTGTTATAAATGAAAGTTTCTTTGATTGCTGCGATGGATAAGAATAGAGTGATTGGCAAAGAGAATGACATTCCTTGGAGGATTCCCAAGGACTGGGAATATGTTAAAAATACTACAAAGGGACATCCGATAATATTAGGTAGGAAGAACCTTGAATCAATCGGAAGAGCCTTACCTGACAGAAGAAATATTATTCTGACGAGAGATAAGGGGTTTACCTTTAATGGTTGTGAAATTGTTCATTCAATAGAAGATGTTTTTGAGTTATGTAAAAACGAAGAAGAAATTTTTATTTTCGGAGGAGAACAGATTTATAATTTGTTTTTCCCTTATGTTGAGAAAATGTACATCACAAAAATACATCATGAATTCGAAGGAGATACTTTTTTTCCAGAAGTGAATTATGAGGAATGGAATGAGGTATTTGCCCAAAAAGGGATAAAGAATGATAAAAATCCGTATAACTACTATTTTCATGTATATGAAAGAAAAAACTTATTGAGTTAACGGGTGCGTTAATTGAAGAAGAACAGTAAAGATAAAGCACAAGAGCTTGGGATTACTCCAAGCTCTTTTTGTCATTTGAAATAAATTATATCTTTCCAATCAAATTGTTTATCTGTAATCCCTAATCTTTGAGCAGGTGTCAAAACCTTTTTATCCGCTGATTTAAAAGGGCGACAAAAGTTGTAGTAAGTTCTTAGAATTGTAATCGCAAATTGAGCATACTTCGGATTGAAGTTAGCGTAAATATAGCTCTTCTTATCACCACGAGCTGTTGTTAATGGTCTTTCAAGAGATGATATATAACGTCTTATCTGTTGAATAAAGCTATTGGTCGAATGGTCATTAACATTTAATAGCATCTTTGCGATTTCGTTTGGTTCCAGAGCAGATAAATCCGTTCTACAATCAACTGAATAAAATCCTTTATCCTTAGTGGCTAATGGATGTTTGATAGGGTTATCGGCATATTTGCGATATCTTTCTCCATCTTTACTAATAGCCTCTTCGTGGAATTGATGACTTGTTAGTAATTCAGTTAGATAATGAGATGCCAAAGTCCGTAGAAACTTTGTTTTGAATCCTCTGATATCTCCCCAATCGAGCAGTTCTGCTTTTGCTTGTCCGAATTCTTTTAAGCATTGTTTTCTGCTTTTCGTCTTGTTAACTTGGCAAATAAAATGATGTGCATCGCTCAACCTTAATTCTTTCGTGAATACTCTATAAAAGGCGTTTCTAATAGAGAAGTCATCATCACTAATCATTCGCCATTCGTCGGCATTAACCATTTGTTTAATTAACCAATAGTGAGCAGTTGTAGTATAAGGAGCATCAACATTTAAACCATCGACAAATCTACTCCTATTAGTAATTTTCCCTAATTCGTGAAGATAAGCATTCCTATTTTCGCTATCGTTAGCGGATGGTTCTTGTGGATAATAAGACCAATCTAACCTATCATTTTTACGACTAAAAGTATTGAGATGGTCTTCTTTGAATTTTCTTGTATCTTCATTTAATTCATCCATTGAAATATTCCAATCATAGGCAACATCAGAACGGAACACATATCTTGATAAGACCTCAGCAGATACAACTATATACGTTTGCATATTAAGGTCTTCAAACCCCGTATATTTCTTTGAACCTTGTCCTTTCTTACGGACGTTATTTAGGTAGTAGTGCATCTTGTCCGTATTAAGCCACATCTCGTTAAATTTCTTTGTTTGAAGGGGTTGTGTCTCATATCGTTCTAAAAACTCCAAACAACGCCTATACAGCCACTCCAGCTTATGATAGTAGGTTCCAACTCCAATTCCTAAAATATCACAAGTACGACTGACTGAAACCCTTCCAACAACCATCTTAGCGAACATTGGAAGAATGGTGTTCTTTTGTTGGTGATAAGTAGTGGTTTCTTCTCTTTTTGGTAGAACATTAGTGAACTTCTTACACGCCTTACATTGATAGCGTTGAGATTTGCCCCTACTTTTCCCCCTTTTGTAAAATTGCTTCGGCTCATTGAATGGGGTTGATTCTTCTTCCGAGCAGCCTTCTTTATGAAATTGATAATCTGGCTCAACATCTTGGATGCTATTGATTTCTATAAGGCGTTTAATTTCTTCAACAACAGACCAATTAGATAAAGGGGTTACTGTACAGTTTTGCGATACACCTCTGCCAATAGGATTGTCATTGCAGTACATACCTTTATGACCTTTATCTTTGGAACTACCAGTCATTTTATATCGACTTGGTTTCCCTTTTACATCTTTGAATTTGTGCTGTTCTTTCCCAAAATTACAACAAAACGGATTGATGCAGTAATTATATTGAATGGGATATTCAGAACCGTTCCATTTAAAAGACGTTGGCAAGAACAACATTTTGTTATACCTTGTTGCAAATCGTTTTGGAGTTAATAAATCATATTGTTTAGCCCTATCTTTTAATTCTTCGTTTGAAATCGGAATTTTAACATCTACAATTTCATCTTCCTTCGTGGCTAATCTTTTAAGCTTGGTCATTGTCTATCAACCCACTCTATCTTTGATACCCATTTTTTCAACAATCCGCTTATTACTTCGCTTGTTGGCAATCCATTCAATAAACTTCTTATCGTCTAAAATGTTCAATAAGAATTCATCCACTGCTTCGCTTTCAGTACGCTCTGCATATTCAGCGTATTGCTTAACTATCACCCTTACTTGCTCTGATATTTCCCAATCCACAGACTTAGCGTTCTTATTTTTTGGCTCAAGAAATTGCATAGGAAAATGCACCCCTTTTTGCTTAGTAAATTGTAACCATTTTAACACACCAATTTGCATTCCTACAATAATTATTTCACGTTCGCATTTTTATATACATTTTAACTTACATTTTGTGGTGTAAATTAACAACAAACGTTGATTTAACAATAAAAAACGAGTATCAAATTCAGTTGCAATTTGATACTCATTTAGGTTTACATTTTCACTTTTTGTACTCCAAAACTGAACTACTTATACTATGGTTATTGCTTCTTTTATTTTTTCTTTAGGTACTTTATTAATTTATTTTAATAACAAAAATGTAGTAGTACCTAATCATGTTAAAATTGCTCTTTTAGACTCAGGGCTATCAAAAAAAAAATATAGTGAAGTAATTGTAGAATCTTATGAAAAAACAACAGATACTCATGCAGATATCATGTTAAAAGCTATATTAAGCAAGATTGAGAAAAATAATCAGAAAAAAATAACAATTATTGATTATTCGGTAACAAGTTCTGGTACTAATGTTTCTGAACAGAAAGTATTAACAGCGTTGCAAAAAGCAATCGATCAAGATGTAGATATCATTAATATGAGTTTTGGATTTAAAAAAGATATTCCAGAATTAAAAGAATTGATTAATCAAGCTAAATGGATTCCAATTGCCATCGCAATTGGTGGCGTTATTATTAGAGGAGTAGCATCAGTAGCTGCAAAAAATCTAACAAAAAATTCAATTAAGATTGCAGGAAAAACTTACAAAGGACAACCTAAGAAAAAAGCAAAAAAGGCTTTGAAAGATTATAAAGGTGATACCTTTAAAGTAGGAAAAACAGGGAAAGTAGTAAAAATGGGCTCTAATACATTAGAACATATTTTAGTTGAACATCATCTTAAATATTGGAAAGGAGAAAAAGTAGAAGGAAAGACATTCTTTGATCCTGATATTAGTATTAAAAAAATTTGGAATTATATACAACAAACAATTAATAGTAACTCCAAACATATAGTTAAACGAGCAAAAGGAAAAGACAAATCTCAAATTATAGTTTATAAAAAAAAAAATAAATAAAGTAAATTATAAATTACGTATTAATATAGGGAATAAGAAAACATTAACAGTATCTTCTTTTTATCCTGCTGAAAGGAAGTAAGAAAAATGAAACTTGAAATTAAATCATACATTAAAATTCCACCTGAAAAAGAAGAGCTAGATGAAAATCAAACGTATCCAGGTTATATCGAAATGACAAATTTGGACGATTTAGATGTATTTAATTATGCATTTGGACGATCTGGGGGATATCCTGGAGGTAGAGTTGTTTTCTATGTAGATGGTGAACCATTGCTTTTTGATAAGTTTGATACAAAAGTAGATGAATTATATAATTTTTGGTTTACTCTAATTTCAACTTTATTACCACAAGATAAATCTCTTGATAGAAATACTTATTTAGTACTTTATGAGAGTGATTATGTTATGGATAATTTTAAAATCACAATTTTTTATCATAAAAAAACCGTAGAATTCCATTATGAAAAACAAGTAATCGCGACTTTTTCATTAGATACCTATAAAGAAGCCGTTTTACAAGGTTTTTTAGATTTCATGTGGCATACGAATTTAGAATTTGAAGCGATCACACATGATACTTACGATGAAGAAATTGACTATGTTGAATTACGAGAGGATACAGATGATGTAAGTGAGCTCTACGCTTGTCGTTATATTTTCTTACAATATATGAAGGAAATTTATAAACAAAAAAGTTATGATTTGAACAAATTAATAAATTTTGATTTTGATACAAGTTATTATAGTTCAAAGTTAAAATATGACTTAGGAGATTAAGTTATAAGATTACAAAAAAGCAAGATAATTGAAGTGATCCCTAAAAATTAGACATAGTTATTTCGTTTAAACATCTTGTAAAAAATGAGTTCGGTATTGTACCGAGCTCATTTTTTATTTTACCTTAATTCGTTTTATGTTGGGGTCCCGTCATAAAAATGCGGATTTACAACGTTAAGCCCTTATAGTTACTTTAAACTGCTTGATATAACAAAGATAAGGAATAACTGTCCTATAAACGACGGATTTTGATACAACCTAGTAATGCTGCTAAAAGTGGCTATATTTTGAGGATAATTTGTTTCAAAACATTGCTCAAAAACAAAATCTTACTAACCAACGTTATTAAAACTCCTTATCGTTGTAAATCTGCGGAAATCTGACGCTACCCCTTATAAGGCATTTGCCAACTTCACAACCGCTAAAGACCTCAATACAGCCTTTGAGATGTGGTTAGCGGATCACAAGAAGGAATTCGGCAGAAAAGAGCTACAAGCCCTTAAAACGATTGTGAGACACTCTGTAAAGGTGCCAGGAATCGCTACACTAAAATTAAAGACCGTTGTTAAAGTCGCAAAAGAAGAATTCGACTTTAGTTTTGATTTACGTACAGCCAAACGTGCCGTAGCCAAAGCGAAAAACTTAGGCATGCTTGTGACACTCGAAACACGCACAGCAAAAACAAATTTAAAGGGCCCATCTATTTATGTATGGCAACCGTACCAATGTCAAAATGTCCCTACGGAGAAAGTGGGGACAAACATCGAAAAAATTGCGAAAGAATGCGAAGAACTCAAGCGTAGCAAGCAATCAGACGAAGTCGCACAGTCACCAAACGCAAATATGGAAATGTCACCACATAAATCTGTCTTTATTAAAGCCATTAAAAATAAATTATTAAATACGTATTCATACGGGTTTAAAACCATTTCTAAATCAATCGCTATTAAGCAAGAACGAAAAATCACGCTGCTTACACAACCAGTGAAAAATCCAACGGACTTTAAGCCACTAAAATTCATTAGTCGATTAAAACAAGCCATGTACAACAGCCTAATGAACCGCAGATCCGATGTAAAAGCCGTAACAGAAATGATTTATAGCAAAGTACACAGCTTTACGAAGTTTGACGTGTGGAAAGAACATAAAGACATCATGCTTGAACACTTATTACGAGTTGTTGAGGTTTGTTTAGACGCACGTAAAAATAAAAAACTCGACCACATTAAATCCATGCGTGGATTTATTAACCATTGCTTAAACGAAGAGTTAACAGCGTATGTTTTCAACGAAATTGAAAAATTAACACCAGCACCTGCTAAAAAAATGAGCCAAGAAATTGGTGAATTATATCAAAATGCGTTGAACGAAAAACACGCTTTTTACGAAAATGAATTAGAAAAATATTATCGCTAGGGAATTCAAAATAAAAAAAGGATCGCCAACTTTTTGTTTTTTTCTCGCACAAAAATAAATTTTTCGGTTCCGTTTTTCTAAAAATGATTTTGCACTTTTTGAAATTTGTTTTGAACACGCATTTTGTCGATTAGTGAGAAAGAGCATAAGGGAAATGTGCTATCACTTACGTGATGGTCTAGGCAGAGCCTAGTATTTTCGTGATAGCGTGATTTTTTTCATTTGCCCACCGTATGCCCACCACTTTTGAGGGCTTTGCCCGCCATTTGCCCACCAAAAAAAATCGAATGTCCACCATTTGCCCACACATTTTTTTCGATTTTTGGTGAGGGCAAGCTACGGGATTACCATGGTAATCCCTAAAATTTCATTTTTGCTTGTTAGGAATTCCTAAAACCTTTTGTGTCGTTGCACTCGAAATGAAAAATAAAAGAGCTGCAAGGAACAGGGCGCACTTACACATCATGTTCATGATGCGTGCGAAAATCAAAAATCCCTGGCACAAAAATTTGGCGGATCGTACCGATGAGCCAAATTTTTTCAGACCGTTAAAAGCAAAATTTGCTGACGCAAAAATGAAAAAAACGAAAAAAAAAGTAACCAATTACGGCTACTTTTTTGCATGGAAAAGATTGGCTATTTCGTGTAAAGGGGTGTTATGGGAATATGCAGCTAGATGTAGAGAAAGTTAGGGTTATTGTTCAAAAAGAATATGATTATCAACCGGAATCTATTGCAATCTAAGAAGTATTAGATGCTAATCTATTTAACCACGATTTTTTTGATAACTTCAATGTCTTTTTTATAAATTTGCTAAGTGGAAATTTCTACTTTTCTACTTTTGCGAGAAATTATTCGAAATATTACATTTGTGTTACAAAAATAAATAGATAAAATCATAAAAAGGAGAAAATTTCAATCGATATTTTACACTGATGGTATCTTCTATAACAATGCCTTTTCTTATAAGCCCCCTAGTCGATTCAGAATATATGCTTTATTATTCTTTTCTTTTTTGGGGAATAGGAATAAAAAGGATAGCAATTATTGGGCCTAAATATAAAGAGTACTTAATTAGATTGTTTGTGGTATAACCCATTAAATAAGGTAATCCTACAAAAATCATAATAATACCTATTATAAAAAAGGTATATTTTACTTTTTTGTTCACAGTTCATTAGACCTCCTTTTATAAAAATTATAGATATAAATTCTTGTTTTCCTTTTATTTATTAATTTTACATGGTTTTTAATGTAAAGTATGTAAAAAGGAGTGGTTTTAATGAAAAAAATTATTAGTTTAATAATGATAGTCAACCTAGTTTTTATATCTAGCATTATATTTATTCCTAATAAAGCAAGTGCTGACAATAACCCTGTTATAGATCAATATGTTACAGCAAAATCTGTCACAAAAAATAAAGATGGAACTATTACAATTAAGTATAAAGTAAAAAAAGGTTTTTCTCCAGGGCATTCAATAACATCTGTAAATATTTCAGCAGGATATTCATGGCCTTCAAAATATAGAATTGGAAGCCACCATAACTACTATAAGGCAATTAAGAATAAAAAAGGAACCTATAGTATGACTATTCCAAAGCCTAAATTAAAAGTGATAGGCACGCAACAAGTTCAATTTAAATTGTCGGCTGGCAGATATTCAACATCAAAATTTCTAAAAAATGTATTTAATTATCCTACAGGTACTACAATAAAAAGATTTGAAATCACTAAATCTTCCGCAATATCAGAATATATTTATGTAACAGGTATAGGTTATGCAATAAAACTCTTTCCTGGTGGAAAAATAACTACAGCAGCAGCATCAGGATGGTTGATGACTTATACAGGATCAGGGTTAGGTGTTGTAAAAGGGTTTCCTCCAAAAGTAGCGGGTCAATATTATCAAGTTAAAACTTATTACAATAGCAAAGGACTAAATGTTCAAACCAAAATTTGGTCTTCAAAAAAATCATATAAGAAGAAGGAAACACCTATTTATAACAAAACTAGAGTATCGAAATGGTAATTTTAAATAGAAGAAAAATCTCAATTTCTATCAACATCATGCATAACTTCTATCAAAAAGAGGCTGGGACAAAACTAGCCAAAAGAAGAAAATTAAAAGGATCCAAGCAATAAAAATGTTGCTTGGTGTAGGTTTAAAATAAAGTTTGATCAAAATGAAGCGACAAAGGCTTATCTTACGTTAAATTTAAAGAACCCGTTTTGAAAAAAGTTTGATCAAAACGGGTTCTTTCTTTATGAAGTATTACACTATTTTTATAAAAAAGTTTGATAATTCTCTACTGTATTCTTCAAAACAGTACCCAATTACGAAAGATCTTATTTTGATAATAACCCCATTATTTCTCCTTCATCATTAATCAACCCCTTAATTTTAGCTGTTGATCTTCAATGAAATATATACAATCTGCTACACAATCAATAAACCTGCGATCATGTGATACGAAGATAATAGTGCCTTTATATGCTGTAATAAATCTTTCTAACGCTTCAATAGCATAGATATCTAAAAAATTGGTTGGTTCATCTAACAATAAAATATTATACTCTCCTAAAAATAATTGACATAATTGTAGACGAATCGCTTCACCACCACTTAATGATTTTACACTTTTTAATATATCTGTGCCGACAAACAACATGGAATGTAGAACGCTTCGTAAAAATCTCTCATCGTATTCAGAACGATTTTTCAGAAATTCCAATACCGTTTCATCCCTTGTATATTGATAGCTCATTTGACGAAAGTATCCAATTTTTGCTTTTGGTGAAATTGTTAAACCGGGCGCATTGATAGCAATATGGTGGAGTAAAGTACTTTTGCCAGCACCATTTTTACCCGAAATTGCAATTTTTTTACCAAGCGGCATTTGAAAACTTACTTCATTTAATAATACTTTGTTATCCGCTTGAAGAGTAAATCGGTCTGCCATTATCGGAAATTTATTATGCAGCTCTAAATTTCTCGATTGATGGAAGTTTATTTGCCTATCCTCTTTTACAGCATCGACTTCCTGAAGTTTTTCCATTCGTTGCTCAATGGCCTTTGCTGCACGCTGCATAGCTTTTTGGCTCGTACCTTTGGATTTTGTCATAAAGGACTTATCCGGCTTTGCATTCGCATCTTTTTTTGACAATCGACCTGCTTGTGCAACTTTTTCAGCTTTCTTCATTTTTTCTTGTGCTGCTTTTTCTAGCCTGCTCTTTTCTTTTATGAACTGTTCATGTGCTTGACTCTGCTGTTCACGTTCTAACTTCTTTTGTGCCATGTAGTCGCTGTAATTTCCTGAATAGATTCGTACCTTACCTTCATGAACTTCCCAAATTGTCGTAACTAGTTCATCTAATACAGAACGGTCATGACTAATTAATACAAGCGCTCCGTAGTAATACCTAAGTTCATCGAGCAAAAACGAAATCCCCTCTTGGTCTAAGTGAGTAGTCGGCTCATCAATTAATAAAGCTTCATAATAATGAGTAAACAATTTAGCGAGTTTCATCCTTGTTTGTTCCCCACCGCTTAGCTGATTAGAGTCTTTTGGTACGTCTAATTTTCCAAGTAACACTGGATCAGCATCACGTACTGATGGAGTTTCAAGTTGCTCAAAATAGCCATTCTCAACAAGCCGATTCACCTTTCCCGTTGTTGGCTTAATGATACCCGCCAGTAATTTTAGTAACGTGCTTTTACCTGCACCATTTTTACCGACTATGCCGATACGGTCAAATTGGTGTACAGCTAATCTTTCAATCTTTAAAACCTCTTTATCTAGATATGTCACTTCTACATTTTCTAATTCAAAACAGATTTGTTCCATCTTTCGCTACCCCCGAAATATTTTTATTCCGTATCGATAGCTAGAATCGATACGAGCCTCTTTCTCAAAACCAAGCTCGTATCAAAAGAATAGTAAAAATTGCATGAAATTCCCCTCCTATTTTGCTTTCCTTACGATAACAGCATTTAATACAATTAATATACCTGTAATCAAAAATAATACGGCCACATTTGTTAAGTGGATCAGAACCCCAGCAAATGCGTAACCCAACGGTGTTGCAAGTAATGCCAAACTTCCAACAAAACTAAACACTCTCCCAAGTAAATGAGGTTCAATTTCGGTTTGGATAAGAGCATAAAACGGAGCTGAAAATAATGGACCAGACAATCCCACTAGACCAGCCATTACGATAAATCCATAGAATAAAGTTGATGGAAGTGTGCCAGAAATGAATAAGGCAATCCCCATCAGTATCATTCCGCTAACAATGAGTTTCAATTTTTCAAATCGATCTCCGAAAATCCCCATTAATATACCACCAAAGATGAGGCCAACAGCAAAAACAATTTCGATTATTCCAGCTTCAACTACGCCCTTCTCGAAATGATTTCGTGTCATAAGCGGAAAGTAAGTGCCTAGCGGAATATACAGCACCGAAACAATCGTAATCGTGACTGTTAACCTTAATAAAACAGGATGTTTTACAAGTGCATGATATCCTTCTTTCATATCGCTGATAAAACTAGAAGAATCAACAGTTTCTGAACTCTGTACATTTGGAATGTGAATAAATAGCAAAATACTACTAGCAATTACTGCCCCAAAGACATCTAGTAATAGAACCCACTCAACGGAGCTTATCGCTAGTAATGACATCCCCGCTGCTGGACCAACAATATTTGATATAGAAGCCACTGTCTGTCCCCATCCAGAAACTTTTGTCAAATGCTCTTTTGGGGCTATTAGTGGAATAGACGCTTGCATAGCCGGCATATGGAATGCAGTTGCTAATGAACGAACGATCAATACAATTATCACCAATATAATACTCGGATCATAAAAATACATTGATACAAATAAAGCTAAACTTCCAAGTGCAACCGTCATATCTGCAATTATCATAATCACTTTTCGTGAATAACGATCAGTAATAGTTCCTGCAAAAGGACCTAACAATGCTTGTGGCATAAATCCAGCCAGTCCTGCTAATGTTAAAATCAGTGGAGAACCTCCTGATGTATCTGTTAACCACCAAATGATACTAAATTGAACAGCAGCACTGCTTAATAGTGAAAAGAACTGCCCTGTAAAAATCGCAATAAATTTCCGTTTCCAATTCATATTATCCATTTTCCCTACCTCCAAATAATAAAAAAATCACAAGCATCTGCTTGTGATTTTAGAGTAAAGGGAAAGAGATCCATCCTTATTTTTTGTGACTTGTAGAAAGTCATCACTAAACATACCTAGCTCTAGCATGAGCATGGCTAAGAAAGTGAAAAAGATAAAAATAAAGAAAGGCAGAACAAGTCGCCTTTCTCATCATAACATCTTTCCATCCCAAATAAATCAAACAGTATATTGCCTACATCAAAATAGTTAGACAAACCACAAGTATGGATTGGGTGGATTTTTGAAATGAAGATTATTAAAAAAGGACAGACTACTCCCATTTACTCTGTAAATACAAACAGAGCCTTTGAACGTATTTAATTACTTGTTCAAAGATAGGGAACGTAGTCTCATAGAATGTGTCATTTTTAATAATCCTCCTAATAGTTTATAAAATACATTAGTAATTATATATTTTTAATAAAAAAAGTCAAGTTAACTAAGACTATTTTTCTTGCACTGTACTGAATACCCTTTGGCATAAATACCAATATTTCAAAACTTAATATATATTTATCATAAATTTCTTCTGTTATGTGGTATTTTGGATAATGGCCCGTTTGCAGAAAAAAGATTACGGGTAGAAACTATAATCTCCCTTTCCATTTACTATTTTATAGATTGTTCTGCCTTGTATCAAGTGTTTGCCGTGCTTGCATAAAAAGTTGCATAAACAATGTTCCACTAAAAAAGAGACAAATGGCCGTTATATCAACGTTTGTCGCTTTTCCCTATGCCCCCAAACTTCCATTTGGGAACGTTATTATATTTATTGATGTATACGTTATAAATCCTTTTTAAACTACAGCACTTTCGTTTGTTTAAGTAGATTACTTCACAAATATAATAAATAAAATCTCATTTAACTATACTATCTACCAAAAAACAGGGTAACAGCGAGCTGGATTTAGGTCAAGGTTTCGGACACACAAAAGTTAAGTTTTTGTTTTGTCGCAACCACCATTTATGGAGTGTTCCATTTAAGTGTATTAAAAGGATTATTTATTAAACGTCTGAGATTTTACTGAATACCAACTTTTTAAAGTTACTCGTGTGCTTTACTTTATAAATCGCTAGGCTCTTTTCCCATTTAACTAAACCTTCTTTTAACCAACTACCTGAGCTGAATATAATGTATTTTAGTAAAGGCTCAATATGCAATTTAATATTTGAACAATCTAAGGATGTAATAATTAAAGTAGAAACACTACGCCCAGCGCGTTCAACTTCTAACAATGCAACTTCTTTTCCATTCCTTAGTTTTACATATGCCACTATATACTTTCTAGGAGTAATGCCATCATCTAAAAACGCAAATGAACGCTCTCCTATGTCAGTTAACTCACCAACATATGCCTCCACACTTTCTACAAAATAAGCTCTTGATAACTCATTTAATACTTCTTTAAAGTCCGCTAATTCACCATTAACATATGTATTTTGTAATGACTTAACTTCTAAGCCTCTTAATAGACTTGTTCCGCCAATATCCCCCATTGAACGGCTGTTATTAACTGCTTTGACAGTCTTTTTAGTGTTGTGATCAATTCCCTCGCGTTGTTTGGATGAAGTTATTCTTTGTTTAGTAATTACTAGAGCATCTACGTATTCATGAGTTAAAGTATCAGTCATTACTTCATCAAATTCATTTGTACGTCCATCAACTGTTACATCCGCTTCATAATCGCCTGAAGTTGAAAGGGGGAGAATTATACGTTTTCTTGGTTCATTCGATTTTTCATGACGAACAAGGCTAGGGTGAGTAATTTCCAAATTAGAAACCTGCAATTCTTTATCTAGCATCGCCTTAATATATAGAACTGTATATCCTGTTGGTGTTTTTTTCACACGTAGCTTTAGTTTGATTGGTGTTTGAAATGGCCATTCAAACTTAAGAGAGTCATTAAAATGAAAATTACTAGCTATACTTTCATATACTTTACGAGCGTTATTGTTCATTAATAGCCACACTAAATGATGTAAATACTCGTTCTTTAAATACTTTGCATTGTATGAAGACGCGAAGTGTAATCGTAATAAATCCGACTCATATTGTTCTGTGAAATATAACGGGAAAGAGTTCATTTCAAATAAACAATTCAACAGGAATGCATTCGGTGCAATGATTCCTCTAAGCACTTCAATTAAAGGTAGGTAGAAACGCTCCCCATTGTATTTGATAACGAAAGTTTGCGATATTTCTGTATATTTTGTCCCGCGTATTGAATAGTTTTGTTCAAAATAGCCAACGTAATTTGGATCTATTGTAATGATAATTTCTTCAGTTTGGTTAGGTGAGATAGGTTGCGTAATAACCCCATCTACGTAATAATGCTGGATTCTTAAAGAAGCTAATACAGTCCAATCAACTATTAACTTTTCAGTTGTATAATATCCATTAACTTTTCCACTAAAATAAACTGGCAGCACAATCTTTTTTTCGTATCTAAAAGGTGCACCGATCCATTCTAATTTCACGCGTGCACCTTGATCAAACGGCCAATTCTTAAGCTTTATATCTTTGCTTTTCATCGATTCCACCTTCCTGTAAATACGCCTCTAATATTGACCGAATCGTTTTAAAATCCTTTGACTTTATCCCTGCCAATCTTTGAACACGCCACAATTTCACATCGCTTGATTCATTTTTCAAATTATCAATGATTCTACAGCATCTGCGAATTTGAAATTGTTCCACACTTTCCGTAATTTGCTCAAGTAAACGCTTTGTAATAGGCAGCTGTTCTAAATGTCTTTCAAGATTGGCTATTATCCCTAAACGTTTACCTAAAAGAGATGTCGTAATTCGAATAGGCTTCTCAGACGCCCATAATTGCTCATATAGCGTTTTTATTGCAATTGTATATTGTTTGTCTCTTTTACTCCAATCGACGGTCTTAACCTCGTTATAACGCTTTTGATGGGCTGGTAATATACTAAACAACCATTCTTTATCGTGACGGTATAAATACATATATTCTTTTTGGTAAGTTTTACGTAATTGCGTTCTACTTGATTGCGGATGCTTTTGCACAATCGTAATAAATTCAGCTTTATATGAATCTAAGTTTGATACTGTAATAGGAACCTTTTGCTGGTCCTGTTTGAATGATGGCTGTTCTAAATATTTTTTTACGGTTTTAGAATCTACGCCTAACTCTCTTGCAATTGCTCTGATACTTATGTTTTCACATGAAAGTTCAATTAATTTTTGATGCCATACATGACCAAACTCTTTTACTCGACCTATCTTGAATATGTCTGTCGATTGTTTTCTTGCATAAATAAACCCACATGAGCATGTAAATGTGCCAATTAAATTTTTCGTTTTAGAATCCCTTGTTACGTCTACATCTTGAATGATGAACTGCTTGTAATGTGATGCAGCCTTATTTAAACAAGGAAATGGACCATTACCAAATGCACCTTGATCAGCTGAAGTAGTTCCAAAACTCTCTATATCCTGTTGTAAAAAATCCAGCAGAAATAAATGACGTAGCGGATGTACATGACGCTTGGAATTACGCAATAACACCTTCAACCAATTATATTCGTATGCCTCGTTTAATTCACTTTCATACAGTTGCAAAAAGTCCTTTGGGAAATGTGACTCGAACGCTTGATATAACTCCTTTTGTCGCACACAATTTGAGGCTGTTATTAAATTGCGCTCTCTTAATAACGCTCGATACTTAGAACTTATGATTTCCCTTGAAAGTCCATGTAAAGGTAATTGCAACAGTTGATATGCCTGCTTTGCTATTGTTACAGCTATATCCTTATATGGATCCGTTTCGTAAATAGCTGTTAAATTCATATGTTTTAATTCAAATCTGACATATTGTATCCGACTATCTGTTGTAGTTGGATATTTACGCAAAGACACTTCATGATGTAGACAATAATTAATTCCTTGAAGCTGATGCTCTCTATGAATGTACGGTTCTCCGTATTGTGCATCATCTGCTTTAGCACATTCGGCACAATAATATAAACCATCCTTTTTACAAACACTTCCCGCAATCATGCCAAGCCTTGTATATAATGCCTGTCCATCTTGTAATACATCCTGCAAAACTTCCTGCTGCCGTGCTTTCGATAAAAACGAAGCATAATACGGATAAATCGTATGGTTGGATAAAAGCGATTCTACCGAGTAATGCGGTCCTAGCTTTTCTGCCAAAACAGAAAAATAGCTGCCAATCTCCACACTCGGTATCACACAACGACTGCCAAACAACTCTTCCAACGTATCTTTACAATCAAGATTCCCACTATAAAAGTGGTAACGAGCAATGGCTGAATACAACAACTCATTTGGATATGGGTTTGTGAAGAAAGGTAGCATTTAATCACCTCATAGACATTAATAAATTATACAAATAACTTATTTGCATCCAAGTCGTAACCGGCATTCTTTAGTTCTTTAAATAAATCCATGTGCCAACCGTTCCCTGAATCATAATTAATATATACAACTCCTGATATATCATTTGGTTTTTCAATATCATCTTTAACTAATGCACACACATTAGATCTCCCCAATCTGCCAATTAAATAACCATGTTCAAATACAACGTTTTGTCTTGCTCTCATTTGTAGTTCATCACTAGCTTTAGCTTTCCCTAAATCACAAGGGGTATAAAGTACAATACCAAAACCTACATCTGCATTATTCTCTATTTTTTCAATAATTGTTGCCCCACCACTAGCTTGTTCATGTAGAATTATAGGTTTCAAGTCTAATCTTTCTAAAAACCTAGCGACAGAGATTTTCACACTCTCATCATGACCATGCACTATAAATACTTTTTTGTTATCTATTTCAACTTGAGAAGGATTCATTAATATATTTTCATAATCTTCCATTTTAATTTTAGCTTCTTTCATTATTTCCGATGTTACATCAAGGGTATAATCATCATCACTAAAAGCTTCTTCTTTAGTCACAATCCAGATAAAATTCTCTGGTAGTTCTGCATCTTTTCTTTCCACTATTGTTTTTATAGGGAATTCCGTAGTTTTAACCACTATTCTAACTACATTTTGAGAATTCAAAAAATAACCATTAAACTGTAGTTCTTCTTTTTTTAAGAATGGTAGAATAGTTTCTTCAATAATTTTATTTTTGTCTTCTTTATCATATTCGTATAAACTTAAGTTTTCACTAGCACCTGGAATATTTGTCACTTCCATAAATACTTGATACAACATTTATTTCATCCCCTTTTTTACAATAATAAAAATTAATAATGCTATATTTATCTAATATTTTCTACAGCTTTATATCTCTATTTTAATGTATCCTTTACTTTTTAATAAATCGTAAGGATGTATTTTTTTCTTCAATGCTTGCTCTCTTAAAATTAGTAAAGGTAATACTTTATCTATAGAAGCTATAGAATTCTTCTTTTCTTTTACTCTTTCATTCATCTCAATTAAATAAGGTATCAGTTTTGATTTCAGAACAATTTCATCCGTATCAGCTGGGGTATCTTCTACTATTTTTTGAGTAGCTTTTAGAATATCTGTTGAAGATAATGAGTGAAATATGCCTAAAGATGCGGCTTCTACGCTTAACGCTTCAATTAATTCTTTCCGCTTGTACTCTAACGTATTCTGACGTTCTTTCATTGCTGCTTGTACTTTACCTTCATACTGCGTATTCTTCTTATGATTCATCATCAGTTCATCTAGATTAATCATAATATCCTCATACTTATACATCGCAGTAAAATCATTATTCCTTATCGCCTTTAGCATTGGCTGAATAATTTTCATATCTTCTTTGGCCGTTTTTTTAATTACTTTAGATGTTAATATTTCTTCTTCATTTTGTTCATCAAATAAAACGCGTTCTTGCGCTAAAATAAACAGATTAACAGCTACCGACGTTATACCTTGGCACTCGTCATAAAACGTCTTTTTAACGTCTTCTGTGAGCTCTGAGCGTGTTTTAAGGCATTGCAATTTCCAAAGCGTTTCAAGAAAGAACTCCCATTCTTCACTTTCTTCGTCCATCCTATCCCAAATAATTGCTCCATCACTTGCCGCGCGTCGAGCTTGACGGAAATTTCCTTTGAACAGTTGCTGCGCTTTAGAAGTACCAATTAGGACTGTAGGAATTCCAACAGTATTAGATAATGTTACAAAGAAATTTAACATCTCTTCTTGATCATTTTTAGCATGTAACAAATGCTGAATCTCATCAATGACGAGTACACCAATCCCGTACATACTAGCTAAAGATGTCATATGGAGAAGCATTGTAGATGTAACTCGATTTAAATAACCGAACTTTTCTAAATAACGAGTTCCTAATAAATCATCGATTGCTTTAAAAAAGCTTTTGCATAACGTAGAGAGGCTTCCATCATATGGACAATCGATTTTCAACCACACTATTTGAGTACGATTAAATGGTTGGTCTTTGTAAATATCATGTTTAATGACTTGAGGATACATTAATAAAAGACGCTCTATTGCTGTCGTCTTACCAATTCCAGAAATCCCAATAATCGAAAGGCTATCGGCAGTTGAACGAATATAATATAAACGATCATCGATATATTTATGAGCTTGTTCCTCATCTTCCCGTAATTCATGCAATACTTTAAGACGTTCAAAAAATGTTTTATCTAATGGGTTTCTAGCTAAATATCCTCTGCGTATCAAAGTTGATAAACGACGTTCTACTTCAAAATGGATCGGTAATGGCTGAATGAAATTTTTCACACGCTTTAATACGTGATAACGAATATTAATATCTTTCTGCTTGTCTTCCTTACTTATCCGTGGGGTTACCATAAATCTATCTAATACGTCATCCTCATTGAAAATAGGCGGAAGAGCTTCTAGAAAAGGGTTATTTTTGTACTCTGGAAGGAGTTGTTGCTTGTAGACCGCTTCCTCATAATCGCCTTTTAAAACAACATTATTCGTCTTCTCCAAACTGCTCATCTCGCTTTCTTTTCAATTTACTCATTATGCCTGAACTCGATTTTTTAGGTGATTCTTCTTTTATTTTTGGGAATTCTAATATTTGTGTAGGTTGTTGATTCATTTTTGCTTCTCTATCAACTAAATCAAATTTTTCCTCTTCTCTTTGTAATGCTTTTTCCGCCTGTCTATTTACCTTTATATTACGAACTTGTTCGGTTTTTGAAGTTGGTTTGGGCTGCTTTTTCTTTTCTGATTTAGCTTTTTTAATAATGTCTTCAATTGTTGCATCCGTATTGATACTGTTATTTTTCTGTTCAACAAACTGCTCTGCCTTTAGTTCTTCAAGATATTCCTGATAAAATTCGATTTCATCTAACGTATTTCCTTTGTATTGTTCGCTTGTATCTAACAAGAAACAAATATCAAAGCTTTTACCATCATTAGATGGGATATAGATTTGATTCATATCTCTAGGGTCATATGCAACTTCAATGCTTGTACTTCTCAACTTCACATACCATTGCTCATTAATAGCCTTATCAGAACCATAAGAAAGCCCTTTAAATTTAATACCCGCTCTAGTAATACGAGCTTTTCCGCGTGGTAATATATTTAGCCTATATATGTTTTTGTCATTTGTAACTTGTAAGCGTCCTTTTTTATTAGCAATACCCCAGGACCAAAGATTAAGTGGGGTAGCCACTAAGCCATCTTCAATCATTGCTTTTTCTAAAGGATATTTATCAATAATTTTTTGATTATGTTGTAGCATTAAATGAATAACAATTTTAGTGAATTCCTTTAAATTTAACGTGGCATCTAATCTATAATCTCGATCTCCACGCTCACGATATTCTTTTTGAATCGCTCCTGGTGCTTTACGTTTTATTTTGCCATTGATGGTACCAAACTGACGTTCAATGACTCCTTTTAAATCCCCACGATAGGCAGAAGTGTTTTCAATTTTGATATTAAAGTTATTAATTAAACTTGTTACTGAATAACCTTCAAACTCGCCTCTATCTGCAATTATAATTTCTGGTAAATGTTTAGCTGGCCATTGTGAATCATTAATATAAATGTCATGTTCTGCACAGAAAGCAACTTTATCTGTAATCATATTATCTAGAGCCATCATCGCACCTATCCAAGAAGGACCTTCTAAACCAACGTATACACCTGTAAATAGCCTTGAATACACATCTATAATTCCGTAAACAACTGGACGTCCAATAATTAAAGAACGATTAAATGAGCTCACTAAGTAAATATCAGCAATCGTGGCATCAACTTGAAATCGAGTACCGGGTCCGTCTGCCTCCTGTGTAGAATTACTCAAAATTGGTCTATGCTTTAGTTCAAACTCTTTTTTACTTTTACGCATAGAAATATCTAACTGTGGATCCTCATACTTTTTAAACCAATAGTAAAATTGGTTATAACTCGGAATTATTGAAGCATCCCACACACTATATTTCACTTCACCATCTTCAACATATTTATTAGAGTAGAAGTCACGTAGTAAAAATTCATATGCATCTGTTAAAGTTATCTGCTCTTTTTTACGGTAGTACTGTTTTATTACATGTGCGAATTGTTTTTTCACATCGTCAGTAATATTAATACCTTCGTTTAAATCATTATTTAAGGCATATTTACGAGGTCTTCCTACTTTATTTGCCCCTGATAAATCTCTTTCCTTACCTTTACCACCTGATTTATTGTAGTCGGGTAGTAAAGCATTTTTATTTAAGCCTCTTTGCCAAAAACGAGTAAATAGTCTTTTTGCCTTGAGCTTTTTCAAATTAAACTTTTCAGCAATTTCGTCAAAGGTTACATCACGCGTTTTCTTTTCAAGCAGCTGCCATTTAAGTTCTTGCCATGAACTATTTATTACTTCCCAATCTCCATCTCGTTTTTCAACCTGCTTTGGAGTTAAATATTTATCATCTTGGCTCATAAAAAACGGGTCTGAAACTGCTAATAAAATACCTGCTTCGATTTCATCCTCAAATGTTTTCAAAGTGACTTTTTTAGGCATAGCAGTATCACCGTTTAGCTCCACATAGTAAACGAATGGATCGTCTAACTCGATAACACGTATTTTATTTTCATTATCTTTATTCACATACTGATACACCTGGTTATAAAAAATCATATTGCTTTCACCTTCTCAGAATAATCCTTATGAACAGATTGGATTTCAATAACACTATTTACATCTAATCTATTCATTAAATCTACTTCAATTGCTTTTGTAATAATCAGATGTTTGAATAGGGTAAGACCACAGCCAGGTGCTAAGTAAAATACCTCGTCTAAACGCGTACAAGCTTCTCTAACTGTTCTATCCTCCGTAAGTAAAGTCGAAATTAAGTGAACGCTAAATATATCAATATCCGCTTCACTAAATTCATTAAAATCTTCAATACTATTTAAATCAGCATAAGAATGTACAAAAGAAATGTTCATCGCCATTTCTTTCGGTACTTCTAACTCTGTTACAATGCCCCAATCAATACCTTTACGTTTCCAGTACTCTCGCTCGATTTCAAATTTTTCAATGACGCGTTTATCCATAAGGTCATTCTTATATTTTAATGTTCGAGCTACATTGATAGGCTTTCCTTGTTCCATTTTCGTAACTACAAAATCCGTTGTCATAACAATTGGCTCTTTCGTTTCAGGATGTGCTGGATGTTTAATACCCAACTCATTTGCAATAATCATTGTTTCCTCTAACTCTAATAATGGAAATTGCTCACGAATATCAACTACATAATCGGAATATTCCAACAAATAAAAGTAGTTACGTTCTAAGTCTGATAAAAACTCATACTGTCGAGGAATTTTAATACCTTTTAAGCGAGTGGAGCGACCAAGAGATGATACATCTTGAATAACTAGCCATGGCTTGTAATCTATTCCTATTCCTTGACCAAGACCGTCTTTTAGCTTTTTCTCTATCGGTGTTGTTCGTTTGCGTTTGGACAATTAAAATCCCCCCTTATAGTCCTAAATTATAATAGTCTTCCATAATTTTTTTGCGTAATTCTGTTTCTTCTGAAATTTTCTCTTCACTTCTTAACCTTTTTCCAAATATAGAATTACCTTCAGCATGAAGTGCATATAAATTTGTAAGCCTATTTAAATTTAGCAACAATGTATTTTCCTTAAATAATCTGTGCGCTCTTAAATCAGCAAGCTGATCCACTTGTACTACAATATCCCATAAATTGTAATCAACACCTGAGAGTTCTGAAATTAAAGGGTATAGTCTATCGTGAATATTCTTCTTTTCATCTTTCCCTACAACATCTTCAATAAAATCTTTATCGAATTTAACTGTATTAAAATAATCATCATATAAATTATGCTTTTTTAATAAATCTAATAAATCATCTTCATCATGTAATCTTATTTTAATTCCAAATTCTTCTTCCTTCACTTTTTTCCACTTTCTCCACCAACTTGCTTCCTTTTCAGACAAGATAAGGGGAACAGCTAATATCCATTCATTCAGTTCTGTTTTATCAACTGAACCAAGTGAATTTCGAATTTGGCTTTTTTGAGAATCTCCTAATTCGTTAATAAAAAATTTACACTGAACAACAATAAATTTATCAGGATAATCTATGTATACATCAATACCTCCATCACCATGCTGAACTCTTACTCGTTTAACTTCAGCGTCTGGATGTTCATTTTTATAGATTTTATAGCATACCTCTTCAAATTTATCTCGAGCACCTTCTTTGTACTTGTCCCATAACCAGTCAAAACTTCTCTCCATATAATGCCCTCCAAAAAGTCAGAAATAAAAAACAACCTCTTATGGATATTTTACCCATAGAGGTTATTTTTTATCAATCTTTATTATTAATTATCAATCTTTATTATAAATTATCAATCTTTATTAAAAACCAACAGTCTGATTAGCTTTAAAAATATCCTTACTCCACCGTCACACTTTTCGCTAGGTTACGTGGTTTATCCACGTCACAGCCGCGTTGTAGGGCTGCGTAGTAGCTGATTAATTGTACTGGGACAACTGCTGCTAGTGGTGATAGTAATGGGTGTACGTGCGGAATTGTGATGGCATCGTTTGCTTCTGCCATGCCTTCCATTGAGATGATGCATGGGTTTGCGCCGCGTGCTACGACTTCCTTCACGTTACCGCGTAAATTCAGTGCGACTTCTTTTTGCGTCGCAAGTGCGATGACAGGTGTGCCGTCTTCGATTAAAGCGATTGTACCATGCTTCAATTCACCGCCAGCAAATCCTTCTGCTTGAATATACGAGATTTCTTTTAATTTTAGTGCGCCTTCCATACTCACGTAGTAATCCATGCCACGTCCGATGAAGAATGCGTTACGTGTTGTTGCTAGGAATGATTCTGCTAGTTTAGCAAATTCTTCTTTGCGATCAATAATTGATTGAATCGCATTTGCTGCAATGCCTAATTCTTTCTTCAACTCGATTTCTGGTTGGTCTGCTACAACATATGCTGTAATCGCTAATACTGCAACTTGTGCTACATAGGCTTTTGTTGACGCTACTGCGATTTCTGGACCTGCATGTAATAGTAATGTGTAGTCGGCTTCACGTGATAATGTTGAGCCTGGTGCATTCGTCATCGTTAATGCTTGATAGCCTAATTCTTTCACCTTCACTAATACTTGGCGGCTATCTGCTGTTTCACCTGATTGTGAGATGAAGATGAATAATGGTTTTTTCGATAGTAATGGCATGTTATAGCCGAACTCACTTGCGATATGCACTTCTACAGGGATTTTTGCAAGCTTTTCAAAGTACTGTTTACCGATTAATCCTGCGTGGTAGCTCGTACCTGCAGCAATAATATATAGACGATCTGCTTCTTTAATCGCTTGTTGAATCGCTGGGTCAATCGTTAATTGACCTGCCTCATTTTCATACTTCTGTGTAATGCGACGAACGACTGCTGGTTGTTCATCCATCTCTTTTAACATGTAATGTGGGTATGTGCCTTTATCAATATCGCTCAAATCAAGTTCTGCTTTATACGGTGCGCGTTCTACAACGGTTCCGTCTAACTTTTGGATTTGAATTGAATCTGCTGTCACAATCACCATTTCTTTATCATGTAATTCAATAAATTGATCTGTTACGTGTAACATCGCCATAGCATCTGATGCCACAACATTGAACTGTTCGCCAACACCTACTAATAGTGGGCTACCTTTTTTCGCTACATAAATGACATCTGCTTCTTCTGCATCTAATAAAGCTAACGCATAAGAACCTTCTACTAATGTTAGTGTTTTACGGAAAGCTTCTGCTGTTGTCATACCTTCATTTGAAAAGTGTTCAATTAATTGCGCAATGACTTCTGAATCCGTATCACTCGTCATTGTCACACCTTGTAAATATTCATCTCGTAATAAATGATAGTTTTCAATGACACCATTGTGTACTAATGTAAAACGTTTTGAAGCACTTTGATGTGGGTGTGCATTCACATAGTTCGGTACACCATGCGTCGCCCAGCGTGTATGTCCAATTCCTGTTGTTGCATCTACTGTCATGTCCACGACATCACGTAAATCTGCAATACGTCCTTTTTCTTTGAATACCTGTACGCCCGCTGCATTCTCTACTGCAATACCCGCTGAGTCATAACCACGATACTCTAATTTTTCTAGTCCCTTCAACAAAATTTCCTTTGCATCTAGTTGACCAATATAACCTACGATTCCACACATATTTAATTCCTCCGATATTTTGCAAATTATGAAAAGAGAAAAAGTCCATAGCAATGAAAGTTCGCATAGAAATTCCCTTACGAACAGTTTCTCTGTCTCTCTATGATTTGCCATTTCATCTCTTTGTCTAGCGAATCACTTCACTATTTTAAAGATGAACTTACGATCGGGCTGTCGACCGGGAGGCATCCGCCGAAACTTTCGATACTCCTCCACCTCGTCTACTGAAGATACTTGTCGTCCGATTTCTTCAGTACTGGCGCTATAACTGTTTTTCCGATTTACGCTTCTACACAATCCTCCTCAGCAAATTATCAGAACTATATCATAAACGGTAAAAGAATATACGTCAATTTAAAACATACAAATATCATTTTATTTATATAATATTCCCAATTTCCCAGGAAATAAACACGAAAAAAGACAGTGCCGGCTTATTTCCAACACTGTCTTTTGAATGATGTTATTCAGCTAAACCCATTTCTTCTTTTACAACTGCTGCAATGCGTTCACAATATGCATCACATTGTTCCTTCGTTGAAGCTTCGACCATTACACGTACAAGCGGTTCTGTACCTGATGCACGTACTAACACACGTCCATCACCATTCATTTCCGCTTCTACAGCTGCGATTGTTTCAGCTACTTTTTCATTTTGTGTCACAGCATGCTTATCTGTTACACGTACATTGATTAATTTTTGAGGGAAGATCGTCATTTCAGCTGCTAATTCTGATAGACGCTTACCTGTCATCTTCATTGTGTTCACCAGTTGTAAGCCTGTTAATAAGCCATCACCTGTCGTATTGTAATCAAGGAATACGATATGTCCAGATTGCTCACCACCGACATTGTAGCCACCTTCACGCATCGCTTCTACAACGTAACGGTCTCCAACTTGTGTTTGAATACTCTCGATTCCCTCTGCTTCAAGTGCTTTATAGAAGCCCATGTTACTCATCACAGTTGAAACCACTGTATTCTTATTTAAACGACCTTTTGCATGATGATATTTTGCACAGATATACATAATTTGATCGCCATCTACAATCTGTCCTTTTTCATCGACTGCAATTAGACGGTCACCATCACCATCGAACGCTAAACCGACATCAGCACCCTTTTCAAGCACGAATTCAGCCAATGCTTCTGGATGTGTTGAACCTACGCCATCATTAATATTTAAACCGTTTGGTGAAGCACCCATTGATGATAGGTCTGCTTCTAGGTCAGCATATAAATGTGTCGCAAGTGATGACGTTGCACCATGTGCACAGTCAAAAGCAATATGAATATTTGAGAAATCTTCATCTACTGTTTGTTTTAAGTATTGGATATATTTAAGTCCACCTTCAAAGTAGTCACTTACAGACCCTAAATCAGCACCTGTTGGACGAGGTAGTGTATCTTCATCTTGATCTAAAAGCGCTTCGATTTCCGCTTCTTGTTCATCTGATAATTTAAAACCATCTGGACCGAAGAATTTAATCCCATTATCTTCTACAGGATTGTGTGATGCTGAAATCATAACACCTGCATTTCCACTCATTGCGCGTGTTAAATAAGCAACGCCCGGTGTACTAATAACGCCCAAACGCATAACCTCAGCACCAATTGAGATTAGCCCTGCTACCAATGCACCTTCTAACATCTCACCTGAAATACGCGTATCGCGACCAATTAATACCTTTGGACGTTCTGTTGCGTCTTTTGTTAAGACATATCCTCCAAAGCGACCTAATTTAAATGCTAACTCAGGAGTTAGCTCACTATTAGCGACGCCACGTACGCCGTCTGTACCAAAATATTTACCCATTTGATTTTTTCTCTCCTTCAAAACCATTCCTCATATACGTTAGTCTTGTTTCGTAAAACGAACTTTTATTTGATCTAACGACGGAGTCAATTCTATACCTTCTGAACTCTTTACTTGGATTGGTAGCTCTTGTATCCCATCATCAATTTTACTTGCATCAGCAAATGCTTGAATATCTGCTGTCGTCAGAGCTGAAATTAATTTAGAAGCGCCTTTTGCTATCACATTAATTTGCCCTGATGATGGTGTAATAAATTCTGCACTATAATCTGTAATGTTCATGCCTTGCAACTTCACATTTATATTTTTAAATGTTTTTTCGACGTCTTCCGTTGCAGTATCTTCTTCATCTTTTTTCGCTGTATCTGTTTCATTTTTGTTTTTCGCGCTCGTCTCATTTTCTTTTGATACTTTTACGCGTACATCAACTGCTGCAAATGATAAATCTGCTACACCTGTAGGTTTTTCGAGTGTTCCTTTAACAGTTGTCGTCTTTTTCAAACCTTCTACATCTGCATTTACAACAACCTGTTGTATTTTTTCTAAATTACCACGTGAACCATATACAAGTACTTTATCAGATTTAGGGGTTACACCATCAACTGTATAACCTTTTGCCGGTTTTCCTTTTTGGTTTACAACGAGTGGCACTTCTTTATTATACTCAGATAACTCAACTTTTACTTTAACGGTTTTTGGCTCTACGTCAACATTTAAAATATTCATATTGCGGTCAAAGATTTTAATTCCCGCTACCTTTTCGAATGTCTTATCTGCATCTTTACTCGCTGAGACTGTCGCTTTTACATACGTAATGCGATCAATCGCACTCTTTGCACCAGATACAGTTACCGTTTCTGGCTCTGTTGTCATGTTTTTCACGTATTTTGTATCTGCAAGCTGCCCTTCATTAATTTCAGGTTCCACTTTCACATCTTTTGTAATACGTTCTTCTACATTTACTTTTGCTGTTTTCGGTTCGACTTCTACAGCTAGTTTATCAGAGAATCCTTCAGGTTCAAACTTAACGACATGCGTTCCCGAAGGCTGATCTTTGATATTCGCAACCACTTTAATATTACGACCTGTTTTCGTTGTGATAACAATGCCTACAGGACCGCTAATTTTAACATCAACAGTCTGTGGTACGCCTGTGACAACAAAGTTATTATCGTCGTATCGTAATTCAACAGGCACATCACGCAAAACTTCTTCTTTAATACCAGAGTTCGTCGAATCAATCGTATTACCGCTCGGTCTCACACTAAAAAACATTAGAATAGCTAGAGCTAAAGCTGTAATACGAAGCATCCAGGGGTTATCAATAAATTTATTCACTATTTTTTGCCCCCTTTCCATGACCAACGTGTTGTATTTTTCTCTGTCGTATCACCGAACCAAGCATTACGCAAACGTTGTTCAAACTCCTCCATTGAAAGGTCACGATGTAATTCACCGTTCACTGTTAAACTAATGCCACCTGTCTCTTCTGAAACAATGACAGTTACTGCATCTGTTACTTCACTAATTCCGATTGCTGCGCGGTGCCTTGTTCCTAATTCTTTTGAAATGAATGGACTCTCTGATAGCGGTAAATAACACGCTGCCGCTGCAATACGATTCTTTTGAATAATAACTGCACCATCATGTAATGGTGTATTTGGAATGAATACATTAATCAGTAATTCTGAAGAAATATCTGAGTTCATCTGAATACCTGTTTCAATGTAATCATTCAAACCCGTATCTTTTTCAATTGAAATCAATGCACCAATACGACGCTTCGCCATATAGCTAATTGATTTTGTCATCGCACTAATTAAACGATCACGTTCCTCCTCTTCCTGCATACCACTTCGAGCAAAGAGCTTTCCGCGCCCTAACTGCTCTAGCGCTCGACGAAGTTCAGGTTGGAAGATAATAATAATTGCTAAAAAACCATAATCGATTACTTGATTTGTCATCCAGCCTAACGTTGTAAGCCCTAAATATTCCGTTATAATTCGAATAATAATAATGACGAAAATACCTTTTAATAATTGAACAGCTTTTGTGCCCTTAATTAATGTAAGTATTTTATAAATGACGAACCAAACAAGTAAGATATCTAAAATATTTAGAAATGTCCTTACTAGTTGATTCTCTGTTAAATTCGTTATTTCATTAATAAATGTCATGTGGAATCCCCCACTTTTCTAGCGCGTACGTATGGTAATAAGTATAGCATAACATACCCCGTCCTCGCCTTTTTCAAGCCAAAAAAGGATAGAATTTACTTATCATATAGCCTGATATTCAAAAGGACGGAAAAATGCAGCTGCAAGTTTCCGTCCCCTTTAGTTATTCGAATGTGAATAGCTTTTTTGTGCCGTCTTTGATGGTGTACCATAACCATTCAAATGTATCATCAATTTCTTCAATCTGGCCTGTTACATTTGCAGTAGAAGCCATGTACTTACCGTTAATAACGGTGACATCCCCTTCTACCTTACCATCAATGACTAAATCACCATTTGTGACAACGATATCCCCTTTTACCGTTTGTCCTGCCGGTACAGTCACGCGATCTCCTTCAACAACCATCCCCGGATGTTCTGTTACAGAAAATGCTGAGCGGTCATTGTATCCTGATAATAAAGAAGCACTCATTAAAATCATGAACAGTGCGGCTGCGACAAGAATCGGATGCCTTCTCAACCATCGCTGCACACCGGACTTTAATTTTGGCTTTGGTAATCGGAACATAACGCGCTCTGTAAATCCTGCTGGTACAGGCATCGCTTGTAATGTTCCCACTAAGTAAACGACACGATTTAATTCATCCATATGTCGTTGACAATCCGGACATGTCTGTAAATGTTCAGTAAGCACTCGATCATGCTCAGAACTAATTTCTCCATCTAAACGCTCATGCATATAGTGGACAATCTCTTTTGGACATGTGTGCATCATGCTTCCCCCTACACGTCACCTAACTGCTTACGTAACGCTTCTCGCCCTCTGTGTACACGTGTTTTCACAGTACCTAGTGGTATTTCGAGAATATCGCTAATCTCTTGCAGCGGTAACTCCTCAATATACTTTAAAATAACGACCGTACGATATTTTTCTGGCAATCGACCAATTTCGTAATGAATACGTTCTTTTAACTCCATACGTTCTACTTCTTCGTCTGGTAGACGTTCTTCTGACGCAATTTGCGAATACATATCTAGTCCTTCAGTTCCCGGTACTTCGGCATCTAAGTAATAGTCCGGTTTCTTCTTTCGCAAACGGTCAATACAGAGATTCGTCGCAATACGAAACAACCATGTTGAAAATTTTCGCTTCGGATCAAATGTATGCAAATTTATATATGCGCGCACAAATGCTTCCTGTGCGATATCTTCAGCTTCTTGTTGATTCCCAACAATACGATAGCATACGTGATAAAGACTCTGCTGGTAAGAGTTCACAATGTCAGAATACGCATTTTGATCGCCCTTCAGCACCTGCTTTATTCGTTTGTGTATTAACGTGTCCATTGTGATGTTCCTTCCAACTAAACTGTACTTGATATACGTTTTATTCCATCATATAGTTTCAAAAATCGAGTACGTATATTATTGTAACATGAAGAAGGGGGTTATGACTTTTCAAACTATACCAGTGATTCACCTAATAGCGAACCCATTAAGCCTACAGCTACATTTGCTGTTGCATTCTTCGTATCTAAAACAGGATTCACTTCTACAAATTCAGCTGATGTTAACAGGTTCGACTCTTGCAGCATCTCCATCGCTAAGTGACTCTCGCGATATGTAATCCCTCCTGGTACTGGTGTTCCCACACCTGGCGTATACATTGGATCTAAACCATCTAAATCTAAAGATAAATGCAAACCATCAATTTCACGAGAACGTAGATAAGCAAGTGCATCTTCCATAACAGCTGCCATTCCTAAACGATCAATCTCATGCATTGAATATACTTTAATGCCCTTTTCTTTAATTAGTTCGCGCTCTCCTTCATCTACCGAACGTGCACCAATAATTACTAAATTTTTCGGATCAATCTTCGGCTGCTCCCCGCCAATATGCGTTAGCTTTTCATGTCCTAGTCCCATTGCTACTGCAAGCGGCATACCATGAATATTTCCTGATGGTGATGTTTCAGCTGTATTCATATCCGCATGCGCATCATACCAAATCACACCTAGATTTTTATAATGCTGCGCAAGACCTGCTAATGTTCCAATCGCAATACTATGATCACCACCTAATACAAGTGGGAATTTTTTATGTTCAACTGCTGTCGCAACTTGTTCTGCTAATTTTGTACATGCTTCTACAACTGCGCCTAAATTACGCAATTTCGGATGTACTTCTAGTTTGGCTGCGTTTGGCACGTAGATATCCCCTTCATCTACAACTTCATGTCCTAATGCCTCTAAACGCTCTACAGCACCTGCATAACGAATAGCACTCGGTCCCATATCTACACCTCTACGCATTTGACCAAAATCGATTGGCACACCAATCATTGAAATATTTAATGTTTCCATTAAAACAACCCCCTTTGTTAGTTGTTTCTATTGTAAACATTTTTATGTAAATGGTTCAACTGCACATGAATTCGCATAATTATTCAAAAATAGCTATTTAAAGAATAGATTTTCTAAATGAAAACCCTATCCTTGTTTTTTCATTTTTTCGTAAAAAAAAACCATCTCAACAACGTGAGATGGATGCAATCATAATGGATGAGTCATGCAGGATTCGAACCTGCGACCCTCTGATTAAAAGTCAGATGCTCTACCAACTGAGCTAATGACTCATTATAAAAACAAAAATGGCTGGGGTACCTGGATTCGAACCAGGGCATGACGGAATCAAAATCCGTTGCCTTACCGCTTGGCTATACCCCAACAATGGAAATGATATTTAAATTAAATGGTGGAGGGGGGCAGATTCGAACTGCCGAACCCGAAGGAGCGGATTTACAGTCCGCCGCGTTTAGCCACTTCGCTACCCCTCCGACAAAAAACAATATGGTGGAGGATGACGGGATCGAACCGCCGACCCCCTGCTTGTAAGGCAGGTGCTCTCCCAGCTGAGCTAATCCTCCGAAATATGAATGGTGACCCCTACGGGATTCGAACCCGTGTTACCGCCGTGAAAGGGCGGTGTCTTAACCGCTTGACCAAGGGGCCATCAATTTAAGTCTTTCTTAACAAGACAAGAATTATAATATCATGTTTATGATGTTATTGCAAGTGTTTTTCAAAAATAATTTTTAAGTTTTCGTAAGCTTCCAACCGGGCTCGAACCGGTGACCTCTTCCTTACCATGGAAGCACTCTACCTGCTGAGCTATGGAAGCATAGCTTTTAAACATAAAAAATGGCTCCGTTGGCAGGACTCGAACCTGCGACCCTCTGATTAACAGTCAGATGCTACTACCAACTGAGCTACAACGGAACAACACTATTATTTTGTTGTGCTATCTCTAACACAATTATTATTATAACAAAATATAAAGTAAATGCAATAGCTTTTTAAATAAATTTTAAAACTTTTTATTTTCTGATTTCATTCGTTTATCTAAGTATTTTGAAGCCATTATGGCGTTTTGTTTTACGTTTACATACCTAAATAGGTTTTTATCTCACAATAGTTTATAACGTGTTTTAAAACGTATTATCTAGCTTAAAATAACCTCATTCTATATATTACTATAAAAGACTGTACGAGCTTGTAGAGCAGCTTTTTAACTAGCTTAAAAGGGATCATCTACTGTAGATTCTTTCAAGCTGGTTACAATGCTATCTTTTCCTTGTAGATGAATGTAGATGAATCGCCTTTGCGACAGGACGTCGCGCTCTTTGGCAATCCTCCTTGAATCTTTTCAAGGGTTTCCCCCTTTTGAAACATAAAAAAAAGTAACCACTCAGAC
>NZ_JBJXHL010000012.1:0-14486 GCF_046159805.1 Kurthia sp. ISK08
TGTTCCGTCGTCATCTTAACGACTTAATCATTATATCATGATAACTTCTTAGAAGTCAACAACTTTTTTAAAATATTTTTTCGTCATATTTATACGACTTAAATATTGTAGCATATTAAAATGAATGAGTCAATTATTTCTTTAATTTCTTCAATGTCATCTTAACGACTTATAAATAATAACATCTATTTTTACATAAAGCAATACTTTTTCAAAAGAAAAAGTAGTTTAATCTTAAAAACTACTAAACTACTTTATTTCTTCCTATATAACTATCGAATTTGAACTCGGCGTATTCTTGCTTCTTTAAATAAATAGAAGTATTTACTTTCTGCTATTTTCTTTTGAACCATAGTATCCAAGTTAAAGTCATCTACAAGATCTTCAATCTGTTGTAAATTCTCTAGTTCTTGTTTTGTCTGCTTAATTAGCTGAACAAGATTTTCATCATATTCTTTACGTAATTTTTGTTTATTAAAGAACAATGGTCGCCGCCTCAATTCTTAGAGTTCTCTTCTACCTTCTATTGCTTTTGATAAAGTAACTTCATCTGCATATTCTAAATCTCCGCCTACTGGTAATCCATGTGCGATTCTCGTTGTTTTAATACCAGAAGGTTTTACTAGGCGAGATATATACATTGCTGTAGCTTCACCTTCAATTGTAGGGTTCGTCGCTAAAATCAATTCTTCAATTTCAGCATTTTGTAATCTTTTAATTAAAGTTGGTACATTAATATCTTCTGGACCTATACCATCCATAGGAGAGATAGCACCATGTAACACATGATATAAACCGTTATAATCACGCATTTTTTCCATTGCAATCACATCTTTGGGATCTTGCACAACGCATACGATTGTACGGTCGCGCTGTTGATCTTGGCAAATATGGCATGGATCTACATCTGTAATATGACCACATACTGAACAATATGTTAAATCACGTTTCGCATCTACTAAAGATTTAGCAAACGTTAATACGGTATCCTCTTCCATCGTTAAGACAAAAAAAGCCAGACGAGAGGCTGTTTTCGGGCCAATGCCTGGCAATTTCATGAAACTATCGATTAGTTTGGATATCGGTTCTGGATAATGCATCCGAACGACCTCCTAGAATCCTGGAATATTTAACCCTTGTGTGAATTGTCCCATTGTAGAACTTGTTTTTTCATCTACTTGTTTAATTGCTTCGTTTGTTGCAATGATAATCATATCTTGTAATAATTCAACATCTTCTGGATCTACGATTTCTGGATCAATTACAACATCTGTTACTTCTTTTTTACCTGTCATAACGACTTTTACTAGACCGTTACTTGCAGTACCTTCAAATACCTCTGCTTCTAATGCTGCTTGTGCCTCTACCATTTTCTTTTGCATTTTTTGCATTTGTTTCATCATGTTATTCATGTTACCCATTCCGCGCATTTTAAAATGCCTCCTTATAAATTAAAATTTAGTTATTCTTCAATTTCAATAAAATCTTTACCAAACAGTTTTTGAGCTTCTGATACAACTGTATCATCCACTTCTTCTTCATGCTGTTCAATATCTAAGAATGATTGTACAGGCTCTTCCGATTCATTGCCAGCGACATTTACATTTTCAGATACAGATTGTGTACCCTCTTTATGTTTACGAATAAATTCTGTTCGAATTCGATTCCAATCATCCTCTGGTACAAATACAATCTCATAAAACGTATTCGTTAAGCCTGCTAAAACATGTTTGAACTGCTCAGCCAACTCTTTATTTTCAGCAGCCATTCGGCAAAGTATTTCATGTTTGAATTTTAACACAAAAACACCGTCTGATGCCGCTACTGGCTCTGAATCTGCTAATAATGCTTGTTGTGACTTCGTTAATTGGTTGACTGCATCCATCCAAATACTTTTAATCTGTTGAATAGCAGGTTTCGTTGCGATTTTTAGTACCTCGTTTACACGACCTGTTGGTACTTTAAAACCAGCTTGCGGTTTTTGTCGTGGTCGTTGTGAAGTTGTTTGTGATTCTGCAACAGCAACAGGACCACCCATTGACTGCATTTGTTGTACTAAACTCTCTAGTTGAGCAACTTTCGCTTCTAATCCTTGTGAATGAACTGTACTTGACTGTTCAGAATGATTGTTCATTACTTGCGCTGGTTGACTTGTTTGAACCATCTTTAATAACGCTGTTTCTAAATATACTTTTGAATGTAATGAAAAACGCATTTCTTGTTGTGTTTTCGATAAAATATCAATGTATTGATAGAGGGTATCTAAAGAAAAATCATTCGCTAATTGAACAAACTTTTCTTCATCTGAAGCAAGTTCTAATAAATCACCTAAATCAGGAGCAGTTTGAATAAGAAGTAAATCTCTAAAGAAGGTAATGAGATCTTCTGATAAGCGAACTGCGTCTTTCCCCTCATTCATTAACTCTTCTAATAGCCCTAAAACACTCGCTACATTTTTTTGTTGAATATGTTCAACTAAACGATAAAAAATATCTTGGCTAATTGAACCCGTAACAAACAGTGCATCTTCAAGCTTCACTTCATTTTCACTAAATGATACAACCTGATCTAACATACTTAATGCATCACGCATACCACCCGCAGAAGCTTGTGAAATCACTTTTAAAGCCTTCTCGTCATATGAGCGCTCAATATCTTCTAATACTACTTTCATTCGCTCTACAATATCTATAGAAGAAAGTCTTTTGAAATCGAATCTTTGACAGCGAGAAATGATTGTAGCTGGTATTTTATGTGGTTCAGTTGTAGCTAAAATGAATTTTGCATGTGCAGGAGGTTCTTCTAATGTTTTTAACAATGCATTGAAGGCACTTGTAGATAACATGTGCACCTCATCAATAATATATACTTTAAATCTTGCACTTGCTGGCGCAAAACGTACTTTTTCAATAATCTCACGAATTTCTTCCACACGTGAATTCGATGCTGCATCAAATTCAATTACATCGGGGTGCGCATTTTCTGTGATACTTTTACAAGTAGCACATTCATTACAAGGTTCTGCAATCGGTGCTCGTTCACAATTCAATGCTTTAGCGAAAATTTTCGCTGTACTTGTTTTACCTGTACCTCGTGGCCCAGAGAACAAATAGGCATGTGTTGTGTGATCAGATTGAAGCGCATTTTGTAATGTCTTTTTTACATGGGTTTGTCCAGACATGTCTCGAAATGACTGGGGACGATATACTCGATAAAATGCCTGATATGTCAACGATACCGCTCTCCTTTTTTATAATTCTCGTTACTTATGATTATAACATATACGCGTTTTGACAATGAAAAAACTCACTCGAAATATTTTCGAGTGAGTTTGAAGTGTTATGGTTAATACCATGCACCCTTAATCGACAGTCACACATAAGCGTTACTCTTGTCGCCAGCTCAGATTAGGCTACCCCGCGGCACATAAGTTGATCCACTTAATGCTGCTTCCTCTCGGACCTGACATGGTTCATGGGAACTCATTGCGCAGGACCCAATCGTCAACGCTACGTGCAAGAGGCAGACCAAACATGCGAACAGCCTCCTAAGGGAATTCAGTCTCGCTAAAGCGGATTGCGAGTTACAGGACACCGCTACCTTCCCACCTAGCACGGTAATTCATATTTTACTCATTCTAGAATTAAATTGCAACTAATAGCTATCGAAAATTTTATTCTACAATAAGATTTTTTTCGTAAAAAAGTTTTTTAAGGAAAATGGTTGACCATAATGTTATTTCGTGTTAAATTAATCTACGTTGATAAAACAACTTTATATCTCGGAGGTATACCCAAGTCTGGCTGAAGGGATCGGTCTTGAAAACCGACAGGCGGGTCAAACCGCGCGGGGGTTCGAATCCCTCTACCTCCTCCATTTAATTTTCGTTACATACAGATGTAACGGATTTTTTTTTGCTTTTTTTAAGTATTTTTTCTTTTCTTTTGTCTTTCAATCCTTTATGATAAATAAAATAATTCTTATCTGAAAGGTTGGTTATATGCAAAAGCCTTTATTTATCCCTAGACCTCTTGTGCGCGTGAATCAATGGACAATCTTATTATTCACAGTCGCTACTTGGATTTTTCAACAGCCATTATTACTACTTATACCACTAGTTGCAAATGTACTTGGACTATTTTTCAATTTTAACCCGATTATGAAGTTCGCTCGTCTTTTCTTAAAGAAAGAACCATCTTCATACATTCCAGAAGATGTGACACAACAAAAATTCAACTCAAGTATTGCCATCTTTTGTTTATTAATAGGTTTCATCGGCTTTATATATAATCTTCCTGTTCTTGGTTATACATTCACAATCATGGTTGCACTTGCATCCTCTATTGCGATTCTTGGATTCTGCATCGGTTGTTTCTTATTCTTCCAACTAAATCAGTTAAAATATCGATTAAAAAAAGCTTCATAGAAAAAGAGAGGAATCACGTCGATGTGATTCCTCTTTTTTATTTACGTAAATGTGATGTCTGCTCTAAAAAATGGGCAATACGTGCCACAATGTGTTCCACAGTATCTGGGTCTTTCATTAAATCATAATCATTAATATTCAATCGAAGTACAGGACAAGCATTAAAACTATCAATCCATCTTTCATAGCGTTCATGCATCTCTAACCAATAAGCACGATCTGTTTGTTGCTCCATCGGACGACCACGCTCTGCGATACGACCGATAATATCCTCTACAGGTCCTTCAATGTAAATCAATAAATCTGGATGTGGAAAGTAAGGTGTCATCACCATCGCATCAAAAAGATTCGTGTATGTTTCATAATCTGTTGGTGTCATCGTTCCCTTATCATAATGCATCTTCGCAAAAATACCTGTATCTTCATAAATGGAACGGTCTTGAATAAAACCACCTCCATATTCAAAAATACGTTTTTGCTCTTTGAAACGCTCTGCTAAGAAATAGATTTGTAAATGGAAGCTCCACTTCTCAAAGTCATCATAAAACTTATCTAAGTATGGGTTTGTATCTACTTTTTCAAAAGATGTACGGAAATTTAATGCTTCAGCTAAAGCATTCGTCATTGTCGACTTCCCTACACCAACTGTTCCTGCAATTGTAATAACAGCATTCGATGGAATATTATATTTTTCTCTTAAATTCATTGCTTTAAGCTCCTCTTACTTAATAATTCTTCTACTTGTTGAAGAATTTTTTGTAAATCATATTCATTGTTCACAAAATCATAGGCGTCACCATTAATACGTAGCACAGGAATCTGTGGATTCTCTTGTTCAAAACGATCAATAAATACATGATAATCTGCTACTAACTGCTCCATATAGTCACGTTTAATCATATGTTCAAATTCTCGCCCACGCATTGCAATACGCTTCATTAATGTATCAACTGTCGCATCTAAATAGATGACGATATTCGGTGTCACCATATCTTCGATTAAAATCTCATAAATTTGTTCGTACTTTTTATATTCAGAAGGTTGTAGCGTTCTTTGTGCAAAAATTAAATTTTTAAATACATGATAGTCTGCTACAACTTCTTTTTTCGCATTAATTGAATTTTTCTTAATGTCTTTTAATTGCTTATAACGATTACATAAGAAAAACATCTCTGTTTGAAAGCTCCACTCATCAATATCTTCATAGAATTTATTTAAAAATGGGTTTTCATCCACAATCTCTTTTAATAAATCATAGCCAAAATGTTCAGCAATTCGATTTGAGAGTGATGTCTTTCCAACACCAATCGGACCTTCTACAGCGATAAACGGTACAGGCATCGGAAGTTCTCCCTTCATTTTTTCATCAGTGCCTTATATTTTATCATACAGATTCATGAAGAAACACCCTTTCGCTTTATTGACACAATCGTGCTAGAATAACGCTACAAGGAGCGTGACATATGGAATTAACAGATCAACAATATATGGAACTGGCTTTAAAAGAAGCTGAAAAAGCACGTAATTTAGGCGAGGTTCCTATTGGTGCAATCATCGTACATGAAGGTGAAGTGATTTCTTCTGCTTATAATCTACGCGAAACCACACAAAATGCTGTCACACATGCAGAACTAATGGCGATTCAACAAGCATGTGCAAAACTAGAGAGTTGGCGATTAGAAAATACATCACTTTATGTAACATTAGAGCCTTGTCCTATGTGTGCTGGAGCAATTCTACAATCGAGAATTCCACGTGTGGTATATGGGGCTCGTGATCTAAAGGCAGGCTGTGTTCATTCATTACATTCATTATTAACAGATTCACGTATGAACCATGTATGTGAAGTTACAGAAGGTGTTTTAGCTGACGAATGCGGTAGTATTTTAACGACTTTCTTTAAAGAATTACGTGCACGTAAAAAAGCTGAGAAAAAAGCAAAAAAAGACAACATCACAGATTAATGCGATGTTGTCTTTTATATTAGTTAGAAATAACTTCTAATCCACCCATGTAAGGACGTAAAACTTCTGGTACTACGACAGAACCATCAGCTTGTTGGTAGTTTTCTAAAATCGCCGCTACTGTACGACCAATTGCAAGACCTGAACCATTTAATGTGTGTACATATTCTGGTTTTGCACCTTTTTCACGACGGAAACGGATATTGGCACGACGCGCTTGGAAATCTTCGAAGTTTGAACAAGAAGAAATTTCACGATAAATATTTTGTGTTGGGATCCATACTTCTAAATCATATTTTTTAGCAGCAGTGAAACCTAAGTCACCTGTGCACATTAATAATTTACGGTATGGTAATTGTAAAGCTTGTAGAATTGCTTCAGCATGACCTGTTAGTAATTCAAGTTGTTCATAAGATTCTTCTGGTTTTACAAAACGTACTAATTCAACTTTGTTGAATTGGTGTTGACGAATTAAGCCACGTGTATCGCGACCAGCTGAACCTGCTTCTGAACGGAAGTTTGCGCTATATGCATTAAAACCTTTTGGTAAGTCTTCAGCAGTTAAAATTTCATCACGGAAGAAGTTTGTTACAGGTACTTCAGCAGTTGGAATTAAGAAGTAATCTTCTTTTTCAATTAAGAAAGCATCTTCTTCAAATTTCGGCAATTGACCTGTACCTGTTAAGCTTGTACGGTTTACCATGTAAGGTGGTAACATTTCTTCATAACCATGTTTGTCTGCATGATAATCCATCATGAAGTTAATTAATGCACGTTCTAAACGAGCACCTGCTCCACGATAAAATACAAAACGACTACCTGTTACTTTACCAGCACGTTCGAAATCAATGATATTTAAGTTTGTACCTAAGTCCCAGTGTGGTTGAGGTTCAAAATCGAATGTTGGTACTTCACCCCAAGTATATACTTCTTGGTTCGCGTCCTCATCTTCGCCTACAGGCACAGACTCATGTGGGATGTTTGGTAAACGCATCATCATATGATGGAATTTCTCTTCGACCTCATTTAATTGTGCGTCTAATTCTTTAATTTGATCACCAAGTTCACGCATTTGAAGAATTGCATCATCTGCATTTTCTTTATTGCGTTTCTTTTGAGCAATCGCTTCAGAAGCTTTATTACGTTCTGCTTTTAGAACTTCTGTTTTTGCGATTAATTCACGACGTTGTTGATCCCACTCTTCAAAATGATCGAATGTCCCTAAATCCTCATTACGATGCGCTAACTTTTCTTTAATTTCAGCATAATTTGCACGTACACGTTTAATATCTAACATGTATATTCCTCCATTCCTTATTCGATGTAGATGAAGCCCATAGCACTTGCAATCTTTATAAATTCTAGGAAAAGGCACAAAAAAGCCCTCATCCCCATAGTGAAGGGACGAGAGCATACCCGCGTTGCCACCCTAATTGATTAAGCACAAAATTGCTTAATCCGCTTCAATTTATAACGGCTATGTAAAGCCGGCTACAGCCTACTATGATTTCAGCCGAGCAACTCCAGGACGGATTCACAAGGTTCTTTATCAACTCTCACCAACCGTTGACTCTCTTAAAAAGAATAAACTCGCTACTACTTCCTATCATCGTAATAAATATTAATTTAACCATACTTTACAATACATTTGAAGGTTGTGCAAGTTTACTCTGCTGAATCTGTTCTTTTAATAGTTCCATAATGCGTAAATCGTCTGTTAATTCAGGATGAAATGCGCATCCAATTTTATTTCCTTGTTGTACAAGTACAATCTTATCACCATACGTTGCAAGCACTTCTACACCTTCACCAACACGATCAATATGCGGTGCACGAATGAAAACAGCTTCATATGGTGTGTCTAAACCTTGAACTGTTAATTCTGTAGAGAACGAATCAATTTGTCGCCCAAATGAATTACGACGCACCCAAATATTCATACCACCAATATGTGCTTCAGAACCTTCAACGCAGTCTGCCAAAAGAATTAACCCTGCACATGTTCCAAGAATTGGCTTTTTGAAATCTTTTAAAGCCGGCATCAGCTCATGATAGTCAATGAGTTTACGCATAGCTGTACTTTCACCGCCCGGTAAAATTAAGCCGTCTATCTCATTTAATTGTTCTGCATTTTTAATTGCGATTCCCTCAGCACCAATACCTTCAATCGCATGAATATGCTCTTCGACAGCACCTTGTAAAGCTAGAACACCAATCTTCATATTACCAACCTCGATTCTGCATACGTGCTTCAGGAGCTAAAGAGGCAATTTCAAGACCTTTCATTGGCGTACCAATTTCTTTTGATACACGCGCAATTAATTCATAATCTTGGTAATGTGTTGTTGCTTGAACGATAGCATTTGCGAATTTTTCTGGTGATTCAGATTTGAAGATACCAGAACCTACGAATACACCATCCGCACCTAACTCCATCATTAATGCTGCGTCTGCTGGTGTTGCGATACCACCTGCTGCAAAGTTTACTACTGGTAAACGTTTTAAGCGGTGAATTTCTAATAACACTTCATACGGTGCGCCAAGTTCTTTAGCTGCCGTCATAATTTCATCTGGACTCATATTTGCGATTTGTTTTACTTGCGCATTCACTTTACGCATATGACGAACTGCTTCTACGATGTTCCCTGTTCCCGGCTCACCTTTTGTACGAAGCATTGAAGCACCTTCACCAATACGACGAGCTGCTTCACCTAAATCACGACAACCACACACGAATGGTACGCTGAATTCATTTTTTAATAAATGATATTCTTCATCTGCTGGTGTTAATACTTCACTCTCGTCAATGTAATCCACACCCATTGACTCTAAAATACGCGCTTCTACGATATGACCAATACGACCTTTTGCCATAACCGGAATCGATACTGCATTCATTACTTCTTCAACAACACGTGGATCTGCCATACGTGCAACGCCACCTGCTTTACGAATATCAGATGGAACCATTTCTAGCGCCATAACTGCTACTGCGCCAGAAGCTTCTGCGATTTTTGCTTGCTCAGCGTTAATAACATCCATAATAACGCCACCTTTTTGCATTTGAGCCATACCTCTTTTAACTAAATCTGTACCTAATTGAACCATGAATAATTCCTCCCTTTATTTTCTATATATCCCATAATAATTTATATTGACCTTTTTAAAAGATTCAGTTTTAATATATTTAATAAGGTCAGTTAGGGTGAAGACAATGGATATGCTCATGTTTCAATTAGATAAGACATCATCAGAACCGCTATATGAACAGCTTTACAGAGGAATTAAAGAGAGTATTGTAAACGGTGAAATTGCAACAAATGAGAAGCTACCTTCGAAAAGAAAATTAGCTGAATTTTTAAATATTAGCCAAACTACAATTGAATTAGCTTATGGTCAATTATTAGCTGAAGGCTATGTTTTATCAAAATCACGCGTTGGTTATTTTGTAGAAGACATTGAAACACTTGCTTATATTGATAAAGAGCAAACTCAAAAATTATTAAATGCACCAGAAATTGAAGTGAAAATTGATTTTAATCCTGGTCAAATTGATTTACAGTCGTTTCCGTTTAAAATTTGGCGTAAATATATGAAAGATGCGATTGATGAGGAACATGCTCACCTATTATTAATGGGGGATGCACAAGGAGAGTACGATTTACGAAAAGAAATTGCGGCATATTTATACCAATCACGTGGTGTACGATGTCAGCCAGAACAAATTGTAATTGGCTCTGGTACAGAACAATTATTACCAATGATTGTTTCTTTACTTGGAAATCAACATCACTATGCAGTTGAAAACCCTGGTTACACGATGACACACCACATTTTCACACAATACAATCAGCCAACAACACCAATTGCTGTTGATGAAGATGGTATGGATGTCCAAGAACTTGAACAATCTGAAGCTACAATTGCTTATGTTACACCTTCTCATCAGTTCCCGACAGGTGCTATTCTATCGGCTAACAGACGTGTTCAATTATTAAATTGGGCAATGAAATCACCTCATCACTATATTATTGAAGATGACTATGATAGTGAATTTCGTTATACTGGTAAACCGATTGCAGCATTACAAGGTCTAGATCATGATGATAAAGTAATTTATATGAGTACATTCTCCAAATCATTAATGCCATCTTTACGGATTGCTTATTTCGTTTTACCGAAAACATTACTAGCTGACTATAAAGCACGAGAAAGCTACTATACGTGCACAGTACCTCGAATTGACCAATATACTTTGGCACAATTTATGCATGAAGGTCATTTCTCAAAACATCTGAATCGAATGCGTAAAATTTATAGAAAAAAACTCGAAAAAATTACGCACACATTAAAAGCTTATGCGCCACAAATTAAAATATCAGGCGAACAAGCAGGCATGCATATTATGGTGCATGTTTCACATGAAAAAGATGCAACTGCTCTTAGCAAAATTGCATTAGAACAAGGTATACGAATTGCTTCTATTCAACAATATTTATTGAAAGAACATCCGACTTACAAAAATCGTTTGTTACTTGGATTTGGTGGGATTCCTGAAGAAGAAATTGAAGAATCTATTCACTTATTAATGCATATTTGGGGTTTCCAAGCATAAACAAAAAAGAATCGTGCCATGGCACGATTCTTTTTTGTTTATTTTATTAGAACACTTTATTCCATAAATTTGAGAAGAAATCACCAATTGCACTAAATACTTTTGTAAACCAGCCTTTTTCTTCTACAGCTTCTGTTGTAACAACCTCTAAAGCTTTAATTTTCGGATCAATAAAGCCATAATCTTTTCCAGCTTTATTTTTCACTTCAATGTGTCCAACCACTTCACCTTTTTTAACAGGTGCATTTAATGATTTTTTATCTAAAACAACATTTGCAGTATATTCTTTTGCATCATTTGTTTTAACCATCATTGATAATTCTTCTTTTGCTGCTACTTTTACTTGTTTTTCTTTACCATTTTCAACTGCTACTGTTTCGTTCCCTTTAAAAGTTTGACCTTTTGAAACGATTTTTTCTGTTGAGAATTGGTTGAATCCATAATCAAATAATGCCTTTGTTGCATCAAAACGTGCTTTTTTATTTTCGTTATTACCATCTGCATCAGTTGCATCCATTACAACTGAAATAAGACGTGTATTACCGCGTTTAGCTGTACCAGTGAAGCATTGTCCAGCATAATCTGTTGTACCTGTTTTCAGACCATCTACGCCTTCATATTCAAATACTAAACCTTTTAACATAAAGTTCCAGTTGTCCATCTTAATCGCATCATCTGTACCTTTACGGAATACTTTTGAAGGAATACTTGATGTTTCTAACACTTCTGGATGGTCTTTTAATAAACGATATGCAAGCAATGCAACTGAACGTGCTGACATTTTATTTTCACCTTTATTTGGTGTACCAGCTGGTTGCATACCTTGTAATTGTGCATTATTTAAACCAGATGAATTAAAGAATTCATAGTTTGTTAATCCTAATTCTTTTGCTTTTTTGTTCATTAATTTTAAGAATTCTGTTTCAGAACCTGCAATTGTTTCTGCAATCGCAATTGTTGCTGCATTTGCTGAATAAATTGCCATTGCATCATATAATTCACGAATTGTATATTCACCATCAGCACGTAATGGAACGTTACTTAGTGCACGATCCTGTGAAATTTTATAGGCGTAATCTGAAACTTTGTACTTTTGATCCCATTTAATTTTACCAGCTTTCACTTGGTCTAATAAAATGTACTCTGTCATCATTTTTGACATACTTGCAATACCTAACGATTTTCCTGCATTTTTTTCGTATAGTATTTTACCCGTATCTGCATCAATTAAGATAGCAGCTTTTGCATGGATACCAAGATTTTCTGCTGCTTTTGCTTGGTGTGGGATTGCTAGCAGAATCATGCTTACAAACATTACGACAGATAATGTTAGTTGCATAATCGTATTTTTCTGTAAATTCTTCACCCTTCTACCTCCAAAATATGTATGATGTTTCTCGCTAATTTTAACATATAATATCTCTTTTAAAAGCTTTGTTATCAAAAAGACATATAAAAAACACTAAACAGTGCGAGTGACTGTTTAGTGTTAATTTAGACGTTTTATTGTAATGAATAGTTCGGTGCTTCTTTTGTAATTTGTACATCATGTGGATGACTTTCACGTAAGCCAGCTCCAGTCATACGTACAAATTGTGCGTTTTCACGAAGATCTTGTAAATCTTTTGTTCCACAGTAACCCATACCTGCACGAACACCACCAACTAACTGATGAATTGTATCAGCTAGTGCACCTTTATAAGGAAGACGACCTTCAATACCTTCTGGAACTAATTTTTTCGCATCATCTTGGAAGTAACGATCTTTCGAGCCATTTTCCATTGCTGATACAGAACCCATACCACGATATACTTTAAAGCGACGACCTTGGAAGATTTCAGTATCTCCAGGAGATTCAGAAGTTCCAGCTAATAATGAACCTAACATTACAACATGTCCACCAGCAGCTAAAGCTTTTACGATATCACCAGAATACTTGATACCACCATCTGCGATAATTGTTTTACCCATTTTACGAGCAACAGTAGCACAATCATAAATTGCTGTAATTTGTGGTACACCAACACCTGCTACAACACGTGTTGTACAAATAGAACCAGGTCCAATACCTACTTTTACTACATCTGCGCCAGCTTCGAATAATGCCTCTGCACCTTCACCTGTTGCAACGTTACCAGCTACGATAGCTAGTTCTGGATATTTCGCACGAATGTCTTTTACAGTGTTTAACACGCCTTGCGAATGACCATGTGCTGTATCAATTACAACTACGTCTACCTGTGCATTTACAAGCTTTTCAATACGAACCATTGTATCTTTTGTAATACCAACAGCTGCACCGACTAAAAGACGACCATGCTCATCTTTTGCAGCATTTGGATATTCCATTACTTTTTCAATATCTTTAATTGTAATAAGACCTTTTAAAGCACCTTCGTCATCAACAATCGGTAATTTTTCAATTTTAAATTGTTGTAGCATTTTTTCAGCTTCATCTAAAGTTGTACCAACAGGTGCTGTAATTAAATCTTCTTTTGTCATAACATCATCAATTAATAATGAGTAATCTTGAACAAAGCGAAGATCTCGGTTTGTAATAATACCAACTAATTTTAATTCTGTTTCATTATTTACGATTGGAACGCCAGAAATGCGGTATTTGCCCATTAAGTGCTCTGCATCAAATACTTGATGTGTTGGTGTTAAAAAGAACGGATTTGTAATAACGCCATTTTCAGAACGCTTTACCTTCTCTACGTTATCCGCTTGTTCTTCAATTGACATATTTTTATGGATAATACCCAGACCACCTTGACGTGCCATTGCAATCGCCATAGACGCCTCAGTTACTGTATCCATCCCAGCACTAATCATTGGAATATTAAGTTTAATTTTCGGTGTTAATTGAACCGATAAATTTACTTCCTTTGGTAATACTTCAGAATGTGCTGGTACTAAAAGTACGTCATCAAATGTTAAACCTTCTTTGGCAAATTTTGTTTCCCACATATGCTGTAATTCCTCCTATTAAAAATTATATTAATAGTAAGATTAACAACGTCCATCATACATGTCAAGAACACAAGAAATAAAAGAGTATTCAAAGTATTCCTATTATTCATATCACAACAATGATAACGCTTTATTTAAGAGAAAATATGTTTATGTCTAAATTGTATAATTATATGTATATATTTAAATCATTAAAATTTTATCGTATTTTATTCTATTTCCGAACATTCTCATAGAAAAAATCATAAAAACACACTTTTTACATCATAAAACATTTCACAAAAAAACGCTAGTAAAAAATTTATAATATAAAATACACTTTATACTACGCTTAATATATCAATTACATGAATATATTGCTGGATGCGATGCGGATTGCCTTTGCCTTGTACATGGATGTAGATGGATCGCCTTTGCGACAGGACGTCGCGTTTTTGGCGATCTGGACGTCGCGCTCTTTGGCAATCCTCCTTAAATCTTTTCAGGGTTTCCCCCTTTTGAAACACAA
>NZ_JBJXHL010000013.1:0-2976 GCF_046159805.1 Kurthia sp. ISK08
AGGTTAAGTTATTAAGGGCGCATGGCGGATGCCTTGGCACTAGAAGCCGATGAAGGACGGCACTAACACCGATATGCTTCGGGGAGCTGTAAGTAAGCTTTGATCCGGAGATTTCCGAATGGGGGAACCCACTGTTTTTAATCGAACAGTATCCTAACGTGAATTCATAGCGTTTTGATGGCAGACTCAGGGAACTGAAACATCTAAGTACCTGAAGGAAGAGAAAGAAAATTCGATTCCCTTAGTAGCGGCGAGCGAAACGGGAAGAGCCCAAACCAAGAAGCTTGCTTCTTGGGGTTGTAGGACACTCTACACGGAGTTACAAAGGAATGAGTTAAATGAAGCGGCTTGGAAAGGCCTACCATAGAGGGTAACAGTCCCGTAGTTGAAAGTTCATTCCCTCCAGAGTGGATCCTGAGTACGGCGGAACACGTGAAATTCCGTCGGAATCTGGGAGGACCATCTCCCAAGGCTAAATACTCTCTAGTGACCGATAGTGAACCAGTACCGTGAGGGAAAGGTGAAAAGCACCCCGGGAGGGGAGTGAAAGAGATCCTGAAACCATGTGCCTACAAGTAGTTAGAGCCCGTTAATGGGTGATAGCGTGCCTTTTGTAGAATGAACCGGCGAGTTACGATTACATGCAAGGTTAAGTTGAAAAGACGGAGCCGTAGCGAAAGCGAGTCTGAATAGGGCGAATGAGTATGTGGTTGTAGACCCGAAACCAGGTGATCTACCCATGTCCAGGTTGAAGGTAAGGTAACACTTACTGGAGGACCGAACCCACGTACGTTGAAAAGTGCGGGGATGAGGTGTGGGTAGCGGAGAAATTCCAATCGAACCTGGAGATAGCTGGTTCTCTCCGAAATAGCTTTAGGGCTAGCCTCGTGTTTAAGAATCTTGGAGGTAGAGCACTGTTTGGACTAGGGGTCCATCCCGGATTACCGAATTCAGACAAACTCCGAATGCCAATGATTTATACACGGGAGTCAGACTGCGAGTGATAAGATCCGTAGTCAAAAGGGAAACAGCCCAGACCACCAGCTAAGGTCCCAAAGTAATCGTTAAGTGGAAAAGGATGTGACGTTGCTTAGACAACCAGGATGTTGGCTTAGAAGCAGCCACCATTTAAAGAGTGCGTAATAGCTCACTGGTCGAGTGACGCTGCGCCGAAAATGTATCGGGGCTAAACGATTCACCGAAGCTGTGGATGGACATCTTAGATGTCCGTGGTAGGAGAGCGTTCTAAGTGCTGTGAAGTCAGATCGTAAGGACTGGTGGAGCGCTTAGAAGTGAGAATGCCGGTATGAGTAGCGAAAGACAGGTGAGAATCCTGTCCACCGAATGACTAAGGTTTCCTGAGGAAGGCTCGTCCGCTCAGGGTTAGTCGGGACCTAAGCCGAGGCCGATAGGCGTAGGCGATGGATAACAGGTTGATATTCCTGTACCACCAATCTACCATTTGAGTGATGGGGGGACGCAGTAGGATAGGGTAAGCGTGCTGTTGGTTATGCACGTCCAAGCAGTAAGGTGTGGAAGTAGGCAAATCCGCTTCCTGTAACATTGAGCTGTGATGGCGAGTCAATTATGACGAAGTTCCTGATTTCACACTGCCAAGAAAAGCCTCTAGCGAGGTAGATAGGTGCCCGTACCGCAAACCGACACAGGTAGTCGAGGAGAGAATCCTAAGGTGAGCGAGAGAACTCTCGTTAAGGAACTCGGCAAAATGACCCCGTAACTTCGGGAGAAGGGGTGCTCTAGTAGGGTGCAAGCCCGAGAGAGCCGCAGTGAATAGGCCCAGGCGACTGTTTAGCAAAAACACAGGTCTCTGCAAAATCGTAAGATGACGTATAGGGGCTGACGCCTGCCCGGTGCTGGAAGGTTAAGAGGATTGGTTAGCGCAAGCGAAGCTGAGAATTGAAGCCCCAGTAAACGGCGGCCGTAACTATAACGGTCCTAAGGTAGCGAAATTCCTTGTCGGGTAAGTTCCGACCCGCACGAAAGGCGTAACGATCTGGGCACTGTCTCAACGAGAGACTCGGTGAAATTATAGTACCTGTGAAGATGCAGGTTACCCGCGACAGGACGGAAAGACCCCGTGGAGCTTTACTGTAACTTGATATTGAATTTTGGTACATTTTGTACAGGATAGGTAGGAGCCAGAGAGACCGGAGCGCCAGCTTCGGAGGAGGCGTTGTTGGGATACTACCCTAAATGTATTGAACTTCTAACCCTTACCCCTCATCGGGGTAGGAGACAGTGTCAGGTGGACAGTTTGACTGGGGCGGTCGCCTCCTAAAAGGTAACGGAGGCGCCCAAAGGTTCCCTCAGAATGGTTGGAAATCATTCGCAGAGTGTAAAGGCACAAGGGAGCTTGACTGCGAGACCTACAAGTCGAGCAGGGTCGAAAGACGGGCTTAGTGATCCGGTGGTTCCGCATGGAAGGGCCATCGCTCAACGGATAAAAGCTACCCCGGGGATAACAGGCTTATCTCCCCCAAGAGTCCACATCGACGGGGAGGTTTGGCACCTCGATGTCGGCTCATCGCATCCTGGGGCTGTAGTCGGTCCCAAGGGTTGGGCTGTTCGCCCATTAAAGCGGTACGCGAGCTGGGTTCAGAACGTCGTGAGACAGTTCGGTCCCTATCCGTCGTGGGCGTAGGAAATTTGAGAGGAGCTGTCCTTAGTACGAGAGGACCGGGATGGACATACCACTGGTGTACCAGTTGTCTTGCCAAAGGCATCGCTGGGTAGCTATGTATGGACGGGATAAGTGCTGAAAGCATCTAAGCATGAAGCCCCCCTCAAGATGAGATTTCCCATTACGCAAGTAAGTAAGATCCCTTGAAGACGACAAGGTAGATAGGTTCGAGGTGGAAGTATGGTGACATATGGAGCTGACGAATACTAATCGATCGAGGACTTAACCAAAACAATTGTGTGTTTCAATGAACCGTTTATCCAGTTTTGAAAGAA
>NZ_JBJXHL010000014.1:0-2631 GCF_046159805.1 Kurthia sp. ISK08
TCTGTATGTGGTAAAATGTTTCAATCAAGATTAGGAGGCATTAATTATGAAGTGCAATGAATGTAACAGGGTTCAATTAAAAGAGGGAAACGTATCATTAGCCCTATAAACTGCGTCTACCCTCATTATTGGAGGGCGAAATGTGAATACGTCTTATTCACAATCAAATTTACGACACAACCAAATTTTAATTTGGCTTTGCGTTCTATCTTTTTTTAGCGTATTAAATGAAATGGTTTTGAACGTCTCATTACCTGATATTGCAAATGATTTTAATAAATCACCGGCGAGTACAAACTGGGTGAACACAGCCTTTATGTTAACCTTTTCTATTGGAACAGCTCTATATGGAAAGCTATCTGATCAGCTAGGCATTAAAAGGTTACTCCTATTTGGGATTATAATAAATTGCTTCGGATCGGTAATTGGGTTTGTTGGACATTCTTTTTTTCCCATACTTATTCTGGCTCGATTTATTCAAGGAGCTGGTGCAGCTGCATTTCCAGCACTCGTGATGGTTGTAGTTGCGCGCTATATTCCAAAGGAAAATAGGGGTAAAGCGTTTGGTCTTATTGGCTCCATAGTAGCTATGGGAGAAGGTATCGGTCCAGCTATTGGTGGAATGATAGCTCATTTTATCCATTGGTCTTATCTTCTGCTCATTCCAATGATGACAATTATCACTGTTCCGTTCCTTATTAAATTGTTGAAAAAAGAAGTAAGGATAAAAGGTCATTTTGATATTGTAGGAATTATACTAATGTCAGTGGGCATTGTATTTTTTATGCTGTTTACAACATCTTATAACATTTCTTTTCTGATCATCAGTATTCTGTCATTCCTGATATTTGTAAAACATATTAGGAAAGTAACAGAACCTTTTGTTGAACCTGCACTGGGGAAAAATATTTCTTTTATAATTGGTGTCCTTTGTGGAGGACTTATATTTGGTACAGTAGCAGGGTTTATCTCTATGGTTCCTTACATGATGAAAGATGTACATCAACTAAGTACTGCTGCAATTGGCAGTGTGATTATTTTCCCTGGAACAATGAGCGTTATTATCTTCGGTTACATTGGTGGATTACTTGTTGATAGAAAAGGTCCATTGTACGTGTTAACCATTGGAGTTACATTTCTTTCCGTTAGCTTTTTAATTGCTGCCTTTTTTTTAGAAGTAACACCATGGTTACTGACAATTATATTAGTTTTTGTTTTTGGTGGGCTGTCATTCACCAAAACAGTTATATCTACAATTGTTTCAAGTAGTTTGAAACAAAAGGAAGCTGGTGCCGGAATGAGTTTGCTTAATTTTACCAGTTTTTTATCAGAGGGAATAGGTATTGCAATTGTTGGTGGTTTATTATCTGTACGCTTACTGAATCAGAAGTTGCTACCTATGGACCTTGATCAATCCACTTATTTGTATAGTAATATGCTATTCCTTTTTACAGGAGTCGTTGTCACTAGTTGGCTGATCACCTTGAATGTATATAAACGAAGACAAATTCAATTTAAAAGTTGAATACCAGAGATAAATTAAATGACTTCTAGCTTTCTTAAGCAATCGGGCGCGATTGTTGAGCAACATACTTTATGTATTGTTTATTAGAATGAAAATTGCTAGATGACGTTTAGAATGAGCGATTGACGCTAAATTTCATATATGATACATTAATTTCATATTTGATTTACGACTTTTATGATGCTCAGCCAAACGGTAGAGCAATTTTTAAACACTTTCTTAATGAGTGTTCTAACGATCCTTATAGGGACTCGTCTGAACTTTTATTTGAGAAAGTGTTTTTTTTGTCGTTCTCAAATATTTAACTAAAAGGATGGTTGCACTATCCAATCCTTGAACGTTCTACTAATAGCAACCGCTTCTTGATTTATCGTATTAATCATCAAGCAATTTTTAGAGGTTTCGTTCAAGAGAAAAAGTAAAGGAGGAACTATATGTATTTTTTTACTGAAGTCTTGTCTTTAAAGTCCTGCTAGAGCAGGTTATAAGTAGTCGTTGATTACTTTCTCTCATTGACGCAAGAGACAACAGGGCACGGAAATGCTTTGTTGATGTAAAAGGAATAAGTGAGGAGTAAACTGACCACTTAGAGCCAGTTGAGAAATTTCGTCACTTTCAACACACGATTTATTCTTATCCTTTTTCGTTTGTGAAAACAATCGAAAAGGGTTAGGGCAATGACTGAAGAACTAACAGTAAAAGAAGTATTTTCATTACTTGTAGAGAATGAATTACAAACTAAGAAAGACGTAGTAACTTTAGCACCAACATATGATTCAAAGAAAATTAGTATTGTTTCTCTGTTCAGCGGATGCGGAGGTTTTGAACTAGGCTTTGAATGGGCAGGTATTGAAGCGAATCTAGGAAGAAATATAGACATTCGGGAAAAAGAACAATTTACTTCTTTAAGAAGTAAAAGTTTATTTAAGACGGTATATGCTTTAGATTTTTTTAAAGAAGCCATAGAGACATATACAAACTACTTTCCAGAAACGACTATTCAAAATGCTAATATTCGGCATCTACAATCTTTTCCTGAAGCGGATATATACTCTTTTGGTTTTCCTTGTCCAGGGTTTAGTGCTGCTGGTCCTAGGAATTTAAAA
>NZ_JBJXHL010000016.1:0-853 GCF_046159805.1 Kurthia sp. ISK08
ATATAATGGAGGATTAGCTCAGCTGGGAGAGCACCTGCCTTACAAGCAGGGGGTCGGCGGTTCGATCCCGTCATCCTCCACCATCAAAATATGCCGGTGTAGCTCAGTTGGTAGAGCAACTGACTTGTAATCAGTAGGTCGAGGGTTCGACTCCTTTCGCCGGCACCATTTTGAGTCATTAGCTCAGTTGGTAGAGCATCTGACTTTTAATCAGAGGGTCGCAGGTTCGAATCCTGCATGACTCACCACTTTAATATTTACTATGCGGGTGTGGCGGAATTGGCAGACGCACTAGACTTAGGATCTAGCGCCGCAAGGCGTGGGGGTTCGACTCCCTTCACCCGCACCATAGTTTCTTATAATTTCATAACTGTCAGATAAAAAATATCTAAGCATATTGCGGAAGTAGTTCAGTGGTAGAACACCACCTTGCCAAGGTGGGGGTCGCGAGTTCGAACCTCGTCTTCCGCTCCAAATATGCCGGGGTGGCGGAACTGGCAGACGCACAGGACTTAAAATCCTGCGGTGAGTGATCACCGTGCCGGTTCGATTCCGGCCCTCGGCACCATTTTTAAAAACCGTATATACTTATTTTTGCGCCCGTAGCTCAATTGGATAGAGCGTCTGACTACGGATCAGAAGGTTGTGGATTCGACTTCTGCCGGGCGCACCATTTCCGGAATGTAGCTCAGCTTGGTAGAGCACTTGGTTTGGGACCAAGGGGTCGCAGGTTCGAATCCTGTCATTCCGACCATTAACAACATACCCATTATATTGGGGCCTTAGCTCAGCTGGGAGAGCGCCTGCCTTGCACGCAGGAGGTCAGCGGTTCGATCCCGCTAGGCTCCACCAA
>NZ_JBJXHL010000017.1:0-554 GCF_046159805.1 Kurthia sp. ISK08
GATTTATCTAATTGGTATTTACCAATATATTTACCTGTTGCACTTCTTGCTTCATATGAGTTGCTTGATTCTTTTTGGGCAATCCATGATTTCGCTGAAGATGATGAACCTTGGTATGATGATGCATTACTTGCTTTTTGTGTTGATTGATATGACTTTGTTTGTGTTTGTGCTTGTTGTTTTTGTTGTACTGGCGCTTTATATGTTGATTTTGCTTGTGTTTGTTGTTGCGCTGGTGCTTTATATGTTGATTGTGTTGTTTGTTGTTTTACAGGAGCTTGGTAAGTTGCGTTGCCATTGCCGTCACCAACTTCTAGTTGAGCGCCTGCATAGATTAAGTTTGCTGATTTAATATGATTCATATTTTGAAGCGTACGCACTGTTGTGTTGTGCTCTGCTGCTAATTTCGATAGTGTGTCACCTGATTGGATCGTAATTGTCTTCGCTGACGCTGTACCTGCGAATGCTGCTGTTGATAATGCGATGGCACCTGTCAGTGCGATAATTTGTTTTTTCATAATGTGAAATGTCCTCCTCGGTTTTTCTAACTGTCA
>NZ_JBJXHL010000018.1:0-455 GCF_046159805.1 Kurthia sp. ISK08
TGTCACCGTCAACCCAAATTGAACATTTTTTGCTCATTAAGGATGAACACTTTTTATTCGGTAAAGATTCTTTGTTGATGTTTTAAACGATGACTTTCATTGTTCATATGAATGACCTCGACTCTGTGTAACAGGCGGTCTAAAATAGCAGTCATCATCCCTTGGTTATCCACTAACTCTGTCCATTCTTCTGGACTTCGATTTGATGTCAATATTAGCGAACTTTGTTCGTATAGCTGATGTACGAGTTGAAAGAATAAAGTGGCTTCCCGTTGATCTAAAGCCATATACATCACATCATCAATAATAATTAAATCTGATGCTCTCAAACGTTTTAATTGGATTTGTGAGCGATGTGTAAATTCTTCTGTTTTCAATAACTGAATTAATTCTCCCATTGTTATGAAATAGACTTGAAAGCCTTTTTGAATGGCTTCAATGCCTAAGCCTACGGC